>NZ_FOYY01000001.1 GCF_900112445.1 Thiomicrospira sp. ALE5 | reverse complement strand
CAAGCTCACATGCCAGTTAAGTCACTTTTGAGTTGTATAGTTAAGCCTCACGAGTAATTAGTACAAGTTAGCTTCACACATTACTGCGCTTCCACACCTTGCCTATCAACGTCCTGGTCTTGAACGGCTCTTTAGAAGACTTAAAGTCTAGGGAGAACTCATCTTGGGGCAAGTTTCCCGCTTAGATGCTTTCAGCGGTTATCTTTTCCGAACGTAGCTACCCAGCAGTGCCATTGGCATGACAACTGGAACACCAGCGGTTCGTCCACTCCGGTCCTCTCGTACTAGGAGCAGCCCCCCTCAATTCTCCAACGCCCACGGCAGATAGGGACCGAACTGTCTCACGACGTTCTAAACCCAGCTCGCGTACCACTTTAAATGGCGAACAGCCATACCCTTGGGACCGACTTCAGCCCCAGGATGTGATGAGCCGACATCGAGGTGCCAAACACCGCCGTCGATATGAACTCTTGGGCGGTATCAGCCTGTTATCCCCGGAGTACCTTTTATCCGTTGAGCGATGGCCCTTCCACACAGAACCACCGGATCACTAGAACCTGCTTTCGCACCTGCTCGACGTGTCTGTCTCGCAGTCAAGCACCCTTTTACTCTTGCGCTCATTGCACGATGTCCGACCGTGCTGAGGGTACCTTCGCGCTCCTCCGTTACTCTTTAGGAGGAGACCGCCCCAGTCAAACTACCCACCATACACTGTCCCTGGCCAGGGTTCACTGGCCGAGGTTAGAACCTCAATACGATCAGGGTGGTATTTCAAGGATGGCTCCACAAGAACTGGCGTCCTTGTTTCAAAGCCTCCCACCTATCCTACACAGATAGTATCAAAGTCCAGTGTAAAGCTATAGTAAAGGTTCACGGGGTCTTTCCGTCTAGCCGCGGGTACACGGCATCTTGACCGCGATTTCAATTTCGCTGAGTCTCGGGTGGAGACAGTGTGGCCATCGTTACGCCATTCGTGCAGGTCGGAACTTACCCGACAAGGAATTTCGCTACCTTAGGACCGTTATAGTTACGGCCGCCGTTTACCGGGGCTTCGATCAAGAGCTTCGCTTGCGCTAACCCCATCAATTAACCTTCCGGCACCGGGCAGGCGTCACACCGTATACGTCATCTTTCGATTTTGCACAGTGCTGTGTTTTTAATAAACAGTCGCAGCCACCTGGTCTCTGCAACCCCCAACAGCTTACGGAGCAAGTCCTTCACCATTAGGGGCACACCTTCTCCCGAAGTTACGGTGTCATTTTGCCTAGTTCCTTCACCCGAGTTCTCTCAAGCGCCTTGGAATTCTCATCCTGCCCACCTGTGTTGGTTTGGGGTACGGTTTTTTATAACCTGAAGCTTAGAAGATTTTCTTGGAAGCAGGGCATCAACCACTTCGTCCTAAATGGACTCGTCATCAGCTCTCAGCATTAAAGACCCGGATTTACCTAAGTCTTCTGCCTACCACCTTAAACAAGGACAACCATCGCCTTGCTGGCCTAGCCTTCTCCGTCCCTCCATCGCAGTTATAAAAAGTACAGGAATATTAACCTGTTTCCCATCGACTACGCCTTTCGGCCTCGCCTTAGGAGCCGACTAACCCTACGTCGATTAGCGTTGCGTAGGAAACCTTGGGCTTTCGGCGAGGGCGTTTTTCACGCCCTTTATCGCTACTTATGTCAGCATACGCACTCGTGATATCTCCAGCATGCCTGACAGCACACCTTCACAGACTTACACGACGCTCCCCTACCATGCCTTACGGCATCCGCAATTTCGGTACACTGCTTAGCCCCGTTAAATCTTCGGCGCAGGCCGACTCGATCAGTGAGCTATTACGCTTTCTTTAAAGGGTGGCTGCTTCTAAGCCAACCTCCTGACTGTCTAAGCCTTCCCACATCCTTTCCCACTGAGCAGTGTTTAGGGACCTTAATTGGCGGTCTGGGTTGTTTCCCTCTTGACAACGGACGTTAGCACCCGCTGTCTGTCTCCCATGATTGCACTTGTTGGTATTCGGAGTTTGCAATGGGCTGCTAAGCCTTGACGGCCCGCTAGACCATAACAGTGCTCTACCCCCAACAGTGAGACATGAGGCACTACCTAAATAGTTTTCGGGGAGAACCAGCTATCTCCGAGCTTGATTAGCCTTTCACTCCGATCCACAGCTCATCCCCTAATTTTTCAACATTAGTGGGTTCGGACCTCCAGTTGATGTTACTCAACCTTCATCCTGGCCATGGATAGATCGCCCGGTTTCGGGTCTACTGCATGCTACTGTCGCCCATTTAAGACTCGGTTTCCCTACGGCTCCCTTATTCAGTTAACCTTGCAACACACAGTAAGTCGCTGACCCATTATACAAAAGGTACGCAGTCACACCACGAAGGTGCTCCCACTGCTTGTACGTACACGGTTTCAGGTTCTATTTCACTCCCCTCCTGGGGTTCTTTTCGCCTTTCCCTCACGGTACTGGTTCACTATCGGTCGGTAGAGAGTATTTAGCCTTGGAGGGTGGTCCCCCCATGTTCAGACAGAATTTCACGTGTTCCGTCCTACTCGTTTTCACAAGAATAAAGCTTTCGCATACAGGACTATCACCTTGTATCGTCGCACTTTCCAGAGCGTTCTGCTAACTTAGTCCTTGCTTAAGGGCTGGTCCCCGTTCGCTCGCCGCTACTTAGGGAATCTCGGTTGATTTCTTTTCCTCCGGGT
>NZ_FOYY01000003.1:507959-1384136 GCF_900112445.1 Thiomicrospira sp. ALE5 | reverse complement strand
TCACTACACTAGCGTCTTCATTAATACTGATTTCAAGACTTGGGGCTAGAGTATCAACCGTAATCTCTGCACTGTCACCCGTACCGTTATTGCCCGCTAGATCTGTGTAGCTGTCATTTTCTACGCTAACAACCACATCACCTTCAAAGTCCGCAGCCGGTGTTAAGTCCGCTGTCCACGTAATGTTGTCACTGGTAGTCAGATTAGCAATCGTACCGTTATCAACATCGATGTCCGTTGCATCAAAGCCCGTCACTTCTTCACTGAACGTGAAGGTCACTACACTAGCGTCTTCATTAATACTGATTTCAAGACTTGGTGGTATAACATCCGCTGGCAACGCGGTCGCACTCGCAACCACTGACTCGTTACCGGCTGGGTCACTTAGCTGCGCGGTTATCGTCGCTTCTGGCGCTATCGCAACCACTATCCCGGTCGCAATATTCTCTTCTGTCAACACAACACTGACTGGCTCGCCTTCATTCACTCTATAGGTCAAGGTGTCGCCCACTTCTGATCCCGCTACACTGATCGTCGCGTTAATCGTACCGTCTTCACCTAGCTCAGCCGCATTGTAAATGCCATCTTCATTCGCATCCGCCGCTTCTAATGTAATCACCGGCGTGCCAATAGTTGCGTCCATATCCGCCTCATTATCAGCAAATATAGGTGAACCATTTAGATCGGTTACCACTGCTGTAACTGTGAGGGGGCCATCAGTGAGAACTGGTTCACCAGACTGCGCTGGAGTTGAATCGTTTAAACTGGTTAAATTTATTTCTGTTTGGTAGGAACCGTCTGCTTGGACAGTCGCCGTGCCTGAAACACTAGCACCGTTTTGATCTGTTACCGTAATGATTACTGTTGAACCGGCGGCAACCCCGGTAGTGGTTCCAGTTACTGGAACAGCAAACATGTTGCCGCTATAAACATCTGCCATAGCTACATCAATGCTTGAAGGAACAATAGGTGTTTCATTATCTAACGCTGTAGCCGTGACAGGATCAAAAGTTGGAGTAGTCGCATCAGCCTGCTCAAACCCATCAAAGGCCAGGGGATCAGTCGTTTCAACAATACGGCTTAGACGCACTAAACTATCGTCCACGCCGTCTTCATCAACACCGGCGCCGGCTGCCGGTGCTTCTAATTCATCTAATAGATCACCGTCGCCATCAAGAATCGCCAGCATTTCTGCTACCGCTGGATCATTTAATGCCACATCATCTATATCAAAAGCCTGTGTTGGCTGCATGTTAGCTACTACATCTACTTCTAGCTCACCATAAAAGGGTAAAATCGTGCCATCGACATCTAAAAATACGATGCTGTCTTGGTTAATTACCAACACATCGCCTAGCGCAAGATTATCGCCTGCTTGAATCGCTTGGATCTCGCCATTGGCGTTACGAATTTCCGCTTGGCCAGTGATACTGTTTACAATAATAGTAGGTTCCATGTTTTACTTCCTTACGTCGGTTGACTTATAAAATTTAATTTTGTACAGATTACTTTAAATTTATCGGTTTTCAAACTGTACCAAAGTCCTATTTTTGAACAAATTGTGCATCAATTTATACCAAATTGGGTAAATTATGCCAATATTGGCATAAAAATTTGAATTTTTGAATCATAACCCTAGCCTTAATTAATATTTTTTATCACTAGTCTGCACTATATTATTTATACTTAGTCTAAAAGTAGCAGCCAAGTTAATAAGCTATTGACTTGCTTAAATATTCAACCTCAAATTAACATTAGGATCTTTGTCATGCTCAAGAAAAAAACGCTGGTTATTGCGCTCTGCAGCGCCTTTGCATTTAATTCACTTCACGCTAATGAATCTTCTGTTGAACCTATCACTTCTGCTTTAACTAACCCAAATGCTGGGCATGATTTTGTATCCATTGCACGCCAAGCTGTACAGAACAATCCAGAAGTCGCCGCAAGCTGGCATGCCTTTGTCGCCACCAGTTTTGATATTGATATTGCCCGTGGTGGCAACCTACCTACTTTAGATCTCGTGGGTAGCGTGCAACAAATTGACCGGGATTATGATTTAGGTGCCGATAGTAAACGTAATTTTACTAGCAGTAATATAGAACTACAGTTGCGCCAGTCGTTGTTTAATGGCAACCGTGTTCGTAACGATATCGGTCAAGCAGAGAAAGTACGTTTGACCCGCTATTATGAATTGCTTGCTGATATTGAACGCATCACTTACGCCAGCTTCCAAGCCTACCAAGATGTTGCAAAACAGCGCGAATTGGTGCGCCTAGCCGAACAAAACCTTCAAGCACATCGAATTGTGCAACGTCAGGTTGAACGCTCAGTGAATGCCGGTGTTGGGCGCCAGGCTGACTTAGACCAAATTAATGGCCGTGTCGCGCTAGCAGAAACCAATGCATCAACAGAACGTGCAAACTTGCATGACGTAAGCGCGCGTTACTTACGAATTGTGGGCACACAACCACCGGCTGAGATGAATTCATTAACCTTTGTGGATGATGTGATTCCTAGCACTGTAATGGATGCCATTACGACAGCCTATGCCAGTAATCCAAGCTTTTTAGCCAGCATGCGCAATATTGAGGCGGAAGAAAAAGGTGAACTACGTCAGCGTTCTAACTATATGCCTGAGGTGGACTTAACGGGTCGTTTTGGTTACCGTGATTCTGACTCTTCAGGTCAACGCTTGGATGAGCTGCGCCGTGATGCCAGTATTGGTATTGAGGCTCGCTTTAACCTCTATCGTGGTGGTCGTGATGCGGCCAGCATCAGCCGTGCTTTTGAACAAATCAATGTTGCTAATAGCTTGCGTGACAAGAGCTGCGTGGACGTAAGACAAGAAGTACAAATTGCCTTCAACGATGGTAGCCGTTTACAGTCGGAATTACCGACTTTAGAACGTCACCGAGATTCAGCTGACCGCGTGCGCCTTGCCTATCGTGATCAGTTTGATTTAGGCCAACGCACTCTGTTAGACTTATTAACCGCCGAAAGTGAATACTTTGAAGCGAGCCGCGCACTCATTAATGCACAATTTGATTACAACGTTGCCCAAGCTCGCATTCAGGCTAACACGGGCAGTTTAGTCAATAACCTAGGCATTACCCGTGACCAGTTACCAACCTTGGAGGACTTAGGTGCATCGGATATCTCAAACCCTGGCGCATTCTGTCCGGTCCCAGAGGTAATTGACACCCATGTTGAAGTTGAATTAGAACCTTTCCCAGAAGAGCCAGAACAATGGGCGTTTAATGGTGAAGAAACCACTTATGAAGTCAATGTATTATTTGAAGTGAGCTCTGCTGCGATTCGTCCAGAATTTATGGGCGATATTCAAAATATTGCTGATTTTATGGCACGCTTCCCTGACACCAACATTGAAATTGCTGGACACGCATCTTTAGATGGTGACTTTGACTACAACATGGATTTATCACAACGCCGTGCCAATGCTATTGCAGAGGCGTTAATTAACGATTTTAATATTAACCCAGATCGTATAACCGCAGTAGGATATGGTGTAAACCGTCCAATCATTAACGAAATCAATCCGGCTGCTAATGAGATCAATCGTCGTATAGAGGCGCGCGTGACAGCTAGCAATTAATGCTAATTTAAACGTTTAAATAGGGCTAAAAACGAGTACCATTAAATACTAAATTACGCCCTATTCCAGTTTAATAGTTTAAAAAGGCATTTGCTAAAAATGACAGAAGAACAACAGGGGGCACAAGCCCCTAACGAGTCAAGCCTTTTAGCGGGTTTATTGTGGATATGTCAACACCACGAGCGCCCGCTTTCTGCTGCGTCGGCCACTCAAGGACTTCCAATTGAAGCCGGCCGACTCACCCCCAATTTATTAGCTCGCGCTGCGGCACGAGCTGACTTTAGTGTCGCTTGGAAATCTCGGCGCATTACTGAACTCAATCCTGCGCTATTGCCCGCTCTTATGACCAGTCAACAGGGTCAAACTTGGGTAGTAACCTCAGTCGATTCTGTGTCACAAAGCATTTCAGTAGTTAATCCCGACACCCACGAACCCCACACCCTTCATTGGCAAGATGCTGAAACCCAGCTGGGCCTCATTCCGGGCAAGTTGCCAAACGTGGCATATGTGCGGCCGGAGTTTCAAGTTGCTAAAACAAGCAAACAATTAAAACAAGACACCAATAAGCATTGGTTTTGGTCGGTTATCAAAGAAAACCGCCGAATTTACCGTGATGTATTACTTGCCTCTATTTTAATTAACCTATTTGCCGTGGCGATGCCGCTCTACGTGATGAATGTTTATGATCGCGTCGTACCTAACTTTGCCACCGAAACCCTTTGGGTATTGAGCGTAGGCTTGTTAGTCGTATTAGTGGCCGACTTTACCCTAAAGATTATGCGAAGTTGGTTTGTGGATCTGGCGGCCACGCGTACAGACATTAAGATTTCCGCCAATATTATGGAGCGAGTACTTAATCGACAATTAAAAAACCGCCCTGCTTCCTCAGGGTCTTTTGCCGCCAGTATTCAATCGTTTGAGCATTTACGTGGTTTTATCGGCTCTATGACGCTGATTGCACTAATCGATTTTCCGTTCATTTTCTTATTTACATTTATTATATTTATCATTGCACCTATTATGGCGGCACCTATTGTTGTGGGGGCGATAATTGTGTTGCTCTATGCGTTGATTGCACAGGTTAAACTGCAACAACTCGCGGAAAATAGCCAGCAGGCCAGTGCTATGCGTAACGGCCAGCTAATTGAAGGGGTAAGCAATATTGAACACCTCAAGAGTTTCCGCCGTGAAGGTAAACTACAACGCTATTGGGAACAGGCTACGCAATTTTTAGCTGAAACTCAGTCTAGCAATCGATTTGTAGCCAGCTCTATTAATTACATGGCGCAAACCACTCAACATCTCGTTGCAGTAAGTATTGTCATCATTGGGGTCTATTTAATTATAGACGGCCAGTTATCGCAGGGTGGCTTAATTGCCGCTTACCTACTGTCCTCGCGTGCCATGGGCCCTGTTGCTCAAGCAGCAGGCCTGCTCGGGCAATACCATCAAGCTAAAACCGCTTTAGATGCCGTTAATACTATTATGGAAGAAGATGTTGAACGACCCAAAGGTAAAAGCTGGGTGTCACGTCCCAAGTTAAAAGGCGCTGTAGAATTTAAGAATGTTGAATTTAACTATCCAAACAATGAACAATCTAGCTTAAGAGGCATTAGTTTTAAACTTAACCCCGGTGACAAGTTAGTCATCTTAGGTCGCAATGGTTCGGGTAAATCCACCTTAAAAAAATTATTACTTGGACTTTATCAACCGACCAATGGCCAAATTTTTGTCGACGGTGTGGACATTCATCAAATTGACCCGGCACAGTTACGTGAATATATTGGCTATGTCCCGCAAGACATCCGTCTATTTATGGGAAGTATTAAAGATAACATTGTTACGGGTAATCCCTTAACTGACGAACAACTCGTTCAGCTAGCCGAGTTGACCCAGCTGCAACCATTGCTTAATCAGGCTGATGCCGGTTGGGACTCTGAGGTAGGCGAAGGCGGACAACGTTTGTCTGGTGGTCAAAAACAGTTAATTGGTCTAGCTCGTGGTTTAGCCTATCAACCAAACCTAGTATTATTAGACGAACCGACATCGTCGCTTGATCATGCAACGGAAGAAGCCATCAAGAAAAATCTCACTAACTATTTACAAAACAAAACCGCCATAATTAGTACGCACCGCACGTCACTGCTAGCGATTGCAACACGTGTGATGGTCATTGATCATGGCAAAATTGTCGCAGATGGTCCAAAAGATACGGTATTGGATGCGTTAAAGAAAGGTAAAGTGAGTGGGGCGTCTTAAATGAGCAATGAAAGCAAAAAGCCAACAAGCCGTTCTAGCGAACAACAGGGGTTTGACCAAATCAGCAAAATCACCCATGCTAAAACGACTCAAGCCGTTGCAAATAAAATTTTTAAAGCCAGTCCTGATTGGGTCATAAAACATGAACCAGCTTATATTAATCAGGAACCCACAGGTGCGAGACGCTTGCTATACATTGTTGTATTAGTTTTTATTGCGCTAATTGTTTGGGCTAACTGGGCCGAGTTGGATGAAATAACGCGCGGTGATGGTCGTATAATCCCCTCACAACAATTGCAAATTATTCAATCACTTGATGGCGGGATAGTGCAGGATATTTTAGTGCGCGAAGGCCAAACTGTCGAACGCGGCGACCCGCTTGTTATTATTGATGCAACGCGCTCTACAGCTAGTTTTCGTGAAAACCGCGCCCAAGTAGCTAGCTTAAGTGCTGAAATTGAACGACTACAAGCATTAATTGAGCAACGCCCACCGGAGTTTGATACCGCCATTCGTGCTGAGCATCCGGTTATCTTTATTCAAGAATTAGCCTTGTATCAATCAGCTCGCCAAGAACTGGCCGAACAGCTTGAAATTGCCCGTTCTCAACTGGCACAGCGCCGTGAGGAACTTAAAGAGGCTGAGATGGCTAGATCGCAACAACAGGAAGTCCTTTCTACTACACGTCGTGAGCTAAACTTTACCCGGCCTTTATTACGCTCTGGTGCTGTTTCCGAAGTCGATGTAATTCGTTTGGAGCGCGATCTTGCAAATGCCCAGGGTGAGCTCAATCGTACCGAGGTGACCATTCGCCGCTTAAACCTAGCGATTGAAGAAGCTGAAATTCGTATCAAAGAAATTGAATCGGTTGCTGTCACACGGTGGCGCACGCAACTTAGCGAAAGCATCGGGCGTTTGGCTACCCTAAGTGAAGCAGAAGCCGGTCTGCAAGACCGCGTGCGTCAAACCGAATTACGCTCGCCGGTACGTGGCACGATCCAACGTCTTTATGTTAATACCGTTGGCGGTGTCGTGTCACCAGGCAGGGAAGTTATGGAAATTGTGCCGCTAGATGATACCTTAATCGTCGAAGCTCGCATTGCCCCTCGTGACATCGCCAATATTCGACCTGGCCTAAATGCGCGACTGAAATTCACCGCCTATGACTTTATGATTTATGGTGCGTTTGATGCCAAGGTGGCTCATATTAGTGCCGACACTATCACCGATGAAAAGGATGAAACCTATTATCTTGTGCGACTGCAGACAGATGATTCGTTAATCCCGGCCAATATGGTTTTAATTCCTGGTATGACTGTGCAAGTGGACATTCTAACTGGGAAAAAGAGCGTGTTAGATTATTTGCTCAAACCTGTGCTACGAGCTACCTCAAATGCAATGACTGAGCGTTAAGGAATAATAACTATGAAAACTGATACCCTTCTACCTACTGCCTCACAAATGTTGGTTATGCTTAATCGTTTTGAACATCCAGAATGGACTCAGATTGGCATTACTAAAACCTCACTTAACCTCGATGAATTCGAGCAACAGTCGCGCCTTACTCTACCTAAAATGGCATGGGTATGCACAGATCATCCTGAGTGGCAGGCCTGGTTACGTGCATTAAATCAACACAAGGTTCCTTGCGCGGTGATGTCATTTAAAAAGTCTTTTGCGGAATTTCAAAAAGCGATCGGTTTGGGTGCAAAGGCTTATACAGACGCCACAGCTAACGCGACCATTCTGCAACAAATTGAACAAACCCTTGCAGCTGGCTCAATGTGGTTACCTGCTGAGTTGTTATCTAGATTAGTTAGTGCCAGTGATAAGCTATTACAACGCAGCGGAACGCTACAGGCAGATTCTAACCCTAAATCGACATTCGATTTAACGGCCCGCGAGCATGATGTCGCTGAACGAGTCTGCCAGGGTTTAACTAATAAGAAAATTGCTACTCAACTTAACATCACCGAACGCACTGTTAAACAACACATGAGTAATTTGCTAGCCAAGACGGGAGCAAAAGATCGCATGCAGTTAATGTTAATTTATAGGGGGTACACTAAATGAGCGAAGAAAAAGTGACCATTCAAGCTTTACAAGACAGTGATCTTGAAATGATCCGCGTGCTTGACGACCTAATTGAGTTAATGATTGATAAAGGTGTCATTCAGTTTACAGAGTTGCCAGAACAAGCGCAGCGTAAACTATTAAAGCGCACCCAGTTACGCCAAGGCCGGCGTAACTTAGATTTGCTGGAAGACGAAGAAAGCCCGCTCAATTATTAAGCGACACCGGGTCCTGTTACGCCATCAAAACCTAGCTCAATCAGCTGTGCTATTTCAGCTTCGGCCATTACCCCTTCAGCAATAACAATAATACCCAATGTGTGAGCAAGGGTCATAATGCCTCGTAGATAACGATCATTCTGACTGGTAATAAATTCTCTTACAAAGACACTATTAATCTTAAGGTAATCTAAACCTAATTCTTGAATGTTTGGCGTTTTTAAAATATTCGAACCCGCCTTTTCTATGCCAATTTTACATCCGGTCTGCTTTATCAATAACAAAGCCGCACTCGCAGACGCTTGCTGAGCCATAAACTCCTGTTCGGTAAATTCCAGTGCAAGACGAGACGCTAGATTTTGACTTTGATTCAGCTGCTGCAAAAGTCGGGTTCTAACTGACTCGATGGCAATGGTGGTGATACTTATGTTAACTGCCAGTTTCAGGTCAACATCTTCAGCTAATGCAACTAATGCTTTTTCTAAAACTTTTTCATCCAGCTCCGCAACCTGCTTAAAACGTTTTGCCCACGGCAGGATTTGCCATGCTGTAAAAGTTTGATTTTGACAATCTAAGCGCATCATGGCTTCTTGGTGCCAGATTTTACTCTGTGCATCTTGGGTTGGAAAATAGGCAAATTTTAATGCCGACAAACCTGTCAGTGGATTAAGAGCCTGTTGGATACACTGACTCCAATCGCTTTCAGTTAATACAGGTAAATGGGCTACACTCGATTCGCTACCCGAAAGCATTTCAAGCGCTGTATTCGATTGTTGTTCAGCACGCACTAACAAACTATCTAAACGAGCCAGTAGATGACCACGGGCTTCAATACAGCTAAAACTAGTAAAAGCCATGGCATAGTTAATTTTTTCACCATCCAATTTTTCACGTAGCGCTTGGCACCAGGCCTGCTGATCATTCAATTCATCTGGGAGTAACACCACAAAATCTGTCCCATTTAAACGCCCCACACACTCTTTACTTGCGCTAATCAAGCCTAAGTCGCGCGCCACCTCATTAACCAAGTGTTTTAGCTCATGATCAACCTGTTGACGCCCTAACTTTTGGTTACACTCTTGCAACCCTTTGGCACGAATTAATAACACACCATGGGCAGCGGTGTTTTCACGATCAGCTAAAATAGCATCCAGTTGACTAATAATATAATCACGGTTTAAGCAGCCTGTGGTATGGTCAACTGCAATAGATGCACGCAATGTTGATAAGCGTTGCGACTCACGCTCTAACATCGCCTTAATACGCTTTGATAACTTGTTCATGGCTCTAACGACCCGACCAAACTCAAGGGTTCTTGGCTCATCACCCACTAAAAATCGGCGATCGCCCATTGCTTCAGCTTGTTCTACAACAAAATCGAGTGGCTTAATAATTGTTTTTAGTAAAAACGTACCCACTAACCCAGATACCAGCGCAATGATTGACAACCAAATACTAAGCTGTAGCGTACTTTGCCATAAGGCCTCGTAAGCAAACCGGTCATGACTTTCAACATACACCGTACCATATTGCTGCCAACCATCCTGAACAAGCGCAATACCGGGTTGAATGTCTAGTGCGATCAAATCTTCAAACCACTCCGGGATAGTTATGGACTCTTGATCATCAAATATACGTCGTTGAATCGTCTCGTCCATCGGGTCTATTAATTCAATGCGTCGATAGTAGCCGGTATCAAATTGGGCAGCGATAAACAACTCTACCATGACGGGCTCTTTATCCATTTGGCTAAGCGATAAGGCAAGACTTTGCGCATTATCGTTATTTTTTAAATTCAGCTGATCTTCAAAATAGCTTTTTGCGTTATAGACACTCACAAAAAAACTACTTATAAACGCAATTAACAACAATCCAATGATACCTAACCAAAGCTGCTTAATTAACGACATAGCACTTCCTAGATAAAAAACTATTCAAAATAAATGCCCTCCTCTGCAAGTCGATCCAACACGGATCGCCACCGAGAGAGCCGTGCAGTAGGACTAGAAGCCGAACGCTGATTGCCTGCCCATAATCCCTGAGCATTAAAACTAAAAACGGGAGTTAAATCTGTTCGTTGCGAGGCGGGTAAAATGCGTGTAATTAAACTGTCTAAAATTAATGGCTCTGCATTGGGGGTGGCATAGTACCCCAGCACCATGTGAGCTTCTACGCGCCCACGCACATTAGCACGAACATAAATGAGTCGTAATTGTTGATCTGTCAGCCCCACTTTGCGCAAGGTGATGTACTTGGCAATCGCATAGTCTTCGCAATCACCCATACCATGTCCAAGCGTTTCTAGGGGTGTAGCCCAATAATCTTCCATACCATAGAGTTGTTGGTCGGTACGGTAGCGGACATTTTGATGAAAGAACGCATTAACACGTTGTAGTTTTTGGACATTTGACAAACCATCAATATCATTAATTAGGCGTTGCCATGCCTGACCTGCCGGCAAACGTCTGTTGCCATATTGCGCCATGAGTTGCTGATTAAATTGATTAAAGTTAATCGTAACTTGCGCATAGGCTTTATTCGATTGCCAAATACCCAACCAAGCCAGTGCAATTAATATACCTAAAACTAATAGCACTAAACCTTGCCATGGCTGATTTGATAAATAAGATTTGTTTATCATCGCTGTTCGGAAACAGCCCCCTTCACTCAGATTTATACTGTAATCTTAACCTAGAAGGTGAAAGATAACGAAACTTAAAATGATTGCGCCTTAAATACAACCTACCTGAATAGATTATTTATCTGTATCCAAAGGCTCGATCAACATATTCAACCGCTCAGTATCAAAGTCTATATGCTTGGTTTCTAATGTCGGTAAGGATTTTTGCACCTTGGTCGAAAGCTGGTTAAAACGCGCTACCTTGCCATACAAGCCCTGATTACCCGCTAAAGCGGTAACGGTGCTGTTGTAATGATTACTCGCCGCACTCAGGCTTGTGCCTAATTTGGTGAGTCGCTCGGCAATGACACTCACCTGCTGATAAATTTCGCCCGCCTTTTCGCCTAATGCCTGGGCCTCATTTTGGCTCTGCGCCAAGGTCCATAAATTGGTGATGGTACGCAAAATGGGCAGCAAGGTGGTGTGGGATACTAACACCACACCCTGATTATACCCTTCATCAAATAAACCCGGCTGAGCTTTTAAGGCTGCAATATAGGCCGGCTCAATCGGCATAAATAGCAACACAAAGCTTGGACTTTTAACCCCGATCAGCTGAGTGTAATCCTTAGCTGCCAGCTCTTGAATATGCCGACGCACGGCCTGACAGTGTGCATCGAGTGCGGCCTGTTGTGCCGCTGGTGATTCAGATTCGGTGGCCACCCAACGATCATACGCAACTAACGACACCTTGCTATCCAGGATAATGTGTTTTGCATCTGGCAGTCTAATCACAAAATCAGTGCGTTTATCGCGGTGCTGAGCATCTTTAAAACTATCTTGCACACTAAAATGAACCGATTCGATCAACCCGCTCATTTCTAGCGTGCGACGTAATTGCGCCTCACCCCAAGCCCCGCGCTGTTGCGCATCGCCCTTTAACGCCCGCGTGAGGTTATGCGCTTCTTGACTCATGCTCATGCCCAATTCGATGACTTTGCGCAACTCCGCTTGCAGGCCTGCTTGCCCACGCGTTGCAGCATCGTGTACTTCATTTACCCGCTGCTGAAAACTTGACACCTGCTCCCGAAAGGGTTGCAAAAGCTGGCTTATTTGCGTTTGATTTTGTTGCGAAAACTGCTGACCCTGTTGTTCAAAAATCCGCTGCGCCAGACTTTCAAATTCATGGGTTAATGCCGCCTTAGTACTACTAAACTGTTCGCGCTCTTGTGCAAAATGCTGCTGCGCGGCATCGTAACGACTTTCTAAGGCACGATAGTCTTCACTAAGCTGTTGAAAACGTTGTTGATAGGACGCTAACTCACCTACTTTGGCAACTTGATGTGCATAATCGGCTTTTAATAACGCCCGTTGATGCCACAGCACCCCCAATACGACTAACAACACGATTAGCAGGCCTGCTAAACTCACAAGCCAAACGAAATTATCTAACACTCACCCTCCCTTTAGAGCATTAAGAACTCGCTAAGGCGCTCGCAGGTAACCACTTTTGCAAGGTTTCAGCGAGTTGAATGGGCGCAACAGGCTTTGATATATAGTCATTCATACCCGCAGCAAGGCATTTATCTTTATCATCTTGCAGTGCATTCGCGGTCATTGCGATTATGGGTAGATTTGGACGATAGCAGCCGCTTGATGTTGAATCACGAATTTTCCTAGTCGCACTGATGCCGTCCATAACCGGCATTTGCATATCCATCAGCACTAAATCATAGCGGTCTTTTTGTATAGCATTGAGCACTTCTTGGCCATTATTAGCAATATCTGCCGACAGGCCAAACATCCGCAAAATACCCAAAGCAACCTGCTGGTTGATTTCATTGTCTTCTGCCAACAGAATACGCACCGTTTGATCATTAAAAGTTGGCAAATTATCTTGAGTATTGACAGTTGCTTTATTCATGGTCGGCATGACCGCTGGTTTGCTAAAACAGACGGTAAACCAAAACGTTGACCCTTCACCTTCGATACTGTTGACACCTATAGCGCCACCCATCAACTCCGCCAATTGCTTTGAAATGGCTAACCCCAATCCTGTGCCGCCATATTGACGCGTATGCGATGGGTCCACCTGACTAAACTCTTGGAATAAGCGATCAAGTTTATCAGTCGGAATACCAATACCCGTATCAATCACCCTAAAGTGTAATTGCACATCAGTACTTTGCTGAGGTTGCTGATCTGCTAGAGTGACGCTGACGACCACCTTACCTTGTGGCGTAAACTTCACTGCATTCCCGACCAGATTCAGCAGAATTTGCTTAAGACGCCCTGGATCCCCTTTGATTCGCTTTGGTACTTGCTCATCAATCAGCAGTTCGAGTTTAAGGCCTTTTTCTTGCGCCTTAAACACCAGGCCTGCTAGGAGGTCATCTAAAACCTGCGGCAGGTCAAAGTCGATGGTTTCAAGATTGAGCATACCCGCTTCAATCTTCGAGAAATCTAAAATATCATTGATAATAGCGAGTAACGACTGACCACTGGATTTGACTATATCCACATAGCGTTGCTGCTTAGTATTTAACGGGGTTAGCAATAACAAATCCGTCATGCCTATTACACCATTCATCGGGGTACGCAGCTCATGACTCATATTGGCCAAAAATTGACTTTTAGCAATACTCGCTGCCTTAGCGGCTTCGATTTGTCGCTGTAACTCCACTTCGTAGAGACATGCTTGGGCTGCATGCGCCAGCTTGTTCATCAACACCTGTAATGACTTTTGTAGGCTATGCGTTAAACTCGCCCCACGCAGTTCGAGCGCTAACACACCAAATTGGGGCAAATTAAACAGGATGTAACGAGTATTTTCAATCTGCTTGACTTTGGGAAGCGATTGCTCCCATTCTGCACGAGCAGTCCCCAAGCTTGGTAATTCAGCGGCCGCTAAAAAAGCAAGAAAACTCGCACTACGATCTAAAGTACGGGGCAATGTACAAACCGGCTTCCAAACTAATTGGCCTGCTTTATTGTCAAGGCTATCGTCTGAGCTGATGACCTGCAAAGTTTGTGCGCCACTACAATTCAGGGTGCGCATAATCGTTGCCATGGCTTCTCTTAGCATTTTGGTGAGGTCAAGACTACTGCCTAGCGATAAAGAAATCTCATAAAGAATTTCAGTTTCCGATAAATTATTCATGGCTTACCTCAGTAGGCCGAGTACAGCCGTTTTGTTATAGAACTCGAGATAATCCTGACCGTTGTTCGCTATTTCACCTAAAGTTAACGCACCAAATAAGGTTCGTCCCGCGGCAGCTACAGCAAACTCTTCAGCAATACCTTCCTCTAAAAACAATACCCGTGAAATGCAATCAATAAAAAACGCCATTTCCTGACCATTTTGCTCACCTGGTATCGAGTCTTCAGCTAATTCTCTAACCTTATTCGCCGCACTTAACAACGACTCAGGGGTTCCTTTCAATATTTTGACAAATGAGCCTTGCGGTACTTCACCAACACACACCATGCCGCCTTCGGCATCGGTCATTAAAGGGTCTCTTACCACCACCTCGGTGCCAAACTTACCAATCCCAAACGGATATCCTTTGGCAATATCAAAAAAATTCGTATCCGTAAAGGTTTGGCCACTATTAGCTTCAACCAACTCACGATACACCTCAAATGCTGGACGCCACTCAATAGTTTTGATAACGTTTCGATCTGACTCAGTGACCTTCATTCCTTCACTAATCGGCATCCAACCATGAGCAACCCCGACGCCACTTTGTAGAGGCAAGCGAGCGACCAAAGCCACATCTGCTACTAAACCATCCGGCGTAATAAGACAGGGTTTTTGCTGAAATGAAAGCGAACCGGCTCCGCCACCAATAAAATTTTGCTCTAAGCCGAACGTAAAAAATAACGACTGGACTAAAGCTGAGATACGTTTACTCAAACCATCCACAAATACCACAAGGGTAGCTTCGTGTTCAGCTGCATCCCATTGTTCTAGATAAGGTTCCAGTTGTTGATCATAGTCTGCATCGGCATCACTTAAACCTTGCATGCAAATAATATCTGGACGCTTAGGCAATCCAATTAACAACGTTCCTTTAGCATAGTTTTGTTGTTCATGAATAATCTGCGGAAATAGCCCCCCAAAAACAGGCTTCTTACAGGATTCAATAATCGGATTAATCGCACTGGCTGACCATTGATTGTTATCACAAGCCAGCACCATGACACCTTGAACGCCATCATCTGATAACAAATCGGTCAGATGAGCTTCAAAACTCTCCACCTGCCCTAGAGCGTCAAATACAATCTCCATGTTTACCTCCTGTGTGCGTCTACTTTCTCAAACTAACAAAACTTATTTCGCAAGGCTATAAATTCATCGTAATGGTCTAAAAACAATTGACAAAGCGTTGGATCAAATTGCACACCACACTGCTCCTTAAACAACGCGAGAATTTTATCGTCTGACCATGCTGGCTTATAGACGCGCTCAAAAGAAAGCGCATCAAAAACATCTGCAATCGCTACAATTCGGCCATAAAGGTGAATGTTGTCTTGGGTTTTATGATTAGGGTAACCTTTACCATTCCACCATTCGTGATGATCTCTCGCAATCATAGCAGCGGCCTGTAATAGTGGCTGCGGCGAACTGCTTAATAATTTATATCCAATGTTAGCATGTTCTTTCATGATGCTGTATTCACGCTCATCATAGCGGCCTGGCTTATTAAGTATATTGTCTGGAATCGCAACTTTACCCACGTCATGTAATGGGGACGCATCCTGAATCAACTGAATCTCATGTTCAGGTAACTGAATGAGTTCAGCCAACCTACGACTGTACTCCGAGACGCGCTGCACATGCTGACCTGTTTCTTTGGAACGTACTTCGCAAATTTCACCAAGGCGCATCACCACATCGCGCTGAGAGATTTCTAATGCATCATTTAACTCCCTAATGGTTTCTGTTGCCTGATCTACACGTTGCTCTAAAGTATGTTGAAAGGCCTGCTGAGCCGCAAAAAACCGCGCTTTATAGCGATGGTTGAACCAAGAAAGAACTGCAATAAAACTATTAGAGAAAAGTACTGCACCAATGAGCATGGGCGGATAAACGAGATTCCAAGCATCGAACATCGCGGCGATAAAGAAGATGGATACACCTAAAATGAATCCGCTTTGCCATAATATGAGTTCGCGATCCTTTTCAATTAAAAAAGCCACTAAGGGTGGAAACAACAGCAACCAGATTAAATCATAGGTATCAATATGGCCATACCAAAAAAAGCTGTAAAAATAAGCCGCCATAATCGCCAAGTAAATTCTAGGATAACCTGCAAACTTTGGCTTAAGATAGCTCATGGTATACAGAGCAAGAAACGCTATTCCGGTGACGGCATGGATATTAAACAACGCCCATCGCTCTAACCAAAAATTTGCCAATAGCGCTAGTACTAGAAACACCAGATTGACTAACATCAGTAAGCGAAAATTGATCACCGCTGTTTTTTGAAAGTTCTCAGAAAATGGCATGATGTCCTCAAAAGTGTTTTGTGCTAGGTTCAGGCATAACCACAAGCACTATTTAGTTAAGATGATACTAACATTACTAATAAAAACCTAGTTTCTTACAGGATAATTTAATAAAACTAGCAGGCAACATTAAAACCCGTGGTAATCTAATTTGA
This sequence comes from Thiomicrospira sp. ALE5, assembly GCF_900112445.1. Classification (GTDB taxonomy): domain Bacteria; phylum Pseudomonadota; class Gammaproteobacteria; order Thiomicrospirales; family Thiomicrospiraceae; genus Thiomicrospira. Next base: position 1,367,687 of record NZ_FOYY01000003.1, on the reverse strand, counting down.
AAGCGATTATTCATTAATGATGTTGAAAGCAATCAGCAATACTTATATGATCTTTTTAAAGAAGGTTTCTTAGCGCAGTTTTTGCTTTTTTGCAAAACTACAAAATAAAACAGCATGAAAATGTTGTAACGCATTGACTAAATACAGTTCGAGGATTGCAATGCAAAAACCGCCTATCCCTCATAACGAACAATCTCGGCTACAAGCTTTAAAAAGCCTGAATTTACTTGACTCTAAACCAGATCAAGCTTATGACCGACTTACTCGCCTTACAAAACAATGTTTTGGTGTACCGATCGCCTTGGTGTCCTTGATTGATGCCGAACGTCAATGGTTTAAATCACGACAAGGACTAGATGCTTGTGAAACACCACGTGATATTTCGTTCTGCGCTCATGCGATTAATCAACGTGAAATTTTTGAAGTAAGTGATGCCACCCAAGATCCACGTTTTGCGGACAACCCCCTTGTAAGTGGGGAGGCACATATTCGTTTTTATGCCGGCGCCCCATTGATTACACATGAGGGGTATGCGTTAGGCACCTTATGTATTGTCGATACTCAGCCCAGAAAATTAAGCCAACAAGAGCGTGATACATTACGTGATCTAGCGGACGCAGTACTGGCAGAGATTGAATCGATTGAGGTAAAAAAAGCCTTTTTAGATTACCAAAATATTCAAGAGCGATTACGTCTTGGCCAAATTTACGCCAATATTGGCACTTGGGAATGGAATATTCAAAGCGGCGATTTCTTTTTTACTGAACAGATCGCCTCTTTGCTCGGCTATGGATACGCTGAGCTTGCATTCAGTTATGATAGTTTTTTAGCCGCAATACATCCAGACGATCGTCAAGCCGTTGTAGATGCGATTAACGCCTGTGTTGAACAGAGCGTTCCCTACGATATTGAACATCGAATAATCTGGCCGGATGGCACGGTGCGTTGGTTATTAGAGCGAGGTGATGTCAAACGCGATGCGGATAGCAAACCAAGCAAAATGCTCGTTGTAGTGCAGGATATTACTGATATCCAGTTGGCCAAACAAGAAGCCGAACGCGCTAACCGCGCTAAATCTGAATTTTTAGCCAATATGAGTCATGAAATCCGCACTCCAATGAACGGCATTATCGGCATGTCAGAGTTGGGTTTAAACGAAACTGACCCACATAAAATGCACCATCAACTTAAGCGCATTAATCAGTCTGGGCGTTTATTGCTTGGCATTATTAACGATATCTTAGACTTCTCAAAAATTGAAGCAGGTAAGTTGGAGCTTGACCAACAACCTTTTCAACTGACCCACCTCAAAAATGAATTGACCGACTTATTTTATAGTTTAGCGCAAGAGAAAGGTTTAACCTTTAGCGTACAACTCGACTATGAAAATAATTGCATGACGTGTTTATATGGCGACATATTACGTTTAAGACAAGTACTAACGAATTTAATTGGCAATGCGATTAAATTTACCGAGCAAGGAGAAGTACGTTTAACTATTAGGCTTGATATTCAAGGTGATAACCAGGCCTGGTTATACTTTGAGGTTGTTGATAGCGGTATCGGCATGACCACTGAACAGCAACAAAAACTGTTTAGCGCCTTTACCCAAGCCGACGCCAGTATTACCCGCAAACACGGTGGCACCGGCTTAGGTTTAGTGATTAGTGATCGCTTAGTAAAACTCATGGGCGGTGATGACATCGAGATCAAAAGTCAGCTAAATCAAGGTTCCAGTTTTAGCTTTAGCCTACCCATGAAAGTTTGCACGGCAGAACAAAAAACGCATCTTAATACGCCACTCAAACACACCGAATCAACCCAACTCGAAGGGCGCGTTTTATTGGTTGAGGACAATGAAATTAACCAAGAAGTCGCTGCCAGTATGCTTGCTTATCTGGGTTTAAGTGTAGAGATAGCTGATCATGGTCAAATTGCGGTAGAAAAAGTACAGCAGCAAAATTATGATGTCATTCTAATGGATATTCAAATGCCTGTAATGGACGGTTATCAGGCCTGCCGTGCGATACGACAATTCAATACAACTACACCTATTATTGCCTTAAGTGCCGCCGCAATGATTGAAGATAAAAACAAAGCCCTAGCTGCTGGGATGAATGATCATCTCGCCAAACCGATCATCCCACATGATTTGTATAAGGTGTTAAGTGAATATCTAAAAGAAAAGGTTAAACCGGTATTGTTAATCGTTTGCCAAAACACACCAAAACTTAAAACCCTCGTACAACAAGCGAAAGCTGATTATCAGGTCAGAGTAGTGACTAATTTGGCACAAGCGAAGAGGTTAATTGAAACTGGTACTATCGACCAAGCATGGTTAGTAAATGAAGATGGCCAAAAATACAGCGTTTTAAAAGATAATCTCGATGAACTAGTTCAAACCCAGTCTAACTCGTCTATTTAAGAAAAGTTGGTTGACGCAGACATCAGAGTCTTGCTGAAGTCCTTTTCTGCGCGTATCAATAACAAAACCCAAAATGGGCACGATTCGTCACCAGCACATTTTTAACATTTTTTTCAAATATCATTTGACAGGGCTAAACCCCCTATCTATAATACGCCAACTTGTTATTTGGCTGCATAGCTCAGTTGGTAGAGCAAAGGATTGAAAATCCTTGTGTCCCTGGTTCGATTCCAGGTGCAGCCACCATCCAAAATTCTGAAACTTTGTTTTAAACGGGTTTCAAAACGTATTGCGAGCGTGGTGGAATTGGTAGACACGCCAGATTTAGGTTCTGGTGCCTTTGGTGTGAGAGTTCGAGTCTCTCCGCTCGCACAATATGATAAAACCCTCTTAACCGAGGGTTTTTTTTCGTCTGCCAAAACAGCTACAGCCTATAAATACAAATAGCTTACCAGCGCACCCGACAAAAATGCCAAGCCAAAAAAGGCCACAAAACCGCGCACGAGCTTACCTTTTTCACGATCATATAGACTATAACCAATTAAAAAGCCCCCCACCGCCAATAAGAATAGTGTTTCAAATCCCATCGTTTCTCCTTAATACCCCTTTGTGATTTAGGCTAGTTTATACGCATTTGTGTAAACAAACCAAGATTCATCACCCAAAAGCGGTGCATTTGTTAAAATCTAAATTTTATTGGAGAAGATTTATGCCATTACTCGATAGTTTCCGCGTTGACCATACCATTATGCCCGCACCCGCTGTGCGCGTTGCCAAAACCATGACCTCACCAAAGGGTGATACCATCACCGTGTTTGATTTACGTTTTTGCCGCCCTAACAAAGACATTTTGGGCGAGCGCGGTATTCATACCCTTGAGCATTTGTTTGCAGGGTTTATTCGCCAGCATCTAAATTCTGATGACGTTGAAATTATTGATGTGTCGCCGATGGGCTGTCGTACCGGTTTTTATATGAGTCTTATTGGTGAGCCAGATGAGCAGCGGGTCGCCCAGGCCTGGTTAGCCGCTATGCACGATGTGTTGGCGGTGAAATCCGAAGCGGATATTCCAGAGCTAAATGTCTATCAATGTGGCACTTGTAATATGCACTCATTAGATGAAGCCAAAGCGATTGCTCAGGGCATTATTGACCATAACATTGGCGTGATGAAAAACGAAGAGTTGTTATTAACTGCCGACAAATTGCGCGAACTAGGCAACGCGGTATGAGTCAAGCGCTAGCCCAATCGGCGCCGATTGCGGTGATTGCCGCGATGGAAGAAGAGGTCATGTTATTACGTGAACAACTCGAAGATCGCCAAACTATCAAAATAGCCGGTTTTGAATATTATCATGGCAAGATAGCGGGGCAGCCAGTCGTGCTGTTACGTTCGGGCATTGGTAAGGTCAATGCCGCGATGAGTACTGCAATTTTAATTGATCGTTTTGCACCGTGTGCCGTGATTAATACCGGTTCAGCCGGTGGCTTTCATACCGATTTAGAGGTGGGCGATATTGTTATTAGTAGCTCGGTGTGCTACCACGATGTGGATGTCACCCCCTTTGGCTATGCGCATGGCCAAATACCAGGCCTGCCAGCCTGTTTTTTGCCGGATGATCAACTGATTGAGTTAGCAAAACGCGCCATCGAAAGCCTGGGTGAAGTGACTCACATGCATGGTTTGATTGCGACAGGTGATCGTTTTGTTCATCAACTAGATGATGTCGCAAACACCCGCACCAAGTTTCCCGAAATGATTGCCTGCGAAATGGAGGCCGCTGCGGTGGCTCAGGTGTGTCACCAGTTTGAGATGCCGTTTGTCGTTATTCGCGCGCTATCTGATATTGCTGGCAAGGAAAACGTCGTCGCGTTTGAAACTTTTCTGGCACAAGCTGCCGACCACTCTACTCGGGTGATTGTAGCGATGATTAACCAATTTAAAGGATAAGCTATGGTGACAATAGGTACCCCTTTTTCCGCCACCGCGACACGGGTGATGTTATGCGGCTCCGGTGAACTCGGCAAAGAAGTAGTGATTGAATTACAGCGCCTCGGTGTGGAGGTGATTGCCGTAGATCGCTATGCCAATGCCCCCGCGATGCAAGTTGCTGATCACAGCCATGTCATTAATATGCTCGATGGCGCGGCATTACGCCAAATCATTGAACAAGAGCAACCTCACTACATTGTGCCGGAAATTGAAGCCATTGCGACCGACACCTTAGCCGAATTAGAGGCAAAAGGCTTTCAGGTAATTCCCACCGCGAAGGCGACCCAACTCACGATGAACCGTGAAGGTATTCGCCGGTTAGCCGCTGAAACGCTCAGTTTACGCACATCGCCCTATGCTTTTGCGCAAACCCTGGCCGAATTTGAGCAAGCGATTGCTGATATTGGTATGCCGTGTGTTGTCAAACCGATTATGAGCTCGTCTGGCAAAGGGCAGAGTGTGGTTAAAACGGCGGCGGATATTCAGCAGGCCTGGCAATATGCCCAGGAGGGTGGTCGCGCTGGCCAGGGTAAGGTGATTGTTGAGGGGTTTGTTGATTTTGATTATGAAATTACCCTGTTAACAATTCGCCACCGTGATGGCACAGCGTTTTGTCAGCCAATTGGCCATATTCAGATTGATGGTGATTATCGTCAGTCTTGGCAACCCCATCCCATGACCGCTAAAGCCTTAGCCGATGCTCAGCAAATGGCCGAAGCGGTCACTGCGGCACTCGGTGGGCGTGGTTTGTTTGGTGTTGAATTATTTGTTAAAGGGGATGAGGTGATCTTTAGTGAAGTCTCACCGCGTCCGCATGATACCGGCTTGGTAACCCTCATTTCACAAGACTTGTCTGAGTTTGCATTACACGTGCGGGCTATTTTGGGCTTACCCATTCCCAATATTACCCAGCACGGCCCGTCAGCGTCAAGTGTGATTTTACCAACCGGACAGTCTACCCAAACTGCTTTTAGTGGACTAGATGCGGCTTTGGCCGCACCGGATACCCAGTTACGTTTATTTGGTAAACCTGAGATCGCTGGCCGCCGACGCATGGGTGTCGCGCTTGCGCGCGCTGAGACGATTGACGACGCGATTGCAAAAGCAAACGCGGTGGTAGAGCAGGTTAACGTCCGTTTTTAACGATTATATAAACCCCGTTTAAAGGAGATTACTATGCCTGTAAATGTTGGAACACTCGATCGAATGGTTCGCATTATTGGCGGCGCATTGCTGATTGTCTTGGCCGCAACCGGTGTCATCGGGATGTTGGGGTATATTGGTATTGTGCCGCTCTTAACCGGCATTTTCCGTTTTTGCCCAGCCTATTTACCCTTTGGTATTAACAGCTGTAAAGCCAAATAGCCCACAGGCTAACCGATTAAGCGCAACGGCAGCTTAGCGCTGCCAATGTCCGCTTTTACCACCGATTTTTTCAAGCAACTGTAACTGATCAATTACCATCCCTTTATCGACGGCTTTACACATATCATAGAGGGTGAGAGCGGCGACGCTGGCGGCCGTTAAGGCTTCCATTTCAACGCCTGTTTGACCCACCAGTTTACAGGTTGCAATAATGTCAATCGCGCTATCCTGAAAATTGGGCGTTAATTCTACTTTCACGGACGTCAGTAGTAATGGATGGCACATTGGAATCAGATCCGGCGTGCGTTTGGCCGCCATAATGCCGGCAATCCGCGCGGTAGCGAGGACATCGCCCTTTTTATGCTTGCCTTCAATAATCATCGCCAAGGTTTCTGGTTGCATCACAATACGGGCTTGCGCTCGTGCAATACGTTCGGTCAGCGCCTTATCACTCACATCGACCATACGGGCTTGGCCATGTTCATCTAAATGGGTTAATTCGCTCATAGTGATTCTCGATTATGCTTAATTAAATTGGTTAAGGGGCAAATATTCAACCCAATCGCCGAGATGAATCTGTTGGTTTTCAGGGATAATCGCTAAACCATCCGCCCAAACGGTCGAGGTCAGCACACCTGAACCTTGCTTGGGAAACAGCTTAACCCAACTACCTTGCCCGCTGGTGTGTAATTGCACCCGCACATACTCACGACGCGCATCAGGTTTTAGCCAGTTAAAGTCGGCTTGTACCCAGATTTTTTGCGGCTCAACTGTCTGCTGACCTTGCTTCTTTAATAGGTAAGGGCGGGCAAACAAGCAAAAGGTGGCAAAAGCGGATACGGGATTGCCGGGCAAGCCAATAAAAGGGGTCTGACCTACGCGGCCATAGGCCAGCGGTTTACCCGGTTTCATTTGAACGCGCCATAAATCCAACTCACCTAAACTTTGCACCGCCGCTTTGATATGGTCTTCCTCACCCACGGATACCCCACCGGTGGTCATAATCACATCCGCTTGCTCCGCAGCCTGTTGCAATGCAACTTGTGTGGCAGCCAGGCTATCTTCAATCTGGCCTAAATCGACCACCTCAAATCCATGTTGTGTGAGCAAGGACACAATATTGGTATGGTTGGCATTATAAATTTTGCCAGGCTGAGGCGGCGTGCCGGGCGCTAACAACTCATCACCGGTAGTAAAGGTGGCCACTCTTAATGGGCGATATACCGCCACTTGCGCACGACCCACTGAGGCGGCCAACGCAAGGGCTTGGGGCGTTAGTCGGGTGCCGGCGGTTAAAATCGCATCGCCCTGAGCAATATCTTCACCTGTTTGACGAATAAACTGACCAGGTTGAACCGCTTGCGTAAAGCGCACTTGTGGCAGGCCATCTTGCTCGGCGTCTTGCTCGGCGTCTAACACTTCTGCCGCTTCTTGCATCACCACCGCATTCGCACCTGCTGGAATGGGCGCACCGGTAAAAATACGGGCTACGGTATTAGGCGCAAGAGGTTGAGGGTCTGTGCCTGCCGGAATCCGTTGGCTAATTGACCAGGCCTGCTGCGTAAAGTCGTTCCCAGCATCGCTCGCACCGTCACTATCTTCGTCAACATAAAGGGCATAGCCGTCCATCATGGCATTATCATGCGGCGGGACATTAACTGGCGAAACGATGGTTTCAGCCAAAATACACCCTAACGCGGCCACCAGACTACGGGTTTCAGTTTCGGTTTGTGGTTGGGCTTGAGCCAATAAATGGCTTAATGCCTGTTCTACACTATTCATGCCGCTTTGTTCCTGTGGTTAGTTACCAAGTTTGTTACCAAAAAAATTCCCCGCAAGCGGGGAAAAGACAGATAACGCAGTAGTTAAGAAAATCGTTTTAAAGCTAAGGGTTGTGCGATAACCAGCGTTGCATTGCTTGTTCATCACTTAAACGTGCATCCACCCAACGCTCACCCTCCGGTGTCCATTCCTTTTTCCAAAAGGGCGCGTTGGTTTTTAAATAATCCATAATAAAGTGGGCCGCATGAAAGGCATTTTCACGATGACGACTGGCCACCGCTACCAGTACAATTTGATCCTTCGGTTGCATTTTACCAATACGGTGAATAATCAAACTGGACTCTAACTGCCAACGCTGATGAGCTTGTTGGCGAATCGCTTCAAGCGCTTTTTCAGTCATGCCGGGATAGTGCTCAAGCTCTAGCTGATTGACTTCATCACCCTGATTGATATCGCGCACGGTACCAATAAAACTGACCACCGCACCGACATCGGCATGTTGTTCACGCAGCCAATTCACTTCTGTGCTCAGATCAAAATCGGCTTCTTGCACTCTGACAAAAGGATTAGACAAGGCTTAACCCCCTGTAACCGGTGGAAACAAAGCCACTTCATCACCCGCTTTCAGCGGTGTGTCGGCATTGGCCATATCTTGATTCACGGCAATTTGTACATGACCTTGCTCAATGAGGGTTTCACGCCACTCATCACCACGTTGCGCCAACTTGGCCAGCAGTTCGCCGACAGTATTAAACTGGGCAGGCAATTGTTCTTGGGCTTGTCCAAACTTTTCGCGAAAACTCGCAAAATATAAAATATTGACCATGATTTTTTCCTCTTTTCAAACTCATCCACGCTTTTCCCAGCGCTCTCACCTTGTGCCCCGACTCCTTTGGCTTTTGCGTTGCAAAAGAGGCGTCGCTGGAGCACAAAGGTTACGCGCGTTATAACCATTAACCGCCCAGTGACACCATTTGTCTAAATTCGATATTGTGAACATTTTCGCGGAAAAAATGCCGCTCTGGTTTCATGGTAATCGCTTTAACAATCAGCGCTTCTAGCTCTTCATCTGTGGCCCCTTCACGCAGCGGTGAGCGCAAATCCATGCCATCTTCCTGTCCTAAACATAAGGCTAAAAAGCCACGGGCCGTTAAGCGCACGCGATTACAACTGGCACAAAAATGATCAGATACCGCAGAAATAACACCAATTTTAGCGTCGCTGCCTGCAATCTTAAAATTGCGCGCTGGGCCATCATGTGAGCGGCTTGGACTTGGAAGCAAATCCGTACCTACATGGTCTTTGACCCGTTTTAGGATTGCTTCCGCCGCATAGTGTTGATCCATCATTGACACACCGGCCGGGCCAATCGGCATGGTTTCGATAAAACGTACTTCAACGCCTTTTTGAATCCCAAAATCAACCATCGCTTCGATTTCATCATCATTGGTGCCTTTCATCACCACCATATTAATTTTGACTGGGCGCATATCATGGGCGAGGGCGGCATCAATACCCGCCATCACCTTGGCTAAATCACCGCCACGGGTAATGTGGTGAAATTTATTTGCATCCAAAGAGTCCATTGAAATATTAACCCGATCAATCGACGGGGCTAATTCAGCAGCATGCTTGTCTAAAAAATGGGCATTGGTGGACAAGGCAAGGTCCACCAGGCCTGGTAATTGTTTTAAATCCTGGGCAAATTCGGCCAGACCCTTACGAACCAACGGCTCTCCGCCGGTTAAACGAATTTTTTTAACCCCTAAGCGGGTAAATGCGGCAATAATGCGAGTGAGTTCCTCAAATGACAAATACTCGGTATGCTTGCCCTCTGGGTGTACGCCTTGTTCGGGCATACAGTACCCGCAGCGGTAATTACAGCGGTCGGTTACCGACACCCGCAAGTATTCAATTTTGCGCTGAAAAGGATCAATTAGCGCCTTTGCTTCCGTCATTTTGGCTCCATTGTCAGATAGGTGAACAAAACTTATCTGACCATCTATTTAGCGTTATGCCCGATTGGCTATAACGCGTAATATAATAAAAACCCGCAGCAAACTCAAGGCTTGATGCGGGTTAATTTAGGCTAACAGCTGGAAATTCACATTGTTTGCCGTAAAGTGACTCGACAGGTTATTCGACCGTCACCGATTTTGCGAGGTTACGCGGTTGATCAACATCGGTACCTTTGATGAGAGCCACATGATAGGCTAAAAGTTGCAGCGGAATATTGAAGGTAATCGGTGCGGTAATCCGGCCAACATTGCTGGTGGTTTTCAGTACTTTAAATGAGCCATCCGACTGAATGTTGGAGGCTTCATCTTCAAAAACAATCATTTGGCCACCGCGCGCATTGACTTCTTGCAAATTCGATTTAAGTTTTTCGAGTAGGTCATCATGCGGCGCAATAGCCACTACGGGAATCGTTTCATCGACTAAAGCGAGTGGCCCATGTTTAAGTTCACCAGCAGGGTAGGCTTCTGCATGAATATAACTAATCTCTTTAAGCTTTAACGCACCTTCTAGCGCGATCGGATACATGGTACCGCGCCCCAAAAACAGCGCGTTATGCTTATCGGCAAAACTATTGGCCAGTTGTTGAATAGCCGCTTCATGGGTTAATGCATTTTGAATCAATCCAGGCAGTTTTTTTAATCCGGCGACAATGGCCGTTTCGCGTTTTACACTTAAAGTTTTATGACGTTTACCCAACACCATCATTAATAACGCGAGTGCAACCAGTTGTGTCGTAAAGGCTTTGGTACTCGCGACCCCAATCTCCGGCCCGGCATGGGTTAAAAACGTCATATCTGATTCGCGGGTTAAACTCGATTCCGCGACATTACAAATACACAGGCTGGCAATATGCTTAAAGTCAAGTTGCTGCGCGCGCTGTTTAATTAATTGTAATGCAGCGAGGGTATCGGCTGTTTCACCGGACTGGGACAAGCTCACCACCAAAGTATGGTCTTGCAGCACGGGGTTTCGATAACGGTATTCACTCGCGACCTCGACTTGGCAGGGCAAACGAATAATGTCTTCTAGCCAATATTTCGCCACTAATCCAGCGTGATAGCTAGTGCCACAGGCCACAATTTGCACCTGCTTAATCTGATCAAACAGCTCAGCGGCTTGAAACCCGAACGCCTCCGTAATCACTTCTTTATCAGTAATACGTCCCTGAAGCGTATCAATTACAGCTTGAGATTGTTCAAAAATTTCCTTATGCATAAAGTGACGATGGTTACCCAACTCCACCGCAGCCGGGTTCAGGCTAGACTGCACAACTGGTCGTTCTACTCGCTCACCAGCCTGATTATAGATGGTGAGTTGATCACGATAAATATCGGCTAAATCACCCTCTTCCAAAAAAATAAAGTTCTGGGTGACCGGTAATAGAGCCGTGACATCAGAGGCTATAAAATGCTCACCAATACCTACACCAATCACCAGCGGACTCCCTTTTCGGGTAGCAATTAACCGCCCTGGCTGATCCTTAGCCACGATGCCTAACGCATAGGCGCCATGAAATTGGGCCACGCTCGTTACGACAGCCTCTTTTAAATCCTTAGTCGCTTGGTAGGCCAAATAAACACTGTGGGCAATGACTTCACTGTCAGTTTCGGATGCAAACGCAATGCCCTGCGTCATCAGGTTTAACTTTAAGGGTTGATAATTTTCTATAATCCCGTTGTGCACGACGGAAATAAGCTCGTGGCTAGTATGAGGGTGCGCATTACGTTCAGCCGGACGGCCATGGGTCGCCCAGCGCGTATGGGCAATGCCGGTTTGACCATAGAGCGAGGAACACTGCGCAGCAATTGTTTGCTCAAGCGCTTTAATTTTACCTTCAGCCCGAAAACGTACTAGATCACCTACCTCATCTATGACAGCTAAACCTGACGAGTCATAACCACGATATTCTAGCCGTTTAAGGCCTGCCAATAAAATTGGCAATAAATTACGCTCAGCAACACCGCCCACTATTCCACACATAACGTATTCTTCCCTAGCTAGTTTTATAACATTTTACCATGCCTACCCAAGCCCACAGCTATGCACACCAGATTACAACCAAAAAAAAACCGCAGTAAAGCTGCGGTTTAAGAGCCCTAACGTGGAGAGCGTCAGAATTATGTTATGTAATTACGCCCAAACTTCATCAGTAATACTGCGGTACCAGCCACGAGTATAATGCGCTTCAGTACGGCGAACATCGGGTGTAGCATTCATAGGAGAAACGCCACCTGAGCCCTCAACAGACGCAATTTTGCCATCAACAATATCGTAAATGGCTGCAACTGAAATAGCATAGTCCGGTGTTACTAGTGAATAACAAGTATTCACATTTTTCGCCCAAATTGGATCTTCACCTTTCATCGCTAGAACGATATTGGCAGCTGTTGCTTTTGCTTGACTCACAGCAGAGTGGCCAGATTTTGGCATTGGGCTGGCAATAGAAGCGTCACCAATAACGTGGATGTTTTTATGAATCGTGGATTCAAACGTTACATGATCTACTGGACAGAAACCAGACTCGTTGGTTAAACCCGCAATATGTGCCAGTTTGCCTGCCTTTTGTGGTGGAATGTAGTTGACCACATCGGCTTTAACTTTACCGTATAATGCGTCAATTGTTTTATTGGCAACATCAATACTGTTTAACTTGCCACCATCATCAAGCGATACCCACTCAATCATTTGACCATAGTTAAGCTCCCAACCCTGTTGGAACAAGCCTTGTTTAGAGAAGGCATTCTTCTGGTCAAGAATCAACAATTTAGATTTTGGTTTGTTGTTTTTGAAATAATGCGCAATCATCGCTGCACGCTCATAGGGTCCTGGCGGACAACGGAATGGGTTAGGTGGAGGTACCATCACAAAGGTTCCACCATCAGGCATAGCACGCAATTGATCACGCAGCATTAAGGTTTGTGGGCCGGCTTTGTAAGCATGCGGCATCGCAGTTTCAGCTGCTTGCGAAATGCCTGCATGTACGTCCCACTTAAAATCAATACCTGGTGACACAACTAAACGGTCGTAACTCATTTTCTTGCCGCTAGCTAAGGTAACAGATTGTTTTGCTGGATCAACAGCGGTCACCATTTCGTGAACTACATTAATACCATTTTTCTTCGCTGCTTCATAGTTATGGGTAATTTCATTCATTTCAGTGAAGCCAGCCAATACCCAGTTAGAACCAGGGCATGTGACATAGGTTGTGTTTGGTTCAATCAACGTCACATTCAACTGTGGATTATAACGCTTTAGGTACTTGGCTGTAGCTGCACCACCAAAACCACCACCGACAACGACAACATGGCCTTCACCTTTACGACCCGTTGTCTCACAGCCTGATAAGGCGAACGCAGTAGGAACGGCCACACCCGCTGCAGCAAGTTGAATGGCTTGACGACGTGATAACGTAACTTTTTTCATAAATTGCTCCTTATTGACCTTGTAAGCCAATGAAATTTGCCATCAATTCGATTTCTTCATCCGTGTAGCCACGCGCATGACGATTCATAATGGTGCCTTCACGCGTACCATCGCGATAGGCTTTCATTTGACTAATGATTAAAGAAGCAGGGTAATTTGCTAGAGGGATAATCTCAGCGTTGTCTAACTTGCCATCATAACCATGACATGAAAAGCAGCTGTTAGCTAAAAGTTCACCGCGTTCAACCGCATGAGCACTGGTCGCAACGGATAAACCCATAACAATTCCGGCTAGAGGTAGTAGCTTTTTTTTCATTTTATATCCTCTTTATTTATTAAGGCATGCAAAACAAATATACTTAGTTTTTGGATGTCATGCCAATCAGTTATAACACTTCTAACTATAAGAAAAATTTATATCAGCACATAATTATTTATAAAGTAGTGTACAGATTTAGAGTCTCATCGGCATCACAACATGTTGTGTGCTAATCAAACCATCTGTGGTTGCAATCAAGCATGAACTGCTACTGTCTTTGAGGCTTAATACTATGTGCTCATCCTTGACAGCTTGAATCACATCAAGCAGATAACTCACATTAAACCCAATTTCAATTTTATCGCCAATATAATCTATTGCCATATCCTCATTAGATTCATCTTGCTCGGTGTTTTGAGCATGGACAGTCAACAGATTACTCTCTATCACCATGCGTACGCCTTTAAAGCGCTCATTAGATAAAATCGCGGCACGCTGTAGGGTTGCGCGCATAAGTTCCCGGTCAGTGGTGACCAACACATCATTGTGCTCTGGAATAACGCGCCGGAAATCAGGATACCGCCCTTCAATAAGTTTGCAGGTAAACACCGTGTCAGCTAACTTGATCGTTAAGTAATTTTTGGCAAACGCCAATTCCACCAATTCGTCTGAGGCTAGCAACAACTTGGCTAATTCCAAAATCCCTTTACGCGGTACAATCACCTGCATGGGCTTAAGGCTGGCAAAATCGGCTTCTAAAGCTGCTGTAGATAATCGATGACCATCAGTGGCAACCAAACGAAGCGCTTGTGGGCTCACGTCAAATAACATACCGTTTAAATAAAAACGGACATCTTGTGAAGCCATTGCAAAGGTTGTTTGCGCCAACATTTGTTTAAGTTGAGTGTGACTCATCTGCAATGCGACTTCGACACGTGACAAGTCTAAATGTGGATAATCGGCTGCCGGTAAAGTGGATAATTTAAACAACGAACGACCCGCTTTAAGCGTACAACGTTGCCCCTCAAAATCAAGACTGACACTAATACCCTCTGGCAAGGAACGCACAATCGTTAAGAGTTTTTGTGCCGGTAGCGTGATATCAAACGCCTCGCCATCGACCTGATCGATGGCAACTTGGGCTCGACTCTCTATTTCCAAATCTGAACCGGTTAAGGTGAGGTGGTGACCATTGACTTGCAGTAAAACATTCCCAAGAATTGGCATGGTTTGACGTTTTTCAATCACACCAGCGACCGTTTGTAGGCCTTTTAAAAAGTGTTCGCGGTTTAAGATGAGTTTCATTTGTTGTCGCCTCAAGAAGTAATAATTCGAACCAATTTACTAAAATCTTCATCAATTATATGGTCAGTTTCGCGCATCTTTTTAATTGTGCGCACAGCGTGTAACACCGTGGTATGATCTCGACCCCCAAACGCATCACCAATTTCTGGCAAACTATGATGAGTAAGCTCTTTAGCTAAAGCCATGGCGACTTGCCTTGGTCTGGCAACATTCCTAGTCCGACGCTTGGATAATAAATCTGCAACACGCAATTTATAATAGTCAGCAACTGTTTTTTGAATGTTATCGAGCGTAATCATTTTCTGCTGCAATGCCAGTAAATCTTTTAACGCTTCTTTAACCAGTTCAACGGTTATGGATTGCTGCGTAAACTGCGCATAGGCCACAATTCGTTTTAAAGCACCTTCGAGTTCACGCACATTACCACGCAAGCGCTTGGCAACAAAAAAGGCGACATCTTCAGGGAGGGCATAATTTGCCTGTGCCGCTTTTTTCATTAGAATAGCGACACGCATTTCAAATTCAGGCGGCTCTACCGCAATTGTCAAGCCCCAACCAAAGCGCGACTTAAGACGATCTTCAAGCCCATCCACTTCTTTAGGAAAACGATCCGAGGTCAGGATCACCTGCTTGTTGCCTTCCAACAAAGTATTAAAGGTATGAAAAAACTCTTCCTGTGATTGTTCCTTGTTAGCGAAAAACTGAATATCATCAATTAATAGGGCATCTAAGGAGCGATAAAATCGTTTAAACTCTTCAATTTTATTGTGGCGAAGTGCATTGACCATATCGGCAACAAAGCTTTCAGAGTGCAAATAAGCCACGCGTGCATTAGGATTTTTTTCCAACAAGGCATTGCCAATGGCATGCATCAAATGCGTTTTGCCTAAACCGACTCCGCCATAAATAAAAAACGGGTTATAACTGCCGCCTGGGTTTTCAGCCACCTGACGCGCCGCGGCCGCTGCAAGCTGGTTTGCCTTACCTTCAACAAAGTTATCGAATATATAGCTCACATTCAACTTATGTTTGATGGTTTTTTTGGTCGTATCTGCACTGGCTTGCGCCGCCGGCTGAGCAGGCGTATTTGCAGGCGCAGGTCGACTAGTCGCTACAGGCTCATCAATTTCATACTCACCAATCTCAAGCTTAACAAGCGGTGTATCCTGAGGCACAACCTGTGCTACGGCACGCTGTATATTAGGCATTAATTTACGATTTACCCAGTCTAAGATAAATGGGGTGGGGGCTAATAAACGAATAACGGAATCGTCTTCAATAACCTTAAGAGGCCGAATCCAGCTGTGAAACTGTTGCTCGTTCAGATCTTGCTCTAAAAATTTAAGACTTTGTGTCCAGACGTGACTCAAATCATCGGCTCCTTATATTGTGTTCGTTGTCCGATCTAGGGATAATTGCGGTTTGCACACAATTGTACCTGTGAATAACTTTTAAAAACAGTCTTGCCTTGTGGATAACTTTAAGGTAAACCCTGTGGACAATTTTTTAAAAAAATACCCAACATATTGAATTTAAAAAACAATTTTCAGTGCATAAAATTTTTAAAACTATTTCAAAATACCTTCTCAAAACATTTAACAACTGACGCAGGCTTGTATGAGCAAACCCCTAAAAGACCGCAACTTTGACCCCCTGATTGCCAAGTTTGAGCAAAAAGTCTATGGCACCCTCAAAGGTTCGTGGCGCTTACAATGTTTGCAAGAAGATTTAGCAGGCCTGCAACAGCAAACGCCTTTGCAGATTTGGGATGCCGGTTGCGGTTTAGGCCAAATGGCCGCTTGGTTTGCCGCAGCGGGTCATCAGCTAACGCTAAGCGATTTATCGAAAAAGATGGTGGCACGTGCCCAAGCCGATTTTAACGAACAAAACTTGTCGGCTGATTTCTTAGTTGGCCCGGCTCAAGCCTTGGCACCCCAGTTGCCGCAGTTCGATTTAGTGCTGTTCCATGCCGTGCTAGAGTGGTTGGCCGAGCCGCAAGCTACCTTTAACCAGGTCATGGCGAAAGTAAAACCGGGCGGTTATTTATCGGTGTTATTTTATAATCGTAATGCGATTGTTTACACCAATGTATTAAAGGGCAGTTGGCGCTGGCAACATATTTTAGATGATGGTTATATTGGCAAGGGTAAGAAACTCACGCCTCCCCATCCACATTATCCTGAAACTGTTCGAGGTTGGTTGGCTGAGGCCGGTTTTGAATGTCAGCAGCAGACCGGTATTCGCGTATTCCACGACTACTTAACCCACGAGGTGTTGGCAGAAAGTAATCAGGATGAACTGATGGCATTAGAGGCGCGTTTTTGTCGCCAACCCACCTATCGCGACATGGGTCGCTATATTCATATCCTTGCTTATAAACCTATTACTGAAGAGAATCCATTATGAGTCCATCACCTGCGCGAGCCCCTGCTAGACGACGCAGTCCAGCCGCTAAAACCGGCAATCCATTTAAAACTGGTCGACGCAAAAACACCTGGCTAGTAGCAGGCCTGCTGATGCTGGTCATGGCCGGCTGGTATAGTTATGAACACTATATTGCTCGCCCGGCGATGGTGTTTTCTGGCGTGCCTGTGCATCAGGACTGGCAAACCCAGCTGACCAAGCGGATTATTCGTAATGATGCCTTTATGGTCGGCTATTCTGATTGGCTTGGTAATCCACTTTGGGTGAGTTATCAGGTGTTACCCCGTCCCGATAATGCGGCCAATTTGCCACGACCAAGCCGCTTTGAAAGTGATTGGCGCAGTTTGCGTTGTTTAACTTTTGTTGCCTGTATTACCCACGACGACTATACCGGGTCAGGCTATGATCGCGGTCATTTAGCCCCTAACCATGTCATAGCAACCCGTTATGGCGCGCAAGCACAACACCAAACCTTTTTAATGACCAACATTTCCCCCCAGCGTCCTGACCTCAATCGACGTACCTGGCAGCGAATTGAAGCGCTGGCGGCCAATCAATTTTCGCAAGCTCATGGACCATTTTGGGTGGTGACCGGTCCCATTTTTAGTGACAAACCCAATTTTTTGCCAAGCTCGGCCAAGCGGATTGCGATACCCGATAGCTTTTATAAAATTTTTATTCAGCCTGGCGAAAAAGCCGATCAACCGCCCAAAGTGTTGGCTTTTATTGTGCCGCAAAATGTAAAAGGGGATGAGGATTTGAGAACGCTGGTGGTGACCGTGCGCGAAGTAGAAAAACGCACTGGACTGAACTTCTTTCACCAGTTAGATGCTGGGGTCGAAAACTATATCGAAACCTTGATAGATAAAGATAGCTGGGGATTAACCCAGCGTTTAGCTAATCAGCGCGCCCGTTTTTAAGCGCGCTGCGTTATTCGAGATTAAAACTGCCACTCGGCGCTCAGGCGCAGGTTGCGACCAGCGTCTAAGGTAGTGAACTCCTGTCCATTTTGAATTAAACGCACTGACGCATGATCGGCATAGCGGGTATCAAAAATGTTTTCTAATGCAGCGGTCAAGCGCAAGGCCTGTTTGGCCACTGCCGCCGGCTGCCACTGCACCTGCACATCATGGGTGATGTAGCCGGGTTTATCCGCGCGCAAAAATCGATTGTTGGGTGGATTAACTGGATCGGGATGCTTATCCGTTAATTTGGCAACACCTGTAAAGGTGTAACCCAAGGCGAGGTTATCCTGCGCTTGCCACAGGCCGTTTAGTACCAGCTTGTCACCGACAGAGCTACCGACTCTTGCTGATGTACCAGCGGTATCGGCTGGCAATCCATCATAGCCACGTAGTTTGTTATGGCTATAAGCGGCCTCAATCAACACTCGGTTCAAACCCCAATGACCTCGTAATTCATAGCCTTCGCTAACAATATCGCCTGGCGCATTTTTAAAATCTGTTGTGGGTGTGCCTGGTCCTTCACCGGATGTTAGCCAATAATCTTTAATCCGTGTTTTATATACCGTTAACTCGATTCCGGCATGATCATCACGCGTAAACACCTCATCACTGTGCCAACGCACACCGGCTTCATGCAAGATCGCCCGTTCAGGTTTAATCTTGCCGTTTTCGCCCAGTTCAAAAAATACTGGGTTCCCTTGGAAGGTTTGCCCTGGTCTTGGATACTTCGACAACCAGTAGGCTTGATTTAACCGTGAACCGCGCAATGACTCACCATAACCCGCAAAGAGGGTGACCTGTTGCTGACCGCTGAGTAGATCCCACTCACCACTTAGGTTAGGCGACCAACCGCTGCCCGCATTGCGATATTGATTATCTAAGCGACTGTAATAACTGTCGTAACGCAAACCGCCACTCAAGCGCACCGGACCATAGCTCATGCGATCCTGCAGATACAGGCCATGATTAATGGCAAACTCACTACGTGCATCACCGGTGGTGCGATAACGATTTTCATCGCGAAAATAATCCGTGCCGTAGGTCAAGGCATGGTCAGTCGCCCCCCAGCTAAAACGGCTGGTATTAAACAGATTCATGCCATAGGATTCGGTCAGGGCTAATTCTGCGGGTCGATTATTAGGTATAGGTAGCGTGACATCTAAACCATTTTCACTGTGATAGATCCTAAGCTGCATATCAACTCTTTCATCAGACGGGTTATAGCCATAACTGATTGTTTGGCGTTGCTCATAGATACGTTGATCATCACTGCGCTGCAAAAGAGATTGTGAACCATCCGGAAAATTGGCACGGAACTGTCCGCCCAAGTCCTCGCTGGCTTGCGCACTGATGTGCAGACTATGATCATTTCGATCCAGCATACTGAGTTTTAGCAGGTAATTATTGTGTGACCCTGCCGTAGAAGGCACGGTTTCACCGCCACCCGCACGCAAATCGCTGTTTTGAGTACGACGCATATAGGCTAACAAGCCGGTGTGGTCATCCAATTGACCATAAACAGACGTGGTTAGGCCGCCTAAATCCCGTGCGGACTCATAGTGTCCACCAACACGCGCGCCGATGGTTTCGCCTGGGCGCAACCAGTCCTGCGCATCGACGGTTTCAAATTGCACGCTGCCACCTAACGCACCAGGCCCGGCATCAGCTGGCGCTGGACCACTAAAAACCCGCACTTGCTTATAAAGCGCCGGATCAATTTGTAAGCGTCCTTGGTGATGAAACAAATTCGCACCTTGACGCGCGCCGTCTATTTGAATATTGAGATTTAAATCTTCCACCCCTCGTAGCACAATTTTTTGGCCATTACGGGTTGAACCACTGACCACACGGGTTGATGGATCTAAGCGAAACAAATCATTGAGCGTTTTTGCTTGAAAGAGTTCGGCTGAAGCAAGATAAACATCACGCTCGAATGTATTATTCAGTGCATCACGTCTTACTTGAATACTAGGCAAGGTGTTATCGCTGGCCTGTTCACTCATCTGGTGATGATCCGTGTTCGCGCTCACAAGCAGTGGGCTCGTCGCTAATAATGAGGTAATTGCAAGGGTTAAACGCTTTAAATGGGTGTTCATAGATATCCTTAATTTAATGCACGCCCACTGGCGCTCAAGGCTACAAACGGGGCAGCCATGAGGGCGAGTGAGACAATTGGGTTAAAAATGCAGTTAAATTAGGACAAACGGTGGGGCGCGTCCCCAAAAATCAGGATAAAAGCCAGGAGAATAGACCTTAACCCAACGTGGCAAGGCATAGGCGGTATATAATGAAAAATCATCGAGTAGAAGATATGCACGATCGGTGACGGCGGTGGTGGATGTCACCTCATAGAGTTCGCATAACCAGGTTTCTAGCGCATCGTGAAAGCCGGATAAAAGGTGGTGGTGATGGTCATGAGTATGTTTGACTTGATGCTGCGAATGATCCGTGTGAGTGTGCTGGTCATGATGATTGTGATTGTAGCTATGGTGATGATCATGCAAATGGGCATGAAAAGGGTGTGCAACATCGTGTATCAGCACCAGGCCTGGTACACTGATAAAACTAAATAGTAATGTCCACAACAAAAAAAGTCTTTTCATTTAATTATTATACTCAAGCCGTCAAGTCTTTCTGTGCCTTGAGCGCAAATTTTTGGCATAATGTTTCACATGAAACGTCGCCAATTTATCAAACACATCAGCCATTCACTGGGATGGCTATCAGCAGGCCTGCTCACCGCAGGTTGTAGCCCTAATGAAGTTCGTCAATCGATTCAGGTTGGTCGCAATCTATCTGAAGGTCGGCTTGATAAAGCTATTACCAGTCAAATTCCTGTGTCAGGTGTACCAGAAATCGATCGGCTGGTGCGTGATCAACTGCAAGAACTGGTGTCGTTTTTAGCCCGCAAGTGGGGCGATGAAAAAACCGCCAGTCCGCGAGAATTTGTAAAATACAGTGATGACTTTGAAACACGGGCGATTGTTAACTTTGAAACACGCCTAGTTAGAGTTGAAAGCCTAAGCGATGATCGTGCTGTGTTACAAAAAGCGATAGTCACCACCTTACTGACTCCCGACCGGCCCGACCAGGTTGATTTATTGAGCGACCAACCGATTCGCGGCTCGGGTCAACCTTTTTTATATCCACTGGTGAGAGATCACCAGGGACAGATCGTACAGTTTGAGTGGCGTGCCACACAATATGCGCAACACCTGGCTAACAATCAGCGCCAAACCCTGCGCCAACGCGGCCAACCTGATCGATTTTTTGTTGAGTTTGCGCTCTCGGCGCAGCTAGATCGTCAACAGCAGACTAAATTTGCTGACTCTGTGCGCCGTCATAGTCGTACTTACTCTATTCGTCCCGACTTAATCTATGCCATTATGGAGGCGGAAAGTAGTTTTAACCCCTATGCCATGAGCCACATTCCTGCGTATGGTTTAATGCAGATTGTACCCACCACGGCTGGCCGCGATGCCCACGAACTTATTTATAAACGCCCTGGCACGCCAACACGCGATTACTTGTTTGTTCCGGACAATAATATTCAAATGGGCGTAGGCTATTTATCTATTTTGGATACCCGTTATTTGGTAAGGGTCAATAATCCATTAAGCCGAGAATATTGTGTGATTGCCGGCTACAACACCGGCTCGGGGAATGTATTACGTGCATTTGATAATGATAGGAGTCGGGCTTTTGAGCAGATTAACCGGATGCAGCCGCAACAGGTTTATCAGCATTTAGTTCGACATTTGCCTTTTGCTGAAACTCGGCGCTATATGCAAAAGGTCACCGAGTTCCAACGCAAATATATTTAACTCGCGAGCTTTGCCAAGGCCTGCATTTGCTGGGCAATTAAATCACGCGAAGCCGCATCAACCAGTTCACCCTGTTCAGTGATTTTTTCGCCACTGAGTCCGACCATGATTTCAGGGCCGTTCAGCACTTTCGCATCCGCATAGATAAACATTTGGCGTAAATGATATTGCGCACGTGCACCACCAAAGATACCTGGACTTGAACTCATAATCGCAATCGGCTTGTGTTTGAAGGGTGCATCAGGATGAATCGATAACCAATCAATGTAATTCTTGAGGGCTGCGCTAATTGAGTAATTGTATTCAGGCGTGGCTAAAATTAAGGCATCGGCCGCTTTTGCCTGCGCCGCTAACTGATTAACTAAATCTGGAAAGCCGTTAGCTAAATCATCTGGGTTTAACATCGGCAAGTCATTTAAGGTCACCATCTCCATGGTAACGCCTTCTGGTAACAACTCTTGGGTGGCGCGTAATAACGCTGTATTGGTTGAAGCGGCACGAAGACTGCCGCTAATGCCTACAAATTTCATCGCTTGCTCCTTAAATAGATGGTTTTAAACTAAATCAAATAATAAAAATTCACTGGCTTCTTGGGCGCTAATCGCAAGCTGCGATTCATCCTCTACAATTAAAGCATCACCGGTTTGAATGGCCTCTCCATTCACCACTAAGCCACCTCGAACCGTTTGTAACCAAACACCGCGGCCAGGTCTAATGTCGAAACTCAGCTCATCACCCTTAGCAAGCTCTGCACGATACAAATCAACATCTTGGTTAATAAATACCGCACCGTCTTTGGGTTGCTGACTGGCTAGTAACGTAAGTTGACCCGATGGCGCTTGGTCATAACGAATCTGTTGGTAGCTTGGTTTAATGTTCTTTTCTGCAGGGACTAACCAAATCTGGTACAAATGCGTGGTCGCCTGGTCATCAGGATTAAACTCACTATGGGTAATACCCGTTCCTGCACTCATGGACTGGATTTCACCATGAGTAATTTGTTCTTGGTTGCCCATACTGTCACGATGCGCAAGGCGTCCTTCTATGACATAGGTAATAATTTCCATATTGTCATGAGGATGGGTTGGAAAACCTGAATTAGGTGCAATCCAATCCTCATTCATCACTCGTAAGCTTCTAAAGTTCATATGCTTACGATCAAAGTAGCTACCAAATGAAAAGGTGTGATAAGACTTCAACCAGTCTTGTTCAACATAGCCTCTATCGCGTGAGCGTCTTACTTTTAGCATGATTATACCCTCACTGTATAAGTTTTGTATATGTTTATGTATAAGCCTTGTATCAAATTATACTGTTTCCTTTTAGCCAGTAAATATTTAAAATGGCAAAATACTTTTTCTAAATGAGAATAATCATGCGGCAACATCACGACAGTTTAGAAGGCCTAACTATTTTTGTGCAGGTGATCGAATCAGGAAGTTTCAGTGGCGCAGCCTCGGAATTAGGCCATGCGGTGTCACATATTAGTAAAAGCATTACCCGTCTAGAACAACGTTTAGGTGTGCGTTTAATTCAACGCACTACGCGCAGTTTAAGTTTAACCCTTGCTGGCAAAACCTATTATGAAAAGGCTAGGCAAATTGTTAATGAGGCGCGCGATGCGGAGTTAAGTTTGACCCAGCATAATTTACAGCCCAGCGGTCGGCTTAAAATTAGCCTACCAAATAGTTTTGGTCAATCTCATCTACAACCGCTGATTACGCAGTTTGCGCAGACCTACCCAGAGGTCAGTTTACAATTAGACTTTTCCAGCAGGTTGGTCGATCTTGTCGGCGAGGGCTTTGATTTAGCTATTCGTATGGGGCAATTAAAAGACTCCAATATGATCAGCCGTAAGTTGTTGGATTATGGTTTTTATACCGTCGCTACGCCAGACTTTTTAGCCAAACACCCTGTGCCCATGCATCCTCATGATCTAAAACAGTTACCGGCGATTAAATATACCTATAATCAAGTACCGCTCACCTGGGACTATTTGAATGAAGCAGGCAAAAAGTTTCACGTGGAACCACAGCACCGCGTGGAATGTAATAATATGCCGATGCAAAAAACCCTGGTAATGGCCGGAATAGGGGTTGCAAGGCTACCAAGCTTTATTTGTGAAACTGAAATAGCCGAAGGGAAACTTATTCGGTTATTAGCGGAGTATGACACACCGCTACAATCTGCCACACTGGTCTATCCAAATAAACAACATCTCACCACCACCGTGCGTCATTTTATAGATATGGCGGTGGCCTATTTCGCCGAATCAAAAACGTAACCAGAAAACACAAACAGCTAGTTCCAACGCTAGACCGAAAACAACTAGACATCTATAATACTCAGACTTAAATTAGCAGGAAAAACAATGAGCGCCACCCAAAAAGACACGCTGTTTGCCCAGCCTCAGCAAGACTTAAAATCATTTCGTTTTGATGAACAGGTGGCCTCCGTTTTCCCTGACATGATTGAACGTTCAGTACCCAGTTATAGTGAAACACTAAATGGCATTACCGAACTAACACGCGCTTTTGTTCAGCCCAACACACGTCTATATGATCTAGGTTGTTCACTTGGAGCGGCAACACTGGCTATGCGACGAGCAGTAGAGGACAAACCCTGTCATATTATTGCCGTCGATAATTCAACAGCCATGTTAGCTAAAGCCAAAGATTACCTTGGCAATTACCACTCTTCACATCAAGTTGAATTTGTGCTTGATGATATGTTAGAAATCGACATAACGAATGCCAGTGTGGTCGTCCTAAATTTTACCCTGCAATTTATCGCCCCTGAACAACGCATCACTATGTTAGAACGAATTTATGATGGCCTGATTCCGGGTGGCGTGTTGATTCTGTCAGAAAAATTAATCAACCCTCAAGCTAGGATACAAGCTCAGCTCGAAACAATGCACCTGCAATTTAAACGGAATAATGGCTACTCTGAGTTGGAAATCAGTCAGAAACGCGCATCGCTTGAAAATGTGCTGATTAGTGACAGTCGCGAAACCCATCTAAACAGGCTTAAAGCCGTCGGATTTAGTGCAGCAGATACCTGGCTACAACATTTTCAGTTTGCATCTTTCTTAGCGATTAAATAATTTCATAAGGCGTTTCACGTGAAACATCATCTCGACACACTTTGGCCATTACTTGAACATACCCGACTGGAGCCCTGGATTGATAAACTACCCCCATTAATTGATAGCGCTCTTGAACCTGATGCCAACGGCAATTTAGAGCGCTGGCTAACAGCACTTGAATATATTGATAAATTTCCAAGATCTAATGAAGCAACATTAAACACTAGCGCTGTTACTTTAAAATACAACGAAAATAAACAGACAGAAGGTGACTGGGCAAAATTAGAATCCAGCCTTCGTGCATTGATGCCGTGGCGTAAAGGACCTTATCAAATCGGTCCTATTTATATTGATACCGAATGGCGATCTGATTTGAAATGGCAAAGATTAAAACCTCATCTCGGTGATCTCACCCATCTAAAGTGTCTTGATGTCGGTTGTGGCAGTGGTTACCATCTTTGGCGGATGCTAGATGAACAGCCAAAACTGGTCATTGGCATTGATCCAAGCCTACTGTTTATGGCACAGTTCAGTGTTGTCAAACAACTATACCCCAATCCGAATGCACCAATTTATTTCTTGCCGTTACCGCTTGAAAAACTACCGGTATCCAAATTTGGTGGTGACTTTGACCGTGTCTTCTCGATGGGGGTGCTTTATCACCGCCGCTCACCAATCGACCATATCTACGAATTAAAACGACAATTACGCAAAGAAGGAAAACTCATACTAGAAACCTTGGTCATTCCACCAGGCCATGGTCAACTTTTAGTACCCGAAGATCGTTATGCCCAAATGCGCAATGTGTGGTTTATTCCGAGTGTTGATGAATTGATTCACTGGGTAAAGCGCTGTGGTTTTGTAGATGTGAAGTGCGTGGATTTGGATCAAACCACAAGTGAAGAACAACGCGCAACTGATTGGATGCAATGGCAATCATTAAGCGATTTTTTAGACCCGAATGACCCAAACAAAACTATTGAAGGCTATCCGGCACCGCATCGCGCCATTATTATGGCCACTAATCCCAATTAACAGGCGCAATACTAAAGCAAGTTAATCAAACCCAAGGAGACTATACGAAAGTTTCATATTTGCCAATTGCAATTCATAATCAGCCGGTCATAATGGAGAGAAATAAAATAAGAGAAACCTTATGTCAGCAAGTCTTTTAACCGAATTTCAACAATTACAAAAACACCTAAACCAACGCATTATAGGTCAGCCCCATCTTATTGAGCGGTTACTTATCACGCTATTGGCTAAAGGCCATCTGCTTGTTGAGGGGCCGCCCGGTCTAGCAAAAACTAAAGCGGTCAAAACCCTAGCTGAAATGATCGAAGGTGAGTTCCATCGCATTCAGTTCACGCCAGATTTACTACCTGCGGATATAACAGGTACAGATATTTATCGCGCCGAAACCCACCAGTTTGAATTTCAACCTGGACCCATATTTCACAACATCATCCTTGCAGACGAAATTAACCGTGCACCAGCGAAAGTACAATCGGCTTTGCTAGAAGCAATGGGCGAAGGGCAAGTAAGTGTCGGTCAACAAAGCCTACCAATGAAGAAATTATTTATGGTCATGGCAACCCAAAACCCAATTGAACAAGAAGGCACCTATCCCTTACCAGAAGCGCAACTCGATCGGTTTTTAATGCAAGTCAAAATTGACTATCCACAGCGCGATAGTGAACGCCAAATATTGGACCTAGTGGAAAGCGAAGCCCGTGATACGGAACAACAGCACGCTGCATTAGAACTCAGTGAGTCGGCTATATTTGATGCCAGACAAGCCATTCTGAGTTTACACATGGCAGACTCAGTTAAAGACTATATTGTTGAACTGGTTATGGCAACGCGCCAACCCAACAAATATTCAGCCGACCTAGCCAAAAACATCGCCTATGGTGTCAGTCCTCGTGCCACTATTGCACTTTCAGCCTGTGCACGTGCCCAGGCCTGGTTACACGGTCAGGATTTTGTTAGCCCACAAAATGTTCAAGCCGTCATTCATGACGTGTTCCGTCATCGTCTGCTATTAAGCTACGATGCTGAAGCCGATGGAGTTAGCGTCGAACAATGTATTGATACCATTCTTGAGTGGGTTACGGTCGTTTAAATGGACACAAGCTATGATCCCTGTTTATCCAGTCAGGTAGCTGACCTCATTAAATGGCGGTTTCACGTGAAACACCTAAAATTAGGCCATCACCAAAATATTATTGCGATTAACGGCGGTCAACATGCCACACCCAGAAAAGGGCGGGGAATGGAGTTTAATGAAGTGCGCCCCTACCAAATTGGCGATGATCTACGTCATATTGATTGGAAAATCAGCGCACGCACTCAAAAAACCCACACCAAACTCTACAGTGAGGAACACGAAAGGCCGATTATTTTTTTAGTTGAACAAAGTCCTAGCCTACTTTTTGCTAGTAAAGGGCAATTTAAAACAGTGTTGGCCATGAATGCCTGTGCCCAATTAGGCTGGGCGTCACTTAATCAAGGTGATCGCGTGGGTGGCTGTGTTATTGGTGGCGACCGCCAATTGTGGTTTCAACCGAAACGCCAGACAAAAAGCTTTAATGGCCTACTTAATGAAGGTACCCTACAACAACATAAAATTAGCCGCCCAGGGCAAGCAAATCCGCAGGCTTGGTCAATCGCCCTCGAAAAAGTAAAAAATCTCGCTCATCCAGCAAGTCGTATTATTTTAATTGGTGATCTATTAAACCTTGATCAAAGAGCATGGTATAAACTAAATGAACTCGCCCGCCATGCCTCTATCGATGGACTACACCTGACGGATCCGCTGGAGAAATCCATTCCGTCAGCAGGCCTGCTCAAAATATTTGATGGCAACGGAGAACTCAATTTAGATACTCGAACACCTCAATCACGCCACGCTTATCAACAACACTATCAGCAGGCCTGGTTAACTTTAAAACAAAAATTTCGTGTCATAAATAGTGGCTTATCTGAATTAACAACGACACAACCCAGTTTAAACCAGTTACTCAAAATGGGATGGTTGCGCAAATGAACTTGAACCAACCTGAACATTTCGAAAATCCGCTGGCACAACAATTACATGACATTATTCTGCCAGATCCGATTAGTTGGTGGCCGCTTGCTGGCAGCGTTTGGGCTATGCTGATTATAATACTGGGCATTATTATTGGTCTTATAGTCTATTTTTGGCATAGATATCAACAACATAGTTATAGACGCACTGCATTGAGGGATATACAAAAACTCATTGAATATGATGACGATCTGCAACTGATGCAACAACTTAATGCTAAATTAAAACAAGTTGCGATTACGACCTATGGACGACACCAAGTCGCATCCTTAACTGACCAAGCCTGGTTAAACTTTTTACATGACAAAGCACAATTTATACCGCAACCCAATAATATTGGTCAACTCGTGCAATATTACGCAAAAGAAAACAAACTAAGTGCTGCAGAGCGTCAACGACTGATAGATTACGCGCAACAATGGATTAAGGAACACCATCTATGAGCGCGATAAGTGAACTTTTCAGTGCTTTTCACTTCATTTGGCCAGCGCTTATTGTCTTAGCACCTTTGCCTTGGATAATTAGACGCTTTTTAAAGGCTGCGGCGCAAGATCAACAACCTCTCATGGCACCCACACTTGGTCAGCGACTGCAAAACTTTATTAAACCAGGTCAACACGTCATAGATACCGCAGATAAAAACAACTTAAGTTGGCAAATAAAACTTTTTTTTATCCTAGTTTGGTTATTGCTAATTTTTGCAGCAATGCGGCCTGTTTGGTATATCACTCCCACACCCTTTGAAGCCAGTGGCCGCGATATGATGCTATCTGTCGATATATCACCCACTATGTTACATGAAGATATGACCTGGCAAGGTCAACGCGTGGATCGTTTAATCGCGCTGAAACGCGTGATGGATGAGTTTATTAGTCAACGACAAGGCGATAGATTAGGTTTAATTGTGTTTTCAACCGAAGCACACTTAGTCAGCCCACTTACTTATGACTTACAGGCGATTAACCAATTAATGATGGAATCTGAAGTCGGCATGGCAGGGAATACCACCTCAATTGGTGATTCAATTGGACTGGCTATAAAACACCTTAGTGAACAACAAAATGATCGAGCGGTATTGGTTCTTCTAACAGATGGTGCCAATAATGATGGCTATCTTGACCCAATAGATGCCGCTGAAAAAGCCGCCGAAATGGGATTAGTTATTCATACCATTGCCTTTGGTAATGTTGACTCAACATCAGGACGACCCGTAAGCAGTGCATTTGATATTGACCTTGAAGCCCTAGAAACGATTTCTAACATAACAGGTGGACAAAGCTTTGCGGCAGGTGATGCACGAACACTTAGAAATATATACCGAGCAATCAACGAGCTTGAAGCCAATACTTTTGAACTCAACCATTACCGTGCTCGCTATGAACTTTTTATATGGCCGCTAGGTCTAGCTTTAATATTAAGTTGGTTTTTTGCCGGCTATCGACTGATTAAACCGGAGTTAAACCATGTTTAACGAATTTATGTTTATTCGGCCTTGGTGGCTACTTGCGATCATTCCTAGCCTTGTTTTATGGGTACTCTATTTTCGTCGAGTAAACCACAGCTCCGACTGGCAAACTATTATTGAACCTAAGTTTCAACCCTGGCTACTTGGCACCAACCAATCCAACAAAAAATCAGTACCCATGGGCCTAATCGGATTGTTATTAATTTGGATACTTGGCGTAATCGCACTCGCAGGACCTAGTTGGCAAAGTCATAGCTTGCCAGCTCAGCCCAATAGTACTGGAAGTATTATTTTATTAGATTTATCAAAATCCATGTATGCTGATGATTTAAACCCTAACCGTATTTCACGAGCACAATTTAAGTTAACTGATTTAATAAACCAAAACCCAGAGTTGCAGCTAGGTTTGATAGCCTACGCTGGCACGCCACATATTATTACGCCATTATCTCAAGACCCGACAACACTACTCAATCTATTACCGCATCTTACCCCCAGTATTATGCCAAGGCCAGGTGCCGACGCGGTTTCGGCGTTTGAAGTGGCAGCCTCAATGCTGACAAGTCAAAACCATATCAATCAGCGTCATATTATTTGGTTAACCGATGATGTTGAACCCGATGAAATTAATGCCATAGTTAACCTAATCAATCAAAACAATATTCAGCTAAGTATTATGAGTGTTGGAACACAACAAGGGGGCGTTATTCACCATCCAAAGCATGGTCTATTAAGGAATGCTCAAGATGAACTCGTGGTTGCCCCTGTTCCAGAAAAACGACTGGCACAAATTGCACAACAAACTGGCGGCAGTTATGCCAGGCTTCGGCTCGATGATGAAGATTTGCGCAGTTTGTTGCCTCGTGCTGCCCCCACAGCTCGATCAACACAAACAGATACTAGCCAACAGGTTAATCATCCTGTTGATTTTGGGATCTATTTTGCACTAATTTTAATCTTTTTAGCCATGTTTGCTATTCGTCGTGGTTGGTTAATGAATCTAACCGCTATATTCCTACTGAGCTCATTAATGAGTTTTACAACACCAAATTTAGCGCTAGCAAATGACGAACCATTTGATCAACCCAAACCAAATTGGTTACAGCGTCTAACGCCCATATTTATGACCGGCGATCAACGCGGCTACCAGGCCTGGTTACGCCAAGATTATCTTACTGCAGAACGTGAATTCAATGATGCCAATTGGCATGCGGCCAGTTTATATCGTATTGGTGGTTATCAACGAGCAGCAGAATTATTTGCCGAGGATACCAGTGCAGAAGGACAATACAATTTAGCAAACAGTCTTGCGCTGGCTGGACAATTAGAAGACGCCCTTGCAGCCTATGATCGCGCTTTAATGCAACAACCTGAATTCGAACAAGCACAACATAACCGTGACTTAGTGCAACAACTTCTTGATCAACAACCCGAAGCTCAACCTCAAGCTGATATTCCTATTCCTAGTCAAAATGATAACGATGGCGAGGATGAGGGCGGTGGCGGTCAATCCTCTAGCGACGACGGTGAAACGAATCAAGATGATAGCCAAGCAAACGATGATACCAACCAAGAAGGGGGTTCATCTAATGAACAAACCGGCAGTGACCGTAATGAAAACCAAGATAGCCGAGGTGAAACAGATGGCCGTCCAGAAGCTGGAGAAGAAATAGACCCTGGTCTTATTCGGGAAGAACAACAAGATGATAATGAAACAGAAGATGATAGCCTTTCGGAAGAAGGTGACTTACCCGCTAGTCAATCATTTGACCCGCAACAAATTCGTGAAATGCGGGAACGTGAACAGTCTAACCAAGCTTGGTTAAACCAAATAGAAGATAATCCAGGGCGTTTTTTACAACGAAAATTTCAATATCAAACGCAACAAGAATCACGGTCTAGCTCGACTAATGAAGGGGGTAAAACATGGTAAAACTCGGACTATTTTTTATTCTGAGTATGTTAATGATACCTGTTATGACCTATGCAAATTGGTCTGATCGGATGCTAGTAACAGAACTAGAGGCGGCAAAAGTTAATAAAGGCGACGTGGTTAATATTAGTGTTCTCGCAAATTTTCAAACAACCACGCGTGGACCGGATTTTTCCGTATTAATGGATGATTTTGAAATTCTAAGTCGTCAAGCATCTAGCCAGTTACGCGTAATAAATGGCACCCCGACGGGCACCACACTATGGGAGGTTGCCTTAATGCCCAAACGCACTGGTGTTATCGATATTCCATCTTTTAGTGTTGAAGACATAAAAAGTAATGCCTTATCCGTTGAAGTGCTTGATTTACCAGCGCTAGCTGCAGATTATCCCATTACCTTTATGACCGCTGAAATATCAAGCAATACTCCCTATATTCAAGAAGAGGTGCTCTATACCTTGAGACTTCACTATTTGGGTTCTTTGCGTCGCGGATCCGTAGATATGCCAGTATTTAATGACTTCTTAAGTGAACGTATAGTCAATCAAAATCAATTTGAAACCCTAGTCGATGACCGACTTTATCGAGTAATAGAATGGGTTTATGCAATTTATCCACAAAAAAGTGGTGACCTCACTATTCAACCCATGAATTTTGAAGGTGCACTACTACGACAACGCCAGATAGAATTATTTGAAGCAAGTTCAAACAGTGTTACGCTAAATGTGAAACCCATACCTGATAGTTTTCCTATTGATGCGAGCTGGTTACCCGCTCGCCAAATAAACCTTAAACAGGATTGGCAAATTACCGGTGCTTTTAAAGTCGGTGATACTCTAAGTCGTCGCTTAACAATTGAAGCAATAGGACTGCAAGCCAGTCAACTACCTAATCCAAAATTTGAAGAACAGCCGGGCGTGCGAATATATGCCGATCCTGCCGGTCAAAACCAACATACCAGTCAACGAGGTATTAGCAGCAGTAAGCAACAAGTGTTTACTGCTGTATTTCAGCAGCCAGGCGAGATTGAATTAGCTGAAATCAGCATACCTTGGTGGAATACAGTCACAGATAGTCTTGAATATACACGTATAAATGCACGAAAGGTTACGGTCTTACCAGGTGATGTAACCGATACACCTTTACCCGAATGGGTACCGGAGGGATTATCTGATCAATCATCTACTGGGTCTTACTGGCCATTTTTATCCGCTATGCTATTGATTTTATGGCTTGGAACACTTGGTCTTTGGTATCGCCAACGTCTGTTACTTAATCAGCATCCAATACAAAAAACCGATCTATCTAACACACCTCCTAAAACTAGCCAAATGCCTAGTTTAGAAAAATTTAAAGCGCTTAGTGTTTTAGAACAAGGTTTATGGTTGAAAAAGTGGTGGCAACTACAAGGCTTAAAAATAGCAACAATGCCACACCAGGCACCT
Organism: Thiomicrospira sp. ALE5; assembly: GCF_900112445.1. Lineage (GTDB taxonomy): Bacteria > Pseudomonadota > Gammaproteobacteria > Thiomicrospirales > Thiomicrospiraceae > Thiomicrospira. Next base: position 1,334,882 of record NZ_FOYY01000003.1, on the reverse strand, counting down.
AAACTCTATAAAGCATTACAACGCCATGAGGCATTAAAATACGGCGCACAGCTACCGGATGATAAACAATTAAATGACACCACTGAGCAGCTTTATTATGCTATTTTGGACTGGCATGAATCAAATCAATCAAGCAGCAAAATAGCCACTAAAGCCTTAGCAGAACTCTATCCAACTTAGCAGTAAATAAGAAAATAGCTTTTTTTAACCAAAATGCATTCGGTCATAAAATAAATAAATGTATTTCACTATTGCAAGTTACTATCATTTAGCTTAAATTAGCAACATAGACTTTTTATTAACGGCGATTTTATGCTAAAAATAAGTGATATTCAGGTTGTATACAATCAGACGCCAATTCTAGATCAATTTAATCTAGACATTGCGGCGGGTGAAATAGTTGGCATTCTTGGGCCTAGTGGTTGCGGTAAAAGCACACTACTACGTGCTATCGCAGGTTTTGTTGAGCTAGCCAAAGGTGAAATCTGCCTTAACAATGCCTGCTTGTGTGATTGTCAGTGTTTTATGCCACCAGAAAAGCGTGGCGTTGGCATGGTCTTCCAAGATAATTCACTGTTTCCACACTTAACCGTTGCTGGCAATATTGCATTTGGTTTAACTAAACTAAATAAAAAAGAGCGACAAAAACGCGTTCAAGAGTTGCTTGAGTTAATTCGTTTAGACGGCATGGAAGATCGCTACCCACACGAACTGTCCGGTGGTCAACAACAACGTGTCGCATTAGCTCGTGCTTTGGCCCCTAAGCCTAGCTTAATTTTATTTGATGAACCTTTTTCTAGCTTAGATAAAGCATTAAGTGAACACCTTGCCGTTGAAATAAGAGAACTGCTTAAAAAACAAAAAACGGCTGCTATCTTGGTTACACATACACAACGGGAAGCTGAGCTTATGTGTGACCGCTACGCGGCATTAAATGATGTCTATCGAAACATTTGGATTGATACAGCCGCTTAAAATAAGCAACATAACATCAAAAAAGCGCCGTTATCGGCGTTTTTTTAATTTAACCAAACTAGTTTGACAAGGAAAGCCCATGAAAAAACCATGGTTAGTCATCAAATCACTCGCTATTTTAATTGGGTTCATAACCATAACGGGCTGTAGTCGTGATGACGATAACACGCCAGGTGTCACTGTTGATGTACCTGTTGTTGTCTACAGTGCCCGTGCTGAGCACTTGATTAGACCTTTATTTGAACGCTTTACCGAAGAAACAGGGGTTCCGGTACAATTTCAAACCGGCAATGCTAACGCTATTGTTGAACGTCTTAGAGCAGAAGGGCGTCAAACGCCAGCTGATGTACTAATTACCGTTGATGCAGGTAATCTCTGGTATGCTGCTGACCAAGGTCTACTACAACCTCTCAATAGTCAATTTATTAACGACACCATACCTGCTCACTTGCGCGATCCCAATGATTTATGGACAGGACTCTCAATTCGTGCCAGAACCTTTGTCTATCACAAAGACCGGATTGATCCAGCCGAGTTAACAGATTACGCTAGCCTTGCTGATCCTAAATGGCAAGGGCGCTTATGCTTGCGCTCGTCCAGTTCAGTCTATACCAAATCATTACTAGCCAGTTTAATTGCTCACCATGGCGAACAAACTACCGAACAAATTGTTCAGGGTTGGGTTAATAACTTAGCGGCACGACCACATGCAAGGGATGCTAACGTGATGGATGCTATCTTATCCGGACAATGTGATGTAGGATTAGTTAATACCTATTATTTTGGGCGTTTAGAAGCCGAAAACCTTGATACACCTTTAGCATTAGCTTGGGCTAATCAAAATACAACAGGCACCCATGTTAATGTATCTGGAGCAGGGATAACTCAGCATGCTAAGAACCCGGATGGCGCTAGACAACTGATAGAATGGTTAGCGAGCGAGGAAGCACAACAAATTTTTGGTGCCCTTAATCGTGAATACCCTGCTAAACCTAATACAGAAATCGATCAACAGGTTCAGGCATGGGGTAGCTTTATTCAAGATCAACTCAACTTAGATATATTAGGGCAACAGCAACAAACAGCTACTCGATTGGCTGATCGAATCGGTTATGACTAAGGCAAATTAGTGAAACTAAGTTTCATACGATTATCGCCATGGCAAATCGCTTTTTGGGCGCTGATATTAATTATCAGTTTGCCCTTGTTGCGAATCTTGGCCAGTTGGTTCGAACCCAGTTCTGATATTTGGCTCCATCTCTATCAGACACGACTCAGTGGCATCATTAGCAATACACTATTATTACTATTTGGAGTAGCAATAGGCGTAACCCTTCTCGGTGTTGCCCTCGCTTGGACTGTTTCACTTTGCGAGTTTCCTGGTCGCAAACTACTTGAATGGCTACTCTTCCTGCCATTTGCCCTGCCTGCCTATGTAATTGGCTTCATATATCTGGGTGTCTTCGATTTCCCGGGACCGGTTCAAACCTGGTTACGCGACACATTGGGTTGGGCTGGATTAGATATTCGTGCCTATGGTCTTACTCTAGTTATTGTCATGACTTTAGTTCTCTATCCCTATGTTTATATGTTAGCGCGCACCGCCTTTTACGCGCAAAATAGTGCCCTAATAGAAAGTGCTCGCTTAATGGGAATGAACGCCTGGCAAGTATTTTGGAAGGTAAGTTTACCACTTGCCAGGCCTGCTATAGCGGCTGGTGCTATGCTAGCATTGATGGAAACATTAGCCGATTTTGGTACAGTCACTTTATATAATTATGCAACACTCACCAGTGCTATTTTTAGCGTATGGGAAGACTTTCGATCATTACAAGTAGCCGCACAACTATCAACACTCTTATTGGTGATTGCGGTTTTGCTCATATTTATTGAACGTTTCAGTCGTGGTCGTGCGCGTTATGACTCTAGACATCGCATCACCTATCGACCCTATAAATTAAAGGGTATCGTCGCTTGGTCTGTCACTGCCGCGATTAGCCTAGTAGTTTTCCTTGCTTTTGTACTACCTTTAGTTCAGCTCGTTATTTGGGCCTGGCAAGCGTATAGCCTAGAATGGGATAATCGTTATTTCGGTTGGATGAGTAATACCTTTACCCTAGCAGGTATCGCCGCATTACTGACTGTCTCACTCGCTATTATATTAAATGCTGTCAAACGCCATACTCGCCTATCACTAATTAGCAGAGCTGGACTAAGATTTGCTAATCTTGGCTATGCTTTACCTGGTTCAGTATTAGCCGTTGGCATTATGTTATTGATTATAGAAATGGGTGAAAAAATTGCCCCAGGATATGGGATTTGGTTAAGTAGTGGCGTTTTAGCCTTATTACTTGCTTATACGGTACGTTTTCTGGCCGTTGCTTATGGACCGATTGAAAGCCATTTTGATACCATCACCCCTTCAATGGTTGAAGCGGCACGAAGTTTAGGTGCAAATCAACAACAGCTAATAGGCCGAATCTATCTACCCATATTAAAGCCTGGCTTAATTGTGGCTGCTTTTATGGTTGCCGTTGATGTAATGAAAGAATTGCCTGCAACCTATTTACTCCGACCCTATGGCTGGGATACTTTGGCAATAAGGGTTTATGAACTAAGCAGTGAAGGCCTTTATGAACAAGCTGCGTTACCCGCGCTTATGCTATTAGGACTTGGATTAATTGCATTGTTAGGTGTTGCCATTATTAACAAGCATTACCAGTCAAGTCGTACTAAAAATCCTGAACCCTTTGCTTAAAAAGTTAAATTAACGTATACGCGTAAAAGTTTGTGCATCCCAAATTTCAGAGGGCTGAGCTAAACCACCTAATTCGCCTTCAACACAATATAACGCTTCACCAAAATAATGTTTAACTTCTGCAGCTGAACGTGCCGGCTCCAAACTAGCTGGATTCGCTGAGGTGGATACCATCACGCTATCAGGCATGGTTTGCGCAAGTTGCTTAACTAATGGATGATGCGACACCCGCACAGCCACACTATTATGCTGACCACTAATCCAATCAGGACAGGCCTGAGTTTTAGGAACAACCCAAGTTACTGCACGTTGGGTATCTGACCAGGCCTGCTGCAACCTGTCAAACCATTGCGGATTAAGTACATCAGCAAATTTTGCCAAAGCATTAATATCTGCAGCGACAAGAATTAAACCTTTTTCAACTGGACGTTGTTTAAGTTTAAGTATTTGATAGACAGCAGTCTGATCCAAGGGATCACAACCTAAGCCATAAACAGCTTCGGTTGGATAAGCAAATACTGAAGCAGACAATTTATAGTCCTTCTAAAACTTAATTTTACGTTAACTTTGCCAAGGCAAATTTATAGTTGATTGTTGCTGGAACGCAAGATAAGCCTCAAAGTGTTTGACTAGATCATCTGCAATGGCTTCTTGATCCCAACCATAAAGGTCGATTGCCTGTGGACCAGAGTTTAAAAATACATCAGCGTGATAAGCATCCATACCTTGATCTGCTACTAAACGTTTAGTAACACCATATATAAATGGTGGTTGGCTATTATTATCAAATTCAATTCTTAGTTCAAGCTGACCCTGCTGTTGATCCTCTATCAATTCAACATCCCAATTTTGCTGTTTCATAGTCTTAGCAATATTGTAAAAAGTTGGTGTAAGAGTTTGTTCAAAGAAATAATCTAATTGTTTTTTTGTGGTCGGTTTCTTAAGCGCCTTTAACCTAGCTTGCCAAGATAGCATGTCAGCATGGGGGGACGCTACATGAAGCATATCTCGTCGCTGCTGTTCCGCCTGTAAAGCTTTAAATAAGGCGACTAACATCAATAACATGATTATTGTAAATGGCACCGCACTTAAAATGGATGCTGTTTGTAAAGCACCGAGTCCACCAGCTAATAATAAGCCAGAAGCTATTGCTCCAAGCAGGCCTGCCCAAAATAGTCGCTGCCACAATGGTGTTTCAGCATCACCGCCACTTGATAAACTGGCTAAGACTAATGCACCCGAATCTGCTGATGTTATAAAGAATGTCATAATCAACAACATGGCAAGGATAGAAATCCAAATGCCCAATTGTAATTCACTAAATAAAGCAAATAAGGCAAGACTATAATCTTGTTGTACTTGATCGACCAGCACTTGAGAACCATGATCACCGATCAAAAATAGGGCCGTATCACCAAAGACTGAAAACCATAAAAAAGTAAAACTAACCGGCACTAGCAATACACCAAAAACAAACTCTCTTAAAGTGCGTCCTTGACTGATTTTAGCTATAAATAAACCTACAAAAGGTGCCCAAGCTATAGTCCAAGCAAAAATAAACAAGGTCCAATTACCCAACCAATCTGAACTGGTGTAAGCCTGTAAATTAAAGGTTCTAGCAACTAAACCGCTAAGATAAAGCCCTGTGTTTTCAATAAATCTTTCTAAGATAATTAAGGTAGGGCCAGCTAAAGCTACAACAGTTAACAAAAATACAGCGAGACTCATATTAATAATTGATAAACGCTTGATACCCTTGTCTAAACCCACTGCGACAGATAACATTGCAAATAACGTTAAAATTAAAATAACACTAATTTGAACGCCTGTTGCAAGCGGGATACTCGGCCAAATACTATTGAGACCGGCATTAATTTGGCTAACGGATAGTCCTAGGGTCGTAGCTAAGCCAAGCGTCGTTGCTAGGATAGCAATAACATCAACACCATGCCCAATGGGTCCGTTGATACGTTGGCCTATTAATGGATAAAGGCAAGACCGTAATGCTAAAGGAAGCTTGTGACGGTAACTAAAATAAGCCAAGCTTAATCCAACTAAACCATAAATAGCCCAAATATGAAAACCCCAATGAAAATAAGCAATTTGCATTGACTGCTGAGCAAGTTGGTCAGCTGAAGTATCGGAATAGGGTGGGTTTAAATAGTGCATAACCGGTTCTGCTACCCCAAAAAACAACAAGGCTATGCCGTAACCAGCTGAAAAGATCATTGCTAACCAGATCCAAAAAGGATATTTAGCAGCGGTTTGATCGGGTCCAAGAGGTATTTGACCCCATGATGAAAATGCAATGACTAGCAGACCAATTAGAAAAAAGGCGACGGCTAAAATAAATACCCAGCCAAAGTTTTGCGTTGCCGCTGCCAGACTTGCTGTAAAAAATTGCGCCATATTTTCTGGCACTAATAGGGTTAAGGTTAACAGAGTAAGCAGTAAGCCAACAGCAGGAAAAAAGACAGGTTTACACCCAACTGAAATAGTTTGTAATGCGTTAATCAACTTCATAGTCGATACTATAAATCATTTACCTATACAAAACGAACTAAAAATTCTGCCTAGTAGATCATCCGAGGTAAACCGACCGGTAATTTCACTCAAGTGTTCTTGTGCTAGTCGCAATTCTTCTGCAAGTAATTCTCCAGCGGCAAGGTCCAGTTGTGTTTTCGCAAAATCTAGGTGATTATTTGCTTGTTCTAAGGCGAGTAGATGACGTTTACGCGCTAAAAAAACACCTTCATTAGTTTGTTTAAAACCCATAATATTCTTTAAATGATGGGTTAATATATCAATACCTTGCTTATGTTTTGCAGATAACGCAATTTCATAACCCTGAGAAAGTTTAGTAACGCTGGGTTGTTCGTTAGTTAAATCTATCTTGTTTTTGATTAGAGTAACGGACAGATTTTTTGGAAGCTTGTCGATAATTGCTTGATCATTTTGGTCAATTTTTTGACCTGCTTGAACCATAACCAATACATGATCTGCATGTTCTATAGCTTGCCATGCCCGTGTTATACCAATCTGTTCAACAGCATCTTTTGTATCTCGTAATCCGGCTGTATCCAGTATATGCAATGGCATACCGTCAAGATGAATTTCCGCTTTGACTATATCTCGAGTTGTGCCAGCAATATCAGTAACAATTGCAGTTTCTTCTCCAGATAAGGCATTAAGTAAACTTGATTTGCCTGCATTTGGTTGGCCTAGTATGACCACAGACATACCTTCTCTTAGTAATGCCCCTTGTTGAGCCTGAGTGACGACTTTTTCTAATTGTGTTTTAACTTGGTTAAGTTGATGTTGAATATGTCCATCTGATAAAAAATCAATTTCTTCTTCAGGGAAATCTATCGCTGCTTCAACATACAATCTTAATGTTATCAGTTGTTCTACAAGTTGGTTAATGGTTTGAGAGAAATCACCTTGCAATGATCGTAAAGCACTTTTAGCAGCTTGAGCCGATGTTGCAGAAATTAAATCAGCAATGGCTTCAGCTTGGGTTAAATCAAGTTTATCGTTTAAAAAAGCTTGTTGTGAAAACTCACCTGGTTTTGCAAGTCTTGCACCTGATGCAACCACTTCTTCGATTAACCATTGCATAATAATCGGGCCACCATGGCCTTGAAGTTCGAGTACATCTTCACCGGTAAAGGAATGGGGGGCTTTAAATCTTATTGCGATACCCTGATCAAGAATATCACCCTGTTGTCCATAGAAGGGCCCGTAGTGTGCTTTTCTTATTTCAGGTAGGCAATGAAGTATCTTTTGACAAATATCATCACTAGCAGGACCAGAAATACGAATTATGCCAACACCACCGCGTCCAGGTGGTGTTGCTAAGGCGACAATCGTTTCTTTTTGGGTTGATGTAAGATTAATCAAAGTCAAAGTCATCTAGTGGGTCAAGTGGCGGGTTGCCATTATAAAGTCGATTTTTGCGCATTTGGATGCTGGCTTCGCGAAAGAATATATAAGGTTCATCCATGGTTAATAAGGGTTCTACAAAATCAATGATGTCAACATAACGATCAAATTGGTTAATTAAGGTTAATTGAAGATGTTCATCAGCAGTGGTGTTTAAAAAATAGCGATAACCAGGATCAACAACATAATCAACGCTCAAACCGGCTAGGTCTCGAGTAGAACTGGCACCTAAAAAGGGCAATACCAAAAAATTTGCGTCCTTACCTATATTCCAAACATAAAGAGTTTGTCCAAAATCTTTTGGTTCATAAGCTAGCCCAGCAGGTGTAGCTATGTCTAATAGACCACCAAAACCAAATACCGTATTGACAGAAAACCGCATGATGTCATTCATAGTGCCTTCGGCATTGCCTTGTAATGCGTTATTTACCATGTTGATTGGCATGCGAAGGTTAGTAAAGAAATTCCGTATGCCTGTGCGGATGGGTTGAGGTGTAATACGTTTATAGGTTGTACCAACGGGTTCACCTACGTATTGGTGAAACCCAAGATTAAATCTAAACATACGACGATTAAAATTTTCGTAAGGATCATGAGGGTTTAGATTGCTATATTGAGTTTCTGAAGTATCTGATGAAATAACAGCATTTTGTTTTTCTATGAAGTGAAGTAAATCAACTACTGTTCCTTCGTTGGCTTTGATTTGAAAACTAGCAAGCAGAAGGCTAATTGTTATGATTAAAATTTTTGATACTTTCATACTGACTACTTTGCTGTACAAGTAAGTTTTATTTTCTGTAATGTTTCTAACATACAGTCAATAGCTTTTTGATGAGTATAACTTTTTCGCCAAGCAAGAATAACGTTTCTGTAGGGTATTTGATCTGAAAATTTTCTAATGGTAAGCAGATTGTTGTCATAGTTTGTAACAGATGTGCATGGCAAAATACTCACACCAGCGTTAGATGCAACCATCAAACGAATCGTTTCGATTGAACTACTTTCTAAGGTTCTTTGTAAGTGATGTTCAATATGATTTTTAGATAGACAATCAAGTACTTGATTTCTAAAACAATGTTTTTCACCTAATAGCAATAATTTTTGATTGCTAAGGTCTTCAAGAGTTAGGTGATCCTTTTGACACAATTTATTTTTATTTGATAAAGCAATAACAAAGGGTTCTTGGTAGAGAAATTGCGTTTCAATACCAGGTTCGTCAAAAGGTGATGAAAGGATAACAAAATCTAGTTCGCCATCATGTAGTTTTTTGATCAGATCTTCTGTGTAATTTTCTTGGATGATAAATTGAATATCAGGTTTAGTTTGTTGAAATTCTGTAATTAAATTTGGAATGATGTAAGGCGCGATAGTAAAAATGGCACCTAACTTTATTTCTGTGATGTCATTATTTTGATGTCTTTTTGCGAGTTCTTTGATGGTATTTGTTTTTTTTGTTATTTCTTCGGCTAACTTAACAATTTCGTTTCCTATGGGTGTAATCAAAATATCATTTTTCTGTCGTTCAAAGATAGTTACGCCTAATTCTTCTTCGACTTTTTTGATTGCAATACTGAGTGTAGGTTGGCTTACAAAACACAATTCAGCTGCTTTTCTAAAATGACGTTCTTTAGCAACTGCAAGTATGTATTTGAGTTCGTTGAGGGTCATAAAGTTATCCCTATAGGTTTATATATTTTATATATTTGTTTATTTTTGTTTTTGTTGGTGCATTACAATAAACTGTATAACTTACAAAAATTGATAGTAATCAGTAACTTATCTTGTGGCTAGTTGTATGGAAAAATGATGTTTTACTCTAAGAACATCATGTGTATGGATTGTGAACAATTTTCAACTCTATATAATAGTTGCAAATTATTCACACTAGTCCACAACTTATTACCAACTTAATTTTGAGGTTTAAATGCTTATTTCATGCATAAAAAAACGTAGAAGTATTTTTCAATTTCAACCTCAATCTGTTCCAACTAATGTGTTAAAGCAATGTTTAGAAGCCGCAATTTGGGCGCCAAATCATCGTTTAACTGAACCATGGCGTTTTTATGTCATTGGCCCAAAAACTCATCAAAAATTAGCCAGCATATATGCAAATTTACGTGCAAAAAAACGCGCCAATACTGGCCTAAGCAATTACCAAGTTTTGTATGATCATGCAGTTAAAAAATTTATGGCTATTCCACAAGTTATTTTTGTTGGTCAGGTTCTAGACTCAGATCCTGTTATATCAAAAGAAGACTATGCGGCTTGTGCATGTGCCATACAAAATTTTCAACTTGTTGCTTGGGAACTCGAATTAGGTGTGCAATGGAGTACGGGTCCAATTTTAACTGCGGCTGAAACCGCAAATTTATTGGGAATCGATTTAGCAAAGACAAGCTTAATTGCCGCGCTTTATATCGGTTATCCCAAGGCGATACCTACTTCTTCTCGTCAGAATGTTAAAAACTTAACTTGTTATTATGACTAGTCTTTAATCATGCATCTCATTAATAACAGATCCAAGCAATTGGGTTAATCGATCATTTTGTGAATAATCTACCGGACAGTCAATTATGCTGACTGTGTTGTCTTTTAACGCTTGTTTGAGTACAGGTAGCAATTCATTAGCTTGATTGATACGATAGCCTTTGGCTCCAAAAGATTCTGCATATTGCACAAAGTCTGGGTTATTGAAGTCAACATACCCAGCACGACCATATTTACGAGTTTGTTTCCATTCTATAAGACCGTATTGGCTATCATTCCAAATCAGAATAACAAAGGGTGTTTCGCAACGAAGTGCCGTCTCTATTTCTTGTGAGTTCATCATAAAACCAGCATCACCTGTTACGGCGACTATGGCTTGGTTTGGCATAGCTAATTTTGCTGCAATAGCGCCAGGTACGGCTATACCCATACCAGCGAAACCATTTGAGATGATACAGGTATTAGGCTTTTCAGCTCTAAACATGCGTGCCATCCACATTTTATGAGCACCGACATCACATATTGCAATGTCATCGCGCTTCATGGCGGTTCGTAAATCCCAGATGATTTTTTGTGGTAAAAGTGGAAAATCTTCACTGCCTTTACAACGATTCATCTCAGCCATTGTGGCATCGCGAAGTAGATGATCCAGTGGAAAATTTGGACGCGTATTAAGGATGGCGCTCAGTTGCAGAAGATTACTTGCAATATCACCAATTAATTCGACCTCAGGTAAATAAGAAGCGTCTACTTCCGCGGGCAAGGGATCTATGTGGATAATACGATGTTGATGACCGGGATTCCATAGATGTGGATGATACTCAACCATATCAAAACCAATACAAATAACGAGGTCTGCCTTTGAAAAACCACCATTTTCATAGTCACCCTTCTGCAAGCCCGCTGTACCCATAGCGGTAGGATTTTTAAAGAATGGGATAACGCCCTTTGCCATAAATGTATTGACGACAGGGATGTTTCGTTGTTTTGCTAGTGCATAAACTTGTGCCGATGCATTAGCCCTTATTGCACCATTGCCCACTAAAATTAGCGGTGATGTTGCATCTTGAATAGCACTAGCGGCTTCTTTAATAAGTTTTTCACTGGCTGTGGTAGGCCGCGCATGTTTAACGGGTAAGGGCTGCGTTTTGGTCGCCATTTCAGCGATGTTTTCGGGGAAATCAATAAAACTGGCACCGGGCTTTTCTGTTTGTGCAATTTTAAACGCTTTACGGACTACTTCTGGTACGGTGTCAGGTTCAAGTATTTGAGTGGCATATTTTGAAATAGGTTTAAACATGCTTACCAGATCTACCACCTGATGAGACTCTTTATGCATTCGGGTGGTTGCAGCTTGGCCGGCAATGGCAACAAGTGGCGCATTATCCATGTTAGCATCGGCCACACCCGTTACTAAATTCGTGGCACCTGGTCCAAGGGTCGATAAGCAAACCCCCGCTTTTCCTGTAAGGCGACCATATACATCAGCCATGAAAGCTGCACCTTGCTCATGTCGTGCAGTTATAAAGCGAATGTTTGAATCCAGCAGCGCATCAACTAAATCAAGGTTTTCTTCACCTGGAATACCAAAGATAAATTCAACTTGCTCATTTTCTAAGCATTTTACAAAGAGTTGTGCGGCATTCATGAGTAAACCTTAATGGCGTAGATTGTTCAAAATCTTAAGTGTTTATAGTTGTAATAATGCATTAACGTTTCGCCAGAGAGGTTGATGGCCACCGCTCATAGTAAGGTCGGTTAAATAACGTCCGTTTACTATTAAACTTGGCACACCTTCAATTCCGTAGGCTTGAGTGCGACGTTGGGCACGACGAACGCTTTGATCAACCTTGAAAGAATTAAAACTTTGGATAAATTGATCAGCGGTAACATTGAATTGACTGTGAAATTCAGCAATGCTAGCTAAATTAGACAGGGGTAAACGATCACGATGCAGGGCATCAAAGAACGCACGATTAGATTGATCAATAATGTTGAGATCTTCAGCTGCATAATAAACACGTGCCATAAAAATCCAACTTTGATTATTAAGCACGGCAGGCATTCGTTCGAAATTAACCTGGGCTGGTTTAGTTTCTAACCACTTGTATAAGCTATTTTGCAGATTGTAACAGTGCGGACAGCCATAAAAGAATACTTCAGTCACTTGTCTAGAATGAGGTGAAATAGATTGAGTTTCACGCACTTCACGGTAATCAATACCAGGATTTAATTGTGCTAATGCGGACTGAGAAAAGGCAAGCCCGCTAAGCAGGCCTGCCCCAGTTAACCGCACAGCTTGTCGGCGTGTTAACTTAGAATGATGCATTTAGAGTTCTCCGTAAGAATGAAGTCCTGATAAGAATATATTAACACCAAGGAAGGTAAAGGTAGTCACAAACAAGCCGATTACTGCCCACCAGGCCATAACAGGACCGGACCATCCTTTCGTCATGCGCATGTGTAACCAACCCGCATAGGTTAGCCATAAAATCAGTGACCAAGTTTCTTTAGGATCCCAAGACCAATAACCTCCCCAAGCTTCAGCAGCCCACATGGCGCCTAGTACCGTGGCTAGAGTAAAGAAAGCAAAACCTATCGCTATTGAACGATACATAATGTTTTCCATGGTTTGCAAGCTTGGCATGTGAGTCAATAAACGATGTTGTGGCGAACGTTTTTCTAGTGACAAACGCCATAGTACGGCTACACCAATCATCGCAGCAATAGAGAAACCACCATAACCAACAAAGTTAGCAGGCACATGTATTTTCATCCACCAGCTTTGCAGTGCAGGAATGAGTGGTTGAATTTCGTGTGCCTGACGGTCAAATACATACCAAAGAACAAATAATACTGACGCACTCATTACAACCATAACGAAGCCACCCATTGCACGAGTTTTGAATTTTTGCTCGTAATATAGGTACATTAGAATGGTCATTACTACAAATAGAATAAATACCTCATAAAGTGAACTGACAGGTATATGGCCATAATCGACATTAATTAGATAAGATTCATACCAACGTACCATCATACCGACAAAACCAAAGGTCGCGGCAGTCCAAGCTAAGAAGGTTGATAAGCGATAGATAAAATCAGAGTTCTTAAAAAAGGCAACAAAATAAGTGATAGTGGAAACTAAAACAAAGAATGTCATCCACATGATAGCGGCTTGGCTAGAAATTAAGTATTTCAAAAAGAAATTGGTTTCTTGCGCAGCGTATTCGTTGCCATTGAGTTGATACATCCACAACGCCATGAGTGTTATGGTTGTGACCGTATAAAAGTGTGTTTGAAAACTACGCCAATACCAACCCATCCAGATCGTTGCTAAAGCGGTTCCAAAAAGGATTGCTTCTTCATAGACATCCATGAATTCACTATAAACCAGCCAAGAAACGAAACTTGCGGTAAAGATAAATGCGGCCCAGAGATAGTCACGAGGTAAAATTTTATCCCATATACTTTCTTTTTTGGGCATTCTATTGGTATTTTGATTGATTGTTGTATCCATTTGGTACCCGTCCTATGCTTTGAACTTATTAACCATTGCTTCAAACTCAGCGTCTGTTTCAGGTAACTTGCGGTTATCTTTCGACGCCAGTGTTATTTCCGTATGACCCTCTTGAGGTCTAATATGTACCCAGAAACGTCTTTGGCGTACATAAAACATAAAGAAAATACCTAATATTAACAAGAAGCTGCCAATATAAACCACATTTTTTCCTGGAGACTTAGTGATTTGTAATCCGCTCGATTGAATTAATGTGAAATCTGTTAGCTGTAATAATACGGGTGAACCAAATCTATGTAATGCCCCGATTGCTGTAAGTGCATCTTCAAACCAAATTTGGTGTTCTTCGCTAATATCTTGATTTGAATTCATTGCGACCCCTTCTTGCTCTAAAACATGAAGATAAAGGCTTTGTAGCGCATTAGCTAATTGTCCGAAATAAAACGATGCCACGGCTTCTTGTTCATCGAGGGGTACATTTTGTTCGATAAAGCGGGTAATACCATCAAAACCGGCTTGGCGATAAAGCTGAGTAAGTTGTTGCATTAATTGCAGATGCATCGAATAAGAACGATCATCCATTTCTAAAGGCTTTGGAAAAGCCTCACGCCAGATAACGGCCGCATTATTAGGGTTATTAACCAAGGCTAACATATTAAAGAAGCGATCCATGGTGCGTGCGTCATCAGCAGGCACAAATAAGTACCTAAAATCGTCTCGAACATCACTTCTTACGCCAGTCATATAAAACCAACGCCCTTCTTGTTCATTTGGAATCATGTATTGTTCATATTCTACTGCGATACCCTGTTCATTACGAACTCGATATAAAACGCTTGGACCATTGTTTTTCATTTTACGACCCGTGATGGCAGCTTCTTCTTCATCCCTGGGAACAATGTTGTAAAGTTGAAAATCATTAAACTCTATGCGGAACCGACCTTCTGGTGTGTTAACGTATTCGTGTCTATTAATCGCAGATTCTAGTTCTGTCTTAGAGGCTATAGGTGAATTTAATGCGTGCACATTAAAATTAACCAGTGACCCACCATCACCATAGGAAGCTTGGTAAATTGCAAAGTTTTTATAGTATAGAGGGTAGTTTACTTCGATCGTTTCACGTATGGGCTCATCATAATCTGGTGAATAGAGAGCAATATCACTTTCATAGGATTTAGCCATACCATTGTCGTAGTAGGTTACTCTAAAGTCTTCTACTTCAATTCTAAATGGCAGTTGTTGAACTAGGTAGCCTTGGCGGTGGGGTAAAAACAATACATCGGCGCTGCGCCCTTCGCGAATATTAACGTTACCACGGTAAGAGAAATTCGCAGGTGTTAACCAAGAATTGGGATTAACTTCATCAAGCGGTACACTGCGAGTTTCCGCTTCAAGATTGCCAAAAATTTCGGCGAACCTTAAATAAGCATTACTATCCATTAACGCACCAATCACGATAATAATGATGGATACATGGGATAGAAAATAACCAATACGATTTAGGTGCCCTTTTAAACCCGCAACGGTTACACTTCCATCGCTACGTTGATGAATGCGTGTTTTATATCCCTCTGTTTTTAACAAGGCTTCGGCAAAGCTTTGTTGTTCTGCAATAGAATATGCTGCTGTAAAGGTTGTGTTATTGGGTTGATGCTTTAGCGCGGTTAGTGATAATTTTTCACTGTATTGCTTCATCTCTTTAATGAAAACAGGGGTATTACGTGTGACACACACCCCTGTAGAAACCAGTAGAAATAACAAAACCAACATAAACCAACCTGCAAGATAAACTTCATACAGGTTAAGACTTAAATAAACTTCATACCAGAATGGACCAAACTTTATAATATAGTCTTGAACTACTTGATCTTGTTGTAATACAGTTCCAATTACAGAAGCAATCGAAAGCATAACTAGCAATGTAATGGCTAGGTTCATCGAACCCAAAAATTCGATCCACAAGCCTGGTTTTTTAACAGGTTTTGGTGCGGTTTTAGACTGAGTGGTGGTGTTAACACTTGACATAACAAAACCCTAGTAGTTTGGTTGGTTTTTATTCTGATCAATGAGTATATACTCCTAAGCCTAAATATAAAAGGTAAAAAATTAACAAATGAACCAACATCCGCTCTATCAAAAAGCACAGTACTTAAAAAGTGCACCTAATTTATCTCACTGTCCAGAAGACCAGGGTTATGAAGTGGCATTTGCTGGACGTTCAAACGCCGGTAAGTCCAGCGCACTTAATGTTATTTGTAGTCAAAAAAGTCTTGCAAGGACTAGTAAAACGCCTGGGCGTACGCAAATGATCAATTATTTTCAATTGGATGAACAGCGGTTTCTTATTGATTTACCTGGCTATGGTTTTGCAAAAGTTAATGTAAAAGTGAAACGTGTGTGGGAGGCCGGCTTGAGTGATTACATAGAGCAACGTCAATCGCTGAAAGGCTTGGTGTTGATGATGGATGTTCGTCACCCTTTACAACCACTTGATGTGATGATGCTAGATTGGTGTAATGAGTTAGAGTTACCTATACACGTACTATTAACGAAAGCAGATAAGTTAAGTCGCAATCAGGCCAACCAGGCCTGGTTACAACTTAATAAACAGTTACAAAATCAATATCCATTAGCCAGTGCTCAGCTATTTTCATCGCTAAACAAGCAAGGATTAGAGCAGGCTTGGCAAAAGCTGGATAGTTGGTTTGATTACATCATTAAAGTTAAATAGCTTTAGTTTGTGCGCTCTGTCAGTGCTTGTTGATAGATAGGTTGTAAACGAGCAGAATAACGTGTCAGATCTTTAATACGTGAGTCATAAGATGGGTGGGTACTTAAAAATTCTGGTGGTGCACCACCTTGAGATAACTTAGCCATTCTTTCCCAAATCGCAATAGCGGCAGCGGGATCGTAACCACTTCTTGCAGCGAGTTCAATGCCAATTCGGTCTGCTTCTACCTCATGTACGCGACTAAAGGGCAGCAAAATACCAACATTCATCACCGCACCCGCTAAATCAAGCGCGGCACCTTGAACACCCGTTAGCTGTCCGACGACACTTAAACCGACCGAGCCAATTTGGGCTTGTGAAATACGTTCGCGAGCATGTTCACGGAGTTCATGCGCCATTTCATGACCCATAATGGCTGCAATCTCGTCATCATTTAATGATAGTTGCTCGATTAATCCCGAATAAAACATAATTTTGCCGCCTGGCATCACCCAGGCATTAATCATTTCATCATTAATAAGATTAACTTCCCAATCCCAATTAACCGCATCGGGTCGAAAGTGTGCCGCATGGGGAATCATGTCGTCCAAAATGCGATTCAAACGCGCTAACAATTCTGGATCTTGATTAAGCGTGCCGTCGGCCTCGGCTTCTTGAAGTACAGTTTGATAGGCTTCACTACCAGCTTTAACTAATTCAGCTTGGGATATTAAAAAAAATTGAGACCGGTTAACGTCAACTAAACCCGGTGTAGTTGAAGTAGTAGTACAGCCCATTAATAACAATCCGACTAGCGCAAAAACTAGGTTTTTTGGGTTAATCAATCGGTTCATGTTTTTCTCTAGTTAAGTTTTGTTTGTCAGTAGACTAAGTTTAACCCTTTTTGAATGTTTTTAAAGCCCTCGATCACTGGTTATAATGCTGTATATATATTGCTTTCCAAAAGCAGAATTTTAAAAGCGTAACTGTCAGTTAAGGAAGATACATGACCGATCCTAGTCAAATTAATGTTGAAGCGGTAAAAACCTATCTATTGAATTTACAAGATGATATTTGCGAGCAATTACTTGCAGAGGAATCAGCAGCGGTTGAGTTTCTAACGGATTCTTGGGAACGAGAGGTTGAGGAGGGTGCAATGGGCTTAACTGGCGGCGGGCGTTCTCGAGTTCTTGAGCAAGGTGATGTCATTGAAAAGGGTGGTGTTAACTTTTCGCATGTTCGTGGAAAGACCTTGCCAGTATCGGCTACAGCGCATCGCCCTGAGTTAGCAGGTCGTTCATTTCAAGCACTAGGTGTTTCACTCGTTATTCACCCACGTAATCCTTATGCACCAACCTCTCATGCTAATGTCAGGATGTTTATTGCCGAAAAAGAAGGTGAAGCGCCCGTTTGGTGGTTTGGTGGCGGGTTTGATCTCACGCCCTTTTATCCATTTGAAGAAGATGTGGTGCATTGGCACCAACAAGCTAAGCAGGCTTGCGATCCTTTTGGTGACCAAGTGTATCCAGAATACAAAAAGTGGTGCGATGATTATTTTTACCTAAAACATCGTAATGAAACGCGTGGTGTGGGTGGTCTGTTTTTCGATGATTTAAATGCGCCTGGGTTTGAACAGAGTTTTGCCTTGATGCGCTCAATTGGTGACCATTATATTAAGGCCTATCGTCCGATTTTAGCACGCCGAAAAAATTGTGAGTATGGTGAGCGGGAGCGTGATTTCCAACTTTACCGTCGTGGTCGTTATGCAGAATTTAACTTGGTGTTTGATCGTGGCACCTTATTTGGTTTACAAACCGGTGGACGTACTGAGTCAATTTTGATGTCAATGCCACCATTAGTGACTTGGAAGTATAACTATCACCCTGAACCTGGCAGTGCAGAGGCCAAGTTGTATGATTTCTTAACGCCACGTGATTGGTTAAAGACGGCAAGTTAATGCCATGACGAATCTAGAGAAGGTAAGATTGGACAAGTGGCTTTGGGCAGCGCGGTTTTTTAAAACGCGAGGCTTGGCCTCTGAAGCTTTAAAAGGGGGTAAGGTCGAATTAAATGCAAGTAAACCCAAGGCAAGCAAAATGCTTGCTATCGGTGATGAATTAAAAATAACCCAAGCACATCGGAAAGTAGAAATTACAGTTGTACAATTATCTGATAAACGAGGCAGTGCTGAGCAAGCTCAAACCCTATATCGGCTTAAATCAGAAGTATTAATCCAAAATAAAAACCCTGATAACCAAGCGTTAGTGGGTTTTCGTGAGAAGGGTAAGGGACGACCAACTAAACGCGAACGTCGGCAGTTGTCGGATTGGCTGGGGAATTGAAGCTTAATCGAAAACAAGTTCCTTCTCCAACCTTAGATTCGACAGTTAATTCGGCGTCGTATAAATCGGCAACATTTTTAACAATCGCTAGGCCAATGCCAACACCTTCATCAGTCGATTTAGTCGTATAAAAAGGCATTAGGCATTGTGCTTGTTGTTGAGGCGTCATGCCACAACCATTATCTTCCACTTCTAAAGTAGTCTTATCCGTTTC
The DNA here is from genome assembly GCF_900112445.1 of Thiomicrospira sp. ALE5. Classification (GTDB taxonomy): domain Bacteria; phylum Pseudomonadota; class Gammaproteobacteria; order Thiomicrospirales; family Thiomicrospiraceae; genus Thiomicrospira. Next base: position 1,315,934 of record NZ_FOYY01000003.1, on the reverse strand, counting down.
TCGAAACAGTCGTATCTTAATCCAGGCTTGTGAAGTATCGAATGTGTTTGTAAGTGATTTATGTTGAATAGCATCTTTGGCATTAGCAATTAAATTGACTAGTAGCTGTTCTAACTTATGATATTCAATAAACAATAAAGGCACATTGTAGTCAATTTCTTCTATCAACTTTATTTTATCCAAACGATAAGCTTGTTTAACAAATCCAATTGCCGATTCAATGACATCGGGTACCTTAACCCATTCAGCAGGAGCTTGTTCTAGGCGTGCAAATGACCGAATATTGCGCACAATTTTGTCAGCACGATCGACTTGCTCAATAATGGTTTGATCTAGCTCCAGAGCAAATTGATTGTTTTTAGTTGACCAGGCCTGCTGGTGTAGACTTTGTAAGCCCTCTGCGCCCAATCTTATTACCGCTAAAGGCTGTTTAACTTCATGAGCAATACCCGATGCCATTTCACCTAATGTTCGTAAACGACTCAAGTGCGCCATTTCGGTTTGGTGTTTAAGCTCGGCTTGTGCCGATCGCAGTGCCTGAATATTTTTGATCAAAACAATGTAGTAACCTTGATGATCATATAGGTGTGACTGAACTCTACTGATCGTCATTAAGCCGATCTGACCATAGTACAGCCCTTTTTTAAAGCGCACCTCTATTGGACTGGTCTGGTTTTTATGTATCAGGGTATCGATAGGTTGGCCATGCAGAGGCTGTATAAGGCTATTTAGGTTTGATTGAAGTGGAATGACTTTGCTAGCAGAAGGGTTTTGATCAACAATAATACCCTTAGAATTAATGATTAATAGTAAGTCTTCAATACTATTTAAGATAGATTGATTGTGCTGTTGTGCATTAATAAGTTGCTGCAAGAGATTTTTAAGTAATAACCAAAATGCGAGTAATAAGAATAAGATCAACAACAGTGTAATCAGTAGCTTATTTTTTAAATCACTAATGAGACGTTGGTAGTTGATTGGATTGACCAGAAACTTAGCATTTGCTAAAAGCATGGCTGTATTTTTATCAAAAATAGGTATGCTTACTTTGAAGCAATTGGTGCAAGCTTGACCATCAAACAACGGTGGTTTATCAATTAAGCCAGGATTAAATTCAAGCTTAATCGCTTTGATAAAGGGTTGCTGATTATCATCGTTATAAAGCAGTAATAAACTGGTTGCGAGAGAGGTTTGGTGTTGATCTGATAATAGGTCGTAGTCGGCGAGTGGACTGGCAATATTGTTGACTAAAAGGGTCGCTTGATCCTGCGCTTCCTGTAAGAGTCGTGGTTGCAATACCTGAAAAAAATAAATCAACGAAGCAGTCATAACCAGTAGGCTAATAGCGATAAAGCCAAGCCCAAGTTTTGTTTGGGTTAAATGAGTGGTATCGACAGGCTTGTTGTTCATGGTGCTTCCTGTGTCGGGTAGTGACTAGCAATGCTATTAAAAAAAGGTCTGAAAGCCCAATGTCTTTTAGCAATCTTAGCCGTGTTTAACTGAGGTCTGATTCCAGCCTTTACCACAAGTCCAACATCTACCCCTCTAGCCACACTGCCAATAAAGGGTGCAAAACTTAAAGTATGTGGCTGGTTTAAAGCCTTGAGCATTTCTGCAGTTATAAGATTAGGGTCAGTTATAAAAACGAGGTTTAAGTAATCATCACTCAGGGTTAATTGATTTGGTGTTAGACCGGAAACAAGTTGATATTCAAGATTAAGTTGATTTGATAGTTGATTAGCCGTTGTTTGCGCATATTGCAGATTGGCTTGATTCGAGTAAATAATGATTAACTGTTTTGGAAGCGGGTCAGCGGGTTCTAATGCTTGAATAATACGTGGAAAAAACTCTCCACCCACGAGCAGCAGCCTTGAGTCTCGTGCGTCAAGTGCTTGACTAGTAGAACTTAAACTAAAAAGTATCAAGCTGGTTAACAGCAAGACTAGATAGTTAATGGGTTTAGTTTTGTTACACACCAAGTGCTAGAACTCTGTACTTAACATTGTTAAGTAATTATTGTACCAACTAAATGTGCAAAATAGCGAAAGGAAAACTGTAAATAAAAAACCCGCTCAGAGGAGCGGGTTGGATCTTAGCGCAAGCGGGGGCATTATTTAGCTAATGCAGCACGCTTTCGTTCAACTAAATTATGGATGATTGGCGACATTAATAAATCCATTGCCAGTACCATGTGCTCAGAGTTATAAACCAAGGTTTCAGGTGTTTGTAACCAAGCACCCGGAATCTTGTCAGCAATGGCTTGTAAATCAATATCTTGATGACGAACATGAGTGACCATAAGTGAGTTTTTAGGCTCGGGTACTAAGGCCGCTTCATCTTTTAGTGTCGAGAAGGGGTCAGATGTATCCACCAAAGGTACACGATGGAAGTTAATATGAGTACGGTGGAACTGAGGTACGATGTATTCAATGTAATCTTCCATACGTTCTAAGATGACGTCTCTTACCTGACCTACTGAATAAGGGCGTTCGGATGTATCACGATAGATTTTTTGCATCCATTCAATATTAACAACCGGACACACACCTATACCCAAATCAACGTATTGAGCAACGTCATGCATACCTTCTTCAGGGCCATGGTCTTTACGTTTAACCATGCCGTGCAAACCTTCATAAAATAGAATGTCTGTGCCTTCAGGCAGGTCTTCCCATGGCGTAAACTCGCCTGGCTTAAGATTGGTACCTAAACGAGCGTTCAATTCTGCCGCTTCTTCGTCACTATGAATATAGTAACGACGTTTGCCGGTACCGGTTTCACGGTATTGTGCAAACAGTTCTTCAAGCTTTTGAAATTCGTTAGCATGCTCAGAAAAGTGTGTTAACACGCGAGAACCATTGGCTTTACTTTCGGCAACCTTTTCACGCATGGCCATGCGATCGTATTTATGGAAGCTATCGCCTTCGATAATCGCGGCATTAAGGTTTTCACGCGCAAAAATTTTCTCAACAGCACGTTTAACAAAAGATGTGCCCGCACCTGAAGAGCCAGTTACGGTAACGATTGGATGAATTGCAGACATATATAGCCTCCTTCTAATCAATGAAAGATTTCATTGCGACCGATAGGGTCAAGTTAAACAAAAAATTAAACATCAATATTTTCCGCTTTGAGTGCATTACTTTCAATAAAGTCGCGTCGCGGTTCAACATGGTCGCCCATTAGAGTCGTAAAGACTTGATCGGCTGCGATAGCATCTTGGATATTGACTTGTAATAAACGGCGTGTTTCTGGGTTCATGGTGGTTTCCCAAAGTTGATCTGGGTTCATCTCACCTAAGCCCTTGTAGCGTTGAACGCTTTGCCCACGTTTTGCTTCATTAAGTAGCCAGTCGAGTGCTTCGGCAAAGGATGCAACTGGTTGCTTCTTTTCTCCCCGTTGGACATAAGCTGAAGAGCTAAGTAAGCCATCAAGTGTATCATTGAGCTTAGCCATGGCAGCATATTCGGGTGACATAAAGAACTCTTCACTATACACCTGACTAGTTAGGGTGCCATGTTCGCGCAGTGCCAGACGAATATGGAACGTTGAATTACCCTCTAATGCGGGCTCTACGTGCAAGTTATAAGTGACCTTTTGCAACTCACCGAGAGCCTGTAGTCTGGGCTCCACTTCACGAGTCCAGTCTGAAAGCGCATCATAATCGTTTAACTGATTAATAGCGAGCGCTGAAGTTTCAGTGAGTAGTTGAAGAAAAGTTGGGCTATAACGGCGGGATAGTCGGCTAATAATTCGCTTTACCTGTAAGTATTGTTTAGCAAGTTGCTCTAGCGCGACCTCTTTAATACTAGGACCCTGTTCATTTACCCAAAGCGCAGATGAATCAAGCGCATTATTTAATAAATAGCCTTCTAGTTCTGCATCGTCTTTTAAATAAGTCTCTTGTTTGCCTTTTTTCACTTTATAAAGCGGTGGCTGGGCAATATAAACATAACCGTTTTCGATCAACTCAGGGAGTTGTCGGTAAAAAAAGGTCAGTAGCAGGGTACGAATATGCGAACCGTCCACGTCGGCGTCAGTCATAATAATAATGCGATGATAACGTAATTTATCAAGGTTATATTCGTCAGGGCCAATACCACACCCTAAGGCGGTAATAAGTGTGCCGACTTCAGCCGATGAGATCATTTTGTCAAAACGAGCCCGTTCTACGTTTAGAATTTTACCTTTGAGCGGTAAGATGGCTTGGCGGCGGCGATCACGGCCTTGTTTAGCAGAACCACCAGCGGAATCACCCTCCACCAGATAAAGTTCGCTTAGCGCGGGATCTTTCTCTTGGCAGTCGGCCAGCTTGCCAGGCAGGCCTGCTATGTCTAGCGCACCTTTGCGACGCGTCATTTCCCGTGCTTTACGAGCGGCTTCTCTTGCTCGAGCTGCATCCACAATTTTGGCAAACACGGCTTTGGCCTCAATGGGGTTTTCGAGTAGATATTCGGCCAATTTTTCGTTCATGGCCGTTTCCACAGCTGATTTCACCTCGGATGAAACGAGTTTGTCTTTGGTTTGCGATGAAAACTTAGGATCAGGGACTTTAACTGAAATAACAGCGGCTAAGCCTTCACGGGCATCATCGCCAGAAACATTGATCTTGAACTTTTTATTGAGGCCTTCTTTTTCAATATAACTATTAAGCGTACGCGTGAGTGCGGCACGAAAACCTGATAAATGGGTTCCGCCATCACGCTGAGGAATATTGTTGGTGAAGCAGAAAATAGATTCTTGGTAGGCATCAGACCATTGCATTGCGACTTCTACGGTAATATCGTCTTTAACGGTTGAGAAGTGGAAAGCTTTGGCATTAATGGGCGCTTTATTGTGGTTAATAAAATCAACAAAGGCTAAGATGCCGCCCTCATATTCAAACACCTGCTTGCGGTCATCACGTTTATCAATCAGCTCGACATGTACCCCAGAATTCAGGAAGGATAGCTCGCGCAAGCGCTTTAGCAAATAATCAAAGTTAAACTCAGTGATAGTAAAAATTTCGCTACTTGGCTTAAAGCGAATTTCAGTCCCTGTCTCACTGGTATCTGCTACCGCGGCTAATGGTGCTTGAGGCACACCTAAATGATAGGTTTGCTTCCAAACCTTGCCATGGCGATTGATCGTTAGGTTGAGTTCTTCAGATAAGGCATTAACAACCGACACCCCTACACCATGAAGACCACCGGAAACTTTGTAAGAATTATCATCAAATTTTCCACCTGCATGTAAAACAGTCATGATGACTTCGGCAGCTGATACACCTTCTTCCTGGTGAATATCGACCGGGATACCACGACCGTTATCGGATACAGACACCGATCCGTCGGTATGAATAATAACTTTTATAGTATCGCAGTGGCCGGCAAGGGCTTCATCTATCGCGTTATCTACTACCTCAAACACCATATGGTGTAAGCCAGAGCCATCGTCCGTATCGCCTATATACATGCCTGGACGTTTACGAACAGCGTCAAGACCTTTTAAAACTTTAATCGAGGATGAATCGTATTGAGAAGGTTCGATAGGCGTTGTAGACATAGTTTTAAGTACTTTTTAACAGGCTAAATAATCGTATGATTTTACCACAGAATTTGAATAATTTGTGGGTGCTAGTGAGTGAGCGTTATTTCGCCTTGTTGAATGTAAATTGTCTTGGGTTTGCCCTTGCTCATTTTGGGAATAAGTTCACTCGCGGTTGTGCTAACAAGGTGTTGGATTTGCATCTCTTGGAGAAGGTTGAGCAACTTAAAACGGTGGGTTTCATCCAATTCTGCAGGTAAATCATCAATAAGCATAATAACCGATTCGCTTGTTTGTTCGGCAAGATGCTGTGCTTGTGCTAATAGCATCGAACAAACAAACAGCTTTTGTTGTCCTCTTGATAAGCGTGACAAGGCGTCCTGTTGGTCGACCTTTATTTTGATGTCCATCCGGTGAGGACCATATTGAGTATGGCCTAGCTGGCTATCTTTAATCAAGTGCGATTGCAGGATTTGATGAAGATCGGTTGACGGGTTATGCCAACCAGGGAAAAAACTCAAAGTTAATTGATGTTGTTGGTTAAATCGCGGCATAAGATATTCTGCAAAGTCATGCAAAATAGGTTGGAGTTGATGTAGATAGTCCATGCGAATCTGATTGATCTGCGTGCCGGCAGTCACTAATGTTTTGTCCCAAAGGGCAATTTGATCCTGAGGGCAGCGTTGCTTAAGGGCCATATTTCGTTGTTTGAGTGCGCGCTGAAATTGCTGCCAATGGGTTAAAAAATCGGGGTAGTGATAAAAACAGCCCCAATCTAAAAAACGTCGTCGTGCCTTGGGGCCTTCGGTCAGTAATTGATGGCTTTCAGGGGTCAGTAGTTGCAGTGGTAAACATTGGCTTAGTGCTGATTGACTGGTTGCTTTTTTGCCATTTAAATGGATATCTGTTTTTTCGTTATCACGGTTTACACCAAGTCGATATTGGCGTGTTTGATGCGCCACATCACAAAAAATTGTAAAGGCTTGATGGTCTTGTTGAATAAGTTGTTTGGGTTTATTAGTCCGAAATGATCGCCCACTCGCTAGATACCATAGCGCTTCTATGATGGCGGTTTTACCAGCTGCATTATCACCCACAATAATGTTTTGGCCGCAATCAAGCTCCCAATCTAGTTGCTCAATGTTACGAAAGTTCTGCAACTTGAGTTGTTTAATGCAAGCCATCTTGAAGCTCAATTACGCCTTAAAAAAATTAACAGCATTCTAACATGCCGATTTCTGCTAAATTTCAAATGTTTAGTGCGATTAAGCTTGCAATTGAAGGGGTGCTTAATTTAGAATTCACTGTTCAAATTTTTTGATCAAATTATTGCAATAGGATTTAAACATGAAACGTACATTTCAACCCAGCGTAATCAAGCGCAAGCGCAATCATGGTTTCCGTGCTCGCATGGCAACTAAAAATGGCCGTAAAGTGCTTGCAGCACGTCGTGCTAAAGGCCGTGCACGCTTGGCAGTATAAACAGCATAATGACCGTCCTTAGCGATAGTCATCCCATCGCTGTGGCGGCAGCGCCTTCTGATGCGCTAGCCCGCCAAACCTTCCCTAAAACTCTTCGTCTACTGACCCCAAAACAATATAAACAAGCATTTGAGCAGGCACAAAAGTTTGCCAACCGCCATTGGACATTGATTGTTAAAGCTAACCAGCAGCCTATACCTAGATTGGGTCTTGCTATCTCAAAAAAGCAACTGGCACGTGCTGTATGGCGAAATCGTATAAAACGCGTCGCTCGAGAAGCATTTCGTCAACATAAAATTGACTTATGCGGTTATGATATTGTGGTTTTGGGGCGTAAAGGAATGGAGCGTGTTGATTCAGCACAATTACACGCCAGTTTTGAGCACCTTATTAAAAAAATTAAACTCAGTGAGTTAAATAAGCTTAGCGTTAAGGAACAAGCATGAATATGAAAGCGTTTTGGTGGATCGCATTAGCCTTCACCGCCATGTGGATTTGGTTTGAGTGGATGAAGTTTTCCGCTCAGCCTACTACAACGACTGTCAGTAGTGTAGAGCAACAAGCTGAACGAGATTTTGATGTCCCTGCACCTAACATTAGCCGTGAAGCAGATGTAGCTAGTCAGTCTGATGTGCCACGTGCTGCGGGATCAGCCGTTGTTCCCCAGCAGCAACGTATTCGCATTGAAACTGACGTATTGCAATTAGAGGTTGATACGCTAGGTGCGGATATTCGTGATGCCCGTATTATTCCGCACGGCATGCCACGTGACCCTGAAACACCATTTCATTTAATGAGTGACGAAGGGCCGCTGATATATTTTGCTCAAAATGGCTTGGTTGCTAATCCTGATAGTGGCTTACCTGCACCAACCCATCGCGCCGTATTCGATACGCCTCAATCAGAATATGTCATGACCGGAGACACATTACGTGTGCCTTTTACATGGCGTGAAGGCGGAGTGGAAGTAACGAAGTATTATGTCTTCACTCGCGGCTCTTATTTGATAGACGTAGAGTTTGAAGTGACTAACCTTACTGACCAGGCCTGGTCAGGTAGCTTGTACTCTCAATTTGTTCGTACTGCGTTTGATCCTTATTCGCAGAGGTTAATGTATACCTATACCGGTCCAGTTTATTACGATCATTTTAGTGATGATAAAAAATACAATAAGATTTCATTTAGCGACATAAATTCACAACCACTGGAAAATAAAATGACTCAGGGTGGTTGGGCTGCGATGATTCAGCATTACTTTGTTACTGCGGTGGTGCCAAATCAAAATGTAACGAATATTTTTTATGCTAATCAGGTTGAACCAGGGCGTTATCGTATTGGGGTTGTTGAACCTGAAGTACAGATTACCGCTGGCGCAACCGAAACCCTAGCGTCGCAAATCTACATTGGCCCAACTGAGCAAAATGTGTTGCGTCAGATTGCACCAGGCCTGGAGCGAACCATTGACTATGGTATGTTTACCATCTTGGCTGAGCCTTTATTCTGGTTGCTAAACCACATTAACAATATCGTGGGTAACTGGGGTTGGTCGATTATTGTGTTAACGATTTTGATCAAGTTGGCCTTTTACTGGTTATCAGCGAAGAGTTATTACTCGATGGCGCGGTTGCGTAAGTTCCAGCCTAAGCTAAAACAGTTGAAAGAAAACTATGGCGATGACAAAGTAATCTTCCAACAAAAAATGATGAAGCTCTATAAAGAAGAGAAGATCAATCCATTAGGCGGCTGTTTACCGATTCTGGTGCAGATGCCGGTGTTTATCGCACTCTACTGGGTATTAATTTACTCAGTCGAAATGCGTCAAGCCGAGTGGATGTTGTGGATCACTGATTTATCAGTCAAAGACCCGTACTTTGTATTGCCGATTTTGATGGGCTTAACCATGTGGATTCAGCAAAAGCTTAATCCAACGGCGATGATGGATGAAATGCAGCAAAAAGTGATGAAGTTTTTGCCGTTTATCTTTACTATCTTCTTTATGTGGTTCCCGGCAGGTTTGGTACTTTACTGGCTAATGAACAACATCCTATCGGTTGCGCAGCAGTGGTACATTACGCGCAAAATTGAGCGGGGTGAAGCCGCAGAGGCCAATGCCAAAAAACGCTAATTTTTAGTGTTGTAAAGTATTTAATAGGACCATGGTTTTGCCATGGTCTTTTTGTTTTAAAGGACCTAATCTTGATTATTGAGTTAGCCATTTATTTAGCCGCTGGTGCTATAGCCGGATTGTTAGCAGGCCTGCTAGGAATTGGCGGTGGGTTGGTGTTGGTTCCCATCTTAAGCTCGGTATTTTTGATTTACCTTGATACCCCCTATATCGTACATATCGCTATTGCTACGTCATTAGCGACTATTTTAGTCACTTCAATAGGTTCGGTATTTAGCCATCATCGTCACGGTGCGGTCAATTGGCGGCTGATTGCGATTATGCTGCTAGGTGTCAGTCTGGGCGGATTTTTAGGCGGCTGGAGCGGTCAGTTCTTTGCGACTGCGGTATTGGCGATTATGTTTGGCTTGTTAGAGATATTGATCGCCTTACAATTATTAATAGGGAAACACCCCCCTCCTCAACGTAACCTACCGGGTAAGTTAGGTTTGAATACAGCTGGAATAGGGATTGGTTGGTTATCGTCTTTGCTAGGTGTGGGAGGCGGCTCGATGCTCGCACCCTATTTTGCGTTTCACAATATGACCATGCGCCAAGCGATTGCGACTTCGTCGGCCCTGGCTTGGCCGATTGCCTTGATGGGCACCTTGGCGTACATGATAGCGGGCTGGAAAGTGGCAGACTTGCCTGATTATACCTTGGGATTTGTATATTGGCCGGCCTTGTTAGCCATAGTGTCGGCGAGTACAGTAATGGCATACTTTGGGGCTAAGTTGACCCACCGTATGCCAGTTAAGTTTCTAAAGCAAGCATTTGCAATTATGTTGCTGTTATTAGGGATTAAGATGTTATTTTTTTAATCTAACCAAGCGGGCTTAGGGCTTGGTTCGCCCGATTTTTCATAGCCGTAGTCGACAAACTGATGTAAGGTTTGATCATGGCAATGAATCAGTTCAATAAGCTTGGGATCATCTGTGGTGATGGTTGCCAATACACCTTGGTCACAAAGTGTATATGCAAAGTTGAGTTGATCCTTATATTCGAACAAAGCGGCAAATAAGGGATCCCAAGAGCGTATTGCGCGGCCTGCAGCAAAGCGTTTTTCCATACCTAGAACATGGTCATGAATCAACTTCACTAATTTAGGATCATCACTGCCTGTTAAAGCTTCGATGCCATTAGATAATGGCTTCGTTTTTCGATAGAGTTGTTGGTGGTGTTTTAAGAGTTCACTAAAAATAGCTTGGTCGTGTCGATGGGCTTCATCGCTACCACGACCAAATCGATAGTTTAGACTATCTTGATGCATCTAAATTAAGATGCATCAGCACTAATTGAAGTAGATGATGAAAGATCAGCTGCGCCAGTTTGCATGCCAAAGAAGTTTGATTCAGCCTGTAATGCAGAAGCATAGGTTAAACCTGATGTCATATTGTTTTGCTCAGTGGTAGCATTTTCAACGTTGACTGGTTCACTGACTTGTTGTGTTGGCTGCAAATTTAAATAGTCTATGGGAGCAGACTCAGGTGTGCTGTTAAGATTGACCTGTGTGGCTGCAAACGGTTGCTGTTCATTTTCTATCGAGTCAGTCGCAGATTGCGACGCGTTCAAAGTATTTGTATTGGCAGACTCTGGATTTATCATGCGCCCCATTTGTAGCGATGCCATAGATTGCATGGCAGGATTGATTGTAGTGCTCATGATGAAACCTCCTAATACTGTTTAGTTATAGTATTACATACCTTGTTTGTATGAATCAAGGGAAGCCACTAGGCTCAATCGTGTAACCAATATGATTTAATCTTGATATTCAATGACTGAGCGTACTGTCTGTCCTTGATATTCAAACTGATTAAGCGCTGTTAAATTGATAACGCAGGCCATGCCCGCAATCTTGTAACCTACTTGTTCGCAGAGTTGGCAAGTGGCATTAAGTGAGCCGCCGGTCGCAATTAGGTCATCCAGAATTAAAATGCGAGAGCCGTCGCCTTTTTGCATTTGCAATGAGTCTTTGCCGTACTCTAAGCCATAGTCAATCGATGCATGAACATTTGGGAGCTTGCCGGGTTTGCGTACTTTGATAAAACCTTTCTGGTGTTTGTAGGCTAGCGCTGCTGCAAAAATAAAACCTCGTGATTCAATACCCGCTAGCTTATCTATTTGTTGCCATTCGTCAGCTGTATATAATGTGCTTATTGCATCAATAGTCGCATTAAAGTGATCACGAAGCAGTGGCGAGATATCGCGGAATAATATACCTGGTTTAGGAAAGTCTTGAACATTATCAATGTATTGTGCGAGTGGGTGTAAAGACATAAATATACCTACTTACTAATTAGTCGAGCGGTTGAGGTTTGCTGTATAAAAAACCTTGATATAAGTCACAGCCAAGCAGTTTAAGGGCTTCAACTTGTGCAACTTCTTCAACACCTTCCGCAATAACCTGCAGTTTAAGTGTTTTTGCCAGTGCAATGATTGTTTCAACAATAGCAGCGTCTTCTTTATCGACTAGCATATCTCTAACAAAAGATTTATCAACCTTTAAGGCGCTTAATGGCAGGTTTTTAAGGTAGCTAAGTGATGAATAGCCCGTGCCAAAGTCATCCAATGAAAACTGCACCCCTAAGGTTTTAAGTTCTTTCATTTTAGCAACCGTATCTTCAAGGTTATCCATCAACATACTTTCCGTGACTTCGAGTTCTAGTTTTGAGGGGTCAATTTGATAATGCTTGATTTTTTGAATCACTTTGTCAGTAAAATCAGCCTGTCTAAATTGTTTGATACTCACATTAATTGACAAGGTTAGTGCTTTCGTTTGATCGTTTTGTTGAAACCTTTTTAGCGTTTGACAGGCTTGCTCGATAACCCAGTCTCCAATCGGAATGATTAGCCCAGTTTCTTCTGCGACAGGAATAAAATCGGCAGGCGAAATCATATTTTTTTCTGGGTGTGGCCAGCGAATAAGCGCTTCGTAACCTTGGGTATCTTGTTGGGCATTGACCTTTTTTTGGTAATAAAGCAGAAAATCTCTATTATCAATCGCTTGGCGAAGGTCGTGTTCAAGTTGACTACGGTTCTCAACTTTTTTCTCCATATCTGGATCAAAGAAGCGCACAGCATTGCGACCTTGTTCTTTCGCCTGATACATAGCGAGATCCGAGCGTTTCATCAGTTCAATGGATGTGTGATCCCCAGAGCTAAACAAGTGAATGCCTAAACTGGCCGTGATGGTGTAGCGGTTACCTGATAGCGTGTAGGCGCGGTTGCATTGTTCAATAATCTTGTTTGCGATTGACAAGGCTTGATTAGCCGCCTCGCTTTCCTCGGTGCTAAGGTTTTGCATAAGAATAATGAACTCATCACCACCAGGCCTGGCGACAACATCTTCTTTACGCACGCACCGCTGCAAACGGCGGGCCACTCGTTTTAATAATTCATCACCAAAATTGTGCCCCATAGAATCATTAAGATTTTTAAAGTGGTCGAGGTCGATGAACATTAGTGCGCAAAAATGGTGATGTCGTTCTGCCGCAGCGAGAGCTTTGTCTATGTGGTCTTCAAGCAATCGTCGGTTAGCTAAGCCTGTCAATGGGTCATAAAACGCCAATTCAAAAAAGCTTTGTTCCGTTCGTTTTTGTTCAGAGATGTCGTTAAATGCAAATAAAAAATGTGTGATCTCATTTTGATTGTTTTTAATGGCATTTATCACTTGAAACGTTGGAAAATCTTGACCATTTTTACGCTGGCTACAAACCTCACCCTGCCAGCTTCCATCTGTTAAAATCTGCGGCCAAACATCTGCGTAAAAGGTCTTGTTATGTTTTCTTGAACGAAGTATGCTGGGTGTTTTTCCCATCACTTCGTCGCTGCTAAAGCCCGTTATTTCTGAAAATGCATAGTTCACTCTGATAATTTGCTCAAATCTATCGGTAATCATGATTGCTTTTTGGGTTTCGAAGGCTACGGCTGCGATGCGCAAATCGGCATCGCGCTCAATCAATTGATCATTACTGCGTTTTAGTCGATAGTTAAAAAATAAGATTACAGCTAACATAATAATAAATAAAACCAGTGTAAAGACACCGATGTTTATAGTCATTCGATGCTGATTAATAATATGGGTCATTAAAGCCGTACCCGTTTTGTCATAAGGGGGAACATTTAATTCAATCATCAGCTGTCTAATCTGTTCATAATCAATTGGAATGCTAAAACCATATATGTTGGCGCGCTCAAGCGCTGAATGACCGTAAGGGATGGCTAAAAACTTAGCTGTTACCTCGGATGCATAAAACATATCTACATGGTCAAGTGCACTGAGTGGCCATTCAGGGTAAAGCTGGGTAGACAGGATAAGCGGAAAAGTGTGACCAGGCTGCTGTCCCAAAACTTTGATACTGTCTGGTGGAATCCTACCTGCTTGGGTCAAGGACTCTATGACACCTGTTCTGACAAACGCAATATCCGCATTACCCTCGAGTAGTGTAAAAATGGCTAGATCTTGCGAGCCCGTTGTCTTAACCTGCGATGGGTGAATGTGGATACCATGATTGCGTAATTCGCGCTTTTGCATTAGAAAGCCACCAAAGCCCTCTGTAGTGGGTGCTGCAATTTTTTTACGACCAATATCTTTAAAAGTATTGATATGGCTTGCGTCTTGTCGTGTTGCAATAATGCCGCCAAACATGCGAACGGGTTGGTTATCCACTAGGTTCATTAGACTGGCGAGCGGGCTAGATAGTCCTTGGGTAACAGCAAGGTTAATGTAGGCTTGAGGGTTAGACAGAATGAAGTCAACTTGCTTATTTGCAACGGCTTGATTGAGCTCCTCTAAAAAGAATACTTTAAGTTCCAATTTTACCGAACGTAGTTGTTGGTTAAGATGGTCAACAATAGGTGTCCATTCATAAAGTGTGGCACTTTTGTCAGTAAAAGTTTGCACTCCCAGTACAAGGGTTGGCTTGTCAGCCTGCTCTGATGCTACAACTTGGAAAGAGAGGCTCAGCAGTAAAATGAAGAAAATTTTGATGGCTGGTAAACGAATGTTCATAAATTAATTATCTTAATGGTCAAGTAGCTATCATTTTTTTCAGTTAGTGCGATTACTTAGATTTGACTTCTTAAAGTTAAACAAAGTTTCATACTTTAAATTAATTGAATAAGTTTGAATGATAGCTTTAAATCCAGCAGTCTTCATTATTTTTTACCTTTTGTGGTACATTTAATCAACCGCCTATCAAGTTATATCCTAGGCGTCCGTTATAATTATTATGATACTTAATGGAGTGGCTATGAAAAATTGCGCAGTTGCTGATTCTTTACCCAGCTTTTCTGCTCTAGACATAACGGTTATCGAAACGGATATCAACAAACTTATTGCTGATAGTCGGCTGCAACTAGCTAAAATTGTGAGTGAGTCAGAGCCAGCTACTTGGAAAAATCTAGTCCAGCCTATTGAAGTCATCTATCGCCGGTTTGAGCAACGATGGGGGCCTGTAGGACATCTAGATTCCGTGTGTTATTCGGATGAGTGGCATGAGGTTTATGAACGTTGTTTAGCCGCGGTGACGCAATTTTTTACTGAGTGGGGTCAAAACGCGGGTATTTTTAGTCGCTTTGAATCCCTGGCTGCGAGCCCAGAGTATGCAACGCTTTCTATTGCACAACAAAAAGTAATTGACAATGCATTACGAGATTTCCGTCTGTCAGGTATTAACTTGCCGCAAGCTGCGCAACAAGAATACATGGACATATCAAGTCGACTATCAAAGCTGTCCAGTCAGTTCGGTAGCCATGTTTTAAAGGCCACGCAGGCCTGGTCGATGCATATCACCGATCCCAGTCAACTGGCGGGTTTGCCAGAGTCGGCAATGAATTTATTAGCACAATATGCCCAGCAAAAAGCGCTAACAGGGTGGCGAGTGACACTGGACTTTCCCAGTTATCATGCGGTGATGACCTATGCAGACAATCGCGCTTTACGTGAAACGCTTTACCATGCTTATGCCACACGGGCATCGGATCAAAGCGATTTTCCTGAGTTTGACAATGCCAATTTAATTGACGAAATTAGGGCATTACGGCATCAAAAAGCGCAGCTTTTAGGTTTTAACAGTTATGCGGATTATTCTTTAGCGACTAAGATGGTGAGTACACCCAAGCAAGTGTTGACCTTTTTACGTGATTTAGCGACTAAGGCTAAGCCACAAGCGGCGCAGGAATTAGATGAGTTACAACTATTTGCTAAAGCAAACCTAGGCATTTCGCAACTTGAACCCTGGGACATGAGTTATGCGAGTGAAAAATTTAAAGAGCAACGCTTATCACTGTCTCAAGAGATTTTAAAATCTTACTTTGAAGTAGAGCATACATTGCAAGGTATGTTTAATTTGGTGACGCGATTATTTAACATTAAAATTGAGCCTGTTGAAGGCGTCGATGTTTGGCATTCAGACGTCAGGTTTTACATCATTCGCAATGAAGATGGACAAGAGATCGCTGGCTTTTATTTGGATCTCTATGCTCGAGAAAACAAGCGCGGTGGTGCATGGATGGATGTTGTGAGCAGTCGTTGGCGCAAATCATCTACTGATTTGGTGCTTCCTGTGGCTTATTTGGTATGCAACTTTTCACCACCAGTCGAGGGTCAGCAAGCCTGTTTAACGCACAATGAAGTCACCACTTTGTTTCATGAGTTTGGCCATGGCCTCCATCATATGCTTACCGAAATCGACGCGATGAATGTTTCAGGTATTAGTGGCGTGCCTTGGGATGCGGTAGAATTACCATCACAATTTATGGAAAATTTTTGCTGGGAGCGTGAAAGTTTAGATTTATTTGCTAAACATCATGAAACAGATGAGCGCCTGCCGGACGATTTGTTAGAGGCACTGCAAGCTTCTCGTCATTTTCAGTCTGCGATGATGTTATTGCGGCAAGTTGAATTTTCATTGTTTGATTTTATTTTACACTTGGAATACACGCCAGAGTCACCTGAAGATGTGGTCACGTTGATGGAGCGAGTACGTGATGAAGTCGCGGTGGTTCTTCCACCAAAATATCATCGGTTTGCGCACAGTTTTAATCATATTTTTGCTGGTGGTTACGCGGCAGGTTATTTTAGTTATAAATGGGCCGAAGTGCTATCTGCTGATGCGTTTAGTTTATTTGAAGAAACGGGGGTTTTAAACTCAGAAACAGGTCAGCGTTTTAAAGCAACGATATTAGCTGCGGGTGGTTCGGTAGACCCTATGCAATTATTTAAAAATTTTCGAGGTCGGTTACCACAGATTGATGCATTATTACGTCATTCTGGTATAAAGGCTGCATAATGTTTAAAGTGAGATTTCAGCAATGTTGATGTTTGGCGGGATTACCCTCTCTTTTATTTTTATCATTCTGGCAATGGTATTGGGCGGAGGTTTAGGCACCTTTATTGACGCCCAGTCTTTTTTGATTGTTATCGGCGGCACCATCGGTGCATCTATTGCTAAATTCCCGCCTAAAGATCTTGTTAAGGGCTTTAAAACGGCCATGCTTGCGTCCAAAGGACGAAAAGAGGTTACAGACCTGGCTCAGTTAGTTGATACGACTGAAGAGTTTTTAAAAAAGACGCGTCGCGAAGGCCTTATTTCTATAGAAGGTGAATCTGCTGGTAATGAGTTTTATGATAAAGGGTTAGCGTTTATGTTAGCCGCGCCTGATGCACGCTCGGTAGAAAAGTATTTAAGTGATGAGATTCAAAACCTAATCAATCAGGCGCAACGTGGTAAATCAGTGCTTGATTCGTTGGCGGATGCCGCCCCCGCATTCGGTATGATTGGTACGGTGATTGGTCTGATTTTGATGATGGGTAACCTTGATGACCCTGAAATGATCGGCCCGGCTTTGGCTGTTGCGCTATTAACCACGCTGTATGGTGCGATTCTAGCCAATGCGGCTTTTATTCCGATGGCGGAAAAAATAGCGTCTTGGCAATCGGTTACCGTTCACGAGCAAGAACTTATTGCGATTTGCTTGTTGTCTATTAAAAACTCTCAATCTCCAATGATTATGCGTGAAATGGTTAAACCCTATTTAACGCACGATTTTTATAAGTTGCCTGAGGTGGCGGAGTGAGTGAGAACAAGTGTCCTCCAGCTAAGCCATGTAAAAAAGGTGCGCCTGGTTGGATGGTAACCTTTGCAGATTTGATGAGTCTGCTGATGGCTTTTTTTGCATTACTCTATGCGATGAGTTCTATTGACGATTTTAAGTTTCAACAGGTTGCGGCGTCATTGCAAAGTGTGTTTGGTGATCAGCGCAGCAGTGTTTTAGAGTTTGACGGTACTTCCTTGATTGAACTGCACCCCGATTCAATTGTTGAAGAGGATAACCAGCAAAGTAAGCAGTTTGAAGAGTTAGTTGAGCGGGTTGAGCAGGAATTTGAGCAAGAACAAAATGTAGAGATCCATGTTGACCCAGATGCTTTAACGATAGCGCTTAGTTTTCAAGGCGAAGCCTTGTTTCCTTCTGGTCGTGCACAGTTAATGCCAGAGTTCAGGCGACAGTTGCTTAACCTATCGTTTTTACGTGAATATCATGACCTTGATTTATTAGTACAAGGGCATACTGACCGTGTGCCTTTAAGTGGGGGTCAACAATATCGAACTAACTGGGACTTGTCGGCGTCACGTGCAGCTGCGGTGGGTGAGTTTTTGCTTGATCAGGGTTTTATCCAGAATAGATCTTTGCGAGTTGAAGGACGCGCCGATTCTATGCCGATTACAGAAGAGGGCGATTTTGCCAATTATTTTTTGGATAGGCGGGTTGAAGTCATTATGACTCAAAATCAGGACACAAGATGAAAGTTGGTATGCAAAAGGTAAATGACAACGAGTGGCTTGTTCAAATGGGCAACGCTATTGTGCGTTTGGATCGATTTACCACTCATTTGTTACGAATCACCCTTAAATATGGCGCTTCAGCGTCTGCTGATAATTCAAGTGCTATGTTCAACAGCTATCTGGCGATGACCAGAAAGTTAGATGCCTTGGCTCCTAATGATTGGTCTAAGCTTCTTGATAACGTGAGTAGAGAAGACTTAAGGGTATGGTTATGTTTAACAAAAGATAACGCGTTGAAAAATAAAGCACTTGAAAAAATGGGCGCCTTTGCAGAAACACAAATGCGCCAAGATATGTCAAGTGTACCGTTACCCCCCGAAAAAGCGCAAACAGAAGCCCTGTTTCGGTTTATCAAGCGTATCTATGAGTTAGAAGACAACGGTGAAATTGAATTTTTTTATGATAATTCGGCTTATTTATAAATAGGAATCATGAACTTTGGACGTTAAACTAAAACGTAAAGATGACAAGTCGGTACTGGTTGAACTAGGTCATGTCATCATTTCAATGCCTCAGGATGCGGTTAAACAATTAGTTGATCTAATGGACTATCGTGTGAAGCAATTGACGCCAGAAGATGAAGCGTCATTAGAGCGTAGTTTAGCGGGTTATCGTAAAATTGCGTTGCGTATTGTCGATATGGAAAACGCGACTGTTCAAATGATGTTGGCTGACTTGACAACCAAGCAGGTTATTATCTTAGTACGGATTGATAACAGCGGCCGCGTAAAAGAAAAAATTCTAAAAAACTTGCCCTCAATTAAAAGGCAAGAGTTAGAGGAAGATCTAAAGCTTAATGAAAAAATTACCGTAAAAAAAGCATTGAGCCAGATGGAGTATAAGATTGTTCCGGTGCTCAAGCGAGCCATTATGGAGCGCAAACGGATTATGAGTGAGGGATAGACTCGTTTATGCTCCGATCCGATGGATATTTTCATCACAGTGCGCGTGCTACTTCTGAGTCTTTCTCGTGCTTAAGCGCTTAACCGATAAGCCTTTACTTAATAAAGCCTTCCTCTCACTTTTCAGCCTGCAGTTTTTGGGCGCATTCAATGATAATCTCGTTAAAAACGCGGTGGCCATTCTGATTAGTTACCGACTGGTCAGTGAGGCCGATGCCGGTTTTTGGTTAAGTGTCGCCGCCGGTCTATTCATATTACCCTTTATGCTGATTTCACCCTGGGCAGGACGGCTGGCCGATCATTATGACAAGGTACGCTTAATTCGGCTGATCAAGTTGGCAGAAATTGGCTTGGCATTACTAGCAGCTTGGGCGCTGATTAGCCAACAACTGCTTTGGCTGTTAGTGGCGGTGACGGCACTGGGGGTGCAGTCGGCGTTTTTTGGGCCAATTAAATATGCCATTATTCCGGAACGGGTGGCGCCATCTCGGTGGATGCAAGCTAATGCGTGGTTTAGCGGTTCCACCTTTATTGCAATTCTATTAGGTACCTTGTTAGGTGGTTTGGGCGCACTTAATGACTACAATTTGCTACTTTTATCTGTAGGGATCATTATTGTTGCATTGCTGGGCGTTGGCGCCAGTTTTTTAGTCCAGCCACGGACACAAACCGATTCATCAAGGTTGTTGTCGCCGAAGGTTGGGCTGGGTTACTGGTCGAGTATGCATCAGGTGTGGCAGGGTTGGGGCGATGGTCGTGGGCGGTTAGTCATCGCTATTTCCTTGTTTTGGTTTATTGGCGCAACTTTATTAAGTCAGTTGCCGCACTGGGTGCAAAGTCTGGGCGGCAATGAGCAGGTGGCGATTATCTGGCTTGCCGGCTTTGCGCTTTGTTTTGGTATCGGCGCTGGGTTGCGTGCTAGCCTGCGCTGGCTGAGTTGGCGTCAGCAGGCCTGGTGGTTGGGGTTAATGGCACTGGTCTTGGCCGATGCAGCTTGGTTAAGCTATCAAGCTGAGCCGCAAGCACTCGT
Source organism: Thiomicrospira sp. ALE5 (assembly GCF_900112445.1). GTDB lineage: Bacteria > Pseudomonadota > Gammaproteobacteria > Thiomicrospirales > Thiomicrospiraceae > Thiomicrospira. The sequence continues at coordinate 1,295,984 of NZ_FOYY01000003.1, read as the reverse complement.
ATATCCAAGTGTCTTTTTTAGTGATCTTACGGCCTGGCGGGTGAGTGTCGATTTAGCCATCATCGCGTTATTAGGGGGGCTATATAGTGTGCCACTCTATACGCAATTACAAAAACAAGTGCCGGCTCAGGCTAGAGCACGTGCCTTCGCGCTCAATAATGTGATGAATGCGCTTTGGATGGTCGCCTCAGCGCTAGCCTTGATGTTGGGTTATAGTGTCGGTTTAACTTGGCCACAACTAGCAGGCCTGCTTGCCGTTATGATTATGCTAATGGCGCTATGGGTGGCGTGGCGATTTGGTCAGACAGCCTGGCTTATCCAGCGGGCAAATGATGAGGAACAGATATGAATAATCACAGTGATCAGCAGCAGGCCTGGTGGATTAAACTCATCCGTGGGGTGATTAGGTTTTGGGCTAAACACTGGTATCGCGTTGAGGTGCGCGGTCTTGAGCATTATGAACAACGGCCAAAAGACCGTCCGTTACTTATTGTGGCCAACCATGTGTCCTTGTTAGATGGCCCGCTGATAGATGGGTTTATTCCGGGTCCGACTACCTTTATGATTGATGCCGGTCATACTCAGGGCTGGTGGCGCACGCGGCTGTTGAGTCTAGGGCGTTATGTGGTGACCGATTTACATAGTCCGATGGCAGCAAAGCATTTAATTAAAGCACTCGAAGCGGGTGAGCAGGTGATGATCTTTCCGGAAGGGCGGATTAGCACCCAGAGCGGTTTAATGAAGGTCTATTCTGGTGCAGGCCTGGTAGCGGATAAAACCGGTGCGGCAGTACTGGCAGTGCATATTGAAGGCGCGCAGTGGAGTCAAGCCTCTTACCTAGATGGTCGAGTGCGGTGGCTGCGCCGATTACGCCGACCGCACATTACCTTAACTTTAAGTGCCGCGGAACCCTTGCAGATTGAACCACAGCTTAAGGGACGTGCGCGTCATCTAGCCTATCAGCAGGTGATGATGCAGCGTTTGCAAGCCAGTCATTTTAACGCGCGCTGGCACCCCATGAGCTTGTGGCAGGCGTTTGATCATGCGGTGACGACTCAATGGCCGGTAGGACGTTGGCAGGGTGTGGAGGATGCGTTAGGCACCCAATTGACCTACAAAAAGGCGCGCTTGGCGGCACGGGTATTGGGTGTCAAATTAACCGCCAGCTTAAACTCAAGCGTGGCCGCCAACCACCCGCATCCAACTGTCGGGGTGATGTTGCCGAATTCGGCCGGCGTATTGGTCACCTTTTGGGCGCTCCAAAGTCAGGCCAAGTTACCAGCAATGCTGAATTTTACTGCTGGCGAAGCCGCGCTTATATCGGCTTGTAAAACAGCGCAATTGACCCAGGTACTCACTTCACGTCGGTTTATTGAATTAGCAGGCCTGCAAGCGATTGAACAGGCGCTTGCTGCCCATATCGAATGGATTTATTTAGAAGATATCCGCGAAACCATTGGTCTTAAAGACAAGTTGCGCGCGCTGGGTGTGCCAAGCCGCAAGTTACCTGGCTATCAGCAAGCACCGACCGACCCGGCGGTGGTGTTGTTTACCTCGGGATCGGAAGCCGCGCCAAAAGCGGTGGTGTTATCGCATCAAAATCTATTGGCCAATATTGCACAGGTGGGCAGTCAGTTTGCGTTATTGCCGGGTGATGGTGTATTTAATGCCTTACCCACCTTTCATAGTTTTGGCCTAACAGCAGGCCTGCTATGGCCGGTGTTGGCGGGTGCCAAATTGACCCTCTATCCCAGTCCGCTGCACTATCATCAAATTCCTGAGGCGGTTTATCAGTCGAATGCCAGAGTGTTTTTTGCCACCGATACCTTTTACAAAGGCTATGCGCGCAAAGCCGATCCCTATGATTTCAATCAGGTTGAAGTGCTCGTGGCCGGGGCTGAGCCGCTAAGCCAGCAAACGCGTGCAATCTATGCGCAAAAGTTTGGTAAAACCATTTTAGAAGGCTATGGCGTGACCGAAGCCTCGCCAGTGGTCGCAGTTAATACACCGCAAGCCCGACAAGATGGCAGTGTTGGACGCTTATTACCAGGCCTGGTGTGTCGCTTAGAGCCGGTAGAGGGCTTGGCTGAAGGCGGGCGCTTATGGATTAAAGGACCGAATGTCATGTTGGGCTATTGGTTTGAAACGGCACCAGGTGAGTTAGTCGCGCCACCGGATGGGTGGTATGACACCGGCGATTTGGCGCGCATTGATCAGCAGGGCTTTATTTGGTTATTAGGGCGTGCAAAACGCTTTGCCAAAATTGCCGGTGAAATGGTATCGCTGGTGGCGATAGAGCAAGCGCTTACGCCCTTGTTAGCCGAGGATAAGCTGGTGGTCGCCGTCAGAGTGAGTGATGCTAAAAAAGGTGAGAAGGTGGTGTTGGTGTCCAGCGATGCGCATTTGAGTTTGGGGCAGGTGCAACAGGCACTTGCGCAAGCAGGCATTAATGAATTGGCTTGGCCAAAAATGATTTATTGGCGCGAGCAGATTCCGCTACTCGGCTCAGGTAAAATTGCCTATCAAATCTTGGATCAATGGGTCGCTGAACAATGAGTGGAATAATGACCAGGCTATCAATTCAACAAATTTTGCTGATTACGCTTATTTTGAGCTTGTTTAGCTTAATGATATGGAGCCAGGACTTTACCCAAGTCGCAGCGGGCGTCGCGCTGTTTTTATTTGGAATGACGCTATTAGAAAATGGTTTTAAGGCGTTAAGCGGTGGCATTTTAGAGCGGATTTTAAAGGTATCGACCGCGCGTCAATCGCAAAGTGTGGCGTTTGGTTTGGCAAGTACCACGCTAATGCAATCGAGCAGTCTAGTGTCCTTGATTACTGTGTCGTTTGTGAGTGCGCAAATGATTACCTTGGCCGCTGGCATCGGTATTATTATGGGTGCGAACTTAGGCACCACTACGGGTGCCTGGTTGATGGCGGGGTTTGGACTCAAAGTTGATATTGCGGCCTATGCACTGCCTTTATTAGTGATTGGCGTGCTGCTGCAATTACAAAAAGGTCAAAAACTGCGCGGCTTAGGGGCAATTTTATTAGGGATTGCCTTTTTATTTTTAGGCATTCATTACATGAAGCTCGGCTTTGAAAGCCTGCAAGGTACCTTTGATCTCAGTGCCTATGCGATGACCGGCTTGTTAGGTGTGTTGGTGTTTACGCTGATTGGCATGATTATCACCACCATTATGCAATCGAGTCATGCCAGTTTATTGATCATTATTTCAGCGCTGGCCACCGGTCAAGTGAGCTATGAAAATGCCTTGGCTCTGGCGATAGGTGCCAATTTAGGCAGTACGATTACTATTGTGATTGGGGCGATGGCGGCCAATGCCTGGGGTAAACGTTTGGCTTGGTCTCACGTTGTTTTTAATATTGGCACCGCACTTATTGCGATTGTGTTCATTAATGTCTTTGTTTGGTTGGTGGATGGATTAGCAGGCCTGCTGGGTATTGCTCCAGATAATTATTTATTAAAACTGGCGTTGTTTCACACGCTGTTTAATTTAACCGGCGTGCTGTTGCTATGGCCTTTTGTGCCAAATTTAGCCGATGGATTAACGTGTTGGGTCAGTGAAAAGCAGGTAGCCCGCGAACAGCCACGCTTCGTACTTGCTTCTGCTATAAGTAGTGGTGATACCGCACGCCAAGCGGTGGCGCTTGAAGTGGGGCATTTATTTGATAATAGTTATGGCTTGATTGCACAAGGGATTGGCTTGCGCCGTTCGGTCATTGAATCAGAGGAATCCTTAACGACAGCGGTGCAAAATACCCGTCGCTTTATGCCGTTAGATTTGGATGGCGATTATGAGCAAAAAGTTAAAAACCTGCATAATGCGATTGTCGAATTTATTGGTCAAGCACAACAGCAAGGTTTACCGGAATCAGTGACCGAGAACCTTTATCAGTTGCGTCGTGCTAGTTTAAATTCGGTACAAGCAGTGAAAGCCATTAAGCACATGCATAAAAACTTAGTGCGTTATGGCGTCAGTGATCAGGCAGCGGTGCGCCAAAAATATGACATGATGCGTATTGCCCTAGCCAAACTCTTGCGTGCTTTGCGCCGACACATGCAGGCTGATAAGCCGCTACCTAGTGATCAAATGGCGGCGTTTTTTAGTCATTGGCAACAGCAAATTGATGACACCAGTCGTCAAGTGCAAGCGGGGCTAGATCAAGATATTCGTCAAAGAGCGTTGAGTGCTTATATTGCAACATCTATTATGAATGATGAGATGTATTGGCGCGGACTCGCTAATCATTTGTTATTGGCGATGCAGCTATTTAATGAAGCCCAAAAAACATCTGCTAAAGCAGATAATCAAAGTGAACTGGATGCGGTACCCCCGACGTTTTAAGGTTTTTAAAACGTCGGGGGTTAGGCTTAAATTTCAGTAATTTTTAATTAAGACGCTAAACGTGCTCTGGCTTGGGATACTTGGTACCGTACTTGTGCCGGCGCCGTACCACCTAAATGGTTACGAGCGTTAACCGAACCTTCCAAGGTTAATACGTCGTATACATCCTGTTCAATGACTTCACAAAAGCCTTGTAATGTTGCCAAAGACATATCTGCTAAGTCTTGATTGGTTTTAACGCCGTGAGCAACCGCTAGGCCAACCGCTTCATGCGCATCACGGAAGGCAAGGCCTTTACATACCAGATAATCGGCCAAATCCGTTGCGGTAGCAAAACCATTACGCGCGGCAGTATAGGTGTTGTCATGCTTGACCTCTAATGCCGGCATCATGTCACCAAATGCGCGTAAACACCCCCGAACCGTGTCGATTGTGTCGAACAAGGGCTCCTTGTCTTCTTGGTTGTCTTTGTTATACGCCAAAGGTTGAGATTTCATTAGGGTTAATAAGCTGACCAGGTGGCCATAGACGCGACCGGATTTGCCCCGCACTAGCTCAGGTACGTCGGGGTTTTTCTTTTGCGGCATAATTGACGAACCGGTGCAAAAACGATCCGGTAAATCAATAAACTGAAACTGTGCCGATGACCAAAGAATAAGTTCTTCAGAAAAGCGGGTTAAATGCATCATAAAGATGCCGGCCCAGCTTGTAAACTCAATAGCAAAATCACGGTCAGACACGCCATCCAACGAATTTTGACATACGCGATCAAAACCGAGTAACGCTGCGGTATATTCACGATCGATGGGGTAGGTGGTGCCAGCTAGCGCAGCGGAACCCAATGGCAAGCTGTTTACTCGTTTGCGACAATCGAGCAAGCGTTCTTCGTCACGTACCAGCATTTCATACCAAGCTAGCATGTGATGACCAAAGGTGACGGGTTGAGCCGTTTGCAGGTGGGTAAAGCCGGGCATAATGGTATCAGCCTCGCGTTCAGCTAACTCAACTAAACCGGCTTGTAAACGACGCAGATCCTGTTGAATTAGATCAATCTGGTCACGCACATATAACCGAATATCGGTGGCGACCTGATCATTACGCGAGCGCCCGGTATGCAGTTTTTTTCCGGTCACGCCAATCATTTGGGTTAAGCGCGATTCGATATTCATGTGAATATCTTCTTGCTTAATCGACCAATGCATTTGATCGTTTTCGATTTCACTCAAAATATGTTCAAGGCCTTTAATAATGGCATCTTCCTCTTTTGAATCGAGGACGCCAATTTTGTATAGCATTCTGGCATGTGCGATTGAACCCTGTATGTCTTGGCGATACATGCGTTGGTCAAATTGGATGGAGGCCGTAAACTCTTCTACGAATGCATCGGTCGCCTCAGTAAAGCGACCGCTCGATAATTTTTCTTGATTGATGTTGTGGCTCATAACTTCTCAATGTTAGTTTGAATTAGGGACGGCGCATGTCTTCTGGATTTGCAGGTAGGCGCATGGGATTGCCCATTCGTTCATAGGCGACATTTAAGCGCTGATGAATCATGGCAGCATAAAGTTGCACATCTTTACTGCCAACAAGGGGTTCTGCAACAGGCAGCCCGCGCCAATCAACAAATATCACTGTGGGCGTGATATCAGCGCGGTACATGCGAGCAAAATCAAATTTAGATAGGCGTTCCTCTGGGGAGAACACAATATCGCGGCTGTGGTCAGTACTGACTTTGCGCATATACATTGCGTGTCCATCATACATGCCGCCGCGAACCATCGGTGAAAGTACCGCCGCATCTACTTGGCTGCAGAATTCGCAATGGTAAGCCGTAAACATAATCATGATCGGAATGTTTTTAGCACGTGCTTGCTGTGCCACAAAATGAAAGTTATTCATTTCGACTAATTGACTGGCTTCCGTTTTTTGGCTGCAACCCGCTAACAACCCCAGTGCTAAGGCCATAGCAACTAATTTTTTAAACATGTTCTTGTCCTCCTATTATTGTGTTTTTATTTTAACGAAATTTGCGCGCACTATTTGAGTAAAATGTATGGTACGAATAAACAAAAGGATAGTTCATGAAAGATCAGTTGCGTATTGCTACCCGAAAAAGTCCCCTCGCTTTATGGCAAGCCGAATTTGTAAAAGCGGAATTAGAAAAAGCGCACCCTGGTTTAACGGTGACGCTAGTGCCAATGAGTACGCGCGGTGATAAGATTTTAGATGTGCCATTAGCGAAAGTGGGTGGTAAAGGCTTATTTACCAAAGAGCTAGAAGAGCAAATGTTAGCTGGTTATGCTGATTTGGCGGTACATTCGATGAAAGATGTACCGATGGTATTGCCTGATGGGTTTGATTTGAGTGTGATTATGGCGCGGCATGATCCATCCGATGCGTTTGTTTCCAATAAGTATGCCAGTTTAGATGAGCTGCCACAGGGCGCTATTTTAGGCACGTCGAGTTTGCGACGCCAGGCACAGTTTCAAGCCTTGCGTCCGGATTTAGACATTCGCTTTTTGCGTGGTAATGTCGGCACCCGTTTGGGTAAATTAGATGCTGGCGAATATGATGCCATTGTGTTGGCTACCTCTGGACTGGAACGCTTAGAGCTTAATGAGCGCATTCGTTGTAAGATGCAACCTGAACAGATTTTACCTGCTGTCGCTCAGGGTGCACTCGGTATTGAAACCCTTGCTGGTGACACTGAAACACAGGATTTAATTGCGGTGTTAAATGATCCAGCTACAGAAATAGTCGTCAAGGCCGAGCGCGCGATGAACCGATGTTTAGATGGTGGTTGTCAGGTCCCCATTGGTGGTTTTGCCTTGCTTGAGAATGACCAAGTTTGGTTGCGGGGTTTGGTCGCTGAACCGGATGGTTCCAGAATGATCAAGATGGAAGGACGTGCGCCGGCTTCGCAGGCAGAGGGCTTGGGTCGATTAATTGGTCAAGCCTTGTTAGATGCAGGTGCTAAAGAGATTTTAGCCAAATTGTATCAACCTGAATAAGTTCGCTTTAAATCTTGGCAGATACGATGATTTCTTTACTCAATACCCGTCCACATCCTCAGGTATTGACACAAGCAATTAAGCAGGCCTGGTCATCGCAAGTGCGGGTGGTTGAGGCACCATTACAAAAATTGGTTTCTCGGTCTTTTAATCGGGACACCAACTTGCCATCGAGCTGTTTAGATGCGGATATTTGGGTGTTTGTGAGTGCCAATGCGGTGGCATTTTTTAACCAAGCCTTGCAACAATATAAGCTACCCGCCCCGCCTAGAGAAGGTGTCGCGTTGGTAGCCGTAGGTAAAGCCACATGGCAAGCACTGGCTGACCTAGGGTGGGCGGGGTTGCAACCCATGCCGGAACGTTTTGATAGTGAGGGGATGCTGGCTTTACCTATTTTTAATCAGGTAGCGGGTAAGCGAGTCGTGATTGTAAGGGGTGAAGTTGGGCGTGATTGGTTGGCGGAACAGTTGATTTTGCAGGGAGCTGAAGTTCATTTTTGTCCGGTCTATCGTCGTGAAGCCTTGCCTTTAAATTATAAATCTTGGCAAAACTGGTTAAGCCCTTTGGGGCTTAGCACAACAGATTCACGTCCTATTTCACCCTGGGCGCTGTTAACAAGCCAAGAAAATGCCCAGATATGGTGGCAACATTACCAGGCCTGGTGTATGCAGGCTCAGAGCCTGCCGCGAAATATGGGTGTGATTGCATTAACACCTAGCATAAGTGATTGTCTGCAAGCGCTGGGTTTTCAAGGACAACAGCTAATTTGTGAAAATGCATCACAATCAAGTATTCTTAATACACTAGCACAATTGGTCGATGCCAGGTTTGACCAGGAGAAATAAGCAATGAATGAACCGATTACACCGAAAGCAGAGCACCATGTGGTTAAGGGTGAATTTGTAGAAACGGATTCGGCTGCTGATACCAGCAAATCCAAAGAGTCTGCGCGTCGCCAAACAAAGGCTAAAGCCTTGTTACGCAATACCAAGCAGCCTTGGTTAGCCATGCTGGCTATGATTGGCGTTTTATTAGGTGCGACTAGTTGGGTTGCATTAGAGCAGCGTACGGCTGCGCTTTATGAAATGGCGCACGCGGGATTGGCTGCAGATGCGCTTGTGGAACAGCAACTTGAGCAGCAAATGGCACCGTTGCTGCAAAAAATTGCTTATCAGCAACAAAAAATAACGGTGCTAGAAAATTGGCAGCAATCTTTCCAAGGAGGCGCACGTTCGTTTTTACGTGACTATGAAACCTTAGAAGGGCAGTTGACAGAAATGCAAGCATTGCTCAGTGAACATGCAACGCAACTGGCAAAACTGAGTGAACAAACTGATCATTTATCGCATGCCTTACCAGACAGTTCGCTTAATAATCAAGCGCCAGCAGCCCCAGTTCCACCAGAAACCGAAGCAGTTCAAGCGGAGATGCAAGCAGCTTTGGGTCATCTCAATAATGAGTTAGCGGAAGCACAACAGCAACTAGACCAGGGACTAGACCAGTTGCGTGCTGAGATTCAAAATGTACAACGTCAAGCGGATCAGGCGTTAAGCGGCCTGCAAAAATTAACTAATGATCCACAGTGGCAGGCTGGCCAAGCCGAGTTAGCTGAGCAGCTAGAGACGTTTCAACAGCGCCTAGCTGAACTGGCTAACGAACAAGCGCAATGGCAGGCCGATTGGTTAGCAAAATTAGCGCCTGAGGTTGAAGACATTGTGACCGAACTTACGCCAACCTTTGAAGGCTTGTTAAGCCGTTTTAATAGCCTATTTACACTTAAAAAAATCGAGCAGGATAAGGACGAAAATGCTTCTGATGAACAGGGAGTGACACCATGAAATTGTTGATTTCCTGGGGTGTGTTTTTTATCGTTGGTATTGCATTGGCAAGTTTGGCCGTACTCAATTTAGGCGAAGTGGTATTGCGGTGGGAACAATGGGAGTTGACCACAAGCCTAGGGTTGATTTTGGCGCTATTTGTTATAGGGCTCGTTCTGTTTTACTGGCTGGTACGTCTTTGGGTCGGTATCTGGAACTTGCCAACAGTTTGGCACAAACGGCGGCAACTAAAACGCTATCAACAGGCTCAATCTAGTCTATCAAAAGGTCTAGTCGCCCAGGAGTTGGCAGACTGGGCACAAGCTGAAAAACAACTAATAGCCACGGCCAAGCTATCTGATAATGGCGTGATGCATTATTTAGCGGCCGCTAAAATGGCGGACGCACAGCAAGCAACAGCCCGTCGTGACCAGTATTTGCAGCAGGCGCGCCAACGATACCCAGATGAAGACATCACCATAGGTTTGGTGGAAGCTCGGTTGCTTGCGTCACAACAGCCAGAAACTGCATTGGTCATATTGGCAGAACTACAGCGCTTGCACCCCAAGCATCCGGTAGTGTTACAGGACTATTGGCAGTTGCTGGCAACGCACCAACGTGTAGGCTTGATGCTTAAGTATTGGCCGCTGTATAAAAAATATGCCGGTTTATCGCGGCAACAGATGTATGCGGCTGAGCAGGGATTGTTGTTATTACAAATTCAACAAGCCGATACTTACGAACAGCTGGATCAGCTCTGGACAAGCTTAGCCAAGCGTACGCAGCTTCAGCCTGTGGTACTAACAGAATATGTCAAAAAATCACTGGATTTTCGTCAGCAACATGACTTAGCAGGCTTAATTGAAAAAGCCTTAAAAAAACAATGGGATGAGTCGCTGGTCTATTGGTATGGACGCATTGAGTTTGGCCCCGCCTTTGACCGATTTAAACGTGCGCAGGGTTGGTTGGCTAACCATCCTGAAAGTGCCGTGCTGTTACTAACACTTGGACGTTTGGCCTGCCAAAGTCAGCTTTGGGGACAGGCACATCATTTCTTGAATCAAAGTCTTGCCTTGCAGCCAGAACTCGAGACTTATCACGCTCTTGCACACTGCTATGAGGCAGAGGGTGAAGACACGCAAGCTGCGCTAATTTACAAACAGGCCTTAGCGCAACTCCCTTATTCTGCGCAGTATTAATCAAATCCTCTATCCTTTCTTAAAACTTATTACCCTAAAAATTTTGTGGTAATAGGTTTTTGTTTCAAATAGCATTAATTTTTATTTGACATAGTAAAAATGATTCATTAACATAGTGTAACAAAACTGAGATTTATTATTATTTACATTTTATTAATTGCTTGATATTGGATTAACCTGTGAATACCTTGCCACACAATAAAGCTGAACAACCTATACGCAGTATTGATAGTCAGGCGTTATTAGCCGGCCAAAAGCTGATTACCATTCAGCATGGCCTGCATCAATATGTGTTGCGTTTAACCAAAGAAAACAAACTGATCTTAACCAAGTAGGGACTAGCCATGACACAGCCAACCCAGAAGCAGTCAACTCATACACCGCAGATTCACCTTGCCCTCTCCGAAGCAAAATTGGCCGAACTATTTCGGCTGGGTGTGTTGTGTGCCGCTGATGTGGATTGTCTAGACGTCGCAAGTCGTGATCAGGTGCAACGCCTCTGCTTAGAAACTTGTGTTCAACAACTCTGTCGAGTCTGTCCGTCGCGCGACACCTGCTCAAAAGGCCAAGGTTGCGCAACCACGCACACGGTTCATTGGGCCGGCATTTACGCCAATTAACCTTTAACAACCATTTAAAACTAACTAAGAACGAGACCCCCGCCAGCGATTGCAAGCCAGGTCAATAACAAAGGAACGATAGTTATTATGTCTACACCAAAACTCGCTCTAAAAACCCTAGTAATCAGTATGGCCGCGGCGATGGCCGCACCGGTATTAGCCGACACTAAACAACTGCCGCGTATTGATGTGGTAGGACAAGGTGAAGATGCCGTTACTAAGCAACCGGGTTCGGTAGCCATTGTGACTAAAGAAGATTTGCAGTTACAACAACCCTTATCTACTGAAGATGCTTTGCGTCGTGTGCCAGGTATTAATATCAAAGGCGAAGAAGAAACAGCGGTTGTTGCCAATATCGGTATGCGTGGTTTAAGTTCTGCGGAGCAGAAATCGTTGATTCTTGAAGATGGTGTCCCCGTCGCGCCAGGTTTATTTATTGGTAATGGTCGTTATTACAACCCTCGCATTCAGCGAATGGAAAGTATTGAAGTCGTTAAAGGTGCGGCGTCATTACGTTATGGTCCGAGCACTATTGGCGGTGTGATTAACTATAAAACTAAAACACCAGATGATGGTGTTTCGCTATCAGGCCGTGTGGGTTCTCATAATATGAAAGAAGTGACGTTAGAGGCGGGGGGGAGCTCGCCTTCAGGGGACGCTTTTGCGGGTATAGTGGCTACTAAAGCGCAAAGTGACGGCTTTATGGGCAAGGGTTATGAAATGGAAGATATCATGATCAAGGCAGGTATGGCGATTGGTGACAATCAAATGCTAGGTTTCAAGTTCTCACATACTGCCAATGACGCTAATATTTCGTATCGCGGTTTATTGCTGGATGACTATAAAGCGGGCAAAACCTATAACCCGGCACCGGACGATTGGTATTTGCAAGAACGTAAAGCCTTTGATATTAACCACGAAATTCAGTTGAATGATAATGCTAAGTTACGTACGCTTGTTTATTGGAGTGATGTTAGCCGTGATTATTGGCGTTATAGTGCAGAAACAGAAGTCGTAGGCCAAGACTCAGATGGTAAAGATATAAAAGAATCTGTTTCTTCAGCCAATGCCGGTCGCTGGTTATACACAAATAGTGTAACCGGTAACAACCGTTCTTTCGAACGCATTGGTTTGGATACCCGGTTAAACCTAGACTACAACGCGTTTGGTATGCAGAACGAAAGTGAATTTGGTTTACGCGTATTTACCGAAGAATCTAACGACACGCGTATTCGTGCCACCCGTAGTCAAGATAGAACCGGTAATAATGATCGTCATCGTCAAGATTCAGCGAATAGCTATGCTGTTTATGGTCAAAATAAATTTATAATTAATGACAAGCTTGCGGTAACCCCCGGTTTACGTGTTGAAAGTTATCAGCAAAAACGGGTTGTGTTAACGGACAATAACAAAACAACGTCAACCTCCAATACGGAAGTGTTACCGGGTGTAGGGGCAACTTATCAGTTAAATCCGATGGTGCAAGTGTATGGTGGTGTGTATCAAGCCTTCTCACCTGCTGAAAACGGTACGTCTTTAACAGGTGATGTAGATCAGAAACTAGAAGCCGAGCGTTCAACCAATATTGAAGTGGGTGTACGTGGTGCCAATAATCAAATGTATTATGAGTTAACCGCGTTCCAAATGGACTTTTCTAATCAGGTTGTAGACGGCAACTCTGATCCTGCACTGGATAAGGAAAATGCAGGTAAAACACTTCACCAAGGTTTAGAAGCGGCATTTGGAATCAAGCTTGATGGTGGGTTTAGCATAGATACCAATTTAACCTATATTCCAACTTCAAAATTTGAAGCGGGCGACGACAAAGGTAACCGCATTAGTTATTCACCAGAAATTATGGCTAATTTGATTCTGGGTTATAAAACCGGTGGTTTAAGAACAGAGTTAGCAGTGCATCATACCGGTGAACAGTATGGTAGCAGTGATAACCAAGAAGAAATTGGTGGTTCTGGCACTACAGGAATAGAAGGAATCTGGGGCGGTAAATTGGATGCTTATACCACCATGGACTTAAATGCTTACTATACGGTTAACAAACAGTTGAGCGTGTTTGGCGCAGTCAAAAACCTAACCGACGAGCGTTATATCGCTGGCCTACGTCAAGGTATTTATGCCGGTCCATCGCGTTCATTTGAGTTAGGTGCGCGTTACAAGTTTTAAACCACAAGGTTTACATATTTTGGGGGTCGCTTTGATGACCCTCAACCTTATTTTTACCTATAATGAATAGTGAGCTTTTTGCCATACCTATTCATGAAGGAGAACGTTATGTTAAAACCAGAAATGATTGCAAAATTGAATGAGCAGATTACGGCTGAGATGTATGCCTCTAATCTGTATCTGCAAATGTCGGCCTGGTGTGAAGAACAAGGTCTGTCAGGTGCGGCGGCGTTTTTCCGCCAACACGTGCCGGAAGAGCTTTCGCATCGTGACAAGTTTATTGATTACTTAATCGAGTGTGATGCCCCGGTCACGGTCGGTGCAGTGGCTGCGCCACCGACCGAGTTTAAAAACCTGGTGGATGTGATTAACAAAGCCTTTGAGCATGAGCTTAAAGTGACCGCGTTAATTAATGCGATGGCTGAAATGGCGTTGGATTTCAAAGATTTCAACACCTTTAATATGCTGCAATTTTTTATTGCGGAACAGCGCGAAGAAGAAGTCTTGTTCCGTGGTATTTTGGATCAGGTGAAATTGGTGGCCTTCAAAGGTGAAACCGGTGAAGCCATGTATCTGATCAATCAATACCTACAGCGTTTGGCGACAACCCATAGCCACTAATTTGCAGGTGTGTTTCTTTTTCATTGTGTTGTATCCTCCGTCTTTAGTCATGACCGCTAAAGATCTTTGACCGAGCCCCGCGCTCGGTTTTTTTGTAAAAGTATTAGTTTTAATAATTATTTGCATTTAGTCTTTTATTAATTATAATAACTATTCTTAATGAACCTACTAGCCTGCCAATTTCTTTTTGAATAGCCAGCAAAATATTCAGAACACTATTGGAGTTGTGTGCAATGCGCTTTAAATTATCACCCATTACCGCTGGTCTATTGATGGCAGGCTCGTTTTCTAATTTTGTTAATGCTGCTGAATCGGAAAATGTCTCTCAAAGTTTGCCGCAGGTAAGTGTAGTAAAAGACTTAACAGATTCTGATGCCATCCTCGAGCGGATCGAGCGTACCCAAGCAAATGAACTAAGAGATGTTTTTCGAGGTGAATCGGATGTGACTGTGGGGGGCGGTGACAGACAGGGGCGCCGTTTACATGTAAGAGGTGTTGAATCAAGCAATCTATCGGTGACGGTCGATGGCGCACAGCAGGGACAAAATCTACATAATCATCGCGGTGGTGCTGCCGGTATTGATCCTGTGATTTTGAAAAGAGTTGAAATTAAACCTGGTTTTGTTGCAGCGGATGACGGGCCGGGTGCGTTGGGCGGTGTGGTTAGATTTGAAACGGTAGACGCTCAGGATTTATTGGCACCGGGTCAAGCTATAGGTGCATTTGTAAAAGCGGGTTATGGTTCAGCGGCAGAAAGCAAAACTTTTAATACTGCTGTGTATGCAGAGCCCACCGATGGCTTTGGGGTCATGGTGTATTACGGCGGAACGGACGCTGAAAACACGCGGATAGGTGGCGGAGATAAAATCCCATATTCAGGTTATGAAGATCGAAATTTTCTGGTGAAGTTAAGTTTGTTTGATTGGCGTGATCAAACTTTGCGAGTGGGTTATGAAAAAAACACTTCTGAAGGTTTGAGTTATCAACAGCGCGGTGATTACCCTTATCACCCGGGCGTATGGGAGGGAAGAAATAGAATGCCACCGGTTGATCAAACGGTAGCAAGAGAAACTATAACTTTAAATCACCGTTGGAATCCTGTTTCTGATGCTATTGATTTAGAAACTAATTTTTATGTGAATGATACTGAGTGGAAGGCTGGCGGTGGAAATCGATTCACTAGTGGTATTCAAGGCGGTAAGCTTGCTAATACTTGGGCGTTTAGTGCACTGGGTTTTGAAAATAAACTGACTGCCGGTGCGGACTATTATGATGAGGTGGGCGGGGCATTTACTAATGCCACATCCGGTTGGCAGCGTTCAAATTCAAAGGTTATTCATTATCAAAACCTGGGTTTGTTTGCACAAAACCGTATGACACATGATGCCTGGTTATTGTCTTATGGTTTGCGTGTTGATGACTATAGTTCACGTTATATTGGCAAAACAGTTAAAGGATCAGAAACCTCACTGAATGCAAGCCTTAGCTATGCTTGGACTGATGAAATCAGAAGCTATGCAGGTTATGGTGAATCTGCAAGAGGTTATGGCAATATTCCGATTCATTTTGCACGTGCTGTAGAAGAGGGCGCAGATATAAGCGCCAAGGCAGAAACGGCGCGCCATTATGAACTGGGTTTACGTTATGACCAACGCCATAGCCAATTTATGGGAGGTGCGTGGCATACCGATTTAACCCTGTTCCAAACTGAAATCGATGACATGATTTTATATCGTCACAAAGCCGGAGGTGGCGGAATGGGTGGACGACAGGTTGATCGTATTTATAATTACGACAAAACCTATGAGGTTCAGGGCTACACACTCAAAGCCGGTTGGAAAAGTGCGCGTCTAGACTCACGCCTATCCTATACTCATACGGATATTTCTAATCTACCTGAGCAGATGCATTTCGCAGCCAGAACCGGTGCGCCAACAAGCGACACATTGATTTGGGATAACACTTTTAAAGTGAGCAATGATTTGTCACTGGGTTACACCCTAACGTCTGTTGAAGCACTTAACAAGGTGCCTGATGGTAGAATGAAGCGTCCCGGTTATGTGTTGCATGATGTTCAAGCGAAGTGGGAAGCCGCGCGTAATTTATCATTCAGTTTTGCAGTGAATAACCTGCTTGATGAGAAATACATTAACCACAACACGCTTGAGCAGGATGGTTTTGCAACGGAAGAACCGGGTAGAGATTTCCGCGTATCTGTTCGTTACGACTTTTAATTAAATTTATGACGTCAAGCCGAGGTTACTAGAGTAGGTACTTCGGCTTTTATTTATGGACAATACTATGAATCATCAACCCTTAAATTCATCCTCGTTTTTTCAATCTATACCAGGCCTGGTGATCGCCGGTATGCTGGCATTTTCCGCTGTTCAGGCTCAAACGCCTACGCAAGGGGTGGCACAGGCAAATGGCTTGTGCAAAAACAGCTATTCATTGATTTCGTATGAATTGCGCCCACGCAGTATGCCGCGTTTTATTATGGCGCTGGAAGGTGATTTAGCCTTGAGCCCTGAGCAACGCAAGCAGCTTAAACAGGTCACCGATTATGTGCCGAAAAATGTGTTGCCCATGCGTGATGAAATCAAGGCTTTTGAAACCAAAATTGTCGAGGACTTTGTGCAAAACGGCCAAACCCCAGAGCAATTAGCCAGCCGATTAGACGAACTGCAAGCCATGAAGCGCCGCCTAGCCGAAGAAGATATTCGGGTTTTTAATCAGATTAAAGACCTGCTCACCCCAGCACAATATCAAGAAGCAGTGAAGCGCGCGTGGTAACCTGCAAGACGTAAGTGTAAATTCGCTATCGCTGCAACTGGCTCGAGCTTTTACAGTATGTTTTGCCTGAATAATGAATTACTGCGCCAAGGCGATGAATGGCTTGTTTTTTTAAACCGCTGCCGGCCAGTTTTTTGGCATCTTTTTGTGCTTGTTTGGTATAGACCCGTTGCCAAGCCATAAGGTTACCAGTTTAACTCGGTGCTGCATTCATCTAGCGGGGTATTCAACCCCTTGACAACCGATTCGCGTAAACCTCGGATCGACAGTAAATACAGGGTTTCATTAATGGCTTGCCAGTTTTCTTCAGCAATTAATACGGCGTTGCCTTTTTTACCGGTAATCGTGATCGGTTCATGTGATTCATTAACTTGAGCGAGTAAGCCATAAAAATTTGCACGCGCTTGGGTGCTATTGAGTGTTGACGTGATGTCTCCTTTATGACGTACGTTATTACGTAACACTATGTCAGGATTGGGGATAATTGTAAATTGAACAAACTATATTGATACACACCGCCTAAGTTGTTCCCTTTTTGCCTCTTCCATCATCAGTCATTATCGCAGCATTAACCAAATCGTAAACACGCCCCGCGCTCGATTTTTTTGTGTTGAAAACAGTTACAATAATGCCTATTTTTATTTAATAGGATGTCGTTATGAGTAAACGCGTTATTCATTCCAACCCCGAAAAGCAAGATCATGACAGTCCTTGGAAAGAAGCGCTTGAGCATTACTTTAAAGAGGCGATGCACTTATTGTTTTTAGAGGTTTACCAAGCAATAGATTGGACGCAGCCTTTTACGTTTTTAGATAAAGAGTTGCAGAAAATTCTTGCTAAAGCAGAGCGGGGTCGCACCTATGCAGACAAGCTGATTAAGGTCAAATTACTTAGTGGCGAAGAGGCTTGGCTGTTGATTCATATTGAAGTACAGGGTGAGCCTGAAGCCGCATTTGCCCAACGAATGTTTCATTACAATAGCCTGATTCGCAACCGCTACAGAAAGGATGTGATCAGTTTGGCGATTTTAAGTGACACCAGTAGAACCTTTAAACCCGACACCTATTATTACGCACAACTGGGCTTCGAACTCACCATGAGGTTTCCGATGGTTAAGCTACTCGACTTGCAACCACAACGTGAAACTTTGTTAAGCGGTGATAATGTGTTCGGCTTGATCGTCGTTGCACAACTCGATGCCAAGTTAATTAAAGACTCTAGGGAGCGGTTGCATTCTAAAACCCAATTAGTCCGTCTGCTTTATCAACGCGGTTATGGCAAAAAGCAAATATTGGTGTTGTTTGATTTAATTGACTGGATGATTGGGTTGCCGCATAATTTGGAATATGAATTTAAGGATGTCGTTCACCAGATTGAGGAGGAACAGCAAATGGCCTACATGAATACGATACAGCGTTTAGCGATGCAGGAAGGTAAGCTCGAAGGCAAGCTTGAGGGTAAACTAGAAGGTAAACTTGAAATGGCTTTAAAAATGGTCCGTCGTTTTAACCTTTCAGTAAAAGAGGCCGCTGAAGAAGCGAGCGTGTCGGTAAAAGACTTAATGGATTATCTAAAACAACACGACAAACCGAATACATAACCGGCTTAACATTTCTTACCTATAACAAGCAAATTGCCCCAATTCAGGGGAGTTTTGTTTTAGAAGGTTTCAAATTTGCTTTTTGCATGGTGTTATCAATCATTACCGCAGCATTAACCAAATCGTGAACACGAGCCCAAGCGCATAGAACAACATGGTCAACTGCACCATGCGTTGATTGGCTTTGCGGCTATTGAGTTTTTCAAACCTTGGATATTTCCGCGCTTGAATAAAGCCAATCCACAGCGCCGCTAGGCTGCCGAATGTGACTAAAATGCCTAAAAACAATGTCGCTAACATGAATAAAATCCTTTGTACCTAAACCGCGTTATCTTACGCAATCTGAAATGGTAAAATAATGACAGTTTTATTATGGAGCGCAAGCTATGAGTGATGCGAATGGATTAGTAGGGGATGTGGCCGCGAGTCAGTTGGGTAAAGCAACGGCTTATCCGCAGCACTATGATGCCGGTTTATTGTTTCCTATTCCGCGTCAAACTAAGCGTGATGAGCTGCATATTAGCGCCCAAAAGCTGCCCTTTACCGGTGTTGACGTGTGGAATGCTTACGAAATTTCTTGGCTTAACCCAAAAGGGAAGCCGATGGTCGCTATAGGCCAGTTTACTTTACGTGCTGATACTCCGAATATTATTGAATCCAAGTCGTTCAAGTTATACCTTAACTCGTTTAATGCCAGTCGTTTTGATAGTCAAGCTGCGGTGGCCCGTATTATGGAGCAGGATTTATCGGCGGCGGCCGGTGGCAAGATCAAGGTGCATTTATCTAGCCTTAATCAAGAGCCCTGCTTGGTGTCTGATATTGATCGGGCGGAGTGTTTAGATTTTCAGGATTTGGACATCGACACCTACCAAGTCAATCCTGATTTTTTGCATGCTGGGAATCAATATGCTGAAGAAGCTTTTTACAGCCATTTGCTAAAATCCAATTGCTTGGTCACCGGTCAGCCTGATTGGGGTACGGTAGTGATTCGATATCGCGGTCCAAAGATCGATCGTGCGGGCTTGTTACGCTACATTATTTCGTTTCGCGATCATAATGAGTTTCATGAGCAATGTGTGGAGCGGATGTTTTGTGACATTCAACGTCAGTGCCAGCCAGATGCCTTAACAGTCTACGCACGTTATGTCCGTCGTGGCGGCTTGGATATTAATCCGTTTCGTAGTAACTTTCAAAGTGAAGCGGTGATGCCGCGTTTAGTGCGGCAATAGTTGTATAGCTGACGTTTGTTCTAAGGCCGTGGCATCGCAAAGGTGTCACGGGTATAGCTGTAATCGTCACCGCCTAATTTGCCGATGGCATCGAGTCGTGTGCCATCAATCTTGCCCTCCTGGTTGATCACTTCTTCAGCTAAATAAATGCCGACGACATCTAGTAAGATTAAGCTGCCCCCAGCTGGTGCATTGGACAGAGTTTGAATGCTGTTTAAACGGCACTCATAGCGAACCTTAGCGGCAGCGACACTGGGTGGACGAACTTGCTGGCTGGCGATGGCTGTGACCTGCGCGATTTCAAATTCATTGATGTCATTGGCTAGATTGGCACAGGTGGCATTCATCTGCTCAGCGAGGTCTGCGCTGACAATATTGACCACGCATTCTGGATGGGCTTGTAGATTGGCCAGGGTGTCTTTGGCGTGGTTTTGGCGTGGTGCAATATGGCTGATTGCCAGAATCGGCGGATTGACGCTGGCAACGGTAAAAAATGAATAGGGGGCAAGATTGGCAATTCCTTCGGCATTAAGGGTGCTAACCCATGCAATGGGTCGCGGTAGAACAGCGCCAACCAAATACTGATAAATTTGTCCTGCTTCGAGTTGTGCGGTGTGATGAAACATTAAGCTATCCTAGTTTGGGGTGGATAAAATTTAAGCGCGCCTGGCTATCTTTTTTAACTACAAATTATGATAATGCTATTTTGGTCAAAAATTAAGGATGGCGTATGGCGCGCGTAAAATTACCGCTGTTAGCAGGGCTAGGTTTAGTGGTAGTGAGCACAGTCGGTTTTTTTGCGGCCAGTGCCTGGATTGGTCAGGGTGTTAAGCAACAGGTGCTTGCTTATGAAGCGCAACTGATCGCCCGAGATGATGTGCGGGTCAATCGATTTGACTATCAACCAGGCCTGCTACAAGGGCAGTTGCATTATGATCTTGTTTGGCAGCCCACCGTTGATTCGCCCGCTTATAGCCTGTTTATTGAGTTACGGCCTGATGGACAGGGTATTGCTTTGCAAGGTCAGTTGCCGGTTAAACAAGGCCCTTGGTTAGGTCGCTCGGTAACGCCGTCTGGATTAGGTCTGGCTAGCACGCATTATGACATTCCATTGCCAGCCAGTTTGCGCCCTTATTTACCCCAATACCTAGGGCAGCGCCCTCTGATGGCTATTCAAGCCTATGCCGCACTCAACGGTGAACTCGTTGTGCAAGCGAAGTTGATTGATTATCGCGGTCGCTTAATTGATCCGGACAGTCAAGAATCGGCCAATTTAGTCTGGGAAGGGGGGCAGCTTAAGTTGCGGTTTGCCGATGACCTCACCCAGATGACGGCAGATGGGCGTTTAGCGATGCTGCATCTGGATGTGGCGCAAGAGGGCTTGAGTATTCAGCTTGATGACATTCATTATCAACATGACTTAACCCGTGCGGCGCCTTATTTGTGGTTGGGTGATATTGCTGCGCGAGTGGGCGAAGTGCGTTTTGCCGATGACGCGGATAAATTAAGCATTCAAAAAATTGAGCTTGTGGGCGATTCTAAGGTCGTCAATAACAAACTCGATACCCAGGTGCGTTATGAGCTTGGCCCAACAGCCTTAACGACCGATGACACGGTGTTTGATTTTGCAGGCGCCAGCATGGTGATGGCGTTACGTGATTTGGACTGGCAAGCCTATCAAGATTTAATGCTGGCGGTGCAGCAGTTAGATAAGTTGGACGAACAAGCGCTTATTAATGCATTTCAGCGCTTGCTCGCAGCGGGGCCGAGTTTCCATCTCGATGAATTGCGTCTGCGCTTAACGGACACAGAACACTTAACGGCTAAGATGTTGTTGGGCTACCAACCTAATGTGGCATTAGATTGGGATGGTTTTAGTAACTTAAGTGAAGCACTAACTCAAAATATTCGCTTAAACCTTACGGCAGGGATGACGCGTCCGATGTTGGACCGTTTAGCGCTGACCTTTTGGCCTTTCAATGCCGATGAAACAGAGATTAAAGCGCAACTCGATGTCAGTATCGCCGAGATGGTGGCACAGAATTATCTGCAGCAAACCGGCAGCGATTTGGCGCTCGCGCTAGCCGTTGAACAGGGTCAGGTCAAGATTAATGGCGAGGATTTTTTACCTGTTGAAGATGCGTTGGCACTGGTTGATTTAGCGGCTAATTTAATGGGTTGGGCGCTCGATACTGAAACGGCGCATTCACAACCAACTGGCTCGGATGCCACAGGATTAGCAGGCCTGCTAAATTATGCTGCGTCACCCTTATATGAGTATGTTGAATTGGCGGCTGATTTTACTCCTGATCCAACGGTGGTGCCATTGCAAGCCGGTGGTGACCAGGACGTGAGCGTGATCACCCAATGGCAATGTTTAGGCTATGTGAATCCCAGCCGTCCGGATGTGACATTAAATTATCGTGCGGGCCAGTTTGATTTATCCATTTATGTGCTCGGTGGACAAACCGATACCACTTTAATTGTGCGAGATCCGAGCGGTCAATGGCATTGCAACGATGACTATCCCGGTTTAGCCTTGGATCCCGCACTGGTGTTTACTCAACCCTTATCAGGTGACTATGCGATTTGGGTGGGCTTACACAGTGATAGCGTGGCCGATGTCGAGTTGCGTTTTTCTGAAATAGCTGCGGGGCTTGAATAGTTTTTGTTATTATGAAACCTATTAAGTTTAAACCTCTGCCTTCAATACCTTGTTAAGGAAGTGTTATGTCCTTTCTATCTAGTAGTTTAAAAGCATCTTTTCTATTTTTTACTAGTCTACTACTTGTAGTTTGTTTGGCTTTATTTGGTAGTCTGCTGTATTGGTTTCAAGTAAAACCTATAGAACAAACACAATTACAGCAAGCACAACGAGCCATGGCGCAGGATATTGATCAGCGTATGCAAGCGCGCGTGGAGACGGTGATGGCGGTTGCGATGGCTGCCGCTCAAAATCAAGTTATTCAGGATGCTTTGATGGGAAGAGTGTCACGCGATGTGGCCTTAAAAAACCTGGAACAAACGCGAGATCATTTTAGAACGGCTTCTAAAGGGACGTATGGCAGTATTCAAATGCATGTTTTTGATCGAGAGCAACGTTCATTTATTAAGTCATGGGCTCCAAATAGTTTTGGTGAAGAAATTCGCAATCCAATGGTGCGTTCAGTATTTGAAGAACAAAAGTTTGCAGGCAGCGTTACTTTGACGCGTCGTGGGCCTGCTTTATTGGGTGTTTCTCCTGTAATTGTCAATAATGAAGTGATTGGTGCGGTTGCTGTAACGGGCGGTTTTGGCGTGGTCGTTCGAGAATTAGTGGCTGAGTCAAATATTGATTGGTTGATGCTTTGGGATACAGCGTATATCGAAAACCGTTATCCTGCCCTAGCTGAAACTGTGTCGCAAAACCCGAGTTACGATCAGCGTTATGTCGTGGGTCATACACAGTGGTTTTCGGCAGACTTTGTAAGTGATTTAATGAATATGAATTTTGCCGCGTTAGATGCTGAGCAGACAGCCGTGATGTTAAAAGGTGACGCTATTTTCATTAACATACCGGCTTACGACGAGCTTGGCCAGGTACTGGGACGCAATATTTTTAGAGTCCCTGCCGATGAGTTAAATGCGCTGATTGCGCAGCAGCAAAACCAAGTACTATTGACGCTATTCATTATTTTCTTGGTCGTGATGCTAATCGTCGGTATGTTAATTGCCTTGGTTCAGTTCAAAGTTATCAATCCTGTGGCCAATTTGTCTGCAACAATGTTGAGTATTAGTCGCACAGGACAATTTTCGCAACGTGCGGCAGTAAATAGTCAAGATGAAGTGGGTCAAATGGCGGCAGGCTTTAATACTTTGTTAGCTCAGACCCAAAATGCGGTTAACGAAACTAACTCGGTTATTGAACATATTGCAAGGGGCGATTTTTCCCCTCGAGTTGTAGCTGACTTACAAGGCGATTTATTAACGCTAAAAACAGGCGTGAATCAAAGTGCGGATTCGATTCAACTCACCATGTCTGCTTTATCTGACGCTATGTCGGCACTGCAGGCGGGTAATTTTTCCCTAAAACTTGATAGTCAAGAAGTATCGGGTGAGTACAAAACGATGCTGGATTTGGCGAGTCAGGCTATGGCGCAGTTACACCAAACCATTCAAGGTATTGCTCAGGTTATGGATGCCATGCAACAAGGTCAATATCAGCAACGTGTTGAGGTTAATGCGGTTGGTGAGCTGGCTAATTTAAAAGCGCACATTAATCGTTCCATGGATTCTTTAGAAAGTGCTTTAGTTGAAATTGTAAGAGTAATTGACGCCCAATCACGAGGTGATTTAACCCAGAAAATTGAAAAAGAATATCAGGGTGAGTTGCGTGTTTTACAGGAAGCGGTAAATCAAACAGCAAACAAACTAACGGCAGTCGTTAATAAAGCATTACAAGCATCTGTTGTCGTAAATCAAGCTTCATCTGAAGTAGCTACAGGCGCAAATGATCTTAGCATGCGGGTACAACAACAGGCTGCAGCGATTGAGGAAACGTCCGCAACAATGGATCAGATGACGTCGGCAGTAGCGCAATCAAGAGATAATAGTGAAGTGACTGCAACGATCACGCTTGATGTTCAGCATAAAGCTCACGAGGGTGTTAGGGTTATGCGAGAAACCATTGATGTCATGACAGGGATTCAGGCATCAAGTCAGCAAATAGCTGAAATTGTCAGTCTAATTGACAGTATTGCTTTCCAAACCAACTTATTGGCACTTAATGCCGCAGTTGAGGCTGCGCGCGCAGGTGAGCACGGGCGCGGTTTTGCTGTTGTTGCCAGTGAGGTGCGAGCCTTAGCACAAAAATCGGCTGATGCGGCTAAGGATATTAAACAATTAATTGAAGATTCTGTAGAGCGTATTGATCGAGGTACTGAGTTGGCAAATAAATCTGGTGAATCTTTAGAAGAGGTAAACCAAGCCATTGAAGAAGTAGTACACCGGATGAAAGAAATAGCCACTGCGGCGTCTGAGCAATCGCTCGGTATTTCTCAAGTACATCAAGCTATTAACCAGATTGATTCGGTAACCCAGCAAAATGCGGCGCTTGTAGAACAAACATCCGCGACCACTGAAACGCTTAATGATCAAGCTCGTGCCCTAGCTGAAGATATGGCGTTTTTTAAGACGCAGCAATCAGTGCAAACTCACGCTTTGCTTGAATCTAAGTAGTAATAATCATAATCCTAACAACCCGCATGTTGCGGGTTTTTTTATCACAGTGATTGATGACTCTACCTATTTCCCCTCTATTACCTCAGATTGTTGCCACTTTGGCTCAAGCACCAGGCCTGGTACTGCAAGCCGAGCCGGGCGCGGGTAAATCCACTGCGGTGCCCTTGGCGTTATTAAACGCGGATGGGTTGGCGGGCAAAAAAATCCTCATGCTGGAGCCGCGTCGATTGGCGGTGCGCTCGATTGCGAATTATTTGGCGAGTCAGCTGGGCGAAAAAGTCGGCCAAACTATTGGTTATCAAATTCGTAACGAACGCAAAGTGTCGGCTTCAACGCGCTTGGAGATTGTCACCGAAGGGATATTAACGCGGCGGTTGCAATCCGATCCTGAGTTGTCCGATGTGGCATTGGTCATTTTCGACGAGTTTCACGAACGCTCGATTCATGCCGATTTAGCACTAACCTTGTGTTTGGATGTGCAAGCCGGTTTGCGTGACGACTTAAAACTGCTGGTGATGTCGGCAACCATGGATGCCGAACAGGTCAGTGTCTTTTTAAATAATGCGCCGGTATTATGCGCTCAAGGTCGAAGTTTTCCGGTTGAAACCCACTATTTACCCCAGCCCTTAAATTCAACACATCCGCAAGATTGGTTGCCTTTGTTAAAACAACTAATTAGCCAAGCGCTTAAAACCGCTCGGCAAGACGTGTTGGTGTTTTTGCCGGGGCAAGCGGAAATCAAACGTCTGCAAAGCTTGCTGCAAGAAAGTTTGTTGCAAAACGCTCAACAACCAGGCCTGGTGGTGTGTCCGCTATACGGTCAATTAGCGCCGGAACAGCAGGAAATCGCGCTGGTACCCGACCCGCAAGGGCGGCGCAAAATTATTTTGGCGACCAATATCGCCGAAACCAGTTTAACCATTGACGGCATTGATGCTGTGGTGGATTCGGGTTGGGCGCGAAAAGCCGTTTATGATGTGTCCAGCGGCATGACGCGATTGGTCACGCAGCGCATTTCGCAAGCGAGCGCCGATCAACGCCGAGGCCGCGCCGGTCGCTTGATGGCGGGGGTGTGTTATCGTTTGTGGTCGCAGGGTCAGCAGGCGCAAATGCAGGTATTTGAGGCCGAAGAAATCACCCAGACCGATTTGTCGGATTTGTGTTTAGAGTTGGCCTTGTGGGGGGTGTCTTCCCCGGATGAATTACGCTGGCTCACGGCCCCGCCGCTCGCGCATTACGCCGCCGCCAAAAGCTTATTGCAGGATTTGGACTTGCTTACCGACAAAGGCGGGTTAACCGAGTTGGGTCGATCTGCGCAAGGGTTGGGGCTGAATCCGCGTTTAGCGCGCATGTTATTGAGTGTGCAGACGCAATCGGCAGACAGGCAAACGCTGGCATTGGATTTGGCTGCGTTATTGGCCGAAGGCGATATTTTACGCCATGAGCCATCGGCGGATTTAATTAAACGCTTAATGGTATTGCAAGCGTATCGGCAAGATCGTAAACAAGCCAAACAAGATTATGTCATTCAAACCGCCGCCATCGAACAGGCGTTAAAAAACGCCGACAGTTGGCGTAAACAACTCCGCTTTTCAGCACCGAAGGTGCTAAGTTTGGCGCAAATGCAAACCGAAAGCGGTTCGTTGGTGGCGTTGGCGTTTCCCGACCGCATTGCGCAGCGGCGCAAAGGTGATACGCCGCGTTATCTGTTATCTAATGGCAAAGGCGCGTTATTAAAAAACGAGGATCCGTTAGGTCAGCAGGCCTGGTTAGCCATCGCGAATCTCGACGGTCAGCGCCAAGAAGGGCGTATTTATCTGGCGGCGCCGTTAGATTTAGCGAGCATTGAACACACCTTCTCGACACAGATAGAACGCCATATCGGTTTAGGTTTTGATGCCAAAAAACGCGAATTAATCGCCCGCGAGCAGATGCGTTTAGGCAAGTTGGTATTAAGCGAAAAACTGACTGACGCTATTAAACCGAGCGAGTTTCAAACCGCGTTATTGGAGGTGTTGGCCAACCATTTGGATTTATTGCCGTGGACTGACGCGGCGCAAGATTATTTAACGCGATTACGTTGGTTGGCGGATTTAAGTCAGACGGCGAACGCCGACTGGCCAAGTTACGACCAGGCCTGGTTGTCGGCCAATATCGAGCGCTGGTTAGCGCCTTATTTATCGGGCATCAGCCGCATTAAAGAACTGCAAAAGTTGGATATGGTGGCGATAATGCACAGCTTGTTGGATTATGAACAGCAGCAAGTGTTGGAGCGCGAAGCCCCTCGGTTTTACCATGCCCCAAGCGATAAAAAAGTCGCCATCGATTATAGTCAGCCGAAAATTGCCAAAGTATCGCTCCAACTGCAAGAGGTGTTTGGCGAATTAAGTTCGCCGCGGTTGGCTTGGAGGCAAGTGGCATTAACCTTTGAGTTATTATCGCCCGCGCGGCGCCCGATTCAGACCACCGCCGATTTAGCCTACTTTTGGCGACACTCCTATTTTGAGGTGATTAAAGATATGAAAGGCCGTTATCCGCGCCATCGCTGGCCGGATAAACCGCTGGATGAAAAACCCGGCCGCTCAGTCAAGCCGCGCCCAATTACCTAATATTTCTTGGATCCGCTGTGGATTCGGGCGCATAAAATAAGGGTAGTCCGCCGTACTGCCATCACTAAGTGCGCTCGCACAGGTTAGCCGATAAAAATCTTGATCGTCGGCGCTATAAAAATGGACTAACTCCATTATTTTCGGCGGGTTATCATTGGCCCCGTCGCTGGTTTTTAGCCAGCCTTGTTCCAAATTGGCAACCTGTTCGCTGCCAAACTGAATACGCTCCATTTTATATTGCCCTGCTGGCAGGGTTTGTGGCCTATCGGACAGATAGCGCAGTTCTATCCGGCAGTGTTCACGCCAATGGTTAAATTGGCGACCGTTATAGCCTTCGCCGTCTTGAAAGACAAACCGCAGTGTCCCAGGTGCAAAGTGTAAATCGGCTAATAGAGTTAGTTGAAGGGGGGCTTGCAACCCATAGTTTTTCGGTGTGTCCACTAATTGGCATGCCGCTAAAGACGCGAGCGCAATCCCTGCCAATAAACTGATTTTTAATCGACGCATAATGACTCCAAAATTTTACTAAGCTATGCCAAGAAATACCGCTAAAGTTCTGTCTATTTCTTTTAGCTTGCTAGCTTCTATTTGGCCGAATTTACGACCAATTTTCTCGGCTGATGCCGTGTAGGGTTTGTCTACCATAATTTGTGATGGCTTGGTTAAGCCGTTCTTTTCAGTTGGCTCGACGTTGATTCTAAAATGCGAAACATTTTGTCTAACAGCGCTCGTAAGTGGCAGCAATACAATTGAAGGATGCTCTGAAAATAAATCTGATTGAATAATTACGGCGGGTCTAGGTTTGCCATAGTCACCTGTTGGGGCAATGGTTACAAGGTCACCTCTCATGCTTCCCAGCCCGATGTGTCTTGAACTGTTTCGATCCAATCTAATACACCCTGTTCTTGGGGGTCATTATATAAGGATCGCGATTGCGCTCGACACTCTGCCTTAAATTGTTCAGAGCGGGTATCTTTTACCCAAATCTGTACCGGTCTAAAGCCTAAAGTTCGCAGGTTATCGCGATGATTTTGAACGCGTTTGGTGATGGGTGAACTCATAATGAATTACCTTTAAAAATTGTTTCATGTAACATATTATCATACTCTAGCTAATTTTAATGATCCTAAAGTTACCTTTTACATCCAAAACTTGGGTCTAGCCCCCTTTGTGATAAAATAGCGGCTTTAATAGAATACTAGCTTGATGCTATGAGTGAGTGGGCAAATGGATAAGGCAATGACGCACTTTGATGTGATTGTAGTGGGCGGCGGTCATGCAGGTACCGAAGCGGCTTTAGCGGCG
Source organism: Thiomicrospira sp. ALE5 (assembly GCF_900112445.1). Taxonomy (GTDB): domain Bacteria; phylum Pseudomonadota; class Gammaproteobacteria; order Thiomicrospirales; family Thiomicrospiraceae; genus Thiomicrospira. The sequence continues at coordinate 1,267,409 of NZ_FOYY01000003.1, read as the reverse complement.
GCGCGCATGGGGGTCAAAACTCTGTTGCTTACTCATAATATTGATACGCTAGGGGCGATGTCCTGTAATCCTGCTATCGGCGGCATAGGTAAAGGCCATTTGGTTAAAGAAATTGATGCACTGGGTGGTGCGATGGCTTTGGCGATCGATGAAGGCGGTATTCAGTTTCGGACGCTGAATTCGTCGAAAGGGCCTGCGGTGCGTGCCACGCGAGCGCAAGCGGACCGGCTACTCTATAAGCAGGCTATCTTGTCACGTTTGCAGCAGCAACCTAACCTGACCTTGTTTCAACAACCAGTCGAGGATTTATTGCTCGAAGGCGAGCAGGTTGTTGGCGTGGTTACTAAAATGAATCTTAACTTCTATGCGCGACAAGTGGTGCTTACAGCGGGTACGTTTTTAGCGGGTCGAATCCATATAGGCTTGCAAAACTATGAGGGCGGTCGTGCTGGTGATGCGCCGGCGAATCGCCTTGCCGCTAAATTGCGTGAGCTCAGTTTGCCGGTCGGTCGCTTAAAAACCGGCACGCCGCCGCGTATTGATGCCAGAACGGTGGACTTTAGCCAGTTGCAAGTCCAGGCGGGCGATGACCCTGCGCCGGTGTTTTCTTATTTGGGTTCGCGCGCGATGCATCCCAAACAAATTCCTTGCTACATTACGCATACCAACGAACACACGCATGACGTGATACGCGGTTCACTTGATCAATCACCGATGTATGCTGGCGTGATTGAAGGAGTGGGGCCTCGTTATTGTCCGTCTATTGAAGATAAAGTCATGCGTTTTGCCGATAAATCATCGCATCAGGTGTTTATTGAGCCAGAAGGCCTAACCACGACAGAGTTATATCCGAATGGCATATCAACCAGTTTGCCGTTTGAAACCCAGGTGAAGATTGTGCGTTCAATGGTTGGTCTAGAGAATGCATTGATTATGCGTCCTGGCTATGCCATTGAGTATGATTATTTCGATCCGCGTGGTTTAAAGCCTACTCTCGAAACCCAAGCGATTAAGGGGTTGTTTTTTGCCGGTCAAATTAACGGCACCACCGGTTATGAAGAGGCTGGTGCGCAGGGCTTATTAGCAGGCCTGAATGCGGGTTTAGCGGCACAAGATAAGGCGTTATGGTATCCACGGCGCGATCAAGCCTATTTAGGGGTGTTGGTTGATGATTTGATTACGCTGGGAACACAAGAACCCTATCGAATGTTTACTTCACGGGCGGAATACCGTTTATTACTGCGTGAAGACAATGCTGACCAACGCTTAACCGAAATAGGCCGGGCATTTGGTTTAGTCGATGATGTTCGTTGGGCAGCCTATGAGCAAAAGCTCAATGCCTTAGAGCGCGAAACCCAGCGTTTAAAAGAGGTGTGGATTCACCCTGCGCATCCAGAAGCTAAACAAGCCGAAGCCTTAATGAATTTACCGCTGAGCAAAGAGCACACGCTGTTTGATTTATTGCGTCGCCCTGGGGTGACCTATCAAGCCCTAGCTGAACTGAGTGTGTTTGGTGATCAAGTGGTGGCGGCAGATGTCGTTGAACAGATTGAAATTGAAGCTAAGTATGCCGGTTACATTGAACGCCAATTGCAAGAAATTGAAAAAACCAGCCGTGAGCAGAATACGCCTATTCCTGAGGACTTGGATTTAGAACGTATTTCGGGTCTATCGAATGAGGTTAAACAAAAACTGCGTCAGCATAAACCCGCGACTATTGGTATGGCGTCACGTATTTCCGGCATCACCCCGGCGGCGATTTCACTGTTATTGATTTTTATGAAAAAGCACCGTGCTGAGGTGGCCGCTAAACAGGCTGGGTTGGCGGCAATTGAATGAGTGCTGAACAACGCCTGAACCAAGCCGCCGCGCAGTTGCAATTAGCGCTAACGCCGAAGATGCATCGCCAGCTGTTAGAGTATGTGCAATTGATGGACAAGTGGAATCGCGTTTATAATCTGAGCGCTATTCGTGATCCTGATGAGATGTTAGTAAAACATGTGTTTGATAGTTTAGCTGTCGCACCGGTTTTAAGGGCCGAAGGCATCAGGGATTTGCTTGATGTCGGCACCGGTGCCGGCTTACCCGGCATTCCTTTAGCCATTGTGATGCCTGATTTGCCGATTAGGCTCTTAGACAGTAACCATAAAAAAACCCGTTTTTTAGTGCAAGCAAAAGGGCAGCTGGGATTGGATAATGTCATCGTGTGCCATGAGCGAATTGAAGAGCATGAACACCAGTATCATGCCATTATTTCGAGAGCCTTTACTGCTTTAGGTAACTTTGCCAGTCTAACCCAAGGCTTGTTAGCATCAGATGGCCATTTATGGGCGATGAAGTCGCAAGCCTTACAAGATGAATTGCAAGAGGTGCCGATGGGTTATGTTCATCAGGCCTGGTCGTTAGCGGTACCTGAATTAGACGCCGCGCGTTATCTCGTTCGATTAACCAAGCAGGAAGCACCTTAATGGCAAGAGTCATCGCAGTAGTTAATCAAAAAGGCGGGGTGGGCAAAACCACCACCAGCGTCAATTTAGCCGCAGGCCTGGCAAAATTAAAAAAACGTGTGCTGATGATCGATTTAGATCCGCAAGGCAATGCAACGGTCGCATTAGGTTTTGAGCGCGGCGATTTGACCTATAGCGCCTACGATTTATTAGTCGGTGGTGTCAGTTGCCATCAAGTGCGCCTGCGAGCCGAACAAGCAGGCCTGGATGTCATTCCTGCGCATGGCGATTTAACAGCAGCCGAAATTGAACTGCTTAATCAAGACCAGGGGGCGCTTGCATTAAAGCAGGCTATCGCCAGCTGTGTGGATGAATACGATGTGGTGTTAATTGATTGTCCACCGAGTTTGAATATGTTGACACTGAGTGGGTTGGCCGCGGCGGATGGCTTGTTGGTGCCAGTGCAATGCGAGTATTTTGCGCTTGAAGGTTTGAGTGCACTGATGAATACCGTCAGTAAAGTGCAGGCAGATTTAAATCCGAGTTTGGCGATTGATGGTTTATTGCGTACTATGCACGATAGACGTAACAATTTAGCCAATGATGTCTCCAATCAGCTGGTTGCGCATTTTGGCTTAAAAGTCCTGCAAACGATCATTCCGCGCAATATCCGTTTAGCAGAAGCGCCTAGTTATGGGGAATCCATATTAGATTATGATGCGAATTCAACCGGTGCGATGGCCTATTTAGCGTTGGCTAATGAATTAGCACGCAAACTCAAGTTTTAAAGGAATAAGTTGATGGCGGCAAAACGGCATTCAGGATTGGGTAAGGGGCTCGATGTATTGATGGCAACTAAGCCCACAAGCCTAAATCGATCAAAAGATTGGGATATGGCGATGCTGGATGTCACCTCAATACAAGTAGGGCGTTATCAGCCTCGACAACATTTTGATCAAGATGCGCTACAGGAATTAGCCGATTCGATTAAAGCACAAGGTTTGGTTCAGCCGGTGATTGTACGTTTAGTCGCCGAGCAGCAATATGAGCTGATTGCGGGTGAGCGTCGTTGGCGCGCAGCGCAGTTAGCCGGCTTAAGTCAGGTTCCAGCGGTGATTCGTGAGCTGGAAGATCAACAAGCACTAGCCATGGCGCTGATTGAAAATATTCAGCGGAAAGACCTAAATCCACTAGAAGAAGCTCAAGCGCTGGCGCGATTATTAACCGAATTTGAACTAACGCATCAAGAAGTGGCCGAGGCCGTTGGGCGCTCACGCAGTGCCGTAACCAATTTACTGCGTTTGCTGAAGCTGCCAGAATTGTTGCAGGACTGGTTGCAAGATGGGCTGTTAAGTATGGGCCATGTGCGTGCCCTGTTAACCCTGGAGGGGTCTGAGCAGGTGCAATTAGCACAGCAGGCTATTGATGAAGGCTGGTCGGTGCGTCAAATTGAACAGGCTATTCAACAGCATGCCAATAACAACGAAGTAGTTTCGCAGTCTGAAAAACCATCACCAAGCATTGATCCGAATATTCGTTCATTAGAGCAGGCGCTCGGCGAACAGTTGGGCGCAAGAGTTAAAATAAAGCATCATGCTACAGGTCGTGGCAAAATTGAAGTTAGCTACAGCGATTTAGAAGAACTGCAACAGTTATTAAAAAGGATTAAATAGCTTTTGAGATAACGAAATACTAGCAATTAAATCTTGAAAGGTTTAATATGTGCAGGCTTTGCCAATAACCAGTGAAAATAAAGTGCATGAATGATCAAGAGCAAAACGCAGTATCGAATAGCGCACAAGTAAACAAAGAAAAGCCTAAGCAAGGTTTTAATTTTTTGATGATTGGTTCCGGCCAAATGTTTACTGCAATGATTATTTCTGGTTTTATTGTTGGCTACTTTATTGATTACCTACTAAGCACCACGCCAATCTTTATGCTTATTTGTGGAGTGCTTGGAATGATCGGTGGGGCGCAAAAAGTGCAACACATGGTCAACAGAATGGACAAACAATCCACCAAAGATGTTAACAATGGCTAAGGGATCACAAAAAAGCCTGTTAATTCAACTAGGTATTGGGGTTGTTGTCGTATTGATTTTCGCGTTTTGGGGTCAAGCAGGCTCAGCGATTTATGGCATGTTGATTGGGTTAGCAAACGTATTAATGCTAACAACGACATTTAGAATTGCCAATAAACGCTCAGAGACTGATCCCAAAACCGGCATGTTAGTTTTATATATGAGTGCAGTGATACGGTTTGTGCTGTTAGCTGCGTTGTTTATTATTGGGCTGGCGCTCTTCAAGTTTGAGGCGTTACCTGTTGTCATTACATTTATTGCGATGACAATAGGTCAAGTTTTCAATCTTGCGGGTAAGCGTCGTTTGACTGACTAAGGAGAAGACTCTTGAGTGCTGAAAAACCGAGCAGTGTTGAGTATATACAACACCACTTGCAAAACAACTATGTCGGAAGCGGGTTTTGGACCTTCCATTTAGATACCATTATCGTGAGTGCCATGCTGGGCATGCTTATTATCGGGGTAGCGGCCTATGTTGGTCGTCGTCTTGAAACAGGTGTTCCAGGTGGATTACAAAACTTTATTGAATCTATTCTAGATTTTGTTGATAAAACGGTGAGAGAGTCATTCCCCTATCGTAATCCATTAATTGTGCCCTTGGCACTGACCATTTTCCTTTGGGTTTGGTTAATGAACTTTATGGATTTGATTCCAATCGATTTCTTCCCATACATGTTCCAGTTGCTGACGGGCAATCCAGACGCCTATCTTAAAATTGTACCGACTACTGACCTAAATACGACCTTAGCCCTAGCGCTTGTAGTGTTCGCATTGGTAATTTACTACAACGTTAAATTTAAAGGTTTTGTGGGTTACATGAAGGTATTCTTGTTCCACCCATTTGGTAAATTCCTAATTCCTGTAAACATCGTGATGACTTTCATTGAAGAAATTGCTAAGCCAATCTCATTGGCACTGCGTTTATTCGGTAACATCTTCGCGGGAGAACTCGTATTTATGTTGATCGCCTTGATCGGTGGCACAATGGCAGTAGGTGCTGCCGCACTTTTCTGGGCACCATTGCAAGCTATACTTGATTTAGGTTGGGCGATCTTCCATATCTTAATTATTACCTTGCAAGCATTTATCTTCATGGTATTAACGATTGTTTATCTTGCTATGGCGCATGACGAAGCGCACTAAGTGAGATAAGTAAAGAAGTCGGGGTCTATGGCCCCTCAGGGTTTAAGCGCACCTACCTTTTGGTAAAAAGCTTTTTTAACTTTAACTGTAAAAAACTTAGGAGAAAGTCAATGGAAGTAACAGCAATGATGATTGCCGACATTTACGCCGCCACTGCAATTGGTGTTGGGGTTATTTTGGCAGCAGCAGGTCTGGGTTCAGCAATCGGTTGGGGTCTAATTTGTTCTAAAACCCTAGAAGGTATTGCACGTCAACCAGAAATGCGTCCAGCATTAATGACTAACATGTTCATCTTCGCTGGTTTGATGGAATCTTTCCCATTCATCATCCTAGCCTTCGCGATGTGGTTCTTGTTCGCTAACCCATTCGTTGGTGCAATGCAAGCAGCTATCGGTGCTTAATTAGCTCCGAGCTTAATTGTAACTATTATCAACGAATGACGAGGTAACCACTGTGAATATTAATGCAACCGTAATCATTCAAATCATTTCCTTTGTGTTATTGATTTGGTTTGTGAATAAGGTGCTGTGGGGGCCAATGTCTAAGCTGTTAGAAGATCGTCAAAAGCGTATTGCTGACGGTCTTTCAGCGGCAGAAAAAGGCAAGCATGAGCTTGAATTAGCTGAAAAGCGCGCTAAAGAGGTGCTAAAAGACGCTAAGTTACAAGCTCAAAATGTGTTAAGCCAAGCTGAAAAACGCAGTACCGAAATCGTCGAAGACGCTAAGGTGAAAGCAGCAGAAGAAGCTGAACGCATTAAAGCGGCCGCCCAAGCCGATATTGAGCAAGAAATTAGTCGTGCCAGAGAGCAACTACGTAAAGAAGTTGCAGCCTTAGTAGTTTCAGGTGCAGAGAAAATTTTGCATAAGGAAGTCGATGCAAAAGCTCATAATGAGATGCTTGACGCCCTTGTAAAACAGATCTAAGGGAAATTTGATATGGCAGAATTAATCACCATCGCTCGTCCCTATGCAGAAGCTGCGTTTCGTTTTGCTAAAGAACAAAACGCATTAAAAGATTGGTCAGATGTGCTATCGAACTTAGCTGCTATTGCAAGTAATGACGATATGGCAAAGTTTTTGGCTAATCCTTCGCGATCAAAAGAACAAAAGGTTGATGTGTTTGTCAGCCTTTTGGGTTCAGCTAACCTGTCAAAAGAAGTAAAAAACTTTCTTGACGCTCTAGCTGAGCAAGGACGCCTAACCGCGCTTAGTAGCGTTTCAAGTGTCTTTGAAGAACTCAAAGCATCTGAAGAAAAGCGTCTGAAAGCATCTATTGCTTCTGCAGTGGAATTAAATGACGAACAAAAAAGTAAATTAAGTGCTGCTCTAAATTCTAAGTTTGGCGCTGATGTCGATGTGGAATATATCACCGACAGTGCATTAATTGCCGGCGTACGAATTAAAGTAGGTGACTGGGTGGTTGAAAATACCGCTGTCACACAGATCCAGAAACTTGGCGCAGCAATCGCCCATTAATTGAGAGGAAGACACATGCAATTGAATCCCTCTGAAATCAGTGACTTAATCAAAGACCGAATTGCCGGTTTTGAAGTGACTGCAGAGTCTGGCAGTGAAGGCACAGTCGTCAGTATTGCTGACGGTATTGCGCTTATTCATGGCGTGTCAGATGTAATGTATGGTGAGATGGTTCAGTTTGATGAACAAACTTTTGGTATGGCACTTAACCTTGAGCGTGACTCAGTAGGTGTTGTTATCCTAGGTGAATATGAACACATCTCTGAAGGTGACAAGGTAACCTGTACAGGTCGTATCCTTGAAGTACCTGTTGGGCCTGAAATGTTAGGTCGTGTTGTTGACGGTTTAGGTCGTCCAATCGACGGTAAGGGTCCAATTAAAACTAAATTAACTTCACCTATCGAGCGAATTGCTCCTGGTGTAATCGATCGTAAATCTGTTGATCAGCCAATGATGACCGGTATTAAGTCAATTGACTCAATGATTCCAGTTGGACGTGGTCAGCGTGAATTGATTATCGGTGACCGTCAGACAGGTAAAACAGCTATCGCAATCGATGCGGTAATCAGTCAAAAAGACACGGGTATCAAATGTGTTTACGTTGCAATGGGGCAGAAAGCCTCTACAGTAAATAACATTGTCCGTAAGCTTGAGCAATATGGAGCAATGGACAACACCGTTGTTGTAGCAGCCAATGCGTCTGATCCAGCATCACTTGTGTTTCTAGCGGCTTACGCTGGTTGTGCGATGGGTGAATATTTCCGTGACCGTGGTGAAGATGCGTTGATCATTTATGATGACCTGACTAAGCAAGCGCAAGCTTACCGTCAGATTTCGTTATTGCTACGTCGTCCACCAGGTCGTGAAGCCTTCCCAGGTGACGTCTTCTATCTACATTCTCGTCTTCTAGAGCGTGCAGCTCGTGTTAGTGAAGAATATGTTGAAAAATTCACTAATGGCGAAGTTAAAGGTAAAACCGGTTCATTAACTGCATTACCGATTATCGAAACGCAGGCGGGTGACGTATCTGCATTCGTACCTACTAACGTAATTTCGATTACTGATGGCCAGATATTCTTGGAAACAGGTTTATTTGCTAAGGGTATTCGTCCTGCAATTAACGCCGGTTTGTCAGTATCGCGTGTAGGTGGTGCAGCACAAACTAAAGCAATCAAAAAGTTGGGTGGTGGTATCCGTCTTGACTTGGCACAATACCGTGAATTGGCTGCTTTTGCTCAGTTTGCATCAGACCTTGATGCGGCTACAAAAGGTCAGCTGGAACGTGGTAAGCGTGTAACTGAGTTGATGAAACAGAAGCAGTACTCACCTCTTTCTATTGCTGAAATGGCAACCTCACTTTATGCGGCAAACGAAGGCTATTTGGATGATATTGATGTAGAGAAAATTGGTGCATTTGAAGCAGCACTTCATGCCTACATTAATTCTGAATGTGCAGACCTAGCTGCCAAAATTAATGCTAAAGGTGATTGGAATGACGAAATTATTGCGGGTGTTAAAGCTGCAATTGAGTCTTTCAAAGCAACTGGCGTTTATTAAGGGGGTTTGACCATGGCAGGCGGTAGTAAAGAAATACGGACGCAAATTGCGTCAGTAAAAAATACCCAGAAAATCACCAAAGCCATGGAAATGGTGGCGGCGTCAAAAATGCGTAAAGCGCAAGCTCGTATGACGGCGACCCGCCCCTATGTTGAGAAGGTGAAGCGCGTAATCGAACACGTTTCAAAAGCGCATCATGAGTATAAGCATCCTTATACACTTGATCGTCCAATTAAACGTATCGGTTTAATGGTCGTTTCATCTGATCGTGGTCTATGTGGTGGTTTAAATACCAACCTATTCCGTAGAACGTTAAAGAAGATTCAGGCTTGGCAACAAGACAATGTTGAGATTGAATTAGCGATTATTGGTAAGAAGGCGCAAACCTTTTTCCGTCACTATGGTGGTAACGTTGTTGCCAGCAAAGTTGACCTAGGTGACACACCTCATATCAGTGATTTAGTAGGTACTGTTAAGGTTATGCTTGATCGTTTTGAAAATGGTGATATTGATGCAGTTTATGTTGCATCTAACCAATTCGAATCAGCTATGACTCAGGTTCCTACCATTGAACAGCTTATTCCTTTGCAAGCCGTTGAGAGTGATGAATCAGAGCCAGCTTATTGGGATTATCTCTATGAGCCAGATGCGGAGCAAGCTTTAAATACCTTAATGGTTCGTTATATCGAAAGCACCGTATTTGGTGCAGTTGTTGAAAACGTAGCTTGCGAACAATCGGCACGGATGGTCGCTATGAAAAGTGCGTCTGATAATGCTGGTAAAATGATTAAGGAATTACAACTTGCTTATAACAAGGCTCGTCAGGCTGCGATTACGCAAGAACTTTCTGAAATTGTAGCGGGCGCTTCTGCGGTTTAAGTTCGTATTAGGAAAAAAAGGTTTAATTATCATGAGTGGAAAAATAGTACAAATTATCGGCCCGGTTATCGACGTCGAATTTAGTGGTGCTGCATTACCAAAAGTTCATGATGCGCTTATTGTTGATGACAAGGGTTTAACGCTTGAAGTTCAACAACAAATTGGTGATGGCGTTGTACGTGCAATTGCCATGGGTTCATCAGATGGTTTGAAGCGTGGCATGATGGTTACAAATACAGGTTCTGCAATTACTGTACCTGTTGGTAAAGCAACACTTGGTCGTATTTTTGATGTATTAGGTAATGCAATTGACAATGCGGGTGAAGTAGAGACTGAAGATCGTGCACCGATCCATCGTAAGGCACCTAAGTTTGAGGAGCTTGCTGCATCGCAAGAATTACTTGAAACAGGTGTTAAGGTTATCGATCTGATTTGCCCATTTGCAAAAGGTGGTAAAGTCGGTCTATTTGGTGGTGCCGGTGTTGGTAAAACCGTAAACATGATGGAATTGATTCGTAACATCGCGATTGAGCACTCTGGTTACTCAGTATTTGCTGGTGTAGGTGAGCGTACGCGTGAGGGTAACGACTTCTATCATGAAATGAATGAAGGTGGTGTACTTGATAAAGTAGCCTTGGTTTATGGTCAGATGAACGAGCCACCAGGTAACCGTCTACGTGTTGCTTTGACGGGTCTAACTATGGCCGAGTTCTTCCGTGATGAAGGACGTGACGTATTGTTCTTTGTTGATAACATATATCGTTATACCCTAGCGGGTACTGAGGTATCAGCTCTGTTAGGTCGTATGCCTTCTGCGGTAGGTTATCAGCCAACATTGGCAGAAGAGATGGGTCAGGTTCAGGAGCGTATTACCTCAACACAAACGGGTTCAATCACGTCTATCCAAGCCGTATATGTTCCTGCCGACGACTTAACTGACCCGTCACCAGCAACGACATTTGCTCACTTGGATGCAACCGTTGTACTTAACCGTTCAATTGCTGAAACAGGTATTTATCCTGCAATTGACCCATTGGATTCGACTTCTCGTCAATTAGATCCTTTGGTTGTTGGTGATGAGCATTACAATGTTGCAAACGGTGTTCAGCAAACGTTACAGCGTTATAAGGAATTGAAAGACATTATTGCTATCCTTGGCATGGATGAACTTTCAGAAGAAGACCGTGCGCTTGTTGCGCGTGCGCGTAAAATGCAGCGTTTCTTCTCACAACCTTATTTCGTAGCGAAAGTATTTACGGGTGAAGATGGTCGTTATGTATCATTGGCCGAAACTATCCGTGGCTTCAAAATGATCTTAAATGGTGAAATGGATGATGTGCCTGAGCAGGCATTTATGTTCTGTGGCACCATTGATGAAGTTCTTGAGAAAGCTCAGAAATATAAGGGGTAATAAACCATGGCAGTCTCTATGCAAGTAGATATCGTTAGTGCGGAAGGTGAGATTTTCTCTGGAAAGGCTGACATGCTTTTCGCACAGGCTGCCAACGGGGAGGTAGGTATCCTACCTTTCCATACCCAGTTTTTGAGTCAGCTAAAACCTGGCGAAGTCCGTGTAAAAAGCGGTGATGAGGAAGACACCTATTTCATTAATAGTGGCACTATTGAGGTTCAACCTCATGTTGTGACTATTTTGGCTGATACGTGTATTCGTTCGCGTGACCTTGATGAAGCGGAAGCTCTTCAAGCTAAACAACGTGCTGAGGATGCGATGGAAAACGCAAAATCAGAAGTTGACGTTGCGCGTGCTCAGGTTGAGCTTGCAGAAGCCGTTGCTCAAATTCAAACGGTCACTAAACTACGTGAGCGTTTGCAAAAAACTGGGATGGCTTAAGGCTGTTTCGCAAAAACGAAAAGAAGCGCCTCCGGGCGCTTTTTTTATGTCATTATTTCTAGTTGTCCTTATTAATGATGTTTTGATATGAATTAAACTTTATTAGTAAGAATATTGAGGAATATAACTATGGCATTAAAAGTTGTTATTTTGGCTGCAGGTAAAGGTACGCGTATGCGCTCATCTCTGCCAAAGGTTTTACAGCCTCTCGCTGGCAAGCCCTTATTGCAACATGTTATTGATGGTGCTAAAAATCTTTTCGCTAGCCAAATTCTTACGGTTGTTGGACATCAGTCGCAGCTAGTTGAGGAGGTAATGGCTAACCAAAATGTAGAGTTTGTACTTCAGGCGGAACAGCTTGGTACTGGTCATGCTGTTCAGCAGGTAATACCGTTTATCCAGGATGACGATACGCTACTCGTGCTTTATGGCGATGTTCCATTAACAGCTACTGCAACCCTGAAGGATTTGCTTTCTTTGGTTGACGATCACAATCCGCTAGCTTTATTAACCTTGAATCTTACCAATCCTACTGGCTACGGTCGCATACTACGTGATCAACATCATCATGTAACAGCGATTGTCGAGCAAAAAGATGCTACACCCGCTCAATTACAGGTGACCGAGGTGAATACGGGTATTTTGGCTGCGAATGGCGCTAAACTTAAATATTGGTTATCCCAGTTGCAATCTAATAATGCACAAGGAGAGTATTATTTGACCGATATTATTGCGTTAGCTGTAGCAGATGGTTTTGCGATTCAAACGACACAACCTGCGATGGAGATGGAAGTACTTGGTGTTAACGATAAAATCCAGTTAGCCAATCTTGAACGTCAGTATCAATATACCTTAGCGACGGAGTTGATGTTACAGGGCGCAACGCTGATTGATCCATCACGTATTGATATCCGAGGTCAGGTTCGTATCGGTCAGGACGTTGAAATTGATGTCAATGTTGTCTTTGAAGGGAACGTGCACCTAGGCAATCGCGTTAGGATAGGTGCCAATTGTATTCTTAAAGATGTGACTTTAGGTGATGATACGATTATTCATCCATTTAGTCATCTAGAGGGCGCGAAGCTTGGCAAGCATGTCAGTGTTGGTCCCTATGCACGTCTAAGACCCGGCACTGAGCTGGCTGATAAGGTTCGCATTGGCAATTTTGTTGAAACCAAGCAAGCCCGAGTTGCGAGGGGTTCAAAAGTAAATCATCTAAGCTATATTGGTGATACGGTCATGGGCGAAGAGTGTAATATCGGTGCCGGCACCATTACCTGTAACTACGATGGTGTAAATAAGCATCAAACCCTTATTGGTGACCGAGTCTTTGTAGGCTCGGATACCCAGTTGGTCGCCCCCGTCACTATCGGTGATGATGCCACCATTGGGGCCGGTTCAACCATTACTAAGTCGGCTATTTCGTCGGAGCTAACACTCAGTCGTAGTAAGCAGGTAACAATCAAAGGTTGGCAAAAACCTACTAAGCAAGCTAAATCCTAATCACCAGAGCACATAAATGGAGGTGCTATGACACAAGCAGACTATGATCAGTTGAACGATTGGTTACCAACCCAAGGTTGGGAGCGCATTGAGTTTGATGGTGGGCAAAGTCACTTAATGGGCTGGACAGTTCGGTCGGTTTGGGTTCGTGATAAGGCAAAAATTACTCTGCATCATAGTGAGCGTTACAACGAGGTTACCTTTGAAGCAGAAGCCAATCCTCTTGGATTAGCCTGGTTGCGAGAGCATGGCTGGGGGCATATTTTTGAGTAGTAGCCTGTTGAACGCCAAGATTTGGCCCTATATCCAGTTAATGCGCCTAGACAAGCCCGTTGGGATTTATCTAGTATTGTGGCCGGCGTTGTGGGCACTATGGTTGGCAGCGGAAGGCATACCACCAGGGCTGGTATTGTTGGTTTTTATATTAGGCGCTATTGTGATGCGTTCTGCCGGTTGTGTTATCAATGATTATGCTGATCGTCATTGGGATGGTGCTGTGGCGCGTACTGCGCAGCGACCGCTGGCTAGGTGTGTAATCACACCTAGGGCGGCGTTGATACTCTTTGCGGGCTTGTGTTTAGTCGGTTTTGGCCTGGTACTGCTGCTTAATACTTTAACTATTCTCTTGTCGGTGGGGGCGTTGGTTTTAGCAACGTTATACCCCTTTACCAAACGTTTCACCCATTGGCCGCAGATGTTTTTAGGCGCCGCCTTTGCTTGGGCGGTACCGATGGGGTACGCTGCGATATTGGGGACCGTTCCTTACCAGGCCTGGTTAGTCTTTGCGATTACCTTGGTTTGGACGTTAATCTATGACACCTTTTATGCTATTACCGATCGTGAGGATGATTTGAAAGTCGGCATTAAATCGACCGCTATTTTATTTGGACGTTATGATTTGCTGGTGATAGGCTTGTTGCAAAGTGTTATGCTGCTATTGCTAGTTTGGTTAGGGATCTGGATTCAGCTGGGTTGGGCATTTTGGTTGAGTTTACTTTTTGTTGCCGGCTTATTTGCTTGGCAATTATGGCAAAGCCGACAGCGTGATTCACAGGCCTGCTTTAAAGCATTCAAGCAAAATCACTGGGTCGGTTTGGCCATTCTAGTCGGATTAATAATTGACTATTATTAATCTCGTTTAATTCCTTCAACATGCAGGTCTAAATAGACGGTTGATGAGGTTGGGCCTAAATCCATTTTAAAATTAAAATCGGCCATTTTAAATTCTGCGCGTCCTTCAAAGCCAGCCCGATGTCCACCCCAAGGGTCAGTCCCTTCACCAATTTTGTTAGCCACAATTTCAATCGGTTTTGTTACGCCATTTAAGGTGAAGTCCCCTTTAATTAATTTAGTGCCATCCGGCTGATTAATTACGCTGGTGCTGACAAACTTGGCTTCTGGATAGCGGCTAACATTTAAAAAGTCATCACTGCGAAGATGGCGATCACGCTCCGCATGATTTGAGTTAACGCTACGCGTATTAATTGTTACCTCGACTTTTTCATTGGCAGGGTTGTTCTCATCATGAATAAAGTATCCCTCAAAACTATCAAAGCGTCCTGTTAACCAGCTAAAACCTAAGTGATTGACCTTGAAATTAATGGCAGCGTGCATGCCAGGAGTATCAATGTCATAGGTTGTAGGGTTAGCCAAAGTCCAGGGGCTTACTACCAATAAACTGGTAGCCAATGCGAGGTTTTTAAGTTTAGTCATGGTATTGCTCCTTAAAAAATCAGTTGTGTTGTTTTTGTTTAACAAAAGGTAACATGCGAGAAAGCGTGTTATCCCGGTCAATAAATTGATGCTTAAGTGCACCAAGAAAATGAAGTCCCGCCAAGGCCATTAAGCTCCAAGCAAGTACTTCGTGAAGGTCTCCTGCAATGTCTTCCTGGTATCTGATACCAAAATCAATAGCAGGTAGGCTAAACCAATTAAAAACATGAAGGGGTTGACCATTCGCAGTGGTGATCATGTAACCACTAATACCTAAAGCTAAAACCAAAAGATAAAATAGACTATGAATGAGACCTGCTAGCCATTTCTCCCAGCTACGATGCGATGATAAGGGGATAACTTTTGGGTTAACTGCCTTCCATGCGAGTCTGATCATCATTGCTGTGACGACTAGTACCCCAATACTGCGATGCAGATCAGGCGCTGAACGATAATAAGGGCTGAAGTAATTAAGGTTGACCATCCACAAGCCAAGAGCAAACAGAGCAATAATGGCGATTGCAAGCGTCCAATGTAAAACTTGTTGAACAATGCCGTAGTGGTGTGATTGATTTGCCCAGTTCATCGCTACTCCTTAATGTAGAATCAAGTTTACGCCTAGCGATGTAAAGAAAAAATAGCTGTTTTGACAAAATACTTTTTCTATTTGGAAATTATTTTATTTAGACAATAAAACCCCCGAATGCTATTTAAGCTATTCAGGGGTTGGATGGGCGGATAGTTGAATTAAACGAGCGATTTTAGCGCGTTAAGAGCCGCATCATAATTAGGCTCTTGGGCAATTTCTGGTACCAGCTCGGTATAGGCAACCTTACCTTGAGCATCAATAACCACGACCGCACGAGCTAGCAGGCCTGCTAAGGGGCCATCCATAATGGTTAAGCCATAGGCTACACCAAACTGGCTGTTGCGAAAACTCGATAGTGTTTTAACCTTATCGAGTCCATCAGCACCGCAAAAACGTTGCTGAGCGAAGGGCAAGTCGGCAGATATACACCAGATTTCAGCATGACCAACTTGGCTTGCCAAAGCATTAAACTGGCGTACTGACGCGGCACAAACACCGGTATCGATGCTAGGGAAAATATTCAGGAGCAAGGGGGTGCCAGCTGTCATGCAGGTGTCGCTTAAATCGCTTGCTACCAAACAAAAATCAACAGCGGTGCTGCCCACTTCGGGGAGTACGCCACAGGTATGGATTGGGTTGCCTTTTAAGGTGATTTCAGCCATATCTTACTCCTGTTATTTAGGGTGTTAGGTTTATTAGTCAGGCCATACACGACGAGCTGGAATAATACGACGTGGTTCTTCCTCTTTTTTGGGCGCAGGCTTGCTTGGCGCTTTTGGTGCTGGTTTAGCAGCGGGTTTTGTTGCAGCGGTATCTCTAGCCTCAGTTTCTGGAACGATTACTTCTTCTGGTGTTTCAGTTTTCGCCGCAGCTGTTTTTGCTGGCGTTTTGCGCGCTGTAGTTTGACGCGTGCGTGGTGTGCGTTTAGTGACCATGGAGTTCCTCCCATAACTGATTAATTTCAAATTTAGCTTTGTCATTGTCCATTTCTACCACGCCCTTACCCAGGCCCATGGCATCTCGATAGACTTTACGATCTCTTATTATACTGCTTAATAGCTGAATGTCTTGATAATCGCTGATATAGTCCTGCGCTTCTTCAATTTCACGAATTGAAGGATTGGTCGGCGCAAGGGTTAAAATAGCATTAACCTGCAGGTTTGGGTTGTAATCTTTAGACAGTTGAATCACTTCTTGTAATTGTGGCAATACATCTAAATCAGGCTGCGAAGGGCGAAAAGGAATTAGTAATCTGTCGACTGCCGTTAAACCAGTACGCAATTCGCGACCATCTTGACCCGCTGAATCAACAATCACATATTCATAGCGTTTGCCTAGATCTTTCACTGTATCACGAATATTATCGAAAACTTGAACATGATTGACCCGCGCAAGCTCGGTTTCATTGCGATCGAGTACCCAGTTTGATGAGGTTGCTTGACGGTCGGCATCAATGATAATGACATCTTTACCTAGATTAGCTAGCAGGGCAGCAAGGTTGACGCTGACGGTACTTTTACCACAGCCGCCTTTAATGTTGCCGATTTGAATGATCATAAAGACCTCTTTAAACAAGATTAATGTGGACTAATTTCAATAAATTAAATTGATTTTAACCGAAATGTGTTAGGTTGGCGTAATTAATCTTGATGCCAAAATGGGGTGCCGAGTGTGGGAGTAGAGGCGCTGGCGAATTCGCGTTGTGGCATGACACCGGCCTCGTAACCGCATCGTCCGGCATTCATCGCGTGCTTAAAGGCCTGTGCCATTTTGACCGGATCATCGGCAAGCGCCACCGCTGAGTTGAGCAATACACCGTCAAAGCCCATTTCTAACGCCTGTGCCGCGTGTGAGGGTTTGCCGATACCGGCATCGACAATTAAGGTGGTACTGGGCAAGCGTTGGCGAATCAGTTCCATATTGTAGGGGTTCATGATGCCTTTGCCGGAACCAATCGGTGACGCCCAGGGCATGACAATCCGGCAACCGACATCCACCAATTTTTGGCACAAAACCAGGTCATCACTGGCATAAGGAAAGACTTCAAAACCCTCTTCAATTAAGGCCTGCGCCGCTTTGACCAGATCAAATGGATCGGGCTGTAGCGTATAGTCATCGCCAATGACTTCGAGCTTAATCCAGTTTGTGCCAAAAATTTCACGTGCCATCTGGGCGGTGGTAATTGCTTCTTTAGCATTACGGCAGCCAGCTGTGTTCGGCAGAATATGACAACCCAGTGATTGAATAAGGTGCCAAAACGCTTGCCCACTTTGATCGCCAGGATTTTGGCGGCGAATCGACACCGTTACCACTTGGCTACCACTGGATTGAATTGCTTGGCGCATAATGTCTGGTGACGGATAAAGTGCCGAACCGATCAATAAACGACTGTTGATTTCCTTGTCCGCGAGTAACCAGGCCTGGTTGTTGTTCATTTTTTTAACCTCCTTGCATGGGCGCGACAATCTCGATGCGGTCGTTTTCCTGAATTGTCGTGTTGGCGTATTGGCTTTTGGGCACAAAGTTTTCATTTAAGGCCAAGGCGAATGCACCTTCAATTTTTAACTCCATCACCAGGCCTGCTAGATTGTTGGCTATAGTGTCTCTTGGTTCACCATTTATGATGACAATCATTTTTTAATCCAATTTTAATAGCGTGATACAGGGTTGCGCGTAGCCTTGTGTGCTAGCGACGCCTCTTTTTGCGTAGCAAAAAGCCGAAGGAGCAAGTACACAAAGCGAAAGCGCGATTAAGCTGGCTTCGCTAAGTCTCGACTACCCGATTCTTCCAAAGTCGCTGCAGAAACAATTCAAAACTCAACATTCAAAATTGAGCATTAAAAACTAAGCATTAAAAAGCGCCCCAGTGCTTTTTCAATTATCGCGGGCGAAAATAAATAGCCGTGGCGATACAAACCATTAATTCGCGTCAGGCCGTCGAGCTGTTCAATGCGCGGTAAATTATCACCCAATGCCGGACGGCAATTGGTCAGTTGATTGACAATTCGCGCCTCGGCAAAGCCAGGATGTACACTATAGACCGCCGACAGCAATTCCAAACTGGAGCGTACCGACATCGGGCTGCGGTCTTCGCTTTCGATTTCGCTCGCACCGATCACATAACGCCTATTGGCGCGCGGCACAATATAAATGCGATAGCGCGGGTGCATTAACCGCACCGGACGGCTGAGCTGAACCTCGGGCGCATCCAGCCAAAACACCTCGCCGCGCACCCCGCGCAAATCTTTAATATCCGTTTTCGCACCTAAACCGCGACAATCAAACACCCAGTCGAACGCCTGCTCATCAATCAGCCGAGATGACAGCTGCTTAACCTCGGTATTTTCACGCCATGCCACCAAAGGATGGTTTTTCAGCAGCGCTTCGCTTTGCGTAAAAAACTGGGTGGAATCCACTTGGCCTTCTTGTGGCAACCACCAGGCCTGGTGATGATGCGCCAGCTCGGGTTCAAGCTCGCTAATACGCTGATTATTAAGCGGTTCAACCTGAAAACCTTCAGGCAATTTATGCAATAGTTGACGCATAAAATGTTGCAAGTCCGCGCGGTCATTTTGATGCGCTAAAATCAGGCTACCGCGTTGTTGCAAATCGACCGGATAACCTTGCGCCGCCATCCAGTCCACCAGGCCTGGCCAGAGTTCAATCGAGCGCATGCCAAGTTGAAAAAGTTCCGCATCCATTAGTTCCAATTCGGCATAGGGCGCGAGCATGCCGGCGGCAGTGTAGCCCGCCGCGTTCGGCACAGTGTCGGCCTTGTCGCGCTCAAACAGCGTGACCTGAATGCCGCGCTGAATTAAATTCAACGCCAACACCCGACCCACCAGGCCTGCACCTGCAATGCCTACGGTCTTCAAACCGTCCAAGTTCATAGCTTTAAGCCAGCTTTTGGATTTTATCAACCGGCACCGAGATTTCACTGCCGAGTTCTTTAAAGGTTTTGGCTTGTTCAGCCATGCCGGCCTCCAACGCCGCCTTTTCATCGACGCCCATTTGGTCGGCGTAATCGCGCACTTCTTGGCTGATTTTCATCGAACAGAACTTCGGCCCACACATGGAGCAGAAATGCGCCACTTTGGCCGAATCACGCGGCAGGGTTTCATCGTGATAGGCCATCGCACGTTCCGGGTCAAGACCGATATTAAACTGATCCATCCAACGGAATTCAAAACGTGCTTTACTCATCGCATCATCACGGTGACGCGCACCCGGGTGACCCTTGGCGACATCGGCGGCATGGGCGGCGATTTTATACGCCATTAAGCCTTCTTTAACGTCCTCACGGTTTGGCAAGCCCAAATGTTCTTTCGGCGTGACATAACACAGCATCGCCGTGCCGTACCAACCGATCATCGCCGCGCCTATGCCCGAGGTGATATGGTCATAACCCGGTGCAATATCGGTGGTCAACGGGCCGAGCGTATAAAACGGCGCTTCGTGACAGAGCTTGAGTTGCAAATCCATGTTCTCTTTAATCTTGTGCATCGGTACATGGCCCGGGCCTTCGATAATGGTTTGCACATCGTGTTTCCACGCGATTTTGGTCAGCTCCCCGAGCGTTTGCAGCTCGGATAACTGCGCTTCGTCATTGGCATCGGCAATCGAACCCGGACGTAAACCGTCACCGAGCGAGAAGCTGACATCATAGGCTTTCATGATTTCGCAGATGTCTTCAAAATGGGTGTAAAGGAAGTTTTCTTTATGGTGCGCCAAACACCATTTCGCCATAATCGAGCCGCCGCGCGATACGATGCCGGTCACACGTTTAGCGGTCATCGGCACATAACGCAACAATACGCCCGCATGGATGGTGAAATAGTCCACGCCTTGTTCGGCTTGCTCAATCAAAGTGTCGCGGTAGACTTCCCAGGTCAGGTCTTCGGCAATGCCATTGACCTTTTCCAGCGCTTGATACAAAGGCACGGTGCCAATCGGCACCGGCGAATTGCGGATAATCCAATCGCGGGTGGCATGAATGTTTTTGCCGGTGGATAAATCCATCACTGTGTCGCCGCCCCAACGGGTTGACCACACCATTTTTTCGACTTCTTCGGCAATCGACGAGGTGATCGCCGAGTTACCGATATTGGCGTTTATTTTGACCAAAAAGTTACGGCCAATAATCATCGGTTCGGATTCCGGGTGGTTGATATTGCACGGAATCACCGCACGCCCAGCCGCAACTTCATCACGCACAAATTCCGGGGTAATCAACTCCGGCAAATTTGCGCCAAAGCTTTCACCTTTTAGCCGTGCTTCGCGTTCCGCATCAATCACGTCTTGGCGACGTTGGTTTTCACGAATGGCGATAAACTCCATTTCCGGCGTGATAATGCCTTGGCGCGCGTAGTGCATTTGGGTCACGTTTTTGCCTGTTTTAGCGCGTAGCGGGGTTCTTCTCAAGCCTTGCTCCGCGGCCAATAGTTCGGCAGGTACATCGGTTTCGCGCTTATAACCGTTATCAACCGCTTTAAGCTGACGACCTTCATATTCTTCAACATCACCCCGCGCCGCAATCCAGGCCTGGCGAATCGCCGGTAAACCTTGAGTTAAATCAATGTCAGCAGTCGGATCGGTATAAGGGCCGGAGGTATCGTAAACCGTCAGGGTTTCGCCATTGGTCAGTTCGATTTCGCGCATCGGCACGCGGATGTCGGCGTGGATTTCGCCGGGAATATAGATTTTTTTCGACGCCGGAAACGGATTGCGGGTGATTTCGCTGTGTTCAGCGGTGTATTTAGTGTTTTGAGTCATGTTTTTCTCCGATTTCCTACTCGCGAACAACAGGGGGTAAATAGCGCTTTCGCCTTGTGCCTCGACTCCTTCGGCTTTTTGCTGCGCAAAAAGGGGCGTCGCTGGAGCACAAAGGCTACGCGCTAAACAAGGTGTTCTTGAGATTAAAATTTAAAGGCAGAAAAACAGCGTGAAAAGTCGGTTTGGATCACCGGAGGCATTCAGAAACGGCGGGAGGACTAGAATAAAACACGCCGATTAAATGATTCTCTTCCCTACGCTGGTTCTAACCAGTTCAAGTTCAGCGGGTTAGGTCTAAGACCTTCTCAGCGCAAACGCGCACCCCGAGAGATGAATCAATACTAATCTAACCAATGTGCGACGTCAAGTAATCAATAAAAGGACGTGCTATGTTTAAGAAATAAAGCAGATTGGCTGCAAGAGGTAAATATAGTCGTGATATTATAGATGTGTTTATTTTTGGGTGTTTTTGGAGTGTTGGATGCGAAAACTTTTTGATAGGGCTCTAGACTATGCTTTACATCTTATCGCACTAGCTCTTCTTTTAGGTATTACGCTTATTTTTTGGTGGCATTACGATCGTTCGCAAAATCAAATTCAGCAAAGTGCAATCTTAGAGGCACAAGATTTTTCACAATCCGTAGCCCAATTTAGAAATTTTTATGCGAATACCATTGTTCCGGCTGCGGCCATGCATGAAGGCATGATCGTAACCCATGATTATCAAAACATACCAGGTTCAATACCATTACCAGCAACCTTCGCAATAGACTTTGGCGATCTACTGTCATCAAATTCTAATTATAGTGTTCGCTTGTTCAGTGATATGCCATTTGAGTGGCGGGAGAATGCTGGTATTTGTGACAATTTTTAGCAAGAAGCGATGGAGTATTTACGCCATAACCCCAATGATTCGTTTAGTCGCTTTGAGAGAGTTAACGGCGAAAAGATGCTGCGTTTTGCGGTTGCTGATGTTTTACAAACTTCATGTGTTGCCTGTCATAACAGTTATCCAGGTACACCTAAAACGACATGGCAATTAGGCGATGTGCGCGGTGTATTAGAGGTTGCTAGGCCAGTATCCACTTTTCAGACTGATGCACATGCTCAAGCATGGCAAACATTTTCTGCGATGTTTGTATTAGCTATGTTGTCACTCGGTACTTTGGGTCTTGTTTTAAGACGCAATAGAGTTGCTGTAAACCAGGCGATAGTTGAGCAGCAGAAAACTTTGAGCATTATGAACTCGGTGGTTGATGCCATTATTGTGACCGATGAAAAAGGTAAGGTAGTTGAAGCGAATAACGCTATCCGAGATGTGTTGGGGTATTTGCCTAGCGAGCTGATAGGCAAAAATATTAAGGTTATTGTCCCCGAGCCTCACCATTCATTGCATGATGATTATATGAAAAATTATTTGGTTAGGGGTGAAGCAAAAGTAATTGGTTTAACGCGTCATTTAACAGCTGTCAAAGCGTCGGGCGAAGTTGTGCCAATAGACCTTGCAGTAAGTGAGGTGGTGTTCGCCGGTAAACGGCGTTTTACCGGCGTTATACGTGATGTCAGTGAGCGCAGAAAAGCACAAGAAGCTATCGAAAATGCGCGCGATCAAGCCTTGGAGTCGGCCAGGTTAAAGTCAGAGTTTTTAGCCAATATGAGCCATGAAATTCGTACTCCTATGAATGGAGTGATTGGCATGACGGGACTATTATTATCAACACCGCTAACACCCGAGCAAAAGGAATTGACATTAACGGTTAAAGATAGCTCAGAATCTTTGTTAAGTATCATTAATGATATTTTAGATTTTTCGAAGATTGAGGCTGGCAAACTTGAAGTATCCTTTGAATCAGTCAAGATAGTGCACTTGCTTGATAGCGTTATTGACATGGTAGGCGCCTCTGCGCAACAAAAAAACCTTGACATAGGCTATTTTGTGGCACCTTCTATCCCAGAAACTATTCAAACGGATCCTGTTAGATTAAGACAAGTGTTAATTAACTTATTAGGGAATGCCGTGAAGTTTACTAGCGACGGTTATGTTTTTCTTAATGTGACTTATACTGTCGAAGATAGCATTCGTTTTGAAATTGTTGACACGGGTGTGGGGATATCGGAAGCAGGGCAAAACAAATTATTTGGTGCATTTTCTCAGGTTGATAGTTCGTCAACACGTAATTTTGGTGGCACTGGCCTAGGGCTGGCTATTTCGCGTCAATTGGTTGAGCTTATGGGCGGAACGATTGGCGTAACGAGTGTTGTGGGGCAAGGTTCCACTTTTTATTTTTCGATTCCTCATCGAGCTGAGGGTTCGCAACCTTGTTTGCGGCCGATGAAAGAAACCAAAAATCTAGCCTGGGTTAGAACCAATAATGCGCTAGCTGAACGTTACAGAGCCTTATTTGAGAAATTAAATATTCAAGTGCGTTTTTATGATTTGATGTCATTGAATGAAGCGAATGTTGCTAATGATACGGTTATTTGGATTGATCTTGATGATTTGCTAAAAGTCTATGATCGTCCGTTGAGCTTGTTAAATGATATTGCGGTTGAATACTCACAAGTCACCCTGATGGTCACGCATAAGCAAGCCTCTAATTGGCGCAAACCTTTATCTAAGACTAATATAAAGATGCGGATAAAGCCGATTAAATTTGAACAGTTAACCCATTGGCTGACCTCGTTTTCGAACGGCGCCAGTATTGCCGAGTCTAAAGCGACGAGGCCCATCATGTCTGAGATTGCTGGCAAGGCTAAAATTCTATTGGTAGAAGATAACTTAATTAATCAAAAGTTAGCTATAGCTTTGCTAAAGGAGTTGGGTTTAACAGCTACATTAGCCGTTAATGGTCAAGATGCACTTGATAAACTTGCAGAGGAGTCTTTTAACTTAGTTTTAATGGATTGTCAGATGCCTGTTAAAGATGGTTTTGAGGCAACAAAGGACTTGAGGGCTTCGACAAGCGTTAATGCTAAAACACCAGTAATTGCAATGACCGCCAATGCCATGCAGGGCGATGAAGAACGTTGTTATGCTGCAGGTATGGATGACTATATTTCAAAGCCAGTTAATCCCGATGTGCTGGCTGAAAAATTAATAAAGTGGTTGGCTAGTGAAAGCAAGGAAGGCGAATGAGATTTAAAAAAACGACTATGAATCGTATTTTTTCCATTCGATTTACTTGGTTATTTGTGTTGATCACAGTGATTACGTTGACTCTATTGGGTGTAAGGTATTATTTCAATTATCAAGCAATTGTTAATGATCAGCGCCTTATCCAAACCTTTCATCAAGCACTATTAAAAGAAACGCGTGCGCGTCTCTTTCAGCTGGAGGCGGTGGCAGATGACCGATTACTAGGACAAGAGCTGCTTGCAGCTTATCATCCAAGTAAGTTGCCTGATTTAACGGCCACTACAGATGTAGCCTATCAGATGTTTTCTAATTCATTAGATGGGAACGCCTATAAAGAAGACTGGCAAAGAGCGTGGCAAGAAATAAGTTTTTATCGGCAGAATGATGTTACCTGTCATACTCAGGACGAGTGCAGCTTTATTGCTGAGAATCTTAATAATGCGTTTATTTCAATTCAAAATAAGCTATTGACTCGTGCAGATTTTCGTTTCAGACAAATTCCCTTTATTGATGCAAAGCTTGTTCAGTTAACGCAACTGCAAAGCCACATTAATCGCTGGTATGTGGTTTCGGAGCACTTAGCTTATAGTGCATTTATGATGGCTGTTAGTCCAAGTGATATGTGGCAGGAGAGTATCGAAACAAACTTAACTCGTTGGCAAACTCACCAAGGCTTGATGCAGGACCTAGTTCAATATGAGTATAACGAGGCGGTCAATAAATGGGTAGATCAGTGGCGTATACAGCAAACGCAGATGGCGTTTCAAGTGGATGCTGTGCTAGGAAATCGAGGTTCAGTTAGCTCAGATGATTTAATCATCCGGCAACTTAACCGCTATCAAAATTTACACGGGCAGTTGTTAGAGCTGGTGGTGTTGAACCGAACTAATATGATGACCGGTTTACGAGCTAGTATGATTAAAAACGTCGCGCTCTTTGGTGTATTGTTCGTGTTCTTAATCTTTTTGATCTTGGTTTTATTGTTGCAAGCACGCATTAACCGACAAGACCAATTAAAAAAACAGGACGAAGATCAGGCTTTTCTCGAATCAGGTGAAGTAGCCACCTTATTATTGGATCAAACTGGGCGGGTCGTAAAATTCAATAAAGTGGCACAAAGCTACCTTAATCTTGATGACAGCGCAACGGGCCAGTTAATTACGCGTTGGATGCCAAGCTTTGATGAACAAGCACGCCAACTCGCTTTAGATTCTTATCAAGTCAGTTTTACCGATGGCTTGGGTAATCAGGTTGAGTATATAACTCAGTTACAGGAGTATAGAGGTAAAACGAGTTTACTTAATCTTTTGAAGCTAAAAAAACCGACAGATACTTTGCTGTCACAGCAAATGCAGGATCAAATCAATGTCATTAAGAGTGCATTTAGCTTAGTCAGTCGCGCTTTTAAGCATTCGCAAGCTGACCAGGCTGACCTTCAGCATTGGCTCGATGACGCTATTCAGTCAATAGACGTTGAGAGCGTTTGGTTGGTTGAGTTGGATCAACAGCAGGATGTAAATTACACATTAATGGCTAGTGCGATCTCTGCAGAGACAGAATTAACTACAAGTCAAATTGATAGTGGCATAAGACAGATACTTGCAGGTAGTTGGTTCAATTCGCATTTAAAAAACAATCGTATTCTGCTGTCCAATAATATAAAACGGGATCCGCGCTGGGCAGAGTTATCTGAACAATTTCCAGCTCTGCAAAATCTGTTGTGCTTTCCACTGGTTGAAAACAATAAACTCCTAGGCTTGCTAGGCTTTTGCAATCAGAAATATGGTTTTAACGAACAGTGGATCATGGCCAATAGCGTGATGCAAGAAACCGCCCTGCTGATGCTAGGCTGTGAGCAACAACAAGTCGTTTTAGATCAAGATGCTCCTGAGGAGTCAACTCTTGCCAAGTCAGCCGTTCGAAGCATAACCCATCAAGCAGACTTCTTGGCCAATATGAGTCACGAGATACGTACGCCAATGAATGGGATTTTGGGTATGACGCATCTGGCACTTAAAACTAACCTAGATGCACAACAGCAAGATTATATTCACAAGATAAAGCGCTCTGCTTCCCATCTGCTTAGCATATTGAATGATATCTTGGATATATCCAAAATTGAATCAGGTAACTTATCAATTGAATCGATACCTATATGGGTAGAAGAGGTGATTGAAGACGCACTGGTATCTGTGCAAACGCAAGCGCAAGATAAAAGATTAGAGTTAATTGTTTACATAGATCAAGCCATCAATCATTGCGCGCAGCCTTCCCTTAAAGGTGATCCGGTTAGAATCAGTCAAATATTGATAAACCTGCTTAGCAATGCGGTTAAATTTACGGCCTCAGGTTATGTGGAAATTCAAGTAGACTTGATGCAACAAGAGCCATCGCAATGGTGGGTTCTATTCAAGGTCAGCGATACGGGCAAAGGGATGACACCTAGCCAGTTGTCACAGTTGTTCGAATCCTACAACCAGACTGACGACTCGGTTGCGCGCAACTATGGCGGAACCGGATTAGGTTTAGCTATTTCAAAACGACTTGCCCAACAAATGGGAGGCGATCTCACGGTATCATCAGTAGTTAATCAGGGTAGTCAATTTTCCCTAACGCTGCCCCTAGTTTTAGACGCCGTGCCAACGAATAAAGTATGCCCACAATGGCAAGAGCAAATAATTATTGTTGATGATAACCCTGTCGCGCTAAAACAATTACAAGCCTTAGTCGTAGGCTTTGGTTTTACTTGTCACAGTTTTAACTCTGCATCGGCGCTGCTGGCTGAAATTGACCAGTTTGATCCGAGACAAGTAACGAAGATACTTGTTGATTATGTTATGCCAGAAATCGACGGTGTTGAGCTAATAGAGCAAATCATAGCGCATAACCCAGCTTGGCAATCACGCTGCGTATTGGCTTCTTTTTATGAACTGGATCGGTTACAGCAGATTGCAAGAGATAAAAATATTCTGCAAGTGATTCACAAGCCCATTATGCCAAGTACATTTGTGGCATTATTTTCTAATGAAACGACTGACCATGACTCTGCGCCGAAGCATGCGCGCGATCTTGTGCCCAATTTAAGTACCAAAAAAATATTGTTAGTTGAAGATAATCTATTAAATCAACAAATTGCATTAGAGCTGCTTAAGCCCACACTAATTGATGTAACCTTGGCTGAAAATGGTGAACAAGCTGTTAATTTTGTCTGTCACGCAGGTCTAAAGTTCGACTTGGTGCTCATGGATGTTCAGATGCCCATTATGAATGGCATTGAAGCGACTAAACAAATCAGAGGGCAGTTCGCTAAAGCAGAGCTGCCCATTATTGCCATGACGGCTCATGTAATGAGTGAAGAAGTGGCTGCTTTTGCTGAAGTGGGTATGAATGACCATCTTGCCAAACCGATTTTACCAGACGTGCTTTATGCGCTATTAGCAAGTTATCTAGCCGAGACTAAAGATCAAAATCAAGCTTTATTAACGCACTATGAACAGGATAAACAAGCAATGCCAAATTTAGATACCATCCCTGGAACAGACTTTGCGAGTGCGCGTGCAATGATGCCGCCTACACCAGGGTTTTTTGAAAATATTCTGAAGGATGTTGTGCATACTTATCAAGATGCGCCGGATTTGCTTATGACGATGCTCACAGCGAATCAGCTTGACGAGGCGTTACGCTATGTTCATACCTTTAAGGGGCTATCTGCTTCTGTGGGCTTGGTGGAGTTAAGTAAGTTATTAGGCCAGGGAGAGGATCTGTTGCTGAATCAAACTTGGCCGTCGAATGACTACTTTGATCAGCTAAAGCAACTGCATATTGTGTTGTGGCAACAATTAGCCTTGGCACTAGACTGTGCAGAACAAACGCAAGTGAACCCATCTAGTGAAAATGTTTCTGTAGAAAACCTAACCGATCAGCAAGCTAGCCAGATGGTCGCTAAGTTGCAAACATTGTTAAGTGATTTTGACGCTGCTGCAGTAGACTTCTGGTTTGATAATCATGCACTTTTTAGCTCGGTTATTGAGGCCAAAGACATCGCGTCACTCGATGCTGCAATTAAGGACTTCGATTTTGATCAAGCGGTGCTGCTACTAAGTCAGCTCAAATTTGACCCCGCGTAAAGGTAGGTTGATGATAACGGTTAGCAATCTTATTAAGCATATTCCTTTGATGATATTGTGGATAGTCATGGTCACCATGACTTCGTTAGTTAATGCTAAGGAGCGAAGTTGGGTATTAATAGTTAATAAAGCTGACGTCGAATCATTATCTGCTACAGAACTGGCGCGCATTTATCAAATGAGGCAACAGGTATGGCCATCTGGGCAGACTATCTCGGTATACAGGCTACCAAGTGGTCATCCAGTGCATAAGACGTTTGTGATGGAGGCATTAAAGATGCCATCAGAACAACTAGATCAAACCTGGAGCCGATTGATTTTTAGTGGTCGTGGCTCGCCTCCTGAATTGGTCAGAACAGAGGAAGAAATGGTGAGAGCCGTACTATCTACCCCCGGTGCAGTCGGCTATGCTCGTTATGAACTAGTGAGGGGTATGCCATCAAGCTTCATTCGAGATCTTCATGACTAGTAAGTTGAATTCATTGAATTTACTTACCGGTATTGCCATTGCCATTATGGTTATTGCATCTAGCTTTTGGATTGTAAATAACATTAATCAGCTTAACCAACAACAGCAACAATTCCAAAACTTGGTCACAACCCCGACTATTCTTAGCTTACATGATGCGATTAATTTAGAGCTACAACTGACCCTGTATTATTACCATGATCAAGCAAGCCGCAGTCGCTTAGAAGCTGCGCAGGAGCAGGTTAATCAATATTATCTACCCGTTGCCAAATTAGAGTGGTATCAATCCACTGACAGTGTTTATCAAGATGTGCTGTATTTTCGTCAAGCAGTCCAAAACTGTACGCTTGATGCGCAATGTGATTGGAATCAAGTGCTGCCATTAGTGCTGGTGCTTGAGGAATTACAAAGACAGGTTTACTACTATCATACTTTTCAAGTTGAACAGCTGGTTGAGCTAGGGGTAAGCAATGATATTAAAGTACTTAGCCAGATTATTCGTTGGCACAGCTATTTATCAAGTTTAGTGAGTCATATTAATTTGGTTCAAATAGAGGGCAAAAATCCTCACCTCCAGGCAAAAATAGATGGTTTGAATGGGCTGCTTGCAGAAAATGCATTATCCGTAGTGCCATTAAAAACGTCGAAATCTTCTGAAGAATTTGCAAGGCAGCTATTAGAATTAGCTGATCACTTTGAACCAGTTGTGACTTATTCTCGTCGCTTAATGCAAAATGAACCGAATTTAGAGCCGCTAGAATTTGCCGTATTGCAGGCACCTTTAAATACAGCATGGCGTATCAGGGATAGTCTACTAGCAAATATTATTAACCAAGCGAATCAAACAATTGCACATACAAAATTAAAGTTAGTGATAGCTTTTGTAATCGTGTTGGTCACTCTTTTTCTATTGATCTATGCGATTCTTGTTATTCGGCAGAAGGCGTTGTTACCGCTTAAGCAAAACGAAGCTATTTTGGCAAGTGCACCTGTTGGGGTGCTCCAAATAGATGAATCGGGTCGAATAGAAAAAATTAACTACAAGATGACGGAGTTATTTGGTTATTCAGCGCAGGAGCTAGTTGGGCAATCTATTGCTAAGTTGTTAGTGCCAAGTTATCGAGTCATTATTTTCAATGCCATGCAGGCTTACCTTAAAGGTGCCGCACCACAGTTTATTGGTCGTCAAACGGAGGTATTGGCGCTAAACAGTGAGCAACAGGTCATTCATGTTGAGGTTTCAGTGTCTGATGTCCAACAAACTAATAAACGGTTTTTCATTATTCTGGTAACAGACCTGACTGAGCGCAAGCGTTTGGCGATTCATGCTGAGCGGCAACACCGATTACAAGTGAGTTTACGTAGCGCTTTTGAAAAGAGTGCAATTAATATTTGGGATCAAGATTATTGGCAGTCTCTGCTAAAAGAAGTGCTATCGTTATTAGACCTCAATGCGGTATTTATTGCCCAAAAACATGATCAGGGTGTCGTATTAATTGCCTGCCATGGTCAGGGCATAGCAGGCATAACGCCAATTGGTAGTTTAATTTGGCAAGACCTTGACCAGTGGATTAATCAGATTGAGCCATCCGATATCAACCTATTGTTTGATGACGTGTATCCCGTGCTCGACCAACACAGTGCCCATATATACCCCATTGAAGTAAATGAGCAGTGCATTGGCTATTTAGGGATTACTGGCGTCTCTTTGAATCTTGAGGATGTTGAACCAGAAATAGCCGTGTTACGAGAAGCGTTATCGGTACTTATTCAGCGACGAATCAAAGAAAAAGAACGTCAAACGCTGTTACAAAACTTAGAACAAAAAACCGCAACAGCGATGGCGGCTAAGCAAAAAGCCGAACAGGCGGCGCAGGCTAAATCACTATTTTTAGCCAATATGAGTCATGAGATTAGAACGCCGATGAATGCTGTAATTGGGATGGGCCAGCTTTTAGGTGACACGGAATTAACGGATCGTCAGCAAGATTATTTAAATAAGCTTATGCGCTCGAGTCGAGCATTGTTGGGGGTGATTAATGACATTTTAGATTTTTCTAAAATGGATTCAGGTCACCTGTCTTTAGAGATGAATTGGTTTAATCTTGAAGAGTTGACAGTTGATATTGTGTCGGTTTTGGCCGCTTCATCGCGCAATAAACAAATTGAAATAGGCTTAAATTTTGATACTTCTAGACTAACTAACCAGGCCTGCTGGGTTAAAGGGGATGCACTTAGGTTGCAACAGGTGCTTAATAATTTATTGTCGAATGCAATTAAATTTACTGAACAAGGGTATGTTTTACTAGAGGTGAAGGCCTATGCTGACCAAGGCCAAGATTTGCGTGTAGATTTTAGCGTAATTGATAGTGGTATTGGTATGACGGCTGTCACACAGTCGCGTTTATTTAATGAGTTTATGCAGGCCGACGAGAGTACCACACGAAAGTATGGTGGCACGGGCTTAGGGTTGGCGATTGCACAGCGTTTAGTTAATCTAATGGGCGGAAAGATAGATGTGTCCAGTCAATTGGGACAAGGCAGTTCTTTTAGATTCTCACTGTGTATGCCATGGCAGCAAAATAAGGAACGTCTTACTTTAGAATTCACGCCCACGCCACTTAGGATTATGGTTGTAGAGGATCATAAAATTGCGCGCAATATTATAAGCGCCTATTTAAACCAGCTAAATACCTATATAACTGAAGCAGAGTCGTCTAACCAGGCGATTGAAGTGCTTAGAACCGATCATGCTCTAGACTGGCTTTTGCTGGACTGGCATCTGCAAAATGATACAGCCTTAACCTTGTTAGAGTGGTTAAATGAGCATGTACCTAATCTTTTAGCTAAAACTTGGGTTGTTTCAACACTAAAAACACAGCAGATTGAGCAGGCGATGGCTAGGTTTAATTTAGCCGGTTTTATTGACAAGCCGTTGTCTCCATCACAACTGTTTAAACATCTGTCAGTGTTAAAAGAGCATCAAGCGGCCGTTGCAGATGTCCAAGTAGCCACTAAAGATAGCTTGACTGATTTTAGTAAACTGCGCATTCTAGTTGTGGAAGATAATAAACTGAATCAGCAAATACTTTTGGAATATCTAAAGCGCCTAGATATCCAAACGGCATTAGCTGAAAATGGCCAGCAAGCAGTGGACTTTATTTTTGATCCGCAGCGAGATAGGGTTGATGCGGTGTTGATGGACCTGCAAATGCCGGTGATGGGTGGTCACCAAGCTACTGAAGTGATTCGTGCTGCCAACCAATACGACCAAATACCGATTATTGCCGTCACCGCACACGCGATGACCGAAGAAATAGACAAATCCTACCAAATGGGTATGGATGATTACATGACGAAACCGATTGATCGTAACCAACTGGAAAGTATTTTGCAGAAAATTGCCCATAGCCAGTACCCACGACAACAAATAATGACAAGGCAGTAAATTATGTCGCAATCAAAGCCAACTATCTTATGTGTTGACGACACACCCGCAAATTTAATGTTACTCAAAGCGCTGCTTGAAGAGGATTATGACGTCAAGTTAGTCAACTCAGGCGTTAAAGCGCTCACGCTACTAGAAAGGGTATCGGTTGATTTGATCTTGTTAGACGTGATGATGCCGGAAATGGATGGTTACGAAGTCTGTAAGAGACTTAAAAAAGACCCCAATAGACAGGCTATACCAGTTTTGTTTCTGACTGCACTGACAAAACCTGAAGATGAAAAAAAGGCCTTACAGGCCGGTGGTAACGACTTTATTACCAAGCCGATTAACCCTGATGTGCTGTTAGCTAGGATTTATACCCATTTACAACTCAAGTTGTTTCATGACAGCTTGTCAATGCAAAAAGACCGCTTAGAAGAGGATTTGCAACAGCGTTTAAGTGATATTTATAACTTACAAGATGCCAGTCTGGCGGTAATGATTTCACTGGCTGAGTTTCGTGATGAAGACACCGGTATGCACATCAAGCGTACCCAAAAATTTGTGCAACTTATAGCTCAGCAAGCTCAAAATAACTTGCCACATTTACGCCTTACTGATCAAGAAATTGACCTGATTACGCGCTGTGCTCCCTTACATGATATTGGCAAAATTAGTATTCCAGATCATATTTTATTAAAACCAGGCAAGTTAACGGATGAAGAATTTGAAATCATGAAAACCCATGCTCAGCGTGGTCATGACATTCTCGCCTCGGCGGCTAAGTCAATGGGAAGCTATGGTGGTTATTTAGACATGGCCAAGTCGATTGCAATAAGCCATCATGAAAAATGGGATGGTAGTGGCTATCCTAATGGGCTCGCAGGTACTGATATTCCTTTGGCCGGTCGATTAATGGCGCTTGCAGATGTTTATGATGCACTGCGTTCATCTCGCCCCTACAAAAAAGGGTTTGATCATCAACAAGCTATAGCGATTATGCAAGATATGAGTGAAAAACATTTTGATCCAGAGTTATTCGCATGCTTTTTACGAATCGAAGCTCAGATTGCGGAGATAAGCCAAAGCCTAGCCGATTGATTAAGGGGATTTATTTTTATGAAAGACGGCATTCGCACGCTCAGTTTACAATTAGCAACGGTATTTGCTATTACTTTAGCGATCGTTATTGCGATGCTTGTCTATGCCGTTATGTTGATCAAAGAACAACAAGACTATCAGAAAAAGTTAGCTAGTTTGCCGGTTGTGATTGATTATGGTTTTGCTATTACCCAAGAGGCACGACGTGGCTACGTATGGAGCCAGATTCCTCGTTTTGTAACTCAAGAAGAGTTAGATGCGATGGCAGCAGACACTCACCGATTCACGCAGCTAGTTTTTTCAACAGCCTTATTTACGGATGCAGAAGCCGATAGTGATTATTTAAAGCGTTTAGTCCATGAGTTCGAGCAAACTCGTCTAGCGCTCTACGCCTGTAATGATCCAGTATCCTGTTACCAGTTGGGTGAACAGCTTAAAGTCAGAGGTACCAATCTTCATGCCCATCTTGTAGGCTCCATCAGTAATTTATTCTTCCAAACCCCAATTTATGAGTCGCAAGTCACTGATCATATGGCGCTTATGCGCATTTATTTAAACTATCGCCAAGCCTTATCTAACGTATTAAGTACTATCCGGGTGATTGATGGTACTGGCTATGAGCAGGTAGGTGCATTAAGAACTCGTATTAATGAAGCTGACTTGCAGTTTAATAAACTCGATGCATTGATAAGTGTGCACCAGGATAGTTTTTCGGCCGAGCTATTAGGGCAGCTTCATGAGGATCGTATGGCATATCGGCAGTTAAAGGCTGATTATGTTTATCCGATGCTAAATCGCAGTTATATAGCCAATTCGGATATTGATTTTGGTCCCGATGTATCTAGACCTTTTTATGCACAGTTGAATAACACCTTACACTTGATTGACCAAGGGTTAAACGTTCAATATCAGCAAATTATGTTAGCCAAAACCTTTAATCGAATCGTGCTGATTTTGGGCGCGGTCATTTTACTGATTATTTTATTTGTATTTGGGCGGGGTATTCGTCGCCAAGCTTTTATACCACTTCATCAAAATGAAGCGATCCTAAATGCGGCGGCAGTAGGTATTATTCAGATTAATTTAAAGGCCGAAATTATTCGTTTAAACCCGGCAGCCTTACGAATTTTTGGTTATTCAGCGGAGGAGTTGTTAGGGCAAAATGTGAAAAAATTAATGCCCGCTATGTATGCTGATGAACATGATGTGTTTGTGCAAAACTATGTTGAAACCGGCAAAAGCCGTTTAATGCTTAGTGGGCGCGAGTTAGTTGCCTTAAACAAGTCGGGAGAAGCCTTTCCGATTCATTTAGTGGTCAGTCGTATTGATTCGGGTGATGATTTAAGTTTCATTGGTATTGTAACAGATCTCCGCGAACGTGAAGCCAGTCGCAAAGAGGCCGAAACTCGTAGTATGCTGTTGAGTGCTTTGAAAACAGCGACAGAGGATTTTGTCGGTTTGAATGAGCAGACTGAAAGGGTTTGGGATGATCTATTACAAAGTGTCTTAAAAATTACCCATAGTGAGCAGGGCTTTATTGGTGAGGTGCTGTTTCAAGAAGATGGTAAGCGCTGCCTAAAAATTCATGTAATCACCAACATTGCCTGGGACGAGCCGTCCTATCAACTTTATGAGAGATTGAAAAACCAAGATATGTTGTTGTGTAGTGATAACACCATGATTGGGGCGGTTATGTATCAAGAACAAATTATCATTAGTAATGATGTTCAAAATGATCCGCGCGGTGGAAACACACCGCCAGGTCATCCGCCTTTGCGAAAGTATATGGGGGTGCCGATTTTTCAAGGGGGTGAGCTGATTGGGGTTTATGGTATTGCCAACAGTGATGCAGACTACACCACTGAATTAGCGGAGTTTTTGCAACCCTTTAATAATACTTGTGGCGTGATGATTGCCAGTTTGCAACAAGCGGCTGAGCAGCGCGAGTTATTGCAAAAATTAGAAGTTGAAAAACGAAATGCTGAAGAGGCTTCGACTATTAAGACGCACTTTTTAGCTAATATGAGTCATGAAATTCGTACGCCAATGAATGCTATTTTGGGCATGTCGCATTTGGCATTAAAAACAAACTTAGACGATAAACAGCGCGACTATATTGAAAAGATTAAGCGTTCTGCCAATGGGTTATTGGCGATTATCGATGATATTTTGGATTTCTCCAAGATTGAAGCGGGCAAGTTAGAGCTTGATGAGACGCAATTAAATATTGAACAACTCGTTCAAGACTCACTGTTGCCCGTCCAAGTAGTTGCGCGTGCTAAGCGATTAGAATTAATTGTGGCTATTGCACCTGAATTAACTACTGCGCTTCATTTAGGGCTAATCGGTGATGCGTCACGTATAAAACAAGTGCTGATTAATTTGCTTAATAATGCCGTGAAATTTACTGAGCAAGGTTATGTCAGCTTAGCCGTGAGCTTTGATCAGGCTAAATCAAAATTGGTGTTTAAGGTTGAAGATACTGGCATTGGGATGACTGATGCGCAAATGCGTAAGTTATTTAAAGAGTTTTCTCAAGCGGATGCCAGTACCACGCGTAAATATGGCGGTACCGGTTTAGGTTTGGCAATTTCGAGAAATTTAGCACGTTTAATGAACGGTGATGTGACAGTTGCTAGCGAGTTTGGTAAGGGCAGTCAGTTCGTGTTTAGCGTTGGGGTAGCCCAAAGTTCAGCTGTACAACCTTTGGCCTATCCAAAATTAGACCAGAATGCATTAATTGTTGATGATCACCCACTCGCAGGACAACAGGTGGCAAGTCAACTGGCGCTATTTGGTATTGAGTCAAGACTAGAGACTACGGCTGAGGCGGCTTTGGCATGGTTATCGAGCACTCAAGCTGTGCCAGACTGGATTTTTATCGATTGGCAAATGCCCGATAAAAATGGGTTGTGGTTACTCAATGAAATCAAACAACATGTTCCTATTTTACTTAATCGTTGTGTGTTGATGTCTTTTTATGATGTGAACGAGTTGAATGACTTGGCGCAGGGTGTCGATATTGAACGGGCCATAATGAAGCCCGTTTTTGCCGAGAAGCTTTATAAGTTACTCAGTGGCGTTGCGCTAAACACTTATGAAACCTTATCCGAAGGCTATCCTGATTTAAGTGGTAAACGAATTTTACTGGTTGAAGACAATCCCATTAATCAACAAATTGCGACAGAGCTGTTGCAAGAAACGCATGCTGATATAACCTGCGCTGATAACGGTCAAATTGCCGTGTCATTTGTTGTGGATCAGCAACAGGCGTACGATTTAATCTTAATGGATATTCAAATGCCCGTTCTTGATGGCTTAAATGCAGCACGAATGATGCGTGCGGCAGGGATTACCACCCCGATTATTGCCATGACAGCTCATGCCCTTGAAGAGGAAAGACAGCGCTGTTTAGAAGTGGGGATGAATTCTCATCTATCTAAACCCATTGATCCCGCAGGCTTTTACAAGGCCCTTGCCAACTGGTTACAGGTGACAGCGGTGATACTGCCTAGCCCGTCCGTTGATCATGCGGCGATGTTTGAGCTTCCCAACATAAAAGGATTAGATATCGCTGTGCTGCAACGTAATTTGGGTGCGAAGCCTGGTTTAATAATGGCGTCCTTGTGTGATTTTGCAGCACGCTATCAGCAGAGCCTGGTTGAGTTAGCAAACAGCTTAGCGGGTTCAGAATGGGAGGATGCATTAATCAATGCGCATACTCTGAAGGGCATCATGTTAACTTTTGGTCTGGCTGAAATGGCGGCTAAGTTGGCCGATATTGAAGCAAGGTTACAAAATCAGCAGTATGAGGCTATTGAGGGTTTAGTAGATGATGAATTTATTGCATCCTATCAGACGTTGATTAGTCAGCTTGAAGACTACTGTAAACTGCAGCCGACTGAGCAAGCGCCATCGGTGAGCCTGAACCAAGTGGCACTTGATGAAGCCGAATGGCAGAATATCTTAACAAGGTTTAAATCATTACTTGAAGACTTCAGTGGTTCAGCGCATGATCATTTCAATGAGCATAAGCACTATTTTTCACACTATTTAACCCCAGAATCTGTGCAACAAATAGCAACCATGCTCGATGATTTTGACTATGACAAGGTATTAGACCTCTTGCCCGACTGAGCAGGTATAATAGCGGTTTTAGCTAATTTGAGGACAAGCAGTGCTTTGTCAGGTTTCTCCACACGATTACCCAGCCCAGCTCGACGAAAAACGCCAGCGTTTAGCGAGTTTGATTCCTGTGCTTGAGGGCTCATTAAGCGTCTTTGCATCCCCCGCATCACACTATCGCCAACGTGCTGAATTTCGAATTTGGCATACGCCCGAGCGTTTGTTCTATGCCATGTTTGATCCGGCGAATCCGAAGCAGCCAGTTGAAATTGAGGCTTGTCCTATGGCTTGCGAAGCGATTGATCAGCTGATGCAGCCACTATTAGCGCTGATTAGCCAAAATGAAGTTTTGAAAAACGGGTTGTTTGAAATCGATTTTTTAGCCACCTTAAGCGGTGAAATGCTGGTCACGCTTATT
This sequence comes from Thiomicrospira sp. ALE5, assembly GCF_900112445.1. GTDB lineage: Bacteria > Pseudomonadota > Gammaproteobacteria > Thiomicrospirales > Thiomicrospiraceae > Thiomicrospira. The sequence goes on along the minus strand of NZ_FOYY01000003.1, from coordinate 1,229,592 downwards.
TATCGTAAAAAAATTGACGAGCAGGCCTGGTTAGTTGCCGCACAAGGTTTGCGTGAAAAATTGCCGATTAACCATATTATTGGGCGCAGTCGCAAACAAAAAATTCTGTTGGATCAGGATTTTGTGATGGAGCGTTTAGCGGCGGATAACCAGGCCTGGTTGTTCCAACAAATTGAAAATAGCTTTACGCAACCAAACGCTAAAATGGCACAGAATATGATCGCTTGGGCGCGTGAACAAAGCCGCAACATTGTGGCCGATCAGCCGAGCGATTTACTAGAGCTTTACTGTGGTAATGGCCATTTTTCGATTGCCTTGGCCGATATTTATTCGCGCGTCTTAGCTACCGAAATTTCTAAAACCTCCGTTAAATCGGCCAAGTTCAATCTAGCGCAAAATGGCATAGAAAACGTCACGGTGGTTAAAATGGCGGCTGAAGAGGTCTCTCAGGCTATGGCAGGTCAAGCGTTTAATCGCATGGCCGAAGTCGATTTAAACCTTTATCACTTTAGCACCATTTTCGTCGATCCACCGCGTTCTGGCTTAGACGATTTAACACGCAGTATGGTTGCCGGCTATGACAATATTTTATATATCTCCTGTAATCCAGACACCTTAGCACGTGATTTAAACGAACTATTGAAGACCCATCAGTTACAAGCGTCGGCCTTATTTGATCAGTTTCCCTACAGTCACCATATTGAATCAGGGGTGTGGTTAACTAAGCAGTAGTTGTTCAAATTCTGTAATAGGAACCGGGCGACCAAAAAAATAACCTTGGTAGCACACACAGCCTAATTCAGCCAGTCGTTCTTTTTGAGCCTGGGTTTCAACACCTTCTGCAATGATATCAAAGTCATAGGCTTTACCCAGCGAGATGATAGTCGATACAATCGCTTCGTCACCGCAATGAGGATCAAGTAGATTAGCCACAAAGGATTGGTCAATCTTAATTTGACTAAAAGGCAGTTTTTGCAGATAACGCAAAGAGGAATAACCTGTGCCAAAGTCATCTAAGGATAAGCGGACGCCTAACCGTGATAGCTGGGTCATAATATCGATCATTTTATCCAAATCATGGGCAACCAATGTCTCGGTTAATTCTAGCTTGAGTTTGCGTGCATCCAGCCCATAAGCCTTAATCGTTTCTGCAACTTCGGTGACAAAGTTTTTGGCATAAAACTGTTTTGAGCTTACGTTTACGGCAAGTGTCAAATGCGCTGTTAACGGGTTGGTTTGCCATTTCGCAAGTTGTTCGCAGGCGGTTTTTACTACCCAATGACCTAGCGGTAAAATGAGGTCTGAGTTTTCTGCAATCGGAATAAATTCATAGGGTGGGATCAACCCTCTATAGGGGTCGCGCCAGCGAATTAAGGCTTCTGCACCAACCAGCCCTAAGCTTTGATGATATTGGGGTTGTAAATGTAATTCAAAGCACTTTGATTTGAGCGCAATTTTAATTTGATTGTAAAGCTCTATAGAGGCGAGCGCCTGCTGTTCCGCTTGCGGATCAAAGAAGATGATGGATTGATCCTCGGTTGTTTTGGCTTGATGCAAAGCCGCATCGGCTTGTTGAATCATCAGTTCTGCAGTGGTGGATTGTTTGGTCAGGTGATAGCTAATACCGACAGAACCTTTGGGATGCAAGGTTTGGTCGCTAATCTGAAATGGCTTGGCAATAAACGCTAAGATTTGCTCGGCCTCTTGTTCCAGTTGGAAAATGAGCTGCTGTTCATGGAGTGCGGGGAGTTGCAACACTATAGCAAATTCATCTCCGCCCATTCTTGCGAGGAGTGTGGCATCATAAAAGGCAGCCCTAAGCCGATTGGCTAGCTCAACCAACAGCTGATCACCCGTTGCGTGCCCAAATACATCATTCACTTTTTTAAAATCATCAATATCAAAGCATAACAGCGCTAGCGTATGTTGCTGGTCATCAAGTAGTTTGTCCAAGTTTTCAACAAGCTGGTTGCGATTGGCTAAGCCTGTGACCTGGTCAAAACTGACTAGGGCTTTTATTTGTTCTTTAGCCTCATGTTGTTGGGTGATGTCATTAAAAACGGCCACAAAATGAGTAAGCTGATTTTGGTCGTCATAAGCAGGTTGAATGGTTAAAGCTTCTAAAAATAGCTCACCGTTTTTTCGGCGGTTCCACATTTCGCCTTGCCAATGATGTTGTTGTGCAAGTTGTTGCTCAACCTGGTCATAAAAATCAGGGTCATGTTTGTCACTATGAAAAATATTGGGTGCTTTACCAATCACTTCTTCAGCCCCGTACCCGGTTAGTTCACAAAAAGCATGATTAACGCGCAAAATTTTATGTTGCGTATCGGTAATCATAATGGCATTGGGTGTTTCAAATGCCACCGCAGCGAGTTGGAGTTCCGTATGGTCTTGTTGAATTCTGGCAAGCATGGTGTTCACTTCGTCATAGAGAGTTTTAAACTCATTGATTTCAGTGGTGTGGATGCGCTGATCAAGTTGTTTGCCGCTGATAATCTTGGCTAAAAAACGCACAAGCTTTATAACTGGTCCGCTGAAACGCTTTTCTAACCAAAGCGCCATGAAAAAAGAAAAACTCAGCGCTAGAAAGATAGTGAAAATGATGAAGTGCAGGTCTTGAGCAATACGTGACCAGATGGTCTGTGATTGGAAAGCCATAAAGGCCTGACCCAGCTCCAGGCCCTGATAGCTGATGGGCATAATAAAGCGCTTTAGGCCATCGCGTTGATTGAGTGAGTTTGTGAGCTCTGCTAGGTCGATGAGTGTTTCACGAGCAACTTGATTCGCGTGATATTGATTAATGGCTAGACCTTCATTGTTAAACAGCACGCTGTGATCAAGTTGTTTAAACGAGGAAAGTTTGTTGTTAATGTCAGCAGCCACTTCAAGTCGATCAACCAAAATGAGTTGGGCAAATTCTTGGCTGAGCAATTGAGCAATAGCTTCAGCTTGTTGTTGCGCATCACGTTGTTGATTTACCTGAAACCAAGCAATAAATATTAAATAACCAAGTATAAAACTGCTTGCAACACAGCCCATAATAATAAGGATCAGTTTTTGGCGAAGGCTGCGAGTTCGAAACATAATTTATGGGCTTGGTGCGTTAATCGGTAATCTTGGGTTATTGCCCCATTCAAGCCAAGAACCCTCATAAACCGCAGCTTGGTAGCCCAGCGCATTCAACACCACGTAATTTAAAGCGGCAGAAGCACCATCATTACAATACAGAATGATATTTTGCATTTTGGGAACATCAGCATAGTGTGAGGCGAGTTGGTCGAGGGACAGCAATTGGTTACTGAGGGTCGGTTCGAGGGTATTATCAATGGCAGGAAAGTTTAATGCTTTAGTAATATGACCTTTGCGGTCAGCTAAGCTTACTAACCCCATATATTGAGCGGGAGGCCGCGAATCAATGATGGTTGATTGAGCATGTTGAATGGCAACGAGTGTATCCAAGTAGGTCTTGATGCGTTGCGTATCAACTTTGGTTACAAATTGTCTGGTGGTAGGTGTGCTTGGTCCATTCACAATGGCAAAGAGATCATCAGGCCAATGTCCATAGCTTACATTGAGCAAGCTGGCTTCAGCATGCCCAAGGGTATGCAAAATCCAGACTAGTCTAGCGGCCCATTGGAATCCACCTTCTCCAATTACCACCACCTTTTTACTCGCATCAACGCCTATATTCGATATTAGGGCTTGAAGTTCTGATAATGGGGGGAGGTAGAGTTTGTCATCGAATAGTTTTGTTGCTGGCAGGTTAACTGACCCGGCTAGATGTTCTGCTTCGAATTGATTGGCATCGCGCACATCAATAATAAGCAGTTCAGGGTGGTGAATATTATCAGCTAACCAGTTGGCATCGACAATGGGGTTGAGTGTTAAGGCTGTACTAGGCGCGGAGACCAGCATCAACAGCCATAAGACAACTATTTTTAAATGTGTGAGTGGCTGGTGCGCTATCTTGTATAAATGAAGTCGGTCCATAGCCGCCTCCTAAAGAGAGTAGTTAGAATCTATACTAGCGCAAAAATAACTGATTTGCAGTGGCCAAGGTGCAAATTATTGAGTATCGGCAAAAGATTTTTGCACGCAGCTTGTTTATACTGTTCCTCTTTTACGCTAATCCTGTGCTATGAAAATCAAACCCCCTAAAAAAATTCTTCAACCGGTTGGTCGCGCTATCGCCCAATACAAAATGTTGCGCGACGGTGATCGTGTGCTGTTAGGCCTATCAGGGGGCAAAGACTCCCTTGCGCTGTTAATTGTTTTGAAACATTTACAACGTCATGCGCCCATTAAATTTGAGCTAGCCGCCTGTACGATTGACCCTGAAATTCCGGGGTTTGACCCGTCGCCGCTGAAAACGTTTTTAGCCGAGCTTGAGGTGCCTTATTTTTATGAATCGGAAGATTTGGTCGCGCTGGCTAATCAGTATATGAAAGGCGATTCATTTTGCAGTTTTTGTTCCCGTCACAAGCGCGGTAAGCTCTATACCGTTTGTCGGCGCGAGGGTTATAACGTGTTGGCTTTGGCACAGCACCTTGATGATTTGGCGGAAAGTTTTGTCATGTCGGCGTTTAATGCCGGTCAGTTGCGCACCATGAAGGCACACTATCTTAACAATGAACAAGATATTCGGATTATCCGCCCGTTTGTGCGGGTGCGCGAAAATCAAACCCGTGACTTTGCCTTGTCAGCAGGCCTGCCTGTGATACCCGATAATTGCCCCGCTTGCTTTGCTAAGCCGCAAGCAAGGCAGCATTTCAAGCAATTGTTGCTAGCCGAAGAGCAGCGCAATAAACATCTTTATGCCAATTTATGGACCGCCATGCAGCCGCTGATTAGCGATGACAATCATGCCGGTTTAGCAGGCCTGGTGGAGGATCTAGATGAGTAAAACATTGGCGTCGAGTGATCAACACCCGATTGCGGGTGCCCTCTTTAAAGGCTTAATTTGGTTTTTTTCTAAACTGCCATTAGGCTTTAATCGTCGTCTGGGACAGGGGCTGGGCTGGCTATTATGGCGGGTGCCTAATCAGGCTAAACGTATTACCTTGATCAATTTAGCGATTGCCTATCCTGACCAAGAACAGGCCTGGCGCGAGCAATTAGCTAAACAAAGTTTAGTCGAGTTGGGTAAAACTGTTACGGAGTTGGGGCCATTATGGTTGTGGCCAAAAGAGCAGCTGCTTCCTTTGGTTAAAGAGGTGCGCGGTTTAGATTTACTCGAAGCAGGCCTGGCAGAGCAACGAGGCGTGATAGTGTTATCGCCGCATTTAGGCGCATGGGAATTGATGGGCTGGTATTGGTCGGTTAGTTATGGCATTACCAGCTTGTATCGTCCGCCGCGTATGGCTTCAATTGAAACCTTTATGCGTGCCGTGCGCGAACGTGGCGGTGCCCATTTAGTGCCGACCGATATGAGTGGGGTTAAAGCCTTGCGCCGAGCGTTAAAAGCACAGCAGATTGTTGGTATTTTGCCTGATCAAGATCCGGGTGCGAGCGGTGGGGTGATTGCGCCGTTTTTTAACCAAGCGGCGAATACGATGTTATTGGTCGCTAAGTTGGCTCAAAAAGCCCAGTGCCCGGTTTTTTATACTTTTGCAGAGCGTTTGCCTGCTGCTGAAGGCTATCGTATTCATGTTATCCCGGCAAGTGAACAAGTGAGTGATAGTGATGATTTAGTCGCAGCGAGCGCCCTTAATCAAGGTGTTGAGCAGGCATTGAGTCTGTGTCCAGCGCAATATCAGTGGTCTTATAAACGCTATAAGAATGTGCCAAAGCAAAAACTTTATTGATATGGTTATAAGAAAAAATATAACTTTCATGATTTCAACACAATTAATGACTAGCGCTTGAAGTAATATGTCAATGATTTTTTATCATATAAGGAGTGTTTAATGCGCAAGTCAATTTTAGGTGCAATGATTGTCGGTTATATGGGTATGGGTTCAATGGCAGCTTATGCCGATGCTAAACAACCTTTAACGGCAGGCGAGGCTCAAACAATTCGTGTAATGGCTGGTGCCACCATTGGTCAAGCCTTACAGGGTGCGATGAATGTTAATAATTTAGGTATCATCAGCAATCGTTCACGTGTTTGTGGCACATTAGTTGGTGGTATTGGTGGTGGCTACTTAACGAAGAAAGGTGACGCGGGTTTAGTCTATGAGTCTGTTGCTACAGATGAAGATATTAAAGCAGCTGTGGCGCGTATTATGGATCAAGAAGCCGTTTATTTAGCATTTGGTGGTGAGTTCCAGCGTGATGATAACGTTGCGATGCTTGAGCGTACTTTGGTTGCTCTAGCTGATGCAAACTACAAAGGTACGATTGTATTCCATGCAACAACATGGGCACAGAAACAACCTGAAGAAGTTATCAAAAACAATGCAAAAGTAGCGACCTATTTGGCTGGTTCAAGTGTGGCAGCGATTACTCTCGATATACCAAATTCACAAGCCGCTATGCAAAAAGTGACCGTTTCTGGAACGGATGCAGCGCTCGAAGAGTTAGGACGCGTCTATTTACGTGACGATTTAGTGGCATTATTCCGCAGGGCTTTCTAATGGTCTGTTGGCGTAGCTAAACCAGTTAAAACTAGCGATTCTTGTCTAAAAGCCCGTACTTTAACTAAATTTGCGTACGGGCTTTTTATTTGTATTGCCTTGTGAAAAACAAGCTTTAGGTACATAATTAATCTAAGCACAATATTTTTTGTAGTATGATTTTATGCCTATTAAGCTCTTAGTTTTCATTGCATTAGCTAGCCTGTTGTTAGGTGCTAGATTGTCTTGGGCAGAGCAAAAGCAGGCTGTTACCCCAGTAACAGTGCAAGTGAATTGGCATCATCAATATCAGTTTGCAGGTTTTTATGCTGCTATTGCGCAAGGTTATTATCGTGACGTTGGGTTGGACGTAACCATAAAAGGCTGGCACCCTGAACTGAATGTTGTTGATGAAGTTGTGTCTGGTCGAGCAACATTTGGTACGGCTTATTCCAGTGCTGTTGCAGACTATATCAATGGGGCGCCAATCTCAGCTGTGATGGCCTCTTTTCAGTTTTCCCCAATGGTACTTTTATCAAAAGAGCCGATTACTGATCTTAGTCAGTTAAGTGGTAAAACGCTTTCTCATTACAACAATCTACAAATACTGACCTTAATTAACCGGGCGGAAACCTATCTTTCAGAGGCCGTGGTAACAGTGCCGCCTTCTGGCAATCTTGATGATTTTTTAACAGGGCGCATTGCGTTGTATGGTGCTTACGAGACCAATGAGCCCTATCAGCTTCAGGAAAAAAACATTGCATACTACCTGTTGAAGCCGGCCGATTTTGGCGTCAACACTATGGAAGACATAGTAATTGTCTCGCAAAGCTTCGCTGCAAAAAAACCTGATTTGGTTGAAGCGTTTCGGCAAGCGACCATTGCGGGCTGGCGTTATGCTATAGACAATCAAGCTGAAATTGTGAACTATATCATGCGCAATTATCCTGTCGTTAAAAGCGAGCAAGCGCTCATGTTTGAGGCGCAAGCGACTACAAAATATGTGCGCGCAGGTCGTACACCTATTGGTGCTATTGATCATAGTCGTGTCTTGGCTACTGCGGCACAGTCTCGGGATATTGGCTTAATCTCCCATGAACTATTTGATCAGTTCAAGCCAAAAGAGTTTGTGTTTAAACGAACGGGATTAGGGTCGCTAACCGAACAAGAACGTGCGTTTTTGGTACAAAATCCAGTGATTCGAATTGGGAATGATATTAATTGGCCACCTTTTGAGTATATTAACCATAAAGGCCAATATTCGGGGATGGTTGCGGAATACTTTAAGCTATTTGAGCAGCGTTTAGGTGTGAGGTTTGAGCCGGTAAAATACAAGAAATGGTCCGAAGTGATTCAAGGCATACAAGAAGGGCAAGTTGATATACTTTCGGCGGCCACTCCCACGCCTGAGCGTCAAAGCTATCTAAACTTTACCGATAGTTTTTTATCTTTTCCGATGGTTTTAGCCGGAAACCCTGATACCTTGCTTATTAACAACTATCAAGAACTTGAGGGGCAGACGGTTGCGGTGGTACAAGACTATTGGCCACATGAATACCTAAGAAATAACCATCCTAATGTGAATTTATATCTTGTTGATAGTGTGCTGGAAGGCTTGCAAGCCGTGATTACGGGCAAAGCCTTGGTATTTTCAGATAGCCTTGCGGTTATTAACTATATTAGCCGAGAGCATGGCATAACGGATATACAAATTGTTGGTCAATCAGATCAGCGATTTAGTTTGGCAATGGGGATCCCAAAAGATAATCCTATTCTGCTGAGTATTATGCAAAAAGCACTGGATGACATTACGCTTGCAGAAACCAATCAGATTTATTCACAATGGGTTAATCTCGGTGTTGTAACTCGTTTAGATAGTCGGCAACTACAACAGATTGCCATTTATGCTTTGCTTGTTCTACTGTTGTTAATAGCTTGGATTGTGTTTTATCGAATGCAAAAACAGCAGTTAAAAACCTATGTATCGCAAGTTAATGAATTAACCTATGCTAGCTATATTGATCCTAAAACTTATAAAACGCTTTGGGCGAGTAATAGTTACATACAATTAACCGGATACTGCTCAGCAGAGCTTGCCGAGCTATCCATCCTTGATCTAATGCGTGATGAGATGTCTGATGATGAACTTGCTATGATTGTAAACAAGGTTATGCAAGGGGATAGTTGGACGGGTGAAATAGAGGGTAAATCTAAGCAGGGCGAGTCCTATTGGGTTGATTTAACCCTGAGTCCGCAGCGAAATCTGTTTGGAAAAGTGGAAAAAGTTTTAGCAACGCGCGTTAATATTACTGATAAAAAGCGTTTAGAAGCCCAGTCTACAGAAGATGAATTAACTGGTTTGTATAACCGGCGTTATTTATTACAGCTTTTTGACAGTGAAGTGAGTCGCCTCAAACGGCTCAATCACTCGCTGTGTTTTGCATTATTTGATTTAGATTATTTTAAATTGATTAACGATACCTATGGTCATGAGCAGGGTGATCAGGTATTACAACAAGTTGCAAGTATCGCGCAAGAGCACTTCAGTCGTGCAAATGATTATGTATTTCGATTTGGCGGTGAAGAGTTTTTGATTATGACGTCTAATTTAACTCGAGAGGAGTTTAGTCTGCAACTTGAGCGGTTTCGAGAAGCCGTGTTTGCCCAGCAGATCGCCAATGACGCAGTTGAATTGAAATATTTAACCTTGTCTATTGGTGCAGGTTTTTGGGCTTCAGAGAGTATTAGCGCCTTTAAAGATGTGTACCGAGACTTGGATGATGCGTTATATCAAGCCAAAAACCTCGGACGTAATAAACTCGTTATGGTTAGCAAGGATATCTAGTGCGCTTGATCCCAGTTATCACCCTGGCCGATTTCGACAATGAGCGGCACGCTGAGTGACATTGCACTTTCCATAATGCGTTTGATCTCCGGTTTGGCCTGTTCAAGTTGCTCGGTTTTGACTTCAAACACCAATTCATCGTGTACCTGCATCAGCATCCGAATATCTAAATCACTGTGTTCAATCCATTGATCTAAGCGAATCATTGCTTTTTTAATAATATCCGCCGCCGTGCCTTGCATCGGCGCGTTGATCGCGGTGCGTTCGGCATGTTGTTTGCGCGGTCCGCGTGTTTTAATGTCCGGCAGATAAAAACGCCGTCCGGCCAGGGTTTCGACATAGCCATAATATTCGGCATCGGCCTTGGTGGTGTTCATATAGGTTTTCACGCCGGGATAACGATCAAAATAACGGTCGATATAGGCCTGCGCCAGCCCACGGTCTATGCCAAGTTGATTAGCGAGTCCAAATGCCGACATGCCATAAATCAGCCCGAAATTCACCGCTTTGGCACTGCGACGTTGTTCGGGTGTGACCTCGTCTAACGGCATGTCAAAAATTTCAGCAGCGGTCGCTTGGTGAATATCGCGCCCTTCGGCAAAGGCTTGCACCAGGCCTGGGTCTTCACTCAGATGCGCCATAATGCGCAATTCGATTTGTGAATAGTCGGCGGCCAGCAGTTGATAACCCGACCTGGCGATAAACGCCTGGCGAATGCGACGTCCTTCGGCGGTGCGAATCGGAATGTTCTGCAAATTCGGTTCGGTGGACGATAAGCGCCCGGTCGAGGCCACCGCTTGTTGGTAAGAGGTGTGTACTCGCCCGGTGTCGGGGTGGATTTGCTTGGGTAGCGCATCGGTGTAGGTGGATTTGAGTTTGGCTAGGCTGCGGTGTTGAGTAATCACTTTGGGCAGTTCATGGCCTTGTTCTGCCAGCTCCGCCAACACAGGTTCGGCGGTCGAAGGCACGCCTTTTGGCGTTTTTTTGATCACTGGTAGCCCCAACTGCTCGAATAGAATTTCTTGCAGTTGCTTGGGTGAGCCGAGGTTAAATTCTTGTCCGGCAAGGCGGTAGGCTTCTTCTTCTAACAGATTGATTTTTTCCGCCAGTTCGCCGCTTTGAATTTTCAGCAGGTCTTTGTCGATTAACATGCCGTGGCGTTCCATTTTTGCCAATACCGGCAAAAGTGGCATTTCTATGTCGTTTAAAACCGGTACCAGACCTGGTATTTCGGTCAGTTGCGGATAAAGGGTTTGATGCAATTGCAGGGTAATGTCGGCATCTTCCGCAGCATAGGGCGCGGCCTGGTCGAGTTCAATCTGGTTAAAGGTTTTTTGCGCCTTGCCTTTGCCGGCAATGTCTTCAAATTTAATCGTGGTTTTGTGCAAATAGTGTTGCGCCAAGTCGTCCATATTGTGGCGGGTCGCCACTGAATTAAGCACATAGGATTCAAGCATGGTATCAAACGCGATACCGCGTAATTGAATGCCGTGATTAGCGAGGATATGCCAATCGTATTTGAGATTTTGGCCGATTTTCTGCGGTGTGTCAGACTCCAGCAGCGGTTTAAGTTTGGCGAGGCTGGCCTCAAAATCGAGTTGAGTCGGTGCGCCGTCATAATCATGTTTCAGCGGCAAATAGGCGGCTTCGATTTTGCCGTTTTGTTCTAGCGCAAAACTCAGCCCGACCAATTGCGCTTGCATGGGTTCAAGCGCGGTGGTTTCAGTATCCAGCGCAAACAGTTCGGCTTGTTGGAGCTTGTTGAGCCAGTTGTCGAGGCTGGCCGCGTCAAGAATCGTTTGATAGTCGGCTGATTCAAAGGTTTGGGTTGGCCTAGTGCTTGTTACCAGGCCCGTCGTGCCCTCGGGGTATGGCGATGCTGTATTGTCAATGGTTGCCGCGCTTTTCGGCGCAGGTTTGGCATGGTGATTGACCTGTTTACTAAACGGCAATTGACCGTCTTCCAATTGTTTCAGCCAGTTTTTAAACTCATATTCGGCAAACAGGGTTTTCAGCGTTTCAATATCGGCTTCATCGCGTTTTAAATCCGGCAGATTAATTGGCAACTTACAATCGGTGCGAATGGTGGTTAAGGTGCGCGACAAGGGCAAATGCGGAATATGTTCACGCAGGGTTTCGCCTATTTTGCCTTTGATGTCATCGGCATGGGCAATCAAGTTATCCATCGTGTCGTAAGCGGTGAGCCATTTCACTGCGGTTTTCGGTCCGCACTTGGGAATGCCCGGAATATTGTCCGAGCTATCGCCCATTAGCGCCAGATAATCAATAATTTGATCGGGGCGAATGCCAAACTTTTCCACCACCTTGTCGGGTGTCATCAGGGTATTGTTCATGGTGTTAATCAGGGTGATATGTTCATTCACCAATTGCGCCATGTCTTTGTCGCCGGTTGAAATCAACGCATCGCGCTGGGCTTGGGTGGCCTGCACCGCCAGCGTGCCGATCACGTCATCGGCTTCTACGCCTTCAATCACCAGCAACGGCAAACCCAGGGCTTTGACAATCTGATGAATCGGCTCGATTTGCACCCGCAATTCATCCGGCATCGGTGGGCGATGGGCTTTGTATTCGGGATACAAATCGTTACGGAAGGTTTTGCCCTTGGCGTCAAACACCACCGCCATAAATTCCGGTTGATAGGTTTCTAATAGCTTGCCAATCATATTGGTGACGCCATAAATCGCGCCGGTGGGGTGACCGTCTTTATTGGTCAAAGGCGGCAACGCATGAAACGCGCGGAATAAATAAGACGAACCATCAACAAGAATAATCGGAGCAGAATCGGTATGCGACATGGGGAAACCTTAATAACGAAGTCTATAAATGAAAGAGTGATTTTAGATGATAACCAGGCCTGGTATAAAGCGAAAATCTTTTAAATTGTAGGTGAACAATGGCAATGCGTGCTCAAGACAGGTTGCGGCAATTAGCGCATCGGGTATATCGAGTGCATGGCTTTTAGCAAAACCGGCAATTAGCTCAAGGGATCGTTCGCTGCTGGTTTGATCTAAATGGATGAGCTTAAATTTTTCTAGGAATGCCTGAAGTTTTATTAACTCTTTTTTATCGCGTGCGCCGTAAAGCAGTTCCATCGCACTGATGCTACTGATTGCAAAACCTACGTTCAGTTGTTGCAGTTTATTAAGTGTTTCACGATTATTTTTTAAAATCTCGATTAATACATTGGTATCAAGACAAATCATCGCCACGCCTGTTCACGCAAGGCGTCTTGACTAATGTCGCGATCTTGCCACATGCCCGCAAATTCTGAAAAATCAGGTGCTTCGCTCGCGTTTTTGGCTTTAGCTAAATCTTTCGCCAATACGTCACGAATATAGCCTGATATAGAGGTGTTTGCTTGCTTGGCTTGTTGTTTCAGCGCTTCAAAAAACGCCTCTTCAAAATAAATTTGGGTTCGATGCATGGCTTAAACTCATGTGTTTACATACATTACTAATATACATTATTGATTTGCTTGAAACAACCAAGTCTGTTGGTTAAGTATAACAATTAGCTAGCGGTTTGGGGCAGTAGGTTGAGGACTTTGTCATAGTCAAAATTTTCAAGCGATGTCTGGATTTGTTGCACTTGATCTGGAGAAAGGTAGTGTTCAAAGTAATGCTTTTGTTGTGTAAATTCATCCAATGCAGAGGCACTAAAGTCGTTTAATAACGCCTTAAAATGGGTGAGAATATGGTGCCATGTCTGTTCTTCAAACATCACCATTTGACGGGTCGGTTGAGTCACATCAACTTGTTCAATCGCTTGAGTTGGTTGTGAATTGAATGCGGCTGTTAGCTGACCTTCGCTGTTTAATGGCGTTGCCTGTTTTTTGTAATCGACTTTAGCGGTAAAGTGAAAGTGACTGCCGTTACCAAGTTGACTGGTAACCGTAATATCGCCTTGCATACAACGGGCAAGACGTCGTGATATAGCCAAGCCTATGCCGGTACCGCCATATTTGCGAGTCGTGCTAGCATCGGCTTGCGAAAACTCAGTAAAGAGTTTTTGTATTTGATCATCGCTGATTCCAATCCCGCTGTCTTTAACATCAAATACTAACATGCTGGTTTTGGCATTAAAGCCAACCTGGAATTTGATGTGTCCTTGTTCAGTAAATTTGAATGCATTGTCAAGAAGATTACTGAGAACTCGTCTAATTTTAGCGGAATCACCAACCAACAAGAAATCATGAGGTTGGGACAGTTCGGGTGCTATGTCTATAAAGATTTCAATGCCTTTGCCGAGTGCTAATTTGTTTACAGGTAACGTGACCTCTTGTATGAGCTGTGTGATGTTAAATGGTGCCTCATTGACTTCAACTTGACCCGCATCCAGCCTTGAGAAGTCAAGAATGTCATCAATAATTTTAAGTAAGTCATCGGCGGAGTGTTGGATATTTTGAATATAGTCACGTTGTTTGTTGTTAAGTGGGGTCTTGAGTGCAAGGTGCGACATGCCAAGGATAGTGTTCATAGGTGTGCGTATTTCGTGACTCATATTGGCCAAAAACTCACTCTTTACCTGCACAGCTGCTTCGGCTTGTTGTAGTGCCAAACGTAGGTCTTGAGTCGCTTCAAGTACAGCTTTTTCGAGATTGTCTGCTTGCTGTTTAAGGCTAAGGTTGGATTGATATAGCGCAAGACTTTTTTCTTCCAAAAGCTGTTCAGCTTCTTTGCGCGCTTTTTTTTCACGCTCTAGTCGTTTTAGAAGGCGGCTTTCACGTTCAGTAGTCATGAGTGGGGTACTTTCGCTAGACATATACTGAACCCAAGCTTGATGCCTTATACATTAATTCGACTCACGCTAAAACGAGTTAGGCCTTCGTTGATGTCTTCGCGATTGACTACAAGCGTATCGCCAAAAAAGCTCCCACAGCCTTTGATTAGCCCTTCTGCAAGATCAGCAAAGTGTCTCGGAGATTGGTAATCCATGGTTAGACAGTTTGGGGTAGTAAAGGTACATTTAAATTTGGGTAATTGCGCGTCAGGGTAAAGCTTAATAACCTCGGCATGAATGATATCTTCGATGCCAGCTAAAAAGGTTAGTGAGTCATCAATACCGACTAAGAATTGTTTATGACTACTAGCGAACTTACTAAACACGTGTTCGCCAAACACTTTGACTAGGTCATCTGCTGGTATGTCTGTGCGTTTAGATAAGGCTATGACCATGTTAACTAATTCTTGATGATCATAAGTGCCAACAGCGGTATAAGCGGCACCTGAGGGTGGGTTGGTGTCGTCTATGATGTCATCAACCATATCCGCTGAGAATTTTTCTTCCACCATGTCTAAAAATTCGGTAAATACCATGCCTTTCATTATTGGCTCCAAATTTGGTTTGTTTAAACAAATACTAGCACGAACTTTCTGACCTAGTAGTGTTATCTTTTTTGTTTAATAAAGATCAAATCCCAAACGCCATGTCCTAAACGATGGCCGCGTTGTTCGAATTTGGTGAGCGGGCGGTAGTCGGGGCGGGGCATATACTGACCTTCTCCGGCGGCGTTGGTGTAGTCGGGGGCGGCGGACATGACTTCCATCATGTGCAGGGCGTAATCCTCCCAGTCGGTTGCCATGTGAAACTCGCCGCCGCTTTTGAGGTGTTGTGCCAGTTTGGCGGCAAATTCCGCTTGTAGGATGCGGCGTTTTTTATGGCGCGCTTTATGCCAAGGATCGGGGAAAAACAAGTACACGCCCGCCAGACTGTCTAGCGGAATGCGCTTGTCTAACACTTCAATCGCGTCGTGGTTAAAAATCCGAATATTGGTTAAACCCTGTTCTTCAATCAGTTTGCACAAGGCGCCAACACCGGGGCGATGCACTTCGATACCGATATAGTTACGATCCGGATTATCCGCCGCCATTTGCGCCAAACTGGTGCCCATACCAAAACCGATTTCAACATAGGTGGGCGCATCGCGGCCAAACAGCTGGGTTAAATCAAGCAGGTCACCGTCCGGCTCTAAGCCATAGTGAGGCCAAATGCGTTCTAACGCGCCTTGTTGAGCTTTGGACATGCGACCTTGGCGCAACACAAAGCTTTTAATACGACGGCTGAATGAAGGTGAATTTTCGGTGGTCTGCTCGGTCATCCCGCGATACTCTACTGTTCTTTTAAAAGTTTGATAGTATAGCCGATTCAGGATTGACTCACCACGAAGGATCGCCCCGCTTGACGCAGCAAAAACAAACACAAAATCGACCGTTTTCCGAAAGACTCTTAGCTTGGTTTGATGAACATGGTCGTCATGATTTGCCGTGGCATCAGCCGCGCACGGCGTATCATGTATGGGTGTCGGAAATTATGCTGCAACAAACCCAGGTGCAAACGGTCATTCCGTATTATCAGCGCTTTATGCAGCGTTTCCCAGATATAACCACGCTAGCATCCGCTACTCAGGATGAGGTATTGGCGCATTGGTCTGGACTGGGGTATTACGCACGTGGGCGCAATTTGCATCAAGCGGCACAGTTGATTGTGGCGCAGCATCATGGCGAGTTTCCACAAGATTATGATGCGATTCTGGCTTTGCCAGGCATTGGGCGTTCGACGGCCGGGGCAATTTTGGCGCAAGCCTTTGCCCAGCCCTATGCCATATTAGATGGTAATGTTAAAAGGGTGTTAAGTCGTTACTATGCGATAGAGGGCTGGCCGGGAGAAAAGAAAATTGAGCAACAGCTTTGGCAGCAGGCCGAAGCCTTGTTAGCGGCCGTGCCTAGTTCGCGACTAGCCGACTATACGCAAGCGCAAATGGATTTAGGCGCCACACTTTGTACCCGTTCCAAACCGCGATGTGATCAGTGCCCTATTCAGCAAGATTGCCAGGCCTGGCAATTAGGTGAGGTTAACCGCTTCCCAACATCTAAACCGAAAAAAGCCTTGCCGACCAAGCAGGCCTGCTGCTGGATTTTACGCAATAGTCTGGGTCAAGTCTGGTTACAACCGCGTCCAGCCTCCGGTATTTGGGGCGGTTTATTCAGCCTGCCAGAGACACCGCTTGCGCAGGTTGGTGGATTAGAGTTTGAGATGTTGGAGAAGTTTGAGTCGTCGGTTCAGTCTTTGATAGAATGGCCTAGTCTTAAACATAGCTTTAGTCATTATCATTTAATGATTTATCCGTTAGAAGTGACGTTGAACGATCAAGCAAGTATAGCGCCGGTACAGATAAATGAGGCGCCGCCGCCTTATGCCGACGTGCTGGTCACATCGGGGCGGTGGTTTGATGTGGCCGAGGCGCTAACTTTGGGCCTGCCAGCACCCATTAGGCAGATCATCGAACAACTACAAGTGGGTAAAGCTGAACAGTTAATTTAATTAAGGGGATAAACGATGGCTAGAAGAGTGCAGTGTGTTAAGTTAAAGCAAGAAATGGATGGATTGGATTTTGCGCCATTTCCAGGTGAGCTAGGTCAAAAGGTGTTTGACAATGTATCAAAAGAGGCGTGGAAACAGTGGTTGGGTCAGCAAACAATTTTGATTAACGAATATCGCTTGTCGAGCTTGGATCCTAAAGCACGTAGTTTTTTACAAGAAGAAATGCAAAAGTTTTTGTTTAGTGATCAAGAAGTAGAATTGCCAAAAGAGTTTAATCCCGTTTAAACTGATTTAATCAGCCAGGCCTGCGAGCTGCAGGCCTGCTAATAGCCTAGGTATTAATTAAGTTAAGCCTGATGATAGGCTGGGCTTAATGACACCACGGCTTCAATGAAGGCACGGGCATGTTCTGGATCCACTTCGGGATGAATGCCGTGACCCAAGTTAAACACGTGACCCGAGCCATGACCATACTGTGACAAGATGCTGGCGACTTCTTCGCGAATGCGCGCAGGTGAAGCATAGAGCATGCTTGGATCCATATTACCTTGCAGGGCAATGCGATCTCCCACACGGCGACGCGCATCGTGAATATCGGTCGTCCAATCTAAGCCTAATGCATCCGCACCAGTATCGGCTAAGGCTTCAAGCCATTGACCGCCACCTTTGGTAAATAGAATCACTGGAATTTTTTCGCCATTATGTTCACGCTTTAAGCCAGCAACAATTTTAGCCATATAGTTGAGCGAGAATTCTTTGTAATCGCGTGGTGTTAACACACCGCCCCAAGTGTCAAATACTTGCACGGCTTGCGCACCAGCCTCAATTTGGGCATTTAAGTAAGCAATCACCGAGTCAGCCAATACGTCCAAAATATGGTGTAGGGTCGCTGGTTGATCGTACATCATGGCTTTGACTTTAGAGAAGGTTTTGCTAGAGCCGCCTTCAACCATATAGGTAGCCAGTGTCCAAGGGCTGCCAGAAAAACCAATTAACGGCACACGGCCATTAAGCGCTTTGCGAATGGTGCTGACGGCATTCATCACATAACCTAAATCTGAGCCCATATCTGGCACAAATAATTTCTTCGCATCGGCCATGCTACGCACGGGCTTGTCAAAAATCGGGCCTTCACCTTGTGCAAACCGAAGTTCTAGCCCCATTGCATCGGGGATCGTAAGAATGTCGGAAAAAAGAATAGCCGCATCGAGAGGGAAGCGCTCTAAAGGTTGCAGGGTCACTTCGCAAGCTAGTTCTGCGTTGCGGCATAGATCCATAAACGATCCAGCTTCTGCGCGAGTAGCACGATATTCTGGTAGGTAGCGACCTGCTTGGCGCATCATCCATACCGGGGTCTGATCTACCGGTTGACGGAGTAGCGCGCGAAGAAAACGATCATTTTGCAATCCGGACATGGGGGAGGCCTTTATAAAAATTCAAAAGCGACATTTTAGCCTTAATTGCCGCTGGTGTCACGGTAAGACTGTTTCATGGGTGTTGAGCCGATTAATCATATTGGGGTGCTCTACCGTCATAAACAAGCCGCCCTGAAAAGCAAAACCGTTACCTCGTACCTCAATCATTTGTCCCTCAAGTGCTTTGATGTCGTCCCAATTAAAATTTGACCAGGCGTCGCGCGGAATTCGAATACCTGTTGTGTCCAAGTTGATCTGCCATGGGCGACGCCATCGCCGGGTTACACTGACCACTTCGCCACGTATTATTCGAAAGCCATTATCCATATCGCTTAGTTGGTTGCTTTGGGCAAGCGGAAACTTTAATTCGGGTGAATTTTGATGTAATGCCCAAAGCCCTCTTTCAGCAGTGCGCGCTTGGCGTTCTTGGTTAAATAAGCAGGCCTGGTAACGAAGGTTTGGAGGTTGTGCCACGGCTAACGCCATGCCTTCAGCTGCCATAATGCCTGCTAGCAGCTGTCCATTGGGTAAAAATACATGGGCTTGCATACGTCCAAAGGCATCTTGTACTTGTTGATCAAAAACAATACCGACTTCTAGGTTATGAAGGGCAAGAAAGTGATTCAGGGTACGTTGTGCTTGCTGAGAGAGGGGTTGTGGTGGGTCGGTACGATGGTTGGGGTTGCCCATGGCGGGTGCTTGAATGCCAATCAAACTTATTTGGCGATTGTTGACCAATAGCATGTCGCCAGATAGGGCGATTTGTGCTTGAGTCCAAGTGATTTCATCATTTGGGTTGAGCTGGCATAGTTCAGCACGAGCCAGGCTGCTCAAGGCGATACAATAGGCAAAAATGATTGCAGTAACGATTTTCATAGTGTCATTTTAGGGGTATCTAGTTAATTAAAACAAGATAGCACGTCTAAAAGAAAACACAGTATAAAAATAAAAAAACCGGCAGGCTGATGCACAGCACGGCCGGTTTTTTGAGATAAAGATTCGCTTAGCGGCGAAGTGAACCGTATTTTTGACGGAACTTCTCAACGCGACCTTCGGTATCAACCAAGGTTTGTTTGCCAGTGTAGAAAGGGTGCGAAGCACTTGAAACTTCTACACGCACTAAAGGGTAATCTTTACCGTCTAGGGTGATGGTATCACCAGAAGTTTTGATGGTTGAACGTGTTTTAAACGTTTCACCGGTTGAAATGTCTTGGAAGACCACTTCGTTGTATTCTGGATGAATGTCTGCTTTCATAGTGACGGTCCAAATTAAAATGTGGATAAAAATTTCGAAGGCGTGATTTTAACAGAAAGTTTTGTTATTTCAAGCCTTCGAATGCTTTTTAGCGTTTCATGGATGTAAATAGTTGCGCATTGGTTTTACTGACCTTCATTTGATCAATCAAAGTTTCAATGGCTTCAACTTCATTCATGGTGTGTAAGAAGCGACGCAAAATCCAAATGTTTTGCAGCTCTTCGGGGGTGGTAAGCAATTCTTCTTTGCGAGTACCTGATTTAGTCAAGTTGATCGCAGGGAAGGTGCGTTTTTCGGCGATAGTGCGCGAAAGGTGTAGCTCCATGTTACCGGTACCTTTGAACTCTTCAAAGATAACTTCGTCCATTTTAGAGCCAGTATCGACTAAAGCGGTGGCAATAATGGTCAAAGACCCGCCTTCTTCAATATTACGTGCGGCACCAAAAAAACGCTTAGGACGGTGTAGCGCATTGGCATCGACACCCCCGGTGAGGATTTTTCCTGACGCAGGCACGACGGTGTTGTAAGCACGAGCCAGACGGGTAATGGAGTCGAGCAGAATGACCACGTCCGTTTTGTGTTCAACCAGGCGTTTGGCTTTTTCGATAACCATTTCAGCAACTTGAACATGACGGGTTGCCGGCTCGTCAAAGGTGGAGGCAATCACTTCACCTTTAACGGTGCGTTGCATTTCGGTTACTTCTTCAGGACGTTCATCAATAAGTAAAACGATTAAGTAGCATTCTGGGTAGTTTTCGGCAATCGATTGAGCCATGCTTTGCAGAATGACAGTTTTACCTGACTTGGGAGGGGCAACAATCAAACCACGCTGTCCTTTACCAATCGGTGATGCTAAATCGATGATACGCGGTGTAATATCTTCGGTGCTGCCATTGCCAATTTCCATGTTGAGACGGTTTTCAGCGTGGAGCGGGGTTAAGTTTTCGAAAGCGATTTTTTTGCGGGCAACTTCAGGGTCTTCAAAATTGATCTTGTCCACTTTTAAAAGTGCAAAATAGCGTTCGCTATCTTTTGGCGGACGAATTTTACCCTGTACGGTATCACCGGTTCGCAAGCCAAAGCGGCGAATTTGAGAAGGCGACACATAAAGGTCATCTGGACCGGCGAGGTAGGAACCGTCACCCGAGCGCAAGAAGCCAAATCCGTCGGGTAAAATTTCTAGCACGCCTTCACCAAAAATGTCTTCACCCTTTTGGGCATGACCTTTCAAAATGGCAAAAATGATGTCTTGTTTGCGTTGACGAGCAAGGTTATCCAGCCCCATCTCGTTTGCCATATCAAGTAACGATGCGGCGGATAGCTTTTTTAGATCTGTTAGATTCATAATCAGTTGATATCACATGTAAGTGTTGAATTGAAGTGAGTAATAAGGCGGTTGTTTCTGTTTAGGAATTGAGAAAGGAGGAAGGGCCTTTTGGGCCCAATACTGTCTAACTTATAGGTTATTGTCTAAGAAGGTGCATAGTTGTGACTTAGATAGTGCGCCTACTTGCGTCGCATCCACTTCACCATTCTTAAATAACATTAAGGTTGGAATGCCACGCACGCCATATTGTGGTGGGGTAGATGGGTTTTCATCAATATTCAGTTTAACAACTTTAACTTTACCAGCGTAGTCTGCTGCAATTTCTTCAAGGATAGGGGTGATCATCTTGCAAGGGCCGCACCATTCTGCCCAAAAATCTACAAGCACAGGTAAACTTGAACTTAGTACTTCCGCTTCAAAATTGGCATCTGAGGTTACAAAAATTTTGTCACTCATAAGGTAACTCCTTATTATTATTTTATTAGGGTACGACAACCCTAAATAATTTCGTTTTAGGGAAAAGAGGCGTTCGTACGGAATATCGCAGATTGCTCGTGGTTAAAAACCATTCCACCAATATGGAATTTTGAACAGGGGATCTGGTTAGTTTGAAACTAATACTAGTTATTATTACACCATTGATTTAAGTCATGCAAGCAATTTTACGAAAAAATGTAAATTGCGGAGTTTTTTTCACTTTTAGTTCAATTTCGCCTAGCATAGTAGCCATTTTAGTCGGTTGAGTAGAGACGTGTTATGGATGTCAGTTACATTTTAGATGGCTTGAATGATGCACAGCGTCAGGCGGTTACCCTAGAGTCGGGTCATGGTTTAGTTTTAGCCGGCGCAGGTTCGGGTAAAACGCGCGTATTGGTACATCGGATCGCTTGGTTGGTCGAAGTGATGGGCGTGAGTCCCTATAATGTGTTGGCGGTCACTTTTACAAATAAAGCGGCGCGTGAGATGCGTGGACGGATGGAAGCGTTGATGGGGCCCGCTGCTAAAAGTGTCACGATGGGGACCTTTCACGGCATCGCTTATCAATTATTGCGTCAACATTACCAAGCAGCAGGCCTGCCGCAAGCCTTTCAGATTTTAGACAGTGATGATCAAAAGCGCCTGGTCAAACGGCTTTTAAAAGCAATGAATCTTGATGAAACGCAATGGCCGGTTAAGCAGGTGGTGGGCTTTATTAATGGTGAAAAAGAAGAAGGTCGTCGATCCAAGCACGTTGATGTTGGACACAATCCGTATTTAAAAACCTTGGTTGCCGTTTATCAAGCCTATGAGCAACAGTGTCAGCAAGCAGGCCTAGTTGATTTCGCCGAGCTGTTACTTCGCGCGCATGAGTTGTGGTTACGTGCCCCTGAGGTGCTCGCGTTTTATCAACAGCGCTATCAACATATTCTGGTGGATGAATTTCAGGATACAAATAGTTTGCAATATGCTTGGTTGCGCGTGTTGGCTGGCGGGCGAGGGCGATTATTTGTGGTTGGAGACGATGATCAATCCATTTATGGTTGGCGGGGGGCCAAGGTCGAAAATATACGGTTGTTTGAACAGCAATTTGCCGATGTGACGTTGGTTAGATTGGAGCAGAACTATCGCTCGACCAATCGTATTTTGCAGGCTGCCAATCAGCTTATTGCCCATAATACCGAACGGCTGGGTAAAAACCTTTGGAGTGATGGCGAGCCCGGTGAGCCGATTTTGATTTATGAAGCCTTTAATGACTTGGATGAGTGCCAATATGTGCTTGAGCAAATCCAGGCCTGGTTGCGAGAAGGTGGCGCGCGCGAAGAAGTTGCCATTTTATATCGCTCTAATGCGCAGTCACGAGTGTTTGAGCAGGGTTTATTACAGGCCGAGATGCCTTATCGCATTTATGGCGGGTTGCGTTTTTATGATCGTGCTGAGATTAAAGATGTGTTGGCCTATTTGCGATTGGTGATGAATTCGGCTGACGATGCGGCGTTTGAGCGTGTCTATAATTTACCGACTCGTGGATTAGGGGATAAGACCATGCAGCAGGTGCGTGATATTGCGCGAGACCAGGCCTGCTCAATGTGGGCGGCTAGTGAATGGTTGTTGGATCATGGCGGCTTAACGGCACGAGCCAAAGGCGCTTTACGAGGCTTTTTAAATTTAATTACCGAATTGGCGAGTTTGCAACCGAGTTTGGCGCTGGCGGATTTTGTTTTGCAGGTGATGCAGGATTCTGGTTTGCAGGCGCATTTTGAAAAAGATCGTTCCGAGCAAGGTCAGTCACGATTAGAAAACTTGGATGAATTAGTCAACGCAGCGGCGAGTTTTGAAAAACGCCAAGACTTACAAGCTGATGGCGAATCTGATAATAGTTTGCTTAATT
Source organism: Thiomicrospira sp. ALE5 (assembly GCF_900112445.1). Classification (GTDB taxonomy): domain Bacteria; phylum Pseudomonadota; class Gammaproteobacteria; order Thiomicrospirales; family Thiomicrospiraceae; genus Thiomicrospira. Next base: position 1,206,484 of record NZ_FOYY01000003.1, on the reverse strand, counting down.
TCTTAGCTCAGGCTACGCTAGAAGCGGGTGATAATCAAGCCAGTGCAGGGGAATCGGCGATTCAGTTGATGACGCTCCATGCGGCCAAAGGATTGGAGTTTCCGTTGGTCTTTATGGTGGGGATGGAGGAAGGCTTGTTTCCATCCCAGTCTTCTCAAGATGATCCGGCGCGACTTGAAGAAGAGCGCCGCTTAGCCTATGTGGGGATTACGCGTGCTGAGCGCCGGTTATTTATGTGTGCGGCCCAGCGCCGACGTTTGCATGGCAATGAAATTTATAGCCAACCTTCGCGCTTTTTAAGGGAGTTACCCGATGACGCCGTGCAATGGGTGCGAATGAAATCAGCCGTGCAGTCCACGCGAAGCTGGGCGGCAGATGCCTCGACGGCAGCGAAGGCGCAACAGAATGATACGGGCTTGCGTTTAGGCCAAGCGGTATTCCATCAAAAGTTTGGACCGGGTGTGGTGATGGCGACTGAAGGCAGTGGCGATCATGCACGTATTCAGGTTTCCTTTAAACAGGCGGGGGTCAAGTGGTTGGTGATGGCTTATGCGAATTTGACCCCTGTTTAAGCGTTTACTCTGTCGATTTGGTGATCTCGAAAAAGTGTGGTTTAATAAAATTAACTTATTACTAAACGCGGGAGATCACCATGACGGACTGGTTGATCACGACGGATTTAGACGGTACGCTGCTCAATCATCACAGTTATGATGCCACGGGAATCCCCGAGATAATCGAGCGGCTGCAACATAATGCCATTCCTGTTATCCTCAATTCTTCTAAAACCCTGTCAGAGCTGACCGCTTGGCGTCATCAATTAAACTTATTGTCACCGGTGATTGCTGAAAATGGCGGGGTTATGGCAGGTGATCAGATAAATTTGTGTGGTAAGGCCGTGGTGGATTACCTGCCTATGTTGCATGCTTGGCGTGCCCAGCAACATGCGCCCTCATTTGCCGGATTTAGTGACTGGACAATAGACGAGGTTGTGGATGCAACTGGCTTGTCGTTAGCCGAAGCAGCTTTAGCAAAAGATCGACTGGTAACCGAGCCAATAAAATGGTTAGGGACTGATAGTCTATTTACGGAGTTTAAAAGCTATCTAGCGCAACTCGGTTTGCAGTGTGTGGCTGGCGGGCGTTTTTACCATGTTATGGGACGTCATTCTAAAGCGACCGCGCTTGCCGCATTGCGATTGGATGTAAGTGGTTGGTTGCCCAATTATCAATTTAAACAAGACTACCAAATATTAGCGCTGGGTGATGGTGACAATGACCGTGCCATGTTGATGGCCGCTGATGTCGCTGTAGTGATGCCCAAACCCGATGGTTCTTATCTCAAGCTTGCGACCAGGCCTGGTCAGCAAGTCATTTATAGTGCACTACCCGCACCAGCTGGCTGGATTCAATGTGTTGAGCAGCTACTTTTTAAGGAGACAGTATGAGTGATTTTTTCCAAAACGGCACGGTGACAACTTTTCATAACTTGACCGATCGATCCGTTGAAGAATTAGAGCAAGACTTAATGCAATATAGTCAGGCACGTCCAATGAGTCTAATACTGCCTTCGCTTTTTAGCGAGTTATCCGGTACAGCGTTAAGTGAAATTGTTGATCAATTATCGCAAGTGCCCTACTTAACAGAAATAGTTATTGGTCTTGATCGTGCGAATCAGCAGGAGTTTGAGTATGCTAAGCGGTTTTTCTCGCGTTTACCTCAACCGCATAAAATCCTATGGAATGATGGTCCCAATATTCAGGCGGCGATGCAGCCGTTGATTGATTTAGGTTTGGCGCCGCAAGAGCCTGGAAAAGGTAAAAATGTGTGGGGTTGTTTTGGGTATGTGTTGGCTTCTCAGCGTGCGCAGGTTGTTGCGCTGCATGACTGTGACATATTAACCTACGATCGCAGTATGTTAGCGCGCTTGTTTTATCCGGTGGCGCATCCGACGTTTAATTTTGTTTTTTCAAAAGGCTATTATGCTCGTCATGCCGACGGCAAGCTCAATGGGCGGGTCGCGCGTCTATTGGTCACGCCGTTATTGCGTGCACTTGAAACCGTGCTTGGGCCGGATGACTTATTGGCCTATTTAGATTCGTTTCGTTATCCTCTAGCAGGCGAATTTGCCTTGGAGGTCAATGCACTCCGTGATGTGCGCATCCCCAGTGATTGGGGTTTGGAGATTGGCATTCTAGCCGAAATTCGCCGTAACTTTTCCAACCGCCGCGTGTGTCAGGTAGAGGTATCAGATCGTTATGATCATAAGCATCAGCAGGTATCCTTTGATGATGCCAACGCTGGCTTGTCGCGGATGAGTCAGGATATAGCTAAATCTTTGTATCGCAAATTAGCAACCAGTGGTCATCAATTTTCGCGGGCAACACTGCGTTCGGTGCGTGCTGTTTATTATCGTACTGCGCTTGATCAGCTCGAATCCTATGCGTTTGATGCCGAAATGAATGGCTTAAGCTTGGATCGACATGAAGAAGAGCGGGTTGTTGAGTTGTTTGCCGACAATATCATTAGTGCAGGTGACGATTTTATTAACATGGCCGATGACCAGCCGGTAGTACCCAATTGGAACCGCGTTATTAGCGCACGTCCTAGTATTTTACAAGAGTTACGTGAAGCGGTTGAACGTGATAATGCCTAGTTGCAGGAGTCTAAAATGTCTACAGCAGATTTAACCTTAACGCAGATATTAACGCGATTAGAGCGGTTATATTCTGCTGAGAAAGCGCAGGATTGTTATCAAAAACTCTGTGAGGCTATGACAGCGAGCAGGGACAAGCTAGCGCAAAAGCAGGGGCGTCATGCGCCTGCTGCCCCGACTCATTCTAGCATTTGGTCACAGGATGATGTAGTGCTGATTACCTATGGGGATAGTATCTATGATCATGATGCGGGTGTGCCTTTAAGTGTGCTAAATGAGTTTCTTGCACAACATGTGCAAGATGCCATTAGTCATGTGCATTTGTTGCCGTTTTTTCCTTACAGCTCGGATGATGGTTTTTCAGTGATTGATTATTTGCAAGTCGATCCCGATTTAGGGGATTGGCAGGATGTTGCGGCATTGCATCAGCACTATAAACTGATGTTTGATTATGTGCTGAATCATGTATCGCGAGAAAGTCTCTGGTTTACTGACTTTAAGGCAAATGTGGCGCCTTTTAATGAGTTTTTTATTGAGGTGGATCCCAAAACCGATGTGTCGATGGTGGTGCGGCCACGTAATACGCCATTGCTGGTGCCGGCTTACACCCATGCTGGGCGTAAATGGGTGTGGGCGACCTTTAGTGCTGATCAAATTGATTTGAATTTTGCCAACCCGGCGGTGTTGCTTAAAATGCTAGAGGTATTGTTGTTTTATATTGAGCAGGGTGCCGAGATTGTCCGTTTAGATGCGGTGGCGTTTTTATGGAAAATATTGGGTACGCCGTCTATTCATTTACCGCAAACCCATGAAGTGGTGAAGTTGATTCGTGATGTAATGGCTTGGGTGAGTCCAAACAGTTTGGTGTTGACTGAAACCAATGTGCCGCATCAAGAAAATGTGTCTTATTTTGGCGAGGGGGATGAGGCGCATTTAGTCTATCAATTTAGCCTTGCTCCACTGGTGTTGCATGCGCTCTATCGTGGCGATGGTCAATATTTGACCGCTTGGGCGCAAGATTTAGCCGCTCCACCACCAGGGTGTAATTATTTGAATTTTACGGCTTCGCATGATGGCATAGGCTTGCGTCCAGTTGAGGGCTTATTGCCGGATCGAGAAATTGAAGATTTGATTGCTGGGATGCATCGTCAAGGCGGCTATGTGTCGATGCGCAGCCGCCCAGATGGCTCACAGTCGCCTTATGAGATTAATATCTCGTTGTTCAGCGCCTTTCGAGAAACTTGTCATGGTTTGGGGCCAGATCAATGGCAGGTTGATCGTTTTATATGTTCGCAATTAATCATGCTGAGTCTGCAAGGGATTCCTGCGCTTTATATTCACAGTTTGTTAGCAACCGTTAATGACCAAGAGGGGGTAGAAAGAACCGGTCGAACTCGATCGATTAACCGGCGCAAATGGGCCAAGCCCTATCTAGAGGCACTTTTGGCCAGAGAGCATTCGCCAAATGCAAAGGTGTTAAAGCGCTTGGTGGCGGTGTTAAAACGACGCAAAAAACATCGCGCCTTTCATCCAGATACCAACCAGCAGGTGTTAAACCTTGGCCCGGCGTTTTTTGCACTTTGGCGCGGGTTGGGTGAGCTTAAATTTCCGTTGCTGGCGGTGTTTAATTTAACCAATGATTTTCAGACCTTTGATTTAGCGGCCTGTTTGCTGTCTACCGAGGGTTTTGAGTCTCAGGATCAGCACTGGGTAAACTTATTAGATCAACAAGTTTATGACCAGGATGATACAACAATCATGTTGGCACCTTATCAGGTGTTATGGTTGATGCCAGGGCAGCTTGAGGATGTCAACCCGCTATGGGCGATGCATACGGATTAGCAGCCTTCAGCGGCCTGCTGGGGTATAAAATAGCTTAAGTGTTGAGTAGAGCCGATCTGCAAGCCAAGTAGGCGCCTGTTGCATGGCGCTGGCTTCATTAACCAGGCCTGGTATTAGGCTAAACACACCGATAAACTCGTCTAATTCTTGGGGTGGCACAGCCAGTTGGCCGCAAAGGGCTAGGGTGGGTACCTGGTACTGCTTGGCCAGTTGCGCCACACGAATCGGTAGCTTGCCATGACGTGTTTGCGCGTCTAATTTCCCTTCACCGGTAATCACTAAGTCAATCGGTTGGTTGTATTGATTGGGTTGGTTGGGTTGCTCAAAAATCTGCTGCAATTGACTGGCTTGGGCTAACAAATCAAAGCCGTTTGCAGTTTGTGCGCCTAGTACACCGATAAAGCCTCCGGCCATGCCGCCTGCTGCGCCGGCACCAGGCCTGGTCAGTATCTCGCGACTAAATTGTTGCTGTATAACGTCAGCCAAACGGGTTAAACCTTGCTCTAGGATTTCTAAGTGGGTGGTTTGCAATCCTTTTTGTGGCCCGTAAATAGCCGTTGCTCCACTGGGTCCGGTGAGGGGGTTGGTCACGTCACAAGCGAGTTGCCAGTTAATTGCTTGCAATGAGGCAGGGATATCGCCAATCGCTTCCAGCTGATTTAAGCCAGCTCCACCGAGTGGAATGGCCTGGCCTTGTTGGTTTAAAAACTCAATACCTAATGCCTGCATGGCACCCACGCCACCATCGTTGGTGGCGCTGCCGCCTAAGCCTAAGATAATCGTTTTGGCACCCCGTTCGAGCGCGGCTTTAATCACCAGGCCTGTACCAAAACTACTGGTAAGCATCGGGTTGCGTTCTGCTGGTGTGAGCAAAGGCAGGCCAGAGGCTTGTGCCATTTCTACAATCGCGGTTCGGGTGCTGGCTTGCCAAGCATACTGCGCTGTGATGGCGCGACCCAATGGGTCTAGGCTATCGATCTCGATGGCTTGCGCTAAGCCGGCGTAACAAAAGGCGTCAATAAAACCTTCGCCGCCATCTGACAATGGTCGGGTAATCACCTCAATGTGAGGCCAGTGTTGTTGAATCACTTCCTCACTAATTCGGCAAAATTCAACGGCTGATAATGAGCCTTTAAAACTATCTGGCGCAATAAGGATACGAGGCATTGGCAACTCCCTAGTCATCGTTCAAACCATACTAGCATAGCTAAGTGAATGATTTAACGTGTTTTGGCCAGTGCCCAGGCATGGATTTCAAGGGTTGGGTGCGCGGCTTTAAGCGACTGCGCGGCGGCTTGTAAGGTTGCGCCGGTAGTAATGACATCATCAATGAGGGCTACACGGTGTAATTTTAGCAGGCCTGCTTCAACCTTTGGGTTAATGGCAAAGGCGTGGCTGAGATTATGCTGACGCTGCGTGCGACCGAGTCGTGTTTGGCTCGTAGTGGCTTGGGGGCGAATGAGCCCCTGATAAATCGGGATGCCGAGGTCCTTGCTTAAAATGCGCGCGATTTCATAGGCTTGATTATAGCCTCGTTGTGCAAGACGGCTGGGATGCAGGGGAATGGGTACCAGTGCATCGACTGGATTGAGCTGAAGTTGTTGTTGGATTAGGGTGGCAAATAGTCGACTTAAATGCAGCTGTTGGTGATATTTAAATTGATGGACCAGCTGGCGCAGTTCGCCTCTAAAAGCAAAGGCAATATGGGTTTGCTCGATTAAGCGAGGTGATGCCTGCTGACAGCTTCGACAAATTTTACCTTGCGGGCTGTGAGTCCCACAGCAAGGGCAGGCATCGCCATAACGTTGCCACTGTTGCACAAATTTGGGGTCTAGATCTAGGTGGTCTGTAGGGGCGCTTGTGACTACGCAGCAAGGTGGGAATAACCATTTCTCTAACCAATGCATCGGCATCTCCAGTTGCTTGGGCTATAATAAGGCTTTATTTTTTGTGCAGGTGTCGCAATGCAGCAAGTTGATACGCTCCGTCATGATTGGTCTGTCGCAGAGATTCGTGCCATTATGGCGCAACCTTTTCATGATTTAATGTTCCAGGCTCACGGCATTCATCGTACGTATTTTAACCCAGCCGAGGTGCAGGTAAGTACGTTGGTGAATATTAAATCCGGCGGATGTGCCGAAGACTGTGCTTACTGTTCGCAAAGCGCGCGTTATGACACCGGTTTAGAAAAGCAAAAAATGCTGGCGGTGCAAGAGGTTTTAGATAAAGCCATGCAGGCGAAAGCCCAAGGCGCTACGCGTTTGTGTATGGGTGCGGCCTGGAGGAATCCCAATAAAAAAGATTTTCCTGTGGTGCTTGAAATGGTGAAGGTCGTGCGAGATCTAGGCATGGAAACCTGTATGACCTTGGGTATGCTTGATGATGAGCAGGTTCAGCAGCTTAAGGAAGCCGGTTTGGATTATTACAACCATAATTTGGATACCTCTGAAGCCTATTACCCACAAGTGATTACTACGCGCTCGTTTCAGGATCGTTTAGATACGATTGATAAGGTGCGTGACGCAGGGATTAATGTTTGTTCTGGCGGGATTATTGGCATGGGTGAGGCGCAGCAAGATCGTGCCGAGTTATTAAAAACCTTTGCCAACATGAGTCATCACCCTGACTCGGTGCCGATTAATTTACTGGTGCCGATTGAGGGCACACCGCTCGCCGAGATGCGTGACAAAACGGATCCATTTGATTTTATTAGAGTGATTGCAACGGCTCGAATCTTGATGCCTAAGTCCTATGTGCGTTTGTCTGCGGGACGGATGTCGTTAAATGAGCAAGCCCAGGCCTGGTGCTTTTTTGCCGGTGCTAACTCCATTTTTTATGGTGATAAGTTGCTCACGACAGATAATCCCGAAGCGGACCATGATCATCAGTTGTTCAAAAAGTTGGGCATAAATGTCCATTTAACCGCGAAAGCTGAGCTTGCTGGTGACACTGTGGCGGCTCAGTCGGCTTAGTTGCGCCTGGGATGAAAGGCTCAATCAAGCAACGCTTTCAGTCACGTTTAGCTGAGCGTCAATCTCAAGCACTGTATCGCCAGCGTCCGCTGGTTTCATCACCCCAAGCGGTCACCATGACCATTAATGGCCAAGCCTATATTAATTTTTGTTCCAATGATTATTTAGGTTTGGCTAGTCATCCGAAGATTAAAGACGTGGTTTGCAAAGATCAGGCTGCAGGCTGGGGCTCAGGCGCTGCGCATCTGGTAACCGGTCATCATCATTATCATCATCAGCTTGAGCAGGCGTTAGCGAGCTGGTTGGGAACTGAGCGTGCCTTGTTATTCTCAACCGGTTATATGGCTAATTTAGCGGTGCAACAAACCTTGTTGCAGTCGGGTGATGTCATTATTGCGGATAAATTGAATCATGCCTCCCTAATTGATGGAGCATTAGCCTCATCAGCCGATTTTAAACGTTACCCGCATTTAGATTATGCGGCATTATCGCGTCGTCTTGCTGGCACGGAACAGCAATCACTGATTGTGACGGATAGCGTATTTAGCATGGATGGGGACTTAGCAGATATTGCGCACTTAACTCAGTTAGCTGATCAGCACCAGGCCTGGTTGCTGGTTGATGATGCGCATGCGATGGGTGTATTAGGCGCGCAAGGGCGTGGTAGTTTTAGTCATTTTGGCGTGACGCCCGCGGCAGATCATATTTTGATGGGTACGTTTGGTAAAGCGTTTGGGACCAGTGGGGCGTTTGTGGCCGGTAGTGAAGTTTTGATTGAGAGTTTAATTCAGTTTGCTAGACCCTTTATCTATACTACGGCGATGTCGCCCCTTAATGCCTTGGCAACCTTGACAGCACTAGAACTGGTGCAAGAAGGTGATCAGCTTAGAGCAAGGCTGAATGCGAATATTACCCAGCTCAGACAGGGGTTAAATGAGTTAAGGCTGCCCATGCTAGAATCAGCAAGTGCTATTCAGCCCGTGTTGTGTCGAGATGCCGCTCAGGCAGTGAGCTGGAGCGAGCAACTTAAAACAGCCGGATTCTGGGTGGCGGCAATTCGTCCACCTACGGTGGCGCAAGCACGCTTACGTATTACGCTCAGTGCTAGTCATCAGCCCGATCAAATTGCGGGCTTGATTGAAGGTTTTGCGCAGCTTACCAAGCAATAAACGCGAAGCCATTGGATTGTAATTCCATCAAAGCTGATGCCCCTACTTCAACATATTCCGCAAATGGGCGCATGTCTTCATGTTGCCAACCTATAGAATTCATCGTGTTGCCACAGGCAATCCAACGCACATTGTAGTCATTGGCAAAGCTTGCTACACGCTCATAGATCAGCGGATCCACTTCACGCTGGGGTTCTTTAGCTAAAACGTGAATGCCAGGACCAATCACCACGACAGCAATTTCGACATCATCATCGTACATTCTCAGCATGGCTTGAATAGAGTTTAGAATTGACGTTTGGTAATCATTATCAGCTTGGTTAAACATATAGACCACTTTATGCGTGGCGGGATCACCTGGAAAACGATCTTGTGAGGGGCCTTGGATTTCAGGTACGGGTTTAAGGTTTTGAGCTTGAGCGGGCATCACGAATCCAAGCGCAACAATGATTGGTAGAACAAGGCGGGTGAGTTTAGACATGGTATGCTCCTGATATTTTTATAATTTGTAGATATAAAAAAACCGTGCTGTTAAAAACGACACGGTTTCGATTGCATTAACACAAAGTTTAGTGCAATTGGATTTACAGTGCGGTAACGTTATCCGCTTGTAAACCTTTATCACTTTCAGTGATGTTGAACGTAACAGCTTGACCTTCAACTAAAGTTCTACGGCCACTACCATTGATTGCGCGGAAATGGACAAATACATCTGGACCATTTTCTTGTGCTAGGAAACCGAAACCTTTTTCATCGTTAAACCATTTAACGGTGCCTGTAACTAAATCTGACATAACTACCTCAAAATACATAAAAATCATCATCGAATTTGATGACGTAAGTTAATCCTACCATAGTATTTTTCTAAAAGAATACTTAGTTTTCAAAACTAGGGTCTTTTTTAGGTTTTTTTTGCTTAAAACTTGTTTTTTGCAAATTTAATGGCAAAGTTTGCTTAAATTATAATCACCATAATATTAAAAGGCAGGCTGCTCTAATGAATACTGACGTGCAAAAACCCAATTTAGTGCTTATACATGGATGGGGTGCCGATAACAACGTCTGGCAAACTTGGGCAGAACAAACGCTGGGTGCTAGCATGGCATTGCATTTTATTGAGTTACCCGGATTTGGACAGCAGCCTGAAATTGATCTGGCCTTAACTGCTTCGGTTGAAAAAGTGAACCAGGCCTGGTTAGCGAGTTTAGTCGAGCGACTGCCCAATGAGCCGACATGGGTGCTGGGTTGGTCTTTGGGCGGATTGATGGCGCAACAGTTGTTATTAAGACATCCAGAACGTGTTCTAGGTATCATTAACCTTGCATCAACACCCTGTTTTCAACAAGGGCAAGGCTGGCGTTACGGAGTAGCACCGTCTTTAATGCTGGGTTTTATTCAAGCATTGCAAGAAGATGGCAAGGCATTGTTGAATACCTTTTATGCACTGCAGTGTCAGGGTGGAGACAAGGCGCGTTTGTTTACTCGTCAGTTACGTCAACAATATTTAGGACGTGCACTGCCCAGTTTTAAAGGACTTTATCAGGGGCTTCAGTTGCTACAGTCACTAGACCTGCGCGGCAAAATGCGCCACAATAAGCGGCCTTGTTTATGGTTGCTTGGCGAAAAAGATCCGCTTGTTCCGGCAGCAGGCCTGCTAGACTGGGTAACACGCGAACAGGCGGGGTCAGCTAGAATTATCAATGGTGCGGCGCATATTCCATTCTTGTCGCATCCAGATTTAACCAGCCAAAGTATTATTGAATTTATTCACACTGAGAATCGAGTTGATTAATCGCCAACATGTAAAGCATCACTTCTCTAGAGCGGCCAGTACTTATGATGAGGCTGCTGTTATTCAGCGCCAAGTTGCCAAGGACATGGCTGAACGTACATTGTTGTTGAAAAGTTCAAAAGAAAATGTTCTGGAGTTGGGCTGCGGTACGGGACTACTAACCGAACAGTTGTGTCAGCATTACCCAGATGCCAAGATTACCGCGGTAGATTTATCTGCACAAATGCTGTTGCAGAGTAAATTACGATTAGCGACCAAATCAGCCAAGTGGCGGTTTTGGTCAGTTCCGAGATTGCCAGTTGAATGGGTGCAAGCGGATGCCTATAGCTTACCATTTGCCGATGCATCATTTGATATGCTTGTAAGTAACTTTATGCTGCAATGGTGTGAAGACTTAGATAAGGTGTTTACAGAGATGCGCAGAGTAATTCGTCCGGGTGGCGCATTAATGTTTAGTACCTTTGGTCCGGATACTTTAAAGGAGTTGCGCCAGGCCTGGTTGAGTGTTGAGGGCGAGTCGGCACATCGACGTTTTAATGATTTCATCGATATGCATGATATAGGTGATGCGTTAATTCGTAATGGGTTTGGTCAGCCAGTCATGGATGTAGATCTGTTGCAGCTTGTTTATGACAAGCCAATCAATGTTCTAAAAGACTTAAAGTTACTGGGCGCGACCAATGCAGCAGCGACAGAAAGCCAGTCTTCGGGCTTATTGGGGCGTAAAACCTTAAGTAAAGTGTTGGCGGCCTATGAGGCAGAAACAAGCCATCTGGGTCAAGTGGCGGCAAGCTTTGAAGTAGTGCAAGGCCACGCTTGGGCCGTACAGGAAATTATGAAAGGGCCAAACAGGGATAAATCAGGCGTTGTGAATATAACCCTTGATGAGTTGGCAGTGGAGTTAAAAAATCGTCGCAATCAAGGCGGCGAAAGTTCGTTGTAAGTTTGAGTTTATAAACGTAAAAATATTTATTTATCATTAGGGGGTGTGTTGTGTATGCAAGTTTATTGTTATTACATAAGTTAGCTGTATTAACGAGTATCAGTGTGTTTTTTATACGTGGTCTTGGTGTGATCTATAATCGTGAATGGGTGACGAGAAAGCCAGTCAAAATCGTGCCGCATGTTATTGATACGCTACTGATCCTAAGTGCGGTTGGAATTGTACTGATGACGCCATTTGCATTTTCGGATCCATGGATACTCATCAAGCTGGTAGGCGTGTTGATTTACGTGGGTCTGAGTGTCATGGTGTTTAAAGTGGCCAAATCTCGAGTTCAGCAAGGGATGTTTTGGATAGTTAATCTAGCATTATTGTTCTTGTTGGTTGCAGTAGCAGTAGAGAAGCAAGCCTGGCCGTTTTAGGACTGTGTGTTGGATGAAATTAAGGCACAAAGTTTGCACAAATCATAAAAAAATATTATTAAAAAGTATCGTTCATTGATAATTATCTATGCAAAGCATTAGATTTTCCAATTAGTCATTATGGTTTAAGGTAATTATTATGTCCGGTGAGTTCGTAACAACCTTTAATTTGAGGTGATAGTAGTATGGCAAATCAAACATTTAATGCTGGTGTTCAGGATTATAAACTGACCTATTGGACGCCAGATTATACTCCGCTTGACACTGACCTTTTGGCGTGTTTCAAAGTTATCCCACAAGCGGGTGTTCCACGTGAAGAAGCAGCAGCAGCTGTAGCGGCAGAATCATCAACTGGTACCTGGACAACTGTTTGGACTGACTTGTTGACTGATATGGAGTTCTACAAGGGTCGTTGTTACAGAATTGAAGACGTTCCTGGTAACAAAGATGCGTTCTATGCATTTATCGCTTATCCATTAGACTTATTCGAAGAAGGTTCAGTTGTAAACGTACTTACTTCATTAGTTGGAAACGTATTCGGCTTTAAAGCGGTTCGTTCATTACGTCTAGAAGATATTCGCTTCCCTGTTGCATTTATCAAAACCTGTGGTGGCCCACCAAGTGGTATCCAGGTAGAGCGTGATAAGTTGAACAAATATGGTCGTCCAATGTTGGGTTGTACCATCAAGCCAAAACTAGGTTTGTCAGCTAAGAACTACGGTCGTGCAGTATATGAGTGTTTGCGTGGCGGTTTGGACTTAACTAAAGACGATGAAAACATCAACTCACAGCCATTCCAGCGTTGGAGAGATCGTTTTTCATTTGTTGCTGATGCAATCAACAAAGCAGAAGCTGAAACTGGCGAAGTTAAGGGTCACTACCTAAACGTAACCGCTGCAACTTGTGAAGACATGATGGAACGTGCGGAATACGCTAAAGAGCTTGGCGTACGTATCGTTATGCATGACTTCTTAACAGGTGGTTTCACTGCTAACACTTCATTAGCTAACTGGTGTCGTAAGAACGGTATGTTGTTACATATCCACCGTGCAATGCACGCTGTAATCGACCGTAACCCTAACCACGGTATCCATTTCCGTGTGCTAGCTAAGTGTCTACGTTTGTCTGGTGGTGATCATTTACACACCGGTACTGTTGTTGGTAAATTGGAAGGTGATCGTGCCTCTACATTAGGTTTCGTTGACCAGTTGCGTGAAGCATTTGTTCCAGAAGATCGTTCTCGTGGTGTATTCTTCGATCAAGACTGGGGTTCAATGCCAGGCGTATTCGCAGTTGCTTCAGGTGGTATCCACGTATGGCACATGCCAGCATTGGTTACAATCTTTGGTGATGACTCAGTTCTTCAGTTCGGTGGTGGTACGCAAGGTCACCCAGGTGGTAACGCAGCCGGTGCAGCAGCTAACCGTGTTGCTTTGGAAGCCTGTGTTAAAGCACGTAACGAAGGTCGTGATCTAGAGCGTGAAGGTGGTGACATTCTTCGTGATGCAGCACGTCATAGCCCAGAGCTAGCGGTTGCACTAGAAACTTGGAAAGAAATCAAGTTTGAATTTGACACTGTTGATAAGCTTGACGCTTAATTTCAAACTTGCCCATTTAGTTTAAGGAGAATTCTATGTCAGTAATGAGTTCAGGTGATTTCCGTACTACACGCACCTATGAAACTTTCTCGTTCTTGCCACCATTAAGCCAAGACGAAATCTACGATCAGATCGTTTACATTATTAACCAAGGTTGGACGCCGGCTTTAGAGCATGAAGCACCAGAGCAAGCATCTGAGCATTATTGGGGTATGTGGAAGCTACCATTTTTCGGTATGCGTAACCCTGATCAAGTTCTTGCTGAGCTTGAAGAGTGTCGTCGTGCGTATCCAGACCACCTAATCCGTATGGTTGGTTATGACAATTACACCCAGTGTAAAGGACATGAATTTGTTGTTTATCGTCCACGCGGTCTGTAATCCATAAATCAGCCAACTCTTAGGAGGCTATGCATGAGTTCAAACACACAAGGGCTTTCTGGCCGTGATCTTGCAAAAGCACGTCGCCAAGCTCAAACGAAGGGCAAGGGAACACCAATTGTTCCCAAAGCTCATCAGCCTATTGTGAATACCTCTGCATCTGTCAAGAGTTCGGAGCCTGTGCGCAGTGAATCATTTGCTGCGCCAGCACGTTCAAGAAATACTGTTGCAACTGCTACTCCTGTTGTTAACGAGGGTAGAAAGGCAGCAGTAGAACGCCGTAAACAGCTTGTCAAAGGCAGTGGATATAAGGCTAAATCACAGCCAACTCGTCAGCCAAGACAAAAGCGTCCTGTTGAGCCTATTACTTCTGAAGCTAGCGCACCGGTTCAAGCAGCAACTGCTGTAAGTACTGAGCGTACTCGCAAGGAAGTAAAAGCTAAATCAACAAACGTTAAGACCATGGGTAGTGTTATGCCTAAAGGTCGATTGGTTGCACGTACTTACCGTAAAGCGCAGTCTGAAGGTAAGGCTGCACTTAAAGCTAAGCTATCCGGCTCTAGTTCGGTATCAAGTATTGCCAAGATGGCAAATCCAGATGCCAATGGTCGTCAGATTGCTCGTGAAGTGAGACATCAGCGTTGTACGCAAGGTAAAACATCATCTGGTGTGTGCCGTCCAACGGGAAAGGTTTCACGTAAGCCTGCAACATCTGAGCCTTATCCTGCAAAAGTGGGGTTTTCTCAGACTGGCTATGATCAGACAGTAAGCGGGACCATGGTTTCTGATACCAACAAAATGACTGGATCAGAGTCAGGTGCATGTCGTGTTATCAGTGGTACAGAGTATACCAGCCCTGATGAATTTCAGGCCAAGTGTAGCTTTAAGCCTGAAGCTAACCCTCGTAAAGTATCAGTGACATCGACCGCTTCAGGGCGTCATGTTAGTGGAACCGAAGTTGGATTGTCTGAAAAGGTTACTGGCACTGAGCCTGGTCAATGTCGTGGTGTAACGGGTACTGAGTATCTACCTGCTGATCAAGGTGAGATGTTTTGTGGCAGTAAGCCAGAGGCAGGACCTGTAAAAGTGAGTCAGTCACGTACCGTGAAGAATCAGACCATTTCTGGTCCATCCATGCAGGCTCGCGAAGCTATGACAGGTCTTGAGCCAGGCGCAGAACGTTCTATAACTGGAAGTCAGTATCTGTCATACACAGCTACTCCTTCAAAGGAACCATCACGTCAGGCAAGACCAAGCATTATGTCAGTACCAACCAAGGTGGATGTTTCAGAAACCTCGTCTGGTAATCAAGTATCTGGCACTAATGTAAATTTTTATAAACCTGTTACAGGTGATGAGGCTGGCTTTTGTAAAGATGTGTCAGGCAATGAATATCAATCCAATGACGTGCGAGTCGCACGCTGTGGTGATAGTCTTCAGCAGGGCGCTAGAAAAGTAGTTGAATCTAAAACATTTGTAGGGCAGAGAATCACTGGTGACCGTGCAGGCCTTGGCGGTAAAGTTACTGGTGCTGGGGCGGGTCGCTGCAAAAGTGTAACAGGTTCTAATTATCAAAGCCTTGATGCAGCTGAAGAGTGTGATTTACCAATTGAAAAGGTAAAGCCGGACTATATGAACCGTCCAGGTGTTGTGCCTAAGCCAACCACAGGTACCCAACCAGGTCCAATGGGTTTAACTGGCGCACAACAAGGTGTTTGTAGTAGTGTAAGTGGTACGCCTTATCAAGGTGTAGATCAAACCTCAGCCATGTGTCAAAACAGTGTTGCTTCTGTGCCAGGAGAATCTGACTTTCCAGTTTTGATGAACCCGGCGAGTATGCAAGCAATTTCACAACCTATGATGATGCCAATGACCGCACCATCAGTTGCTAGTCCAGGCGCTGAAATTACTGAGGATTTATCTTCAAAAATTACAGGCGATGGGGCCGATCGTGGCTTTTCTATCACAGGCGATTCATGGGGACGTGCAAGTAGTGTAACCGGTACAGAAGGCCGCTGGGCTAAAGGTCGCAATGTGAGTATGAAGGGCAATGGATCAAAATCCCTTAATCTAGCAAGAGACTTCAGGCCAGAAACAAATCCAAAGGTAGCCGAATCCAGTCCGATTACGGGCTCGTCAGGTAATACCAAACAGGGCGCTAGTGTTACTGTTTCAGGTGGCGCAAGAGCCTAAGCTATGCAAAATGGTGTTGTTAGAGCCCCAAACGGGCGTGTGATAACAAATGATTATATTGCCGAGCAATATAATCACCATCATTTAATGACAAATACTGGTAGCCAAACGTATGCTAAGGATAAGTCATCGTTTGTGCTTCCAGCGTTTGCTCCAGTTTTACTGGATTATAATGCTGAAACTTTGGCAGCTTACGTTGATGATTTGTTTGCAGCAAAATCTGATCCATGTTTTATTGAAATAGCTAAAAATCAGTTATTGAGAAAATTTAATCATCTTCCAACAGAGAACTGGTTAAAGGGTCTCAATTTAAAGACTAAAACGAACTGGGATGTGTATTATTATTATTTGATCCTATCCCTTTTAGCTTTTTCAAAAGAATATGGCCCAGTCCATTTAGCTAATCTTAATTTTAAGATGCATGATGAACTAAGTGGCACGGATACACGTAAACTTAATGGCTTAAGATCAGCTGTGGGAATTTATACAAATCCTGATGCAGCATTATTAGCAAGCCTAACTTTTACTAGTGGAAAAGCTAGTTCAAGTTTTACCTTGTGTGGTCATGGGTTTGAGTTACAACTTGGGTTGGATCATATTTCAAACCTAGTTGTGAAAGCGGATAGCAAGTTAAGTTTGATGCTTGTAAGATTATATTTAAATGAAGTGTTATATAAGAATAATATTCGATTGAAGGCGGGTGATACCGTTTTGTTAGGCATTATTTTGTATATGGCAGTTATTACATTGTCATAAAAGATTGGGGTATTTGGCTAGTGAAGATATTTCAAGTTGATAGAGCCATAGTGTCTACCAATCGTATAGCAACTATGGATCATAAACCCTTACTAATAGTTAGGGAGAAGGTTGGTGGTACACCAATGGTAGCAGTCGATGCTGTTGGCTGTAAACCTGGTGATTGGGTGCTTTGTGTGGGTAGTTCTGCTGCTCGTGATGCAACAGGCACTAAAGCCTATCCAAGTGACCTCACTATTGTTGGTATTATTGATAAGTGGGAAGGTTGATGGAAATCCATCAGGTTACTCATCAATTAATACTTACCAGTAGGCTTGATGATTTAGGGCATCTGCCCGTAAAAGTATTAAAAAGTGTTTCTGGCGGTACATCCGCTGCACTTGACCCTATTGGATGCAAAGTTGGTGAATGGGTTTTTACCATCGCTAATTCTGCTGCTAGAACGGCATCTGGTGATGATCGTTACTTAACAGATTTAACAATCAGTGGCATTATTGATAATTGGCCACAGGATGTTGATAAGGATTAATCTCTTCCTCGAAGGGGTTTAATGATAATGGGTAAAAACTCTGGTTTTTACAGAATTTTTAACAGTTACGAACTCAAATTAGATAATTGTTAAATTTTTTTATTTTAGGAGAAAGTTATGTCAACTGAATATGGTATCGCACTAGGTATGATCGAAACTCGTGGTCTTGTTCCTGCAATTGAAGCAGCTGACGCAATGACTAAAGCAGCAGAAGTTCGTTTAGTATCGCGTGATTTTGTTGGTGGTGGTTATGTAACTGTTATGGTTCGTGGCGAAACTGGTGCTGTAAACGCAGCAGTTCGTGCTGGTGCTGATGCTTGTGAACGTGTTGGTGATGGCCTAGTTGCTGCTCACATTATTGCTCGCCCACACAAGGAAGTTGAGCCAGTTCTAAACTCAACCTTACAGCAAGCTTAATAGTACATTGAATTTAACCCTGTTACGAACTCAAATATTAACAGTGATTAAAATCAGAATGGAGTTGAAATAATGAGCAATGAATACGGTATTGCCTTAGGCATGATCGAGACACGTGGTCTTGTTCCTGCAATTGAAGCAGCAGACGCTATGACTAAAGCGGCAGAAGTGCGTTTAATCACCCGTGAATTTGTTGGTGGTGGTTATGTAACAGTAATGGTTCGTGGCGAGACTGGTGCAGTTAATGCTGCGGTTCGTGCTGGTGCGGACGCGTGTGAGCGTGTTGGTGATGGCTTGGTAGCTGCACACATTATTGCACGTCCTCACAAAGAAGTTGAACCTGTATTGGTTGCTGGTGTTAACCCAGCTTCGCGTCTTTAATTAAGTGTTTTTTGGAGGCACATTGTGCCTCTGAATTAGGAGTCATTAATGCCTTATCGTACTAACAGCAGAAGTGTAATGGCGGGTGTAGGTCAGCTTACTCGTCGTGAATTACGCAGCGCTAATGGCATGAATCCTCAAATACTTGGTTTTCTGGGGCGTGCAATGAGCTTAGAGTTTTCTGCTGCACAGCAGTATCTAGCTCACGCAGCACTTTCTCAGAAACGGTCTGAAGATGCATTTGCCGAACAGTTTGTTCAGTTAGCAAATGAAGAACTTCGCCATGCTTCTGAACTTACTGAGCGCATGGTAGATCATGGAGCTTTGCCAGCAGGTTCTATTCTTACTCCATCTAAGCCGTCATTTGACGTTATAGAAGCTTTGTCTATTTGTGAGTTGCACGAGGTGCAGCTAATAAACTTGTACGAACAAGCTTATAATTTCAGTGCTAATTTAGGTGCTATTCAGGATGCTGAACTTTTTGGTCGTCTATATGAGGAAGAGCAGGATCAGTTGATGAGAATTCGTCAATGGTCTGCTGACTACATGGCGCAGTCTAGAAATCAGCAAATGAATAGAGGATTTCTATGAGTGGAAGTTGGCGTGAAAACAAAAACTCTACAACATTAGAAGTGAAGTTCTTATTTGAGAATTACAACGCATTGCGTGATTTTTTAGATGATGTTGCGACCATTACTGAAGATGCGGGTATCTACCCCAATATTAGTTTTGGTCGTGATTTTGCTAGTTTAATTATATATTCCCTTGGTGAAACTCTATCGGAAGATGAATATAAGCTAGCAGAAGATATACAAGGTGTTTATAAAAAATAGCTTTAGAGCTCTAAAGTTATTTATGAAGGGCTGGTTATCCAGCCTTTTTTTTTAGGTAGGGAAGTGCGTTTAAAAGACGAATCTTCACTCATTTATTATATGATGGTTTTTCATTAGTCTGTTGCAGCCAAAAGCTTTGATTAATGTCGTTTCAGTTGAAGTTAGGTTCTTATTTTGTATTTAAGGATCGTTACAACCCTAAACGAAAGAAGTTTTTTATGTCAAACACAGAAAATAAAAATTTACAGCAGGATGTTAAATGTGAACAAGCATCCTGTGCAGCTTATCAAAAACAATATGTAACCCGTGATGTTCAAGCTGGAATTATCACCGCTGCGATGGCGATTCCACTTTCAATTGGTATCGCTATTATGTCTGACTATCCTATTCAGGTTGGTCTCGCAACTGTTGCCTTTGCTTCTTTTATTGGTTGGATGTTTGCGTGGTTCAGGCCAGGAAACTTTATAGGTGCACCTGGTATTGCGGCGGGTCTGGCACCTATTCTTGCAATGGGTGTTTCTATATTTGGCATATCAAATATGGCGTTCATAATCTTTCTAACCGCAACTTTTCAGGCGATAATATGGAAGTTTAATTGGCAGCGTTATATATTGCAGCTAGTGCCTACTTATTTAGTTGAAGGCTTGCTTGCTGGTATTGGTTTAAAAATTGTCTTAGCCTTTCTGGTTTTCACCTACGAAGTTCCGGGAGCTCTTGATGCGTCGGATACTTTTTTTACATCTGAGAGAATTATAATCATTGTATTGTCCTTGATTGGTGCAGGTCTATTTTTGGCGTTATTTAAATACTTCAAGGATCGACAACCAGCAGTACCTTACTTTGTGTTAATTATTTTCGGTATTGTTGCTTCACTATTATTACCTGTCTCAATGCTTGAAGTTGAGGATGCAGATATTACGTTAGCGCTACCTGTGCCAGATTTTAATTCAATCAGTCTATGGGCTTATGCGATAGGTTTTGCATTGATGCTGGCTATTATTGATGTGATCGAACAAGTCATGAGTAATGCCGCGATTGAAAAAATTGATCCCTTAAAACGTAAATGTAATAGTAACAATAGTTTATTGGCTATTTGGGTTGCTAATATGGGTTCCAGTTTCTTTGGCGGTATGACCAACTTGGATGGTTTGGCAAAAAGCTCTACTAATCGCCTTGCCGGTGCTTACACCAAGTTCTCGGTATTAATTATTGCTTTAGTGATTACCTTCTTTGCTATAAATATTCAGTACTTGGAATTTTTGCCCAAATTTGCCCTCGGGATTATTATGATTTTTGTGGGTATTAAAATGATATTAGGGCTACTCCATGTTGCACACTTTGGTCGTTATGCGACTTTGCTTGCCATTCTTTGTGGGCTGCTAGTCTACTGGGTTGGTATTTTTGAAGGATTACTTATTGCTCTGGCAATCCATGCATTTATAAATTTTGTTATTTTTAAGGAGCGAGATAATATTGGCACCCATGATATTGTTAGGAACTATCTCAAAAAGTTTAAGGATGAAGAGGGTTTAAATTAGTTTTAAGTGTATGTGTTCTTATTCTTTGTATAGATTTTGGTCTATGCAAAGGATTATAAATTTCGATTTAAATTTTATTTATTTCTAACCTATTATAGGCATTCAATTTAATTTAGGAGTGTCTATCATGGGTTTAGATGCCATCTTGATTCCAGCTATTCTCTTTTTTGCATTGGGTGTCTTTGCCAAGGTCATTAAGTCTGATCTGAAGTTTCCAGACGGCTTGGGTAAAGGGCTTTCAATATATCTATTGATTGCGATAGGCTTAAAAGGGGGTGTCGAACTTGCTAATGCTGAAATTGGTTTAGCATTCAAATCAATATTTTGGGCGATGGTGTTAGGTTTTTTAACGCCCATGATTGGTTATATGATTTTACGTTTCAGGGATCGTATCGACCGGTTTAACGCTGCCGCCATTACTGCACATTATGGTTCGGTAAGCGCGGGGACATTTTTAGCTGCAATTGCGTTTTTGGATGTATCTGGTATTGAGTATGAGACCTATCCCATTGTTATGATGGTGGTCATGGAAGCCCCTGCTATCATAATTGGTTTATTGCTTGCCGCTATGGCAAGAAGAAAGCTTCAGGCAGTTGGTGATGAGGCTGTGGCTACACCTTGGAAGTCCTTGCTTCACGAGGCGACTACGAATGGTAGTGTAGTGTTATTGTTGGGTGCCCTGGTAATTGGTGCAATTTCAAGTCCAGAAGCGATGGAGAAGGTTTATCCTTTTTCACATGGTATTTTTATGGGTGTCTTGTGCTTGTTCTTGCTGGATTTAGGTATGGAAGCAGCTCGACGAATGAAGGCATTTAAACAGGTTGGCATTCCGCTTGTGGCATTTGGTATAATCATGCCGTTAATTGGTGGTTTGATTGGTATTTTTGTTGGTGCAACCATGCTTGGCTTTAGTGCTGGTGGTACGTTGTTGGTGGCTATATTAGCGGCCAGTGCTTCCTACATTGCGGTGCCGCCAGCCATGAGAATGGGGGTGCCAGAGGCTAACCCATCTTATTACCTAACACTCGCCCTAGGTGTTACCTTCCCATTCAACGTGCTAGTAGGCATTCCATTGTTCTACAGCTTGTCGGTTTGGTATATTGGTTAGGCAAAGTAGAGAGAGCCTTATGGATAATTTATGCAATCAAAAGCTCGTTCAAATTATTACGTCAAATATTTTGGAAACGCGTTTAAAAAAGATTTTTAAGAAATTGAACATTTCTAGTTATACCAACTTAAGCGTAAATGGTCAGGGTGATACTGGTTTACAGTCTGGGCATTTTGATGCAGATAGCAATGTTATGTTCATGGTGATGTTGCCAGAAGCTAAATTTGAGTCACTCATCAATGAGCTGAATCAGGATATTCGCAAGGGCTACCATCATTTTGTGTTTAGTTTGAATGCTGAGCTACATTCACCGTTTAAGTGTCGTTCGGAAGATAGCTAGATGATAGTATTAGGCCAGCTAATGTGAGCACGAGTCCTGAAAGCAACATAATTACGCATCATTATTTGATTCGTCATTTAACTTTGCGTCAAATTCAGGTTTTTGAAGCTGTTGCCCGTCTGGCTAGTTTTACGCGTGCTGCCGAGGAGCTGCATTTAACGCAGCCGACTGTGTCAGCACAGGTAAAGAGCTTTCAGGAGTCAATTGACACCCCACTTTACGAACAACTAGGACGTAATATCTTTCTTACCGAAGTGGGTGAAGAAGTCGCAATTGCTTGTCGTGAAGTTATCGACGTGTTAGCCAACCTTGAAATGCGATTACATGATTTTAAAGGCATGCGCAAAGGGCGACTGCGAATCGCCGTTGTGACTACGGCTAAGTATTTTTTGCCTTTGGCTTTGGGTGAGTTTTCAAAAGCTTACCCTAACATAGATTTGAGTTTTACGGTTTGTAATCGTGAAACTATCCTCAACCGAATTGCCGATAACTTGGATGATATGTATATCATGGGTCAGAAGCCGCCAAGCTCATTGGATGCGGTAGTGATTCCGTTTGCACCCAACCCGTTAGTTTTTATTGCGCATCGAGATCACCCGTTGGTTGGGAAAAAAAATATTTCATTGGCACGAATAGCTGAAGAACCCATTCTCATGCGTGAGTTTGGTTCAGGTATTCGTTCAGCAGTAGAAGAAAGATTTAATGAACAGCAGCTTCGAATTAATGAGCGCCTCACCTTGGAAAGCACGGAAACAATTAAACATGCAGTATTTGGTGGTTTAGGTATTTCAGTGGTACCAAAACATTCGTTATACCTTGAAGGGGTTGAGGGACCTTTGGCCATATTGGATGTTCAGGGGTTTCCGTTGGAAAAAGAATTAAATATTGTTTATCCAAGTGGAAAATCCATGTCGATATTATCAAGCAAGTTTTTAGATTTTTTATTGGAAAAAGGTGCCGAGTACTTCCAGACCAGTGTTGACTCGGCAGATGGAGCTGTAACTTACTAAACAGTCTTTAACAAATTTTGTTAAACTTGTGCCCTATTTTGGGTGCTATATTGGAATATAAATTATATGCAATCGAATTCTTATCAAATTACCGGTACATCCGGAATCGACCATTCACAAGCGGGTGGAGTGAGTTTAAGTAACTCATTGCGTACACCTTATCAGGCTATTACTGGTTCGGGTGTTTCGCGTCGGCCTATCGATACGCCCGTTTCAGCAGAAAGCTGTTACTGTGAACCTGCTGATGAAAAGCTGGCAGCAAACTTGTTTGATAAATGGAATACCGCATTGCAAAGTGGTAAAGCCTCTAATGTTGCAGACTTATATGCTGACGATGCCATTTTGTTGCCAACCGTGTCCAACGTTCCTCGTACCTCTCGCAATGAAATTATTGATTATTTTGATCATTTTCTAGAAAAAAATCCGTTCGGTATTATTAAGCAGCGTAATGTAAAGAAAGGTTGTAATAAATTGACGGATGCAGGTGTGTATGTTTTTAAACTAACCACTAATGGTCAGGTACAAGAAGTAAACGCCCGTTACACTTTCGTTTATGAGCATAGAAATGGTGGTTGGAAAATTATTCACCATCATTCTTCCATGATGCCCGAGTAAACCAGTGCCGCGTCTTCGTAGTCAACCCTCCCGTCCTAAGCCAGTTGCTTACAGTCGCAATCGTGCGATTGTTCGCAAGGCCTGTGCTAGCCTTGATAATGCTTCAGCCAATCAGAATAGTAAGTTAGAGGTGGTGCTTGCAACGGGTAATGCCAATAAGGCGGCTGAGGTCATACCTCACGTTACTGATATTTCGTTGGTATTGCAGTCGGCGTTTTCAGTATCGTCCATTGAAGAGACAGGGCATACGTTGCTAGAAAACGCGATTTTGAAGGCGCGTCATGCTTGTGAGCAAACGGGATTGCCTGCCATAGGTGATGATTCTGGTTTGTTTGTTGCAGAACTAGGTCAGTTACCAGGATTATATTCAGCGCGTTTTGCCGGTGAAGGGGCTTCGGATAAACAAAATTGTGAAAAGCTACTGACTTTAGCTGCGTCGCTTAAAGGTGAACAGCGCAGAGCGAGCTATATTTCGACTGTGGTGTTTATGCGCCATGCGGCTGACCCTTTACCCATTACGGTCACACGAGAGTGGTCTGGCTATTTAAGTGAAAGTTTAGATGGTCAAAATGGCTATGGATACGATGCTATTTTTTATGTGCCTGAGTTTGGTATGACGGCAGCACAGTTAACCGATGATCAAAAATTAACCTTAAGTAATCGTCTTGAAGCCTTTAAAGCGCTTGTACCACAGATTATCAAGCAGAGACGATAAAAGGCATCCATAAAACTTATGATTAAGCTTAGAACCTACATTTTTATAAATTCGTTACAGCCGCAGATTGCATCCTACATGGGGACAGCCTCTCAGGGTTTTTTGCCTGTACCAGGTGATGCCTGTCTGTGGATGGAAGTTGCGCCGGGTATGGCTGTGCACCGTCTTACGGATATCGCGCTAAAAGGTTCTAATGTTCATCTAGGTCAACAGATTGTTGAGCGTTCATACGGTTCAATGTTCCTTCATCACCGTGATCAAAGTGATGTACTTGAGTCTGGGCAAAAGGTGCTTGATTATTTGCAAACTGATGAGTCTTCGCGTCAAAAGTGCCACATTATGTGGAATGAAATTATTCGTGCTATTACGCCTGACCATGCTGTATTGATCAACCGTGATAATCGTCGTGGTTCAATGATTTTGCCAGGGCAGAGTATGTATATTTTAGAAACTGAGCCCGCTGGTTATATCGTGTATGCGGCAAATGAAGCTGAAAAAGCGTCGAACATTACCCTTATAGAAGCGCGAGCGGTGGGCGCATACGGTCGCTTGATTATGGCGGGCCGAGAGGCTGATATAAATGTTGCCGCTGAAGCGGCGACCAAAGCCATTCAAAATCTAACAGGTCAGGATGTGCGTGTTTAACTATTTGCGCAAAGGGAAGGTTTGCTATGGCAAATAATCGTATTACAGGCACGACAGGCATCGATTATATGCGCCATTCTGGCGTCAGTCTGGACAATTCTTTGCGTCATGTGACGCCGCCACGTTTGCCTAGTGTACAGCAACCGTTTGATATCCCTCCTGTTGGGCGTGAAGTGAATTATTGTGCGCCAGTCGATGAGGCATTGGCTGAACAATTATTTACAGCTTGGAATGATGCATTGGCATCGGGTAATGCGCGCAGTGTTGCAGCGCTTTATTCTGATGATGCGGTATTGCTGCCAACTGTATCAAACCTGCCGCGTTCAGGCTTGGCTGAGATCGAAGCTTATTTTAAGCATTTCTTGCTGAAGCAGCCTAGGGCAACGGTGTTGCAGCGTATTGTAAGAAAGGGTTGCAATAAATTAACTGATGCGGGTGTTTATCAGTTTGAGGTAAGTCATGATGGGTCTAGAAGGAAGTTAGTTAAAGCGCGCTATACTTTTGTTTACGCATTTTATGCTGGACGCTGGAAGATTTTGCATCACCACTCTTCGGTTATGCCGCAGTAGTTTTGATTTGATACTAATTTAGTTATAAAAAAACCCATCAATTTGATGGGTTTTTTGTAGGCTAAGGTTAAGTAAATTATTTGTTATCAAACTCTGGATAGGCTTCCATGCCACATTCAGACTTGTCTAAACCTTCGTACTCTTGCTCTTCAGTGACGCGTACGCCCATGATCGCTTTGATTACAAACCAGGTTAGTAAGCTAGCAAGGAATACCCAGCTGAAGATAACCACGATACCGATTAACTGAGACACAATGCTCGCATCGCCATTGCTGAATACGACCGCGATAAGACCCCAGATACCTACCACACCGTGTACTGAAATCGCACCAACTGGGTCGTCGATTTTGAATTTCTTATCCAAGGCTAGGATAGCGAAGACTACAATCGCACCACCAATGAAACCAACAATCGCTGCACCTAGTGGTGATGGTTCTAAAGGTTCAGCCGTAATAGATACCAGGCCTGCTAACGCACCGTTTAAGATCATGGTTAAGTCAACTTTACCGAATAGGATCTTAGAAACCACCATGGCGCCGATCACACCTGCTGCTGCAGCTAAGTTCGTGTTTACGAATACCGCGGCTACAGCGTTTGCATCTTCAACAGTGGTGATTTGTAACTGTGAGCCACCGTTAAAGCCGAACCAACCCAACCATAGGATAAAGGTACCCAGTGCGGCTAGTGGCATGTTTGCACCTGGAATCGCGCGGACTTCACCGTTAGGGCCATATTTACCTTTACGTGCGCCAAGAACCAATACACCTGCTAGAGCAGCAGCGGCACCGGCCATGTGAACAATACCAGAACCTGCGAAGTCAGAGAAACCTAACTCGTCAAGGAAACCTTCACCCCAAGTCCAGTAACCTTGTACTGGGTAGATGACTGCAGTCAATACCACTGCGAACGCGAAGAAAGACATCAGCTTCATACGTTCTGCAACCGCACCAGACACGATTGACATCGCTGTGGCAACGAATACCACTTGGAAGAAGAAGTCAGCTAGGTTTGAATAGTAAGCTTCACCGGCTACAACTTCTTCAAGCGTGTTGTCACCACCTAATAAAAAGCTTAGGCTTGGGATGATGCTGTTAACACCTTCACCGTACATAATGTTGTAACCAACAATCATATACATTAATGATGCGATGGAGAAAAGACCAATGTTTTTGGCCAGGATTTCAGTCGTGTTTTTGCTACGCACTAGACCGGCTTCTAGCATAGTAAAGCCTGCCGCCATCCACATAACCAATGCACCGGCCATGAGGAAGTAAAAGGTATCGAGTGCATAACTGACTTCGATGACTTGTTGTTCCATAATAAAATTCCTTCTGCTAATTTAGTATTGGGCGTTACAGCGCAACATCGCCAGACTCTTCGGTACGAATCCGAACAGCTTGCTCAATTGGCATTACAAAGATTTTGCCATCCCCAATTTTCCCAGTTCGGGCGGCATTGCCGATTGCCTCGATAGCGCTGTCAACTTTGTCATCAGCCACCCCAATTTCTAGGCGAACCTTTGGTAAAAATTCAATCGCGTATTCAGCGCCACGATAAATTTCAGTGTGACCCTTTTGGCGACCAAAACCTTTGGCCTCTGTTACAGTCATCCCGTGAACATCGATGTCATGAAGTGCTTCACGCACATCATCGAGTTTGAAGGGTTTGATAATTGCCACTATAAGTTTCATACTTAGTAACCTCTAAAAAACATTTCTAACGCGGTCTCTAGTTGTTTTTGATCAAAACCGGTTAAAAATGGAGTTAAAAAAAAGATCTCGTTGCAAATAAAGCTTATGATGTGCCTGATTATAAAAAATACAATTAAAACATTGGTTTAGTTTAATATTTTAGGTTTTTAAAATGTTTTTATGGGTTAGGAGGGGTAAATATTAATATTTTGGTGCATACTTCATTAAATTTGGTGCAATTTGGTTCTGGGTTGGTATCAGGGAGCTTATAATGGCAATGCTCGAAATTGCTATAAAGAAGCAATTGTTTAAATATTGGCGCCCGGCGAAACCGGCCCAACTCGTTTATACTGGTATCAGAAATCGGCTTAATAAGGAGTTCGCATGTCGCTATTGCCTGATTGTTCTTATCCTGAGGCGCTCACAAATCCTCACCTTCTCCAGCCCTGGAGTGAATACTTAACCCGCGAACTGGCGCGTGTGCCCAGCTTAGCTGAGCGCGATTATCAGCAGGCCTGGCAACCGGGGCAGGTTAAAGACTATTGTTTGGAACGGTTGTCGCAAGTTGCAACGGATGCTGAGCTAGTCAAGGTGTTGCGCGAATTGCGCCGAGAAATTATGGTCAGTATTGCGGTTCGTGATTTAGCCGGGGCAGCTAGCCTAACCGAAAGCTTGCGTAGCTTGTCCGAACTGGCCGACGGGCTGGTTGGCGGTGCATTGGCTTATTGGGAGCCGGTTTTTGAGCAAAAATTTGGCCAGCCAATGGGACGCGATTCGGGCATGCCACAAAAAATGGTCATTATTGGCATGGGCAAGCTGGGCGGGCATGAGCTTAATTTTTCATCTGACATCGATTTGATTTTTGTTTTTCCCGAAGCCGGCAGTACCAATGGCACGCGACAAATCTCTAATGACCAGTTTTTTAGCAAGCTCGGTCAAGCCTTAAACAAATCGCTGACTGAAATGACCGAAGATGGCATTGTGTATCGAGTCGATATGCGGTTGCGACCCTTTGGTGATGCGGGTCCGCTAGCTATAAGTTTTGCTGGCATGGAACATTATTATGAAGCGCATGGTCGCGCTTGGGAGCGCTATGCCTTGGTTAAGGCGCGAGCGATTGCCGGTCCTGAAGACACTGCTGAAGAGTTGTTTGATATCTTGCGCCCGTTTGTGTATCGCCGCTATGTGGATTACACCGCGATGGATTCGTTGCGTGATTTAAAACGCATGATTATGGCCGAAGTACGCAAAAAAGGCATGGAATCGAATGTTAAGCTCGGTCGCGGCGGTATACGCGAAATCGAGTTTATCGTGCAGGCGTTTCAATTGGTACATGGCGGGCGTGATCTACATTTACAAGGCCGCCAGTTGCTGCCTACTTTGCAGTATTTAGCGGCTCAAGACTATATTGCCCCACAGGATGCCGATGATTTAGCGAAGGCTTATACCTTTTTGCGCTTTACTGAAAACCGTCTGCAGGCCTGGAATGATCAACAAACCCATGATTTACCCGAATCACCGCATCAGCAGTTGATGCTCGCGCAAGCAATGGGCTTTGTGGATTATGCTGCCTTTTTAGACGTGTTGAATGGGCACCGTAACCTAGTACAGCAGCATTTTGATGACGTGTTTGCCGATGAAGCGGATGTATGCGATTTGACTGATGCACTAGCACAGGCTTGGAAGGGGCCTTTGGAAGATGATGCGTTGATTATCCTAACGCAGTTTGGCTTCAGGCACCCTGGCGATATTTTGAATTTATTACGCCAGTTTAAAAAGACTCGCGCCTTGAGTCACATGAGTGGCGAAGCGACCACCCGCTTAGAGCAAGTGATGCCGTTGATATTAAAAGCGCTATCCGAGCGCGAACAGCAAGAAGTGGCGTTGCAACGGGTATTAGCGGTAATAGAGGCGGTGGTGCGCCGCAGTGTGTATTTGGTGTTGCTTAAAGAAAATCCACAGGCACTTGCCCATTTATTAATTTTGTGCGAGGTGAGTCCGTGGTTAACTGAAATGTTGGTGAAATATCCGGCATTGATGGATCAGTTGTTGGATTTACGTAGTTTGTATCGTCCGCTAACCCTTGATGAATTACTCATGGAAGCAACCGAGCTGCATCGACTTTATAGTGATGACGAAGAAGCGTTTATGTTGCAACTACGTCATTGGCGACATGCTCAGGTTTTTAAAGTAGCAGCAGCGGATGTGACCGGTCAGTTACCGGTGATGAAGGTGAGTGATTATTTAACTTGGATTGCGCAGGCTATTCTTCAGGTAAGTCATGATTATGCTTGGCAACATTTAACCGCTAAGCATGGCTTGCCAGCAGGGTGCGAGGCGTCGCCGTTGATGATAATTGGCTATGGCAAACTCGGCGGTATCGAGTTGGGTTATGGTTCAGATTTAGATATCGTGTTTTTGTATCATGGTATTGAAGCAACGGGGCGTACCAATGGTGCGCGTTCATTGGAGCACGGGCCGTTTATGACCCGTTTGTGTCAGAAAATTATTTCTGTGCTTACAACCATGATGCCAGCAGGGCAGTTATATGAGGTTGATACTCGGTTGCGCCCTAACGGTGCCAGCGGCATGATGGTGTCGAGTTTAGATAGCTTTGCCCAGTATCAACGCGATAAAGCCTGGAATTGGGAGCATCAAGCATTAATACGTGCACGCGCGCTGGTTGGGCAGACCCAAAACTGTGCGGCCTTTGAACGCTTTCGGCAAACGTTTTTAACCCAGGCGCGTGAAAGTCAATTGGTGCGCGACGAGGTGGTGGCGATGCGCAAAAAAATGCGTGAAGCCTTGGATAAATCCGATGCACATTGGTTGGACTTAAAGCATGGCGTGGGGGCGATTGTTGATATTGAGTTTATGGTGCAGTATTGGGTGTTGGCTTATGCATCACGCTACCCGAGTTTGGTTGAGTACTCGGATAATATGCGTATTTTAGATGCACTTAAGACTGTAGACCTTCTTCCAGATACGCAGGTGCAAGCCTTGCAGGATCACTATCGTCGTTACCGAAGTGCTTACCATCGCTTGGCGCTGCAAAAGGACGGCAGTATGGTGGAGCGCAAGCCTTATCAGCAGGCCTGCGACGAAGTCAGCGCTATTTGGCAAAGGGTGATGGAGGCTTAGTGGCTTGAAGACGCAAGCCTGCTATTTTTCTTCCAAGATGAGTTGAGTACGTAGCTCACCGCGAAACCAATAGTCGATACTCAATGAGTCTTCTGTTTGTTCAAGATATACACCCGTCTGTTGCGGTGGGCTCATGCTGGTCGCAACGAGTGGTAAGTTTGGCCAACTCACCGAGAGTTTGACATGAAGTGGATAGAATCCATCTAAAAATCGGCGCATAAATGGCCCTCGCTCAATCACATAGTCGTGGTCGCGCTGAATTAGCGCTTGGGTGTCAGCCTCAACGCAAATACTGGCGCCAGGTTGGATACCGTTTAGCTGTACACTGGGGCCTTCCACCCATGCCATTTCAATGCCATGATCTGATAGGATTTCAATGTTTGCAGTGTTATCTGGGTTGTACACTATTTGAAGGCTTTGAACAGGGTCTAGGTTGTAGTGACACTGTGTTAGCTTACCCCAGCCGTCTGTTAATGCTGTGCTTGCTAACGCTATGTGGTTGGTCATGTAATAATCTTCGTCAAGATTAAAAGGCTCGCTAAAACGGACATTGCGTTGAGTCGCATCAAGGGCTTTTACCAGCTCATCTAAACCACTGTCATCTAATAACCAAGCACGTTCAGCTGCGGTTAAGTCGCTGTAATCGTCTTCAGGCGGTGGATTGGTGAGTGCTTGATCGAGCGCGGCATAAAAGGCAGTTGGCTGCTCTTCCCAAGGAAAGTGATTGCATTGCTCAAGCAGTTGGTAAGACAGCTTGGGGAACCAGGCCTGGTAGCCGGTTAGCGCGCCTGGCATTAAAATATCTTCTCGACAACCAATCCATTCAATCGCTCGGCGTTTGGCAATGTCGGTCATCTGGGCTAGGTCGAGCGGTTGTTGGCGATAGGACTGCCATACCGCGTGATTAACGGCTAGTTCAAAGTCATGGTGGTCGAACAGCTGGGCATAAGTAAGCCCTTGCTCGAGGTGATAAAAGTATGTGGGCAGAACTTGGGTAAGCTGTCGCTCCACAATAGCTTGTTCACTTAAACTGGCAGGCGCATAATTTTCAAAAGGATCATCAGGTTCGGCGGCTAAATTCCATTTGCGTTGTTTAGCATCAATTTGTTGGGTCAGGTTGTCAAGTGCGCTGAGTTCAGGGTCGACTGGATTCAGCAAAATTAATCGTTGCACACGCGTGGGATTCTGCTGAGCATAAAGCTGTGCCATTAGGGCGCCCCAAGAATGGCCAATCAAAATAAACTGGCCTGGGTTTTCATGGCGACGTAAATGCTCAAGATCCTCTAGCCATTGTTCGAGTAACGCATCCGGTTTATCATCATGATGCTTGTTGCTGCCAATACCACGCATATCCATCAATAACACGCGAAAATCCTGGCTGAGATATTCTTGGATTGGTGTCAGGTTCCAGCTGCTAAAGCCTGGGCCGCCACCCAGTAATAAAATGGTGTGGTGGCCATCGCCAAGTGCTTGATACTGTAAAGGTCTGTCGTCTGTCTCAAAAAATAATGCTTCGCTGATAAAGCCGCGTTCGGGTTCGGCTTGTTGCAGCAGGCCTGCTGACAGGGTATTGGCCATCGAGGGTGCGCTCATCAAGCCCAAGCTTAACCCCAAAAAGCCTGCCAAACCTGTTAAAACTGCGCGAGCGTGCGACATAGCAAACAACCTTTAACCATAATGAACAATAGTTATAGTGTCGTATAAGTCTGGCGATTTATTGTGCAAGTTTTTCGATATTAGGCAAGAGTAGGTGCGGCGATAGCAAAACGCCCATCGCTGCGGCGTTGTTGGTTTTGGGGTGCAAGAGATATTGGATTAAGATTTTGTATCCTGCTTATTGATATACGCCACCAAGTCATCCAGCGGCACTTTTAATTTCAAAGCCACGTCCTTAACAGAAAGCCCAAAATCTTTAATCATGGTGTGTGCGGCTTCCAGCTTAGCTTGTTGCATCCCTTCCTGCATCCCTTTTTGTATGCCTTTTTGTATGCCTCTTTCAAGATACAATTGCTCCAACGAATTGATGTATTGCATATCCTTCTCCTGTTCGATTTCATCGACATTTTGTTCAAATTCTATCACAAGTTCTTTAGGCAGCGTAATCATCCAATCGATCAGGTTGAAGAGGATGAGAATTTGTTGCTTGTCATAACCGCGCTCATAAAGCTGGCGAATCAAGGTCACTTTTGCTACAAGGCGTTGCATGGGGTCTTTAAGTAATTTGGCATCAATCTGCGCCAGAATAATCAAGCCAAATACATTGTCGTCATTCAGCAAGGCTTGGCGCTGAGGTAAAAAATCCAGCAACTTGATTATCGGGTAGGTAAATGTGATTTCACAGCCAAACATAGCAAATTGGTAACGGTTTTCTCGGTAGTCTTTGCGGGTATCGGTTAGGATCGCTAAACTGATTACATCTTTTTTGTAACGCTGGCGAATGCGGCTGTTGTAGTCGAACATCCTTTTTGCAAAGCCATCTTCCGGTTCACCCTGCACTTCGATATGAATCAGTAACCATTTTTCTTCACCGTTGGTGAGTTTGACCTTGACCAGTTTATCGGCATAGGTGCGACCGCGTTCGGCTTTAGCGAGAATCTTTTGTAGTTCTTTGTCTAAAAACACAATTGGCTGAGTCCAATCTATCGCCCGGTGAATGTCAGCACATAACATCGCGATTGCTTCTTTAAAATATAGCTCTAGCGCCTCTTTCCAAGGGCTGTCGTGGTCTTGATTATTTTGGATTGCCATCTATGAGCCCCGTTATTATTAGTAAGTATTTTAACGTGATTTAAGTAGGTTTGGCAAATCGTGGTGAGTTTGCCTATATGAATTCCCACTACATTTCGCTGAGGCTATCTTTGTTATCAGTCAATGTTTGGCGGTTGAATGCGCAAAGGCGAACACGATTTCGCCGACGATTTTTCGCTTTTCCAGCGGCAGGTTCATAAAGCTTACAACCGCACCAGGCCTGGTAGTTATTATTCCGGCGCGGAAACAAGATGCCGCTCAATATCCATCTGTTGGTGTAGGGTGCGGATAATCGTAATAGATGTAGTCGTAGGTTTAAAAAAGATAACATGCGAACCGGCTTGTATTTTGCGGTAACCTGTTCGAACAAAATCGATATGCTGTGAAGCGTTATAATTGGATTTTAAACTTTCAATGGTTTGCCAAATGTTGCGAATGTACGTTTCAGCTTGCGCAGTACCCCATTGTTGGCAGGTATAGTTCCAAATATCGCTTAAATCGTCATGTGCTTTAGGCTTAAGTTCAATCCTCATTGCGCGGTTTGTTTTTGTTATGGATAAACGCCTCTAAATCAAACACGCGCGCTTCACCGGATTTTTCACCCTCGATTAACGCTTGGCGTAACGCCGCCATTTTTTGATGATCTTGCCGAATCAGGTCACGAACATAATCTGATGCATTGGCATAAAGACCTGACTGAACCGACTCTTCAACCCAGTTTTTCATTTGATCCGGTAACGAAATATTCATGGTCGCCATCATTTTCTCCAATAATATTCAACATTTTACATTATGGCAATCTTTGTCATAAGTCAAGATTTGGCGGTTGAATGCGCAAAGGCGAACACGATTTCGCCGACGATTTTGCGCTTATCCGGCGGCAGGCTCATAAAACTTTCCACCACCTGGCGTTCTTGCGGGGTCATATTCGCATCCCAGCGTTTGCGCTGTTGTTGCACCGAACCGGACAACTTCTCCCCAAAGCGCAACCAATGCGGATCGACATTCAGCCATTCGGCTAGGACTTGGAGGCGGTCTTGGGTGGGAACAGCTTCGCCATGTAACCAGCGACGTGCTGCTTGGAAGGAAATAGAGTTACCCCAATAGCGCTGATTAAACTCGCGTTCAATTACGATTGGTCTGAGTTCATAGCCATTATTGAGCATAGCTTCTTTAAGGCGTTCACTAAACATTTGGGCTTCATTCATGTAACAGAAAGTTAAATGAAAACGCCATACTTAATTAACTAGTGGTTAACTTAATTAAACTAACTAGTTAATTTTTGTTAAACTTCAGGTTTTTTTAAGAACTAAGTAGTATGAAGCATTTACCTGCGCAGTTTGTAACTCAATCTTTCATTTTGAGTTCGGTTTTTATAGGGCTTATTTATCTCTACGCTAGCCAGCTAGGTTTGACATCTTCCGTATCCAGTAGTTTTGAAGTGGTTTCAAAAATCGCAATACCAGTGATAGTGTCAGCGTTTATTTTTGCCATTTGGTTGTTAACAAAAAGCCCATGGTTGGTTTACGGATTATTTTTTAGCATATCGTTCACCTCTTTATTTGGCTTTACAGAAACACTTACCGGGTCTCATGCGACGTCAACAAATTTGATTTTTTATGGCTTGGCTTTTTATACGGCCTATTTTGCTTATCACATTCAACGTAACAATCTAACTGGCAATAACATATTGATTGGCGCTAACCCTCTTTTATTGGTTACAGGCCCAATCAGCACTTTCTTTAAGTCACACGCACATAAGCAGTTTAGAAAGCGGCTGGCTTACTACTTGCCATTTATTGTGATTGGTATTTTCTTATTTAAGGTGATTGCAACGCCTTTAACTGAATTCTTTAGCATGATCGAGCTTACCGATCTGGCAAGTGCGTTAACTTTCGCTGTGATATTTGAATTGTTTGTTTATGCAAACTTTGCTGGACTGTCGCTTATGATCTATGGGCTGTTTGGTATCGCTGGGGTGAAGATACCATTGAATTTCAGACAGCCATTTTCTGCACGCAATCTGATTGATTTTTGGAAAGGCTGGCATGTCAGCTTATCGATTGTATTAAAAGCGGTGTTTTATGAACCCGTTAAACGTAAGTTGAACTTTTCGCGATTTAGCACTCAGCTAGCAATTTTAGTCGTTTTCCTTGCATCCGCTTTTTGGCATGGCGTCACGTTTAACTTTTTGATTTGGGGATTGTTGCATGGCTTGCTTTTTGTCTTAACTCTTTATTTGTTAAAACGAAAAAAGGTGCTATTCATGGTGCCGGTTTTGTTGGTCATGGGTGTGGTTATTGGCCGAATGGTATTTGCTGATTCAGATACTGCCCGGCTAATCGAAAAACTGATGTTTTCTTGGGATGCAAATACAGAGGTATTAACGCACATGTTAAGTGTTCCAAAGGCGGCTTTGATTGCATTGTTTTTGGGGTTGATGCTGATGTTTGTTGAGTTTGCTTTTTTGCGTAATCGTCATGTCGCAAAGCGCAACTATAAGTTTCTTAGAGTGCCGTTTTCTCAAATGGTAATGATAGGGCTGTTTGTACTATTAGTGTCTACAAGTGTGGGGTTGGATTATGCCGTTTATGGCCAGCGTTAATAAGCTTTCGCTTTATATTGGGATCCCTATCATAATCGTAATTTATGTTGCATATTTGTTTTATGTAAATTTAGGAAGTGATAATGCTTCACAGCAACGAATAATTGATCAACATTATGAAAATCTAATAAATACTACTCCTCAAGCTCTTGTTCTTGGGGGATCTAATGCAATTTTTGGTCTGTCAGCTCAAATGTTAAGCAAAGAAACAGGTCTACATTTTCTGAATTTTTCATTAAGGAGTGAAGGATTTAATAATCAAAATTATAGGGAATACATTTCAAGTTTGAATTCTTTAGATGCAGACTCTGTAGAGGTGGTTGTTTATTCCTCTATCCAGTTCTCAAGAGAACTGGATAGAGATTTGGTAAGAAGTAATTTTAATATTTTCGGTGAGAGCGCTGATGTTCAATTAATACCAAATAAAACCTTTTCACGTTTTATGATCGAATCTGTAAAGTCTGTTATTGAGCATAGAAAATTGGTTTTTGATGAGCCTGAGTTTTATATGATCAATAATTATGGTGATCTTATTCATTCGTCTGTTAATTGTGATTACAGTCGAGCAGGTAGACGCTTTGAAAGCCTTTCAGTTGAGTTTCAAGTTGAAAAGGTGAAGGATCAGGTCGAGTTTTTGAAGTTAACGTTTCCTAAAGCACAAATTTTATTTGTCTTTCCAGCTGAGCATTATCTCGACCAGGGGGCAATGATTGAAAATTTTTCACTCGTCATTTCTAAGTTACCGAGTTATCAAAATGTAGCCTTCATTGTTGATAAAACAGAACTGTCAGCGTCAGAGATTTGCGATACAGAGCATCATCCAAATGAAATAGGGAGGCTTAAAAGAACAGCATCTATTTTAAAAGAGCTGCAGGCCTTGCATTGATATTTGGTGCCGATTTTTGAGCAGGTGTTCCGCGATCAATTAGCCAAAGACTAACCCGGGCCTAATTCCCGCCAAAACCCATTTGCTCACCACCAGGCCTGGTGGGTTGACAGATTTAGGGCTTAGTGTATTATGTGTAATACATGTATTGCATAGGAGGCATGTTATGTTAACCGTCAGATTAGATACTGAAATGGAAAACTTTCTTAATGCTTTGGCTGAGCAAACCCAGCGTCCTAAAAGTTTTTTTGTGAAAAATGCATTAGAAAACTATAAAGAAGATATGCAGGATTGGTTGGAGGCACAGACTCGTAGCAATTCGCAAGATCGAAACCTGATAAGCATCGAAGAACTGGAAAAAGCGCTTGGGCACTGAACAAAACTATCAGTTGGTTTTTGATGACAAGGTGATTAAAGACCTGAAAAAAATTGATCAGGCCTGGCAGCGTAAAATTCTAGAGGCGCTTAAAACCAAGTTAGTGGTGAATCCTTTTATAGGCAAAAAACTCGTCGGTGACTTGTCGCCCTATTATCGTTTTCGTGTGGGTAACTATCGCGTGATTTATGAAGTCATTGAGCAGCGTGTTGTGATTAATGTCGTCAAAATTCGTCATCGCAAAGAGGTTTATTCTAAAAGTTAATGCCCCTAATTCCCGCCAAAACCCGATTTGCTCGCCACCAGGCCTGGTGGATTTATTATGTTGAACTTGTTTGTGTATCACAATTTGTATACAATTATTCTCATTGATAACAGGAGCTTTTGCCATGAGTACAAAGGTTTTACATATTCGTTTGGATGAAGCGATTAAAAATGAGGCGTCAGATACCTTAGCTTCTATGGGGTTGTCCTTATCGGAGGCGGTGCGTGTTTTTTTAACTCAAGTCGTAGCGCAAAAACAAATTCCGTTTGAAATTAAAGCACCGAATGCCCTTACTCTAGCGACGATGGCGGAGGCAGATAGTATAGTGAAAACTAAACGCAGTCGTTTTGAATCTGCAGATGAATTAATGAATGCGCTTGAACAGCAAAGCTAAATCCAAACAGGCCTCACTTCCTCGGCAGGCCGACTTTACAAGGCAGTTCTTAAAAGATTGGGAGCGTCTTGTCCACTCTGGTCGTTATGATATGTCCAAGCTCAAAGGCGTAATGCTGAGTTTAATTGCTAACGATGCGCCGCTTGATCCAATCTTTCGCGATCACGAATTGGTCGGGAACTGGAAAGGGTTTCGTGAGTGTCATATTGGGGGTGATTTTTTACTGATTTAAAAACTTGATAAAACGCTAAAAGTGCAAACCCTTATCTTTACTCGCGTTGGCACTCACGCCGAGCTTTTTGATTAAACCGCACTTTCAGACCTCAACCGCTTGCTCACCACCAGGCCTGGTGGATTGTTGTTTGGGTTTGGGTTTGGCGTTTTAAGTGCGTCAGCCGTTTTTTAATTCAGTGGGTTCAACAGGTTTTCAAATGGATGGTGGGATTTCCAGCGATAGGTGTGAAAGTCGCGCGCATCGGTGGTTAAAATTCTACCGTGTCCTAAATGATCCGCCAGCATGACCAGCGACGCATCGGCTAAATCCATGGGTAAGTCGGCATATTTTTTCATCGCTTGGATAATGCGTTTTGGATGGTGTATTTGGTCTAAATGATAAAGCTGAAACGCGCCTTGGGCATAGCTGTTCATAAACCCAATAACTGCCTGTTGCCCGGAACGCTTTAAAAGAAGATGGCAGGTTTCGGTTAGAACTGGGTAGGTGGTGATTAATCGCTCGTTAAGTTGTTTTAGTTTTTGCTGAGCCAGTGCGTGATACTGGTCGTTTGGGCTAAATAAGGCGACCCAAAATCCGGTATCGGCGATAATCATAGCTTGTCGCTCCAATCCAATTCCGCTTTGTAGTTCGCTGAAAAATCGGCATCGGCAGATAGGGCATTGAGCAAACCATTTTGCGCAAAAATCTGTAACGCACGTTCACCTTCCGTCGTGGCAGCTGTGGTTTCCGATTCAAATAATCGCTCCAATGCCAATTTGACCACATCGGTTTTGGTTCGGTGGGTTTGGTTGGCAAATTGCACTAATTGTTGTTCGAGGTCGTTAGGTAGGCGCAAACTAATCATGTTTTTATTCCTCATCTAGCTGTATGACGCTATTGTATTACATGGGTTTGCAATAAACAACCTGCATCAATTCTTCTTGGCGCGTTATATTAAAACGCCGAGTGGCTCACAGTTTAGTTAGTCTTTGTTCATGGCCGCTTGCAAGCGTAGTTTGAGGTGGTGAATGTGGCTGGGATCAGCCAGCGATAAGGCTTTTTCCGACAAGATGCCTTCAATCAATGGCCAATCATTTTCAACAAACGCATCGAGCCCTTGGCCACTGTCTTCCAAATACTCTGCAGCTTGTTCGATATCACGTTGCAGGATGTCTTGCACTTCATGCAGTTCATGCTCGGTGAGTACCGCTAATTCAGAACCCAATTCTTTAGCATTTTGCTGCAGATGGTCCAGCTGTTCACCTAGCCAATGCAAGCTAGTCTCTTCTGCCGATTTCATATTGATTAAAAGCTGGTCTGTTAAGCGGTTATAAGCCGCTTGTAATTTATCTGATAGTGACATCACTGTCTCCTTAGGGTTGAGATTGTTTTGTTATAATGGCGCCAATATTTTAATCATACCGCAAAGAATTTAGGAATGGGAATCATGAGTGCACCCGCAAGCGATAATGCGCAAACTTATCAACCACAAACATTAGAGGCCGCTATTCAGCAGGTTTGGCAAGAGCAAAAAGTGTTTGAAGTCACCGAAGACCCAAGCAAGGAAAAATATTATTGCTTGTCAATGTTTCCTTATCCGAGCGGGCGTTTGCACATGGGGCATGTGCGCAACTATACCATTGGCGATGTGATCTCGCGTTATCAGCGCATGTTGGGCAAAAACGTCTTGCAGCCAATGGGCTTTGATGCGTTTGGTTTGCCGGCGGAAAATGCTGCGATGCAAAACAAGGTCGCACCAGCGGCTTGGACGTATGACAATATGGATTACATGCGTAACCAGTTGCAGCAGTTGGGCTTGGGTTACGACTGGTCACGCGAAGTGGCGACCTGTTCACCGGATTATTACCGTTGGGAACAATGGTTGTTTACCAAGCTCTATGAAAAAGGCTTGGTATATCGCAAGCTGTCAGTGGTGAATTGGGATCCGGTTGATCAAACCGTATTAGCCAACGAGCAGGTGATTGACGGCAAGGGTTGGCGTTCCGGTGCGCCGGTTGAGCGTAAAGAAATCGCGCAGTGGTTTTTAAAAATCACCGATTATGCCGATGAGTTGTTGCAAGATTTAGATCAGTTGGAAGGTTGGCCGGAGCAGGTCAAAACCATGCAACGCAACTGGATTGGCAAATCAACCGGGATGGAAATCGAGTTCCCGCTTGAAGGTCAAAATGAAACCTTAAAAGTCTATACCACGCGCCCGGATACCCTGATGGGCGTGTCTTATGTGGCGGTGGCGGCCGATCATCCTTTGGCCAAACAAGCCTCGGTGATGAATGA
The DNA here is from genome assembly GCF_900112445.1 of Thiomicrospira sp. ALE5. Classification (GTDB taxonomy): domain Bacteria; phylum Pseudomonadota; class Gammaproteobacteria; order Thiomicrospirales; family Thiomicrospiraceae; genus Thiomicrospira. Next base: position 1,166,447 of record NZ_FOYY01000003.1, on the reverse strand, counting down.
ACCTTTGGCGCAATTTATTGAGGAATGTTCGCATATCTCGACCGCCGAAGCTGACATGGAAACCATGGAAAAAAAAGGCGTTGATACCGGTTTGCGTGTTCGCCACCCGATCAGCAATGAAATCGTGCCGGTTTGGGCAGCGAACTTTGTGCTGATGGGGTACGGCACCGGTGCGGTGATGGCGGTGCCTGCGCATGACCAGCGCGACTATGAATTTGCGCAAAAATACAGTCTGCCGATTACGCCGGTGATTCGCCCACAGGATGCGGAGTCGGTCGATGTGTCCGAACAGGCCTATACCGAACGCGGTGTGTTATTTAATTCCGGCGCACTGGATGGCTTGGACTTTAATGGTGCGATGGACAAACTCGCTGAGTTATTGGGTGCAACAGGTTTGGGGCGCAAGCAAACCAATTTCCGTTTGCGTGACTGGGGAATTTCGCGCCAGCGTTATTGGGGTTGCCCGATTCCAATGATTTATTGTGCTGAGTGCGGCCCGGTGCCGGTGCCTGAACAAGACTTGCCGGTGCGCTTGCCGGAAGATGTGGTGCCGGATGGCGCGGGTTCGCCTTTGGCTAAATTGCACTCGTTCCAAAACTGTACCTGCCCGAAATGCGGTGGAGCGGCCAAGCGCGAAGCCGACACTTTTGATACCTTCTTTGAATCCTCGTGGTATTACGCGCGTTATGCCTGTGCCGATAATGGTCAGGCGATGCTGGATGAACGCGCCAACTATTGGTTGCCGGTGGATCAATATATCGGCGGGATTGAACACGCGATTTTGCATTTATTGTACGCGCGTTTCTTCCACAAGCTGATGCGTGATGTCGGGTTGGTCAATTCGGATGAACCGTTTAAAAACCTGCTGACCCAAGGCATGGTATTGATGAACGGTGCCAAGATGTCGAAATCAAAAGGCAATACCGTTGACCCGCAAGGCTTGATTGAAAAATACGGTGCCGACACGGTGCGTTTGTTTATTATGTTTGCCGCGCCGCCGGAGCAGAGTTTGGAATGGTCGGATTCGGGGGTTGAGGGTGCACACCGTTTCCTAAACCGTGTCTGGCGTTTGGTGCATCAGCATGTTGAACAATCACCAGGCCTGGTGGCCTGCCAGTCGAATGACGGACTAAACAAAGAGCAAAAAGCCTTACGTTTGAAGTTGCATGAAACCCTGCAAAAAGTATCGGATGATATCGGTCGCCGTTTGCAGTTTAACACTGCGATTGCGGCTTGTATGGAGCTGTTGAACGCCTTGGCGAAGTTTGAAGACGACAGCGAGCAAGGGCGCGCCCTGATGCAAGAAGCCTTAGAGTTATTAGTCTTGATGCTCTCGCCGATGGTGCCGCATATAACTCAGGTTTTATGGCAGCAACTCGGCAAACCAGGCCTGGTGCTGGATGTCAGCTGGCCGAAAGTCGACGACAGTGCCTTAGTGCAGGATGAAATTGAACTGATGGTGCAGGTCAATGGCAAATTGCGCGGCAAAATTGCCGTGGCGAAGGATGCCCCAAAAGATGCGATTTTAGCCGCCGCCAAAGCCGAAGAATCGGTAGTCAAGTTTATTGACGGCAAAGAACTGGTGAAAGAAATTTTGGTGCCGGGGCGTTTGGTCAATTTCGTGGTAAAAGGTTAGACTGCGATGATCTTGTCACGTCGAGCATGGTTAGCAGGCCTGGTCACCGGTTCGGTTGCTGCTTTGTCCGGGTGTGGTTTTCGATTGCGTGGCACCGGTGGTTTTGGTGGGCAGCTTAATTTGTCAGCCATTTATATTACGGGCAACAGTCCAGCGGGTTTGTTAGCCGCGCTCAATCAACAGCTTGATGCCGCAGGGGTTGAGCGAGTGAGCAGTTTGGCGCAAGCCCCTTATCACTTGGAATTAGGCCGTTATGAAACACGAACCAGTACCAGCTCGCGCAATCAAGCGGGTGAGGTCATTGGTGAGTTGATCCGCATGACCCAAGCAATTCGTTTGCATGATGTCGCTAATGAGCAATTATTACTAGACACCCAAGTGATGGTGATGCGTGATGTGCAAGTGGATCCTGCCGCCAGTTTAGCGGCGGAGCGTGAACGGCGTGAGTTACAAGAACCCATGTGGCAAGAGTTGGCGCGTAACATTTTAGATCGTGTTAGTCGCCAACTCCCATCAGAGCCGGCGCGCTAATGCTATTGGCGCCGGCCTTCCTTAAACAACTTCATCAAGGCTATTGGCGCTATCCGTCGATTATGCTGGTGTATGGCGAGGAGCCGTTGTATGTGCGGCGGGTCACCGATGCGTTGCGCCAGTATTTTAAAGCCCAGGGTTTTTTGCAACGCGACCGTTATGATGTCGATGCGCAATTTGACTGGCAAGGCTTGGCGATGGAAACCCAAACCGGGTCGTTATTTGCGGATCAACGCTTAATAGAGCTGGCCCTGTCAAGTGGCAATCCGGGCACGCCAGGCAGTCAATTTGTGTTGAACTGGTGTAAGCAACCGCCGCAAGATTGCGTATTGGTTATCTATTGTGAACGTTTAGAAAGTCGTCAAGTTAAGGCCAAATGGGCACAAGCCATTGAATCAGCAGGCCTGGTGGTGCAAGCCAAACCACTGGCGCAGCAGGAGTTGGTGCGTTGGTGTCAGCAAGAAGCCATCTCTCATCAGTTGCAATTAACCCCCGATGCGGCCGCTTTATTAGCCGAGCGGGTAGAGGGTAATATGCTCGCTGCCGAGCAAGAATTGATTAAGTTGAGCTTGCGTTATCCAGCTAGTGCCGGAGAGGGACGTGTTAAGCAGTTTACCGATGCCGATATTGCCGCGCAGGTGGTCGATCAGGCGCACTATCAGTTATTTGCTTTGAGCAGTCTGTTATTAAATGGTGAGGCAAAGCAGGCGTTACATGTCTTGCACCGTTTGCAACAAGAGGGCACGGAAGCGCCTATCGTGTTGTGGTTGTTTACTAAAGAGTTACGCACGCTGATTGAACTGGCACAGGCAAGCAATGTTAATTTAGCGATGAAAGAACAGCGGATTTGGGCCAGCAAGCAAGCCGAATATCGTCAAGCCTTATCGCGGCATCCCCTCAAAATTTGGCATCGACTGTTGTTAGATGCCTATCAAATAGATCGCCAAGTCAAAGGGCTACAACTGGGTGACCCTTGGTTGGGTCTGGCCGATTTAGCGATGAAAATCGCGCGTTAGGGTTTGAACCACCGAGAAATAACGGGTCATTGCGAGGCCGAAGGCCGTGGCAATCTAATCTCCTAAGGGCCAAGTTTGACACCTTGCTGGAACTGCTGTTGGTATTTTTCATAGGGAATCAGCACCGCGACTTTTTCATGATTGCGGCCAAACTCAACAATGTATTCCTCACCTTTTGTTTTAACTTCAGCCAAAATGCTAGTTAAGTTGGCTTTAAATTCAGCGACGTGTAATGAGTGCATTTTGCGTGTCCTTAGTAAATCATATTGGTTTACCATAACTTTTGTTGACAACTTGTCAAGATGGCCGTGTTGTTGAGCAGGCCTGATCAAACAGACATTCGATAGGTCGATTTAATGCTTGTGCGAGAAGTGCAACTTCAATATCTGTGATGCGGCGCACTTTCGATTCTATTTTAGCCAGCGTACCTCGTGAAATATCCTAGCCAATTAAATTGCAGCGTGCGGCAAATTGATATTGGGTTAACCCTTGCTCCTCCCTAAGTTTACGAATTGTGTTGCCAATTAAATTCATGTCTTGCTCCGTTATCGGAGCTTGATTTGCTAATGAAAAAAGCCTATATTTGCACCGCTATCGGAGCAAAAGGTTTTTTGCTTTGATTTAATTGCAAATCTAATCAAGGAATGAAGAATGAAAAAAACATTAATTGCTGCTTTAACTACAGTTTTTGTGTCTGGTAACGCACTAGCTGCATCACCTTTTGATGGTTTATATGGTGGTTTATCAGTTGATAGCCTTAATACTACAAGTGAAACAACTGGAACGATTGTTGAAGTTTTCGGAGGAGAAGACTCTTCATAATCGTTAAAGCTCAAACAAAAATCTGATGGTGGAACACCTGTCGGTTTGTTAGTAGGTTATGGTCAAACTTTTGATCGTTTTTATTTTGGTGGCGAGTTCAACTATCGAAACTCTCTTGGTGATACAAAAAGAAGCAGAGATATAGCTGATGAAGGTCGCTTTACTGCGGAAACTCAACTTGGTCAGTCATTATCTTTATCGTTGATGCCTGGTTACCTAGCGATGGATAACCTATTGGTTTATGCAAGATTTAGCTATGGTTTAACAGAGGCTGAAACTAAGTTTGGTTTCCGTGAGCAGGATGGCCTTTTTAATCAAAAATTTGAGTATAGTGGTAATGTTACAACAATAGGGTTTGGCATTGGCGCAGAATATGCGTTAACAAACAATATTTCAGTTCGTGGGGAGTGGATGAGTTTAAGCAGCTCAAACTTTGATACCACAGGCATACTTTTCGATGATGGTACAGACCGTTTTGGAATAAAAGCAAAAACTGATAATATCTCTACATCTGGTGTAGAGTTAAGTTTGCTATACCGTTTCTAAGCAACAGGCATTCTTCGGAAAGTTTTGGAATGCTGTCGAAGCCCTATCAAAAATAGGGCTTTTTAATTCTGTCTAAAAACCCTTGTCCTGTTTTTAACCTATTGAGGTGGATAATATTCTGCGCATAAAACCCATCAATTAGCGCGCACAAATCTAATCTTGCTCATCAGACATTTTAAATCAGGTTTTAAACTCAACCTATGCATTGTCTGCCAAGCTAGCACTGCATGCCTCAACTTTTGCTCTTACTTCAGCCAAAATGTGTGTTAGGTTAGTAATGTTTTTATCGCTTCGATTTTTTGAACTAGCAAATGTATTGAGTTTGCTATACTGGTCTTATAGCTTTATCCTAAGAATGAACATGACACTGAAAAAACTCCCCATTGGTATTCAAACCTTTAGCGAAATTCGTGAAGATAATTACGTTTATATCGATAAGACGGGGTTGGCGTATGAGTTGCTCCAAAGCTACAAGTATGTGTTTTTAAGCCGCCCGCGTCGTTTTGGTAAATCGCTGTTTTTGGATACACTGCGTAATATTTTTGAAGGCAATAAACACTTCTTTGCAGGCCTGGCGATTGAGAATCAATGGGATTGGGATGTTCGTTATCCGGTGATTCGGGTGAGCTTTGCTTCCGGTAAAATTGAGAGTCGTGAACAACTGGATCACAGGCTATTGCGTATTCTGAAACAAAACCAACAAGAACTGGATATTGACTGTGAAGAACCCGACAGTGTCGCCGGTTGTTTTGAAGAACTCATCCGCAAAGCCCACGCCAAATACAACCAAAAAGTCGTGATACTGGTTGATGAATACGACAAGCCGATACTCGACAACATTACCAACACCGAAATCGCAAAAGAAATCCGCGACGGCCTGGTCAACTTCTACAGCGTGATCAAAGGCAGTGACGAGTTTTTACGCTTTGCGTTTTTAACCGGGGTCAGCAAGTTTACTAAAACCTCGATATTTAGTGGCTTAAACAATATCACCGACATCTCACTCGATGAGGAATTTGGGGATATCTGTGGTTACAGCCAGCATGACATCGACACAACTTTTATACCGTATCTAGAAGGCGTTGATAGGGAAAAGCTCAAGGAATGGTACAACGGCTACAACTTCCTTGGTAGCAAAATGTATAACCCATTCGACATTCTAAAATTCATCGCCAAAAACCACAAATACGCGAATTACTGGTTTGAAAGCGGCACACCGACTTTTTTAATCGAACTGATTAAAAAACAACACTATTTCCTGCCCAGTCTGACCAACTTACGCGTCGATGAAAAACTGCTCAACAGTTTTGATATTGATAACTTGGACTTAGAAGTGATCCTTTATCAAAGCGGGTATCTCACCATTGATCGAGTGCAAACGCTGGGCGTAAAAACCTACTATTACCTTAAACTGCCCAATCTTGAAGTTAAAGCGTCACTCACGGACTCTATCTTAAAGCTGTTCAACAACAGCCCAAGCAACCAAGCGGATATTCAAGTTAATATCCACATGGCGCTGCTCGAAAATAATATGGACAGTTTCAAACAAGCGCTTAGCAGCATGTTTGCGAGCATTCCCTACAACAACTACACCCACAACGTCATTCAAAACTATGAAGGCTTTTACGCCAGCGTCGTCTATGTGTATTTGCAAAGCCTTGGATTAAGCATTATTGGTGAAGACGTCACCAACCAGGGCCGAATTGACCTGACGATTCTGATGGATCAGGCGATTTATATCATGGAGTTCAAAGTCGATCACCCGAATAAACCCAGCGCCAACGCCTTGCAACAAATCAAAGACAAACGCTATGCCGATAAATACTTGGACGCGCAAAAACCCATCTACCTAATCGGCATCCACTTTAACGCCGAGCAAAAGAACATCGCCCAGTTTGAATGGGAACAACTGAGCCTTAACTCTTAAAACCCTCGGAAAGCAGATGTTTGGCAAGCTTTATTAATAAGGCTAAAATGACGAGATGGGTAACTTAGTCAGATAAACAAATGCAGATAAAAAAGCAGATTAAACATAAAAGAGATGGCGATGAATATTAAAGACTATATGCAAAATTTAGGGCAGGCGGCGCGTGCGGCGTCTCGGGTGTTGGTGACAGCGACCACCGAACAAAAAAATTATGCCTTATTGGCGATGGCGGCGCAGTTGCAAGCGCAAGCCGAATTTTTGAAAACGGAAAACGCCAAGGATTTAGCAGCAGGCAAAGCCAATGGTTTGGATGCGGCGATGCTGGATCGTTTGGCGATTACCGATCAAGGCGTGGTGCAGATGGCAGAAGGGCTGCGTCAAATAGCAGGCCTGGTCGATCCGATTGGTGAAATCACCGATTTGCGTTATCGTCCGTCCGGCATTCAAGTCGGCAAAATGCGGGTGCCGCTGGGTGTAGTGGGGATTATTTATGAATCGCGCCCGAATGTGACCATTGATGCGGCGGCGCTGTGTTTAAAATCCGGCAATGCTGCGATTTTGCGTGGTGGTTCGGAAGCGGCGCACTCAAACCGTGCCTTGGCGGCCTGTATTCAGGCCGGATTAGAGCAAGCAGGCCTGCCAAAAGCCTCGGTGCAAGTGGTTGAAACCACCGACCGTGAAGCGGTAGGTGAGTTGATTGCGATGCCCAAATATGTCGATGTCATTATCCCGCGTGGCGGCAAGGGGCTGATTGCCCGAATTAGCGAACATGCGCGTGTGCCGGTGATTAAACATTTGGATGGCATTTGCCATGTGTATATTGATGATGATGCCGATAAAGACAAGGCGATTAAGGTGGCGTTGAATGCCAAAACACACCGTTATGGCGTGTGTAATGCAATGGAAACCCTATTGGTCGCCGAATCACGGGCGGCTGACGTTTTGCCTGAGTTAGCCAAACTCTATCAAGAAAAAGGCGTCGAATTGCGTGGTTGTGAAAAAACCTGTGCCTTGATTGAGGCCAAGCGGGCGACTGAGGACGATTGGCAAACCGAATATTTGGCACCAGTGTTGTCGATTCGCATGGTAGCGGATATGCCGATGGCGATTGAGCACATTGCTCAATACAGTTCGGCGCACACGGAATCGATTATTACCGAAAACTATACCAAGGCGCGTCAGTTTATGGCGCAGGTCGATTCGAGTTCGGTGATGGTCAATGCCTCAACCCGTTTTGCCGATGGTTTTGAATATGGCTTGGGTGCGGAAATTGGTATTAGTACGGATAAATTCCATGCGCGTGGTCCGGTCGGGCTAGAGGGACTGACGTCACAGAAGTATATCGTGCTGGGTGATGGCCATATCCGCCAATAAGCTTTAGGTTTTTTTGTAACCTAAGCTTTTTCGTAAAGTCTCTGCTGCTTGGCTGATCTGTCGAAATCGTTCACTGTCACCGCCCTTGTCGGGGTGGTGAATTTGGCTTAATCGGCGATAGTGTCGATTAACCTGTTCAAGTGTTATGGTCTCTTCTGTAATTTCAAGCCAGCCTTTCGCTTGTTGGATCTGTGTTGTGTCCGGCGACTGAGCGAGACTGCGCCAAAAACTGTCCAGCAGTTCAATCACATCGTCCGTTTGTGTTTGCCGATAGTGTTCAATATCCAAATAATAACGCCGCAACGGGTCATCCTGTTGTGGGTGGTCTGATTGCGTGTCGTGGCTATGCGGCTTGTGATGGGGCGGTTGCGGCTGAAATTGAATCTTTAAACAATCAATAAGCAGCCAACCGTGACCTTGTTGATACCAGGCCTGCTGTTGTCGATAGAGCAGGTGAAACAGTAAAAAATGCGCCTGAAATAGCGCCAGCGGTTCCAGGCTTGGCTGAAAGGCTTCATAACCCTGTTCAGCGAGTGCTTTAAGCAGTTGGTGTTCAGCAATGCCGTCAGGGTGTTGTTGCAGTAGATTCAACAGGTCATCAAGCAACTGAGGGTCAAATTGGTCAGTTTGCATGGGTTGCTTCCCAATCCAGCAGTTGTTGTTTTTTGGCTAAACCCCAGGCATAACCACCGAGCTCGCCGTTGCTGCGAATGACACGATGGCAAGGAATAAACCAAGCAATCGGATTGGCGGCGATTGCATTCGCCACTGCGCGTACGGCTTGCGGTCGCCCTAGCTGGTTAGCAAGCTGTTGGTAGCTGCGAGTTTGGCCGAGCGGAATCTGTTGCAAGGCTTGCCATACACTAAGTTGGAAATCAGTGCCTTTGGGTGCCAAAGTTCCCGGCAGCACACCGGTATTTATTGCGTCTAACCAGGCCTGGTGGGCCTTGAGCTGTGGCCAATCATCCGTATCTATAAACGGGCTGAAACCGACTCTGACCAGTTGATGGCCTTGGGTTGCCAGAAATATTTGGCCGAGCGAGCTGGGCGCGCTACTGATTATCCAGTTGTGTGTCATCAAATCTGCTCATGAACGATAGGCTGAATTATAATAGGGTTTGATTAGGTTGAACAGGAGAGTAAGGGTGACGACAAACCGGATAATCCTTCAATGGATTTTAGCGCTTACCGCAGCAAGTGGTTTGCTTTTAGCGACATCGATACAGGCACAGCCACCAGTCAAGGTTGATCCATCCAAAAATGTTTATATCCCTCACGCTGAAGATCGTGTCGCTACCTTGCGCGTTGGTGCGGTGTATAACCAGCAAGATATTCAAATACGTTATGAATTTATCACCGACAACCCAAGTTGGTATCACCAGTATTGGATTTATGAAGGCGGTGAGTGGGTCAGATATGGCAGTGGTGCTTTGGGTCCCGATCAGCACGGTCTTTATGAAGATCGAATTTCTATGATGCTTGACGATGGCTCCGTAGATGGTTTTGATCGTTATGGCGGTTATATGACGGTGCATGATGGTGTGCGTACCTTGAGTAGTGCCGCGAGTCGTGATGAGGTGCGAGCGCATCCAGTTTTAGGCCGCGAGATGGGGCGCTCGGATATTCGTAAGTATTTGCCGTCCACTCGTGATGCGCAAGGGGATGAATTATCTTGGCATAAGCTCAAGGATTCGGCAGAATTGGACGCGATGCGTCAGCGCGGCGAATTTTTAGATTTGTGGCAATGGCGTGCGCATCGCAGTCATCCAGTGGGCTATGCCGATAATAATTATGTGTTGCATTATCGCCTCAATAGTGAAGGCAGAGGGGCTTTTACTACCAATTGGGATGCCGATAATCAACAGCCTGCTTGGATGTATAACCCTGAGATAACAGGTATCACGCATTTAGAGCGCGAGCGTTTGTTGGCTAGGGAGTATAGTCAGCAAGATTGGTATTATCTATCGGAAGCGATTGCCAAGCCGTTTGACCCAGACCATGAATGGCAGGAAGGGGATGTGTTACCACAGCGATTTTTGCGTGAACCGTCCGGCAGTCGCGGAGCTATTCGTGCGTCAGGGGGTTATCAAGAGGGCGCTTGGCGCATTCAATTAACGCGTTCTTTAGATAGTCCGAATGTATTGGACAGTAAAACACTGCGCCACGGTGAAAGCTATAATGTCGCGTTTGCGGTGCACACCAATGCATCGGGCGCGCGTTGGCACTTGGTATCCTTGCCACAAACCTTGGGGTTAGGTATAGAGCAGGCCGATATTGTGGCACAGAAGGTGGACGGTGATCTGAATGCAGCAGAGGTGGTTTGGACTGAGTTGAAAGTTTTTTATCCCGGACAAACCACTTGGAAGTGGTTACATAGTGACGGCCATCCGGGAAAAACGGCGGTAGAAAGTGGTGCCATTGGCGTTAGACATATTCATTCAGCCGACGATATGATTGATTTGTCTGTTGAAGTAGAAAAACAGCGAATTGCCACACCAAATTGATCGAATAATGAGGGAGTGCGGGTGGTAACAACTAGGCCTAGTGAACAACACATTAAGCAAGTCGATAAACACGACTTGGAATGGATCGGCATATTCGGAGGTACCTTTGACCCGATTCATTATGGGCATTTACGACCCGCTTTGGATGTGCTGCAACAGTTAAACTTAACGCGCATTCATTTTGTTCCCTGCTATCAGCCGGTGCATCGTGGGACGCCGCAGGCCTCATCGGCGCAGCGAGCGCAAATGGTTAAATTGGCCTTGGCCGATTATCCACAGTGTGTATTTGATTCGATTGAGCTAGATCGTCAAGGGCCGTCCTATATGGTCGATACCTTGGCCAGTCTTAAACAGCGTTTGCCACAAGCAGGCCTGGTGCTCATTATGGGAATGGATGCGTTTGCTAAATTTATGCACTGGCATCAGTGGCAAACTATTTTAACCTTAGCCAATATTGCGGTGATGCATCGTCCAGGTGAGTTGATGCTACAAACTGAGGCAATAGCAGGCCTGCTTGCGCAGCATCAAGTGACACACTTATCTAAACCAGCTGGACAGGTTATTGATGTGGCAGTGACGCAATTGGATTTGAGCGCAACGCAAATCCGTGATTTAATCAAACACAATGAGACAACGGATTCACTTGTACCCAAAGCGGTACAAGATTTTATTGATACTAATAGGCTTTATCAAAAAGGATAGCTATGGAATTAAACGCAGCAATTGAGCTGGTAACCAAAACATTGGACGATGGCAAAGCCCGTGATGTGCAGGTGATTGATGTGACTGGCTTAGCGAGTTTTACCGATTGTATGGTGGTAGCAACCGGTACATCAACAACCCATGTTAAAGCCTTGGGCAGCATGGTAGAACAAGCATTTAAAGATGCGAATGATCCGTGCCTAGGTGCAGAAAGTGGCCCACAGCCCGAATGGATGTTGGTAGATCATGGCAATATTGTTATTCATGTAATGACTGAACAAGCGCGTGCTTATTATTCTTTAGAGAAGCTCTGGCAGGTTAAGGATGATGCGCCTGAGGGCGCGGTAAAACCATCTGACGCTTAGTTATGATCATTCATTTGATTTGTGTGGGTCAAAAAATGCCCAAGTGGGTACAAGAGGCCTATCAAGATTATGCTAAACGCCTACCTAAAAGCTGTAGTCTGAATTTAATTGAATTGCCGATGGCGGTGCGTGGCAAAACCGGTTCGGTAAGTCAATACAAACAGGAAGAAGCCAAGCGTATTGTGGCGGCCCTGCCCAAAAATACGCGCTTAATCGTTTTGGACGAAAAAGGCGCGCAACCTACCACGTTAAAATTAGCCGACAAATTGGCTGACTGGTTAGGTGGTGGGCAAGATGTAGCACTTGTAGTTGGTGGGCCGGATGGTTTAGATGAATCGATTCGTGCGCAGGCTAACTGGATGTGGAGCTTGTCTAATTTAACCTTGCCACACCCTCTGGTAAGAGTGATGTTAGCGGAGCAGTTATATCGTGCTTGGTCTGTACTTCAGAATCATCCTTATCATCGTGAATAGTTAGTTGCTAGTAATGTGAATATTTTTGATTGTCTCTTGACCTCGTCTATGATAAGGGTATAATCACGCAATCCTTTCAAACCCTATGGTATTTTTCTGGCTGAGTTGTGAATCTGACAACTTGATAAACCCAGGTACTTTAGATTTTTACCGATTTTTGGAGATTATTGTGGCCAATTCAGCACAAGCAGCAAAACGCGCAAAGCAAGCCGAAGTTCGACGTTTACGTAACGCATCACAGCGTTCAGACATGCGCACGGCGATTAAAAAAGTATTAGCAGCGATTAATAGTGGCGACAAAGCGCAAGCAACGGCGTTATTTGTTTCAGCGCAGTCTAAATTAGACAAAATGGCGCGTAAAGGCATTATTGAAAAAAATAAAGCCGCTCGTTCTAAGAGCCGTCTTAATTCGCGTATCAAAGCCTTAGCTTAATTTGATACGTAAATTTTGATACAAAAAAGCCAGCATTTCGCTGGCTTTTTTGTATTTGGTTAAATGAAATGCTTAGGCAGGTAAACTTTGAATGGCCTGCTTCATTTTTTTCATAGCTTGTACCTCAATCTGACGAATACGCTCCATAGATACCTGATAGCGTTCGGCTAGTTCTTTTAATCCAAGCTTAGAGTCACTAAGCCAACGGGCTTGGATAATGTCACGACTCCGCTCATCTAGCGCAGCTAGTGCTTGTTGCATAGCTTGTTGGTGAAATGAAGATTCACTTTCTTGCATCAGTGACTCCTCAGGCGTCGGGCTCTGGCTAATCAGCACAGGAGACAGGTAACCTTCGGATTCTTCCTCGTCTTGGCTCATATCTACTTGCATGTCTTTGCCATACAATCGACTGTCCATTTCGAGTACATCGGCTCGGGTAACACCAAGCTGTTCGGCAACTTCGTCGGCTTCTTTATCAGTAAACCAGGTTAACGCGTTTTTAGCGCCACGTAGTTTAAAAAATAGTTTACGTTGCGCCTTAGTCGTTGCTGTTTTGACAATACGCCAGTTTTTAATCACAAACTCATTAATTTCGGCTTTGATCCAATGGACTGCGAAGGTCATGAGTCGTACATTCTCTTCAGGATTAAAGCGTTTAACGGCTTTCATTAAACCTATGTTTCCCTCTTGTATTAAGTCACTCATAGGTAGGCCATAGCCTTGGTAACTCCGAGCAATAGGTACGACAAAGCGTAATGATGCCAAAATGAGTTGGCGTGCGGCTTCAAGGTCTTTGTGATAATAAAGTTTTTCGGCCAATCCTTTTTCTTCCTGAGCACTTAAAACAGGGAGTGCTTTAACTGATTTGATGTAAGATTCTAGGTTCTGGCCAGGACTAAGTTGTTGAATTGTAAGTGCAGTACTCGTCATATCTACAACCTCCATAATAAAATTTAATCCTTATAAAAATAGCATGATTCGGTTTTTTTTGCAATTAGCGTCGCCAGCCGCTAAACCAACGCCAGAGATTGAAGAGACTGGATAAACTGGCGCTGACGTAGGTGAAAGCGCAGGCGGTAAGGATATGTCGTGCAGAGCGCATGTCTCTGGCATTAAGATACTGTCCTTCTTTTAAGATGGGTAGAGCCCGTTTATAGCTGGCATCCAATTCCACAGGAAGCGTATTCAAGTGAATGAGCACAGGAATACCCATAGCGATAAAACCGGCTGCAAAAGTAATTAAGCCAATCATGGGCGTGTGTAACAGTGGGATTAATATCGGGGTAGCGATGAGTGCGGCACCACTGAATTTTTGTAGCCATTGAGCGCGCATCACCATGTCAGTGCGTTGTAGAAGTGGCTCATATTGCTCATGATGCTGAAGCGCGTGTCCAAACTCATGTGCTGCCGTTACGATAGCCGTTAACGAATTGCTATGATAATTTTGATGAGATAGGTGAATGCTATGAGTGGTAGGATCGTAATGGTCACCTTGAGTGCTATTTTCTGGCAGGCAGTGAATCGTGACTTCGCTTGTTTTATATTTGTTGATGAGGTGCTCGGTAAATGTTTTGGCATCTCCAGGCAGATCAGGATGGGGTTGGCTGTGTTTTTTTAATACGGCCCGTGTCCAAAGCTGAGGCAGAAAACTAATGGTTGCCAGAATAATAACAGCAATGATTATTAGGCCCATGAATTATTCGCAATGATAGCGTAAATAGCTGGCGTATTGCCAAGGCTGAAAGTCAGCAGAAATGGCAATTTTCGGTTCTGCGCAGCGCATAATAGCTGTACTTGATGGGGTGGCGAGATCGATGAGGTCAAAATAACGACTCTGCCCTGGCAACAAGGCTTGTGTACTGGTATGCCACTGATCATTTATAAAGAACTGCTGTTTAGCTAGTATGCGAAGCTTGGTCGCTTGATCTGCCCAATAGACATCATTTAAATAGTGAGCCATATCTTCAAACGCGCTAATAACATAAGCAAAATCTTCAAGAGTAGCTTTTTCAACTAATTGCCCGGTATTATTTAAAGCCCTCGGTGGTTCTGCAAGAGACAGTAAATGGTTAAGTCTATGAGCTAGGCTAATCATCTGATGTTTAAAGTGTGGGTTTTGGGTGGTCAGGTAGCCATGTAAATAGCTGCGAATAAGTAAGCCATTCCAGCTAAGCAGTTGCTTGTCATCTGTAATAGCAGGACGCGATGCTAAGGCTTGTTGAATGTCCGGCCAGTGCGTTGAGTCGATGGGTTTAGGCAGCCAGCCCAACTCAAACGGGGGTACGCCATCGAGTTGCCATGCTGAGTTGACAATTTCAAAGAGATGGCTGTCTAATTGCTCAATCAGTTGGTTTCGAGACCAGATGTAGCGTGCACCATCAATGCCTCTTTCATCAATAGCCGACTGACTCGATTGAGCTAAACCTGTTATGGGTGAAAGTAGCTCATTCTCTACATAATTAAGTGTGTCAATCGCTGTGGATATAAAGTCTGCGCGATCAAATTTTGCCCCGGCAATAAAAAACAATTCAGCCAGTTGTGCATTATCATACAGCATCTTTTCAAAATGAGGCTCTTGCCAATTAGGGTCAACCGTATAGCGAAAAAATCCCTGATGGATATGATCTCGTAAATGCTCAGTTTGCATTTGGTCTAGTGTCGTTTTTATCCAATCTATTGTGTCATGATCAAGGTTTTGCTGTTTTAAAGTGCTCAGTAATAGTGGGCTGTGTGGAAATTTTTGGGTCTGATTTATTCCTCCCTCAAAGCTATCCATAATGTTTAACAATTGGCTAGCGATGTCAGATTCTAATTGCGCTCTAGAAATTAATGTTTCATTTGCTTGTGTGTTTGGACGACTCAGGGTGCGTATTCGGTCAGCATCTTCACGCCACCAATGGTTTAGGTGTAAGAGAGTTTGCAGTAGTGTATCGCGAGGCTGATAAACAAAGCCGCTAAACAACTGTCCTTCCGGGGTCAAAATACCGTGAAGTGGCCAGCCAGCAGATCCGGTGGCTGCTCGTAAGCGGTTAAGTAGATAGTCATCTAGATCAGGTAAAAGCTCTCGATCGATCTTAACAGAGATAAAATGTTGGTTAAGCAGTTCAGCAATAAGTGGGTCTTGGTAGTTTTCTTCATGCATTACATGGCACCAATGACATGCAAAATAGCCAGAAGAAATAAAAATCGGCTTTTGTTGTTCTTGTGCAAGTTGCATGGCTTCTGGGCCCCACAACTGCCAGTTAATGGGGTCATTCGCATGCAATGCAATGTATGCTGATGGGTGGCTGTGAAGAGGGCTGTCAAGAGCAAGAACGGCAGGACTTGGGAGCCATAATAAGCTTACAACGAATGCTAGCTTAGCGGCCAACCGGCTAAGCCAAGTCATTCTAGTTGGTTGGACGCTTTGGCTCCTGCTCATCATCACTAGGCTTGTCCTTTGGATTATTTGATTTTTCCTGACTAGGCTGTTCCCTTAGAGCGGCCATTTCTTGTTCAATCTTATCAAATTCGTTATCAAAATCGAAATCCTCATCGCTAGAATTACTAGTTTGTTCTGCAAAGCCGCGATCGAACTTTTGAGCCGACCCTTGGTAACTTTTAGTGCTTGGTTCATGTTCATAGCTAGAGGTTGCGGCAGCTGTGTCCTCTTCATGGTCTTTATCTAGCCCTTTACGCTTCAGGATAATCGTACCAATGATGATCCCAAGTTCATATAAGAGCCAAACAGGCACAGCCAGTAACGTTTGCGAGATAATATCAGGCGGTGTGAGTAGCATCCCTAGTACAAAGGCTGCAACAATGACGTAAGGTCTGGCATGTGACATAGTTTTAGGTTTAACCATACCTGTTAGGATAAGTAATACTGTGATTACAGGTACTTCAAAGGCTAATCCAAATGCAAAGAACATCTTGATAACAAAATCAAGATAGAGTGCGATATCGGTTGCTATCGTTACACCATCAGGCGCTGTTTGGGATAGGAAGCCAAATACCAGTGGGAAAACGACAAAATAAGAAAATGCGCCGCCTGCGTAAAATAAAAATGAACTAAAAAACAGTACAGGTCCAATCAGTTGTTTTTCATGGCTGTACAAGGCGGGTGCGATAAAGCTCCATAGTTGATAAAGCAAAAAAGGCATCGCTATGTAAATGGCTAAAACAAGGCTTAATTTGAAAGGTGTTAAAAAGGGAGATGCAACACCTACGGCAATCATGCTGGTGTTATCGGGTAGATAACGCGTAAGTGGCTCAGCAATAAAGGTGTAAATATCGTTCGCAAATGGAAACAGAATAAGAAACATGACAGCAACTGCAATCACCGATTTGGTGACAGCGTTTCTAAGTTCAAGCAAGTGCTGAACGAGTGTCATTTCTTGATCATTAGGCGGTAAAGCGCTCTGTTTCATCGGATGTTATTCTCTTTCGGTCTTATTTTGCCGAGTCGAAGGGGAGGTTGAGTCAGCCGCTGTTTCTGTGGGTACATCATCAGTAGACTCAAGTTGTTTGCTCGCATGTTCACGTTGAGCAGCCGATGGTGGTTCAGTTAATGACTTGGCATCGAAGGGTCGTTGTAAATCATCAAAGTTGACTTGATCTTTTATGTCATCAAAACCTGTCATTAGGTCTTTGCGTATATGATCAAAATTCTTTTTTTCTTCTTTGAGGTCAACGGCCTGCTGCAATTCGCGCACAGTTTCTTTTAAATCAGAGTCTTCTTTAACCGAGTTTATAAAATTGCGCGCTTTAGCGATCATTTGGCCGGCTTTACGCGCAACCTCCGGCATGCGCTCAGGACCGACCACCAGTAGTGTGATAACGAGGATGACAGCAATTTCTAAAAAACCCATATCAAACATGGTGTTTAGTCCCTAGTCGGTTGCAATGTAAACAAGACGCGATTAAGTGTTAAGCTTTTGGCTTAGTGTCACTGTTCTCTTTTTCAGTCGCTTGAACATCATAAACATTCTGATCTTTTTGATCTTCAGCTAAGGTTTTTTGTTCTGAGTCGTCTTTAGACTTTTTATCGTCATCTTCAGCTACAGCTTTTTTAAAGCCTTTAATAGCACCACCAAGGTCTGTGCCGACATTTTTAAGACGTTTTGCGCCAAAAATGACTAAAACGATGGCGAGAATAATCAATAGTTGCCAAATACTAATGCCCATAGTGCACTCCAAAAATTAGCGGGTTGGGTTAAAGGGTGAATAATAGCAAACTTGTATACTAGTTACCAAGTAAATGTATGTGGATATGAAAAACCTCTTGTCCGCCAGTCTCGCCAGTATGAATGACGGTCTTAAAACCATCCAGGTTTTGCGATTGGGCAAGCTGCGGCATTAATAGCATCATGTGTCCCATCAAGTCCTTATCTTCAGGCGTTAGATCAAAGAGGGTTGCAATAGGCTTTTTAGGGATAACCAGTAGGTGTACGCGCGCCCGGGGGTTAATGTCCTTTATCACAATACATTTGTCGTCTTCATAAACGATGTCAGCGGGCAGTTCACGGTTTATGATACGGGTAAAAACGCTCTGTTCTGATGTCATCTTCTGTTCCTGTTGTCTAGTCGGTTGATTGACGTTGTGCTTTTTCGGTATGGCCTGATACACCGAAGCGCCGTTCAAGCTCGTTAAGCACTTCGTTGCTACTCAGACCTTGATAAGATAATAATATGAGGGTATGAAACCACAGGTCTGCAATTTCGTAAACAAGGTGCTGATTATCACCGTCCTTCGCCGCCATAGCGGTTTCAAGTGATTCTTCAGCTATTTTTTTTAATATTTTTTCAAGGCCTTTGTCATAGAGACTGGCTACATAAGACGAGTCAGGGTCTTGTTTTTTTCGGGCCTCAAGCTCTTGATCTAAGCGCGATAGAATCGTGTTCATAGTCTAACCTCAACACCGGCATCCTGCATGGCTTGTTTGGCTTCAGCAATGGTGTGCTGTCCAAAGTGAAAAATACTCGCTGCTAGGACGGCTTGTGCATGTCCATCCACAACACCCTCTACCAGGTCATTAAGCTGTCCCACACCGCCAGAGGCAATCACAGGTACCGTGACATTATCTGCAATGGTGCGAGTCAACTCAAGATCAAAGCCACTTTTGGTGCCATCCTTGTCCATACTGGTGACTAAGAGTTCTCCGGCTCCAAATTCCACCATTTTTTGTGCCCACAATATGGCATCAATCCCTGTGGCCTTGCGTCCGCCGTGGGTAAAGATTTCCCAGCGTAACGGTTCATGCTCATGGCTAACGCGCTTTGCATCAATCGCAACGACGATACACTGTGAGCCGAAGCGGTCGGCTGCTTCTTTTACAAACTCAGGGCGGTGAATAGCTGCAGTGTTAATGGATACTTTGTCGGCACCGGCATTAAGAAGGCGACGAATGTCTTCAACACTTCTTACGCCGCCACCAACGGTAAGAGGGATAAAAACCTGGCTAGCAACTTGAGCCACGGTGTCAATAAGCGTGTCGCGCTGATCAGAGCTCGCGGTGATATCTAGGAAGGTAATTTCATCTGCACCTTGTTGGTCATAGCGCTTAGCAACCTCTACAGGATCACCAGCATCTCGGATATCGACAAATTGTACGCCTTTAACGACGCGACCATTGGCAACATCTAGGCAAGGTATGATGCGTTTAGCTAAGCCCATTTAATATTTTGCTCCAGCAAGTTCATCGGCAAGATTTTGGCCTTCTGCAAAATCAAGACTGCCTTCATAAATAGCACGTCCTGTAATGGCGCCCATTACACCGTCTTGCCCTAAGGGTGCAAGTGCTTTTATGTCATCAAGGTTGGTAATGCCGCCTGAAGCGATAATAGGTGTCGAAGTGACTTGCGCTAACTGGTGTGTTGCGTGGATATTTACCCCTTGCATCATGCCATCGCGACCAATATCGGTATAGATAATCGCCGCAATACCATCTTGCTCAAATCGCTTGGCAAGGTCAATGACTTGGTGGTCGGTGACTTCGGCCCAGCCATTAATTGCGACTCGGCCTTCTTTGGCATCAAGCCCGACCATGATGTGACCAGGGAAGGCCTTGCAAGCTTGCGCAACAAAGTTAGGATTATGCACAGCCTGGGTACCAATAATGCAGGTCTCCACCCCGGCGCTCAAATAGGCTTCAATTGTTTTAAGGTCACGAATGCCGCCGCCAATTTGGATTGGCAGTGCCGGAAACGCTTGCGTTACCTCAAGTACGGCTTGGCGATTAATGGGGGTGCCCTCAAACGCACCATTAAGATCGACCATGTGGAGTCGGCGTGCCCCTTGTTGCACCCAGCGATCAGCCATGGCGGTAATATCGCTAGAAAAAACCGTTGCGTCCTCCATGACACCTTGTCTCAGGCGAACGCATTGGCCGTCTTTTAAATCTATAGCGGGAATAAGTAGCATTGAGGTTTTAATCCTAGTTGTTTCGCAAAATTAAATTATGGGTGCCATTTTATGCCGATTCAATAGGCCAGGTCATAAAGTTTTTGAACAATTGCAAGCCAGCTTGTGCACTTTTCTCTGGATGGGCTTGAATCGCAAATAGTTGACCTTCGGCTAGGCAGCTAGCAAATGTTAGGTTGGCATACTCAGTTGTGCCTTGAATCATTTGGGGGTTGGTCGGGGAAACATAGTAGCTGTGAACAAAGTAGAAACGACTGTCCTGCGGAATTTTATGCCACATGGGGTGGTCATGATGCTGATGAATTTGATTCCAACCCATGTGCGGAATTTTAGCCTCAGGAGAAGACTGGAATTTCTCGACAGTGCCTTCAATACGGTTAAGGCAGTCAACGCCGTTGTTTTCATTAGAATGGCTCATGAGTACTTGTAGCCCCATGCAAATGCCTAGAAAGGGTTTGGACTGGGCTGCCTGCAACAGTGCATCATTCAGGTTGTGTTCTTTTATAGCCTGCATACAGGCTTTTGCAGCGCCCTGTCCTGGAAAGATAATAGCATCTGCATTGGTAATGTCGGACGCATTTTGGGATATTTTGATGTGACAGCCGCTTGGGGCGACATGCTCTGCTGCTTTGGTTACCGAGCGAAGATTTCCCATGCCGTAATCGACGACAACGATAAGTTTATTGTTCATTGGTATTATAGCGCCCCTTTTGTTGAAGGGAGTTGGTCCTGCATTCTGTGGTCTTGTGATAGAGCCATGCGCAGGGCACGTCCAAAGGCCTTAAATATAGTTTCAACTTGGTGGTGGGCGTTTTTACCATAAAGGTTTTCGATATGAAGCGTAACCCGTGCATTGTTGGCAAAAGCCAGAAAGAATTCCTCGACAAGTTGTGTATCAAACTGTCCAATTTTTTCCCGGCTGAATTGTGCGTTAAACACCAGGCCTGGTCTTCCAGAGAGATCGATGACGACTCGAGATAGTGCTTCATCAAGGGGTACATAGGCGTGACCATAGCGTACAATACCTTTTTTGTCGCCAACGGCATTGAATAAGGCTTGGCCAAGTGCGATGCCAATATCTTCAACGGTGTGGTGGTCATCAATATGCAGGTCACCATCTGCTTGGATATCGAGATCAATTAATCCATGGCGGGAAATTTGATCAAGCATGTGCTCGAAAAAAGGCACGCCAGTATTAAAGTTGGCTGTCCCCTTGCCATCAAGGTTGATAGAGAGCTTGATTTTAGTTTCAAGTGTATTCCTTGTTACTTGAGCTGTACGAGATGCCATCGTCTATCCTTAAAATTTTACCCAGTTAGAAAAATTTTTTATGATAGCGAAAAACCACTTGTTTTGCATAAAATTAATCTAAAACCATATAAAAACTAAGGAAATAGTCTGTCTGATGCAAGGGGATGGTCGAGGGTTGATGTTTGTAATGATTAAGAACTATGGTTTTTAATGCTGGGTCATAAATATTTTTTAATTGTGCATGTAGCTATGATTATAAGATAATCTGCAAGAATTTATAAATGTCTAGAGCAATTAGTTTTTAGGCTTGTAGTAAGTTGAATGTGACGAGACTGTTTTCGGCACACACCATTGAGCTGCAAGTAATGAGGCTAAGTACTCAAAACGTATTATTAAACTAAGGGGAATCCAAGAAATGGATACAGCAATAGCTAAACCTAAGTATGACGATAATGTAGTCAAGTATTTGACTGTCATGGCCGTTGTATTTTTGGTACTCGGTACCTCCATGGGTACTATGGCAGCGGCACAGCTTGCTTGGCCGGCTTTAAACTTCGATATAGCTGAAATCACGTTTGCACGTCTTCGTGTAATGCACACCAATACTGTTATTTTTGCGTTTGGTGGTATGACGTTGATGGCGACGGCTTTCTACACAGTACAGCGTACTAATGGTGTGAAGCTTTTCAGTAACGGAATGGCATGGACGATGTCCATCCTGTTTACAATTGGTCTATTACTGGGTGTGATTTCTTTATCTATGGGTATGACTCAAGGTAAGGAATACCATGAGCTAATTTGGCCATTAGATATTGCAGTTGCAATTGTATGGTTAATGTTTACCTTCAACTTCATCATGACCATTGCATCACGT
Organism: Thiomicrospira sp. ALE5; assembly: GCF_900112445.1. Lineage (GTDB taxonomy): Bacteria > Pseudomonadota > Gammaproteobacteria > Thiomicrospirales > Thiomicrospiraceae > Thiomicrospira. The sequence goes on along the minus strand of NZ_FOYY01000003.1, from coordinate 1,144,591 downwards.
AACAAACAAACCCATTCTCATGTTTACGTGTCTAACTGGTTCTTCATGGGTATGATGATCATGATCACTTACCTATATGTAGTAAACGGCTTAGCGATTCCTGTATCTCTATTTACCTCTTATTCAATCTTTAGTGGTGTTCAAGATGCCATGATTCAATGGTGGTGGGGTCACAATGCAGTTGGTTTCTTCCTAACGGCTGGTTTCTTGGCCATTATGTATTATTTCGTGCCTAAGCAAGCACAGCGTCCTATTTATTCATACCGTCTATCAGTTATCCACTTTTGGGCCTTGATGTTTGGTTATGTATGGTTAGGTGCTCACCATCTTCAATATACTGCATTACCAGACTGGACAGGCTCATTGGGTGCAGCCATTTCTTTGGCAATGATTATCCCATCTTGGGGTGGTGCACTTAACGGTATGCTAACGCTTTCTGGTGCATGGGATCGCCTACGTACTGATTACATTTTACGTTTCTTAATTATGGCATTGGCTTTCTACGCGATGGCAACCTTTGAAGGCCCAGTAATGTCATCAAAAACAGTAAATGCGCTTTCTCATTACACTGACTGGACTATTGGTCACGTTCACTCAGGTGCATTAGGCTGGGTAGCGATGGTATCGATTGGGGCTATTTACCACATGGTAATGAAGCTCTGGAATACCGAAATGTATTCTATGAAACTGATTAACTTCCATTTCTGGTTGGCAACAATCGGAACCGTTCTGTATATCGTTGCTATGTGGGTATCTGGCATTATGCAAGGTCTAATGTGGCGTGCATACGATGAGTACGGGATGTTGGCCTACTCATTCGTTGAGTCTGTAGCGGCTATGCATCCATACTATGTCATGCGTACTATGGGTGGTGTATTGTTCACGTCAGGTGCAGTATTAATGTTATTCAATATTGTGATGACAATTAGAATGGCTAAAGCTCGTCAAACATCTGGCAGCCAAAATGTGGCTTCAGCAACAGCGTAATTAATAGTGTAATTTCGCCACCAGTTTATGGTGGCGGTAATGAATTGAGTTGAGGAGAAGAACTCATGGCAAGAGGTGTCGGTGGTGAAGATAAACCCAAGAACCTACAAGACCGATTTGAGCGTAATATCTTTGCATTAATGATTGCAACAGCGCTAGCTGTATCAATAGCAGGTATTGTTCAGATCGTTCCATTGTTTTACTTAAAATCAGCAGTTGACTATACGGAACGTGTTGACCAGTATGGCAACCTGAAAAATGAAAGATTCCCTGAGCTAGTTTGGCAGCGTGAGTTCGTGATGGACGATAATGGCCGCGTTGTATTAGCACCAGGCAGTGAAAATAAACGTCTTATCTATAAGAGAGAAGACGGTAGTTGGGGTTCTGATTGGAATCCTGGTGATGGTGTACGTCCATACACGCCTTTGGAGTTGGCGGGCCGTGATATCTATATCCGTGAAGGATGCTATATTTGTCACTCACAAATGATTCGCCCATTCCGTGATGAGCGTGAGCGTTATGGTCACTTTTCATTGGCGACAGAATCTATCTATGATCATCCATTCCAATGGGGATCTAAGCGTACGGGTCCTGATTTAGCGCGTGTTGGTGGTAAGTACTCAGATGAATGGCATGTAATGCATCTTATTCGCCCTAAAGATTTGATTCCTGAGTCAATCATGCCAGCTTATCCTTGGTTGGCGGAAAATAGCATTGAAGATTATTTTTTTGGTATGACCCGTGATATGCAAGCTCGTTTGCGTGCAATGCGTCGCATCGGTGTGCCATATACTGATGATGAAATAGACATGGCTCAAGAACATGTTCGTGGTAAAACTGAAATGGATGCTATTGTTGCTTACATGCAAGTGCTTGGCACCATGGTAAGACTTGACGACGATAAGGTTTACCGTGAGTAGTTTGCAAAGTTACTTTAGTACTGACTGGTCAGCGATGACCGGTCACGACTGGGCAGGCTTAATTGTTACAGTGGTAATCTTTTTTGGCTTGGCCTATGCCTTTTGGTGGGCACTACGTCCAAGTAAGAAAAAAGAATTAGAAGAACAAAAGTTTAAAGTATTAGACGACGATTGATTTATTCTGAGGAGAATAAGGATGACACAACATAATCCATGGCCAGAAGAAGGGAATACTGGACACATTTGGGATGATGACATCCGTGAGTTGGATAATCCACCGCCGCTCTGGTGGATGCTAGCATTTTACGCGGGTTTTATATTTATAGTATTTTACTTGATCTATTACCCAGCCATTCCTTTGGCAAACTCTCACACCAAGGGGGTTGCAGGTTGGACGGCTATTGAAGAATACAAGGGTGACTTTCAGGTTCTGAATGATTGGCGTGAACGTACATTTGCAGCAGAAGAAGAGCAATTGCGTGCATTAGATGTCACTGAGATCATTGAGGATGATCACTTGCGTGCTTATGCAATCAATACGTCTCGTGTTTTGTTTACGGATTATTGTATGGCTTGCCATGGTGCAGAAGGGTCCGGTAACCCTAACTTTCCTATTCTGGCGAATGATGATTGGTTATGGGGTGGTTCTGTAACTAACATTAAAAATGCGATGGTCAATGGCCTTATGGGCAACATGCCTGCAAGAGGTATGATGGGCAATTTATCTGACGAAGAAGTTGTTGAGGTTGCTAAATATTCAATCGCCCTTTCAGAAGGGAATGCTGACGCTGAGCAGTTCAATGTTGGTCGTGACCTTTATAACGGCAAAGGCATGTGTATGGCGTGTCATGGACCTGCTGGTGCGCCTCTTGCCCCTAATGGTTCGGCAAATTTAGCTAACAACATTAACCGATTCCAAGGCGTACCAGATAACCTTCAAGCTAGCCGTTTAGAATCCTACATCTATACAATTAAGTATGGTGTAAATGTTCGTGATGGTGCTGATTTCCTTGAGAATACTCGCCGTGCCGAGATGCCATCATTTGCAGAACGCTTACCTGATGCTGATGTTAACATCAAGCGTTTAGCGGTATATGTCCACTCACTAGGTGGTGGCCAATAATTTAACTTCTCTACATTTGGAGTTCGTTATGAATGAGTTAAACAATGATTGGGTGCTATGGGCATCCATCCTTAGCGTTATCATTTCGTTAGTCGCGTTTCTTGCTTTTGGCTGGAAAATGTTCAAACGACTTGATAATAATTCTGAGAAATAAAATTGGGCCGTCAGGCCCATTTTTGTTAATGGCTATAGATAAAAATTTTTGTATGTCTTGTTTAATGATTAACCTTTACAATGATCCAAAAAGTAGAGGTTGAATAATGTCCGAACATAATAAAGAAGCTTATCGTCCCAATATTCATACGGGTTCCATGTTAGATGACGTTAAGGTGCAATCAAAAACACTTGATGATATTGGTGTTGAAATTCTGCCGGTTCATGCTGGTGGTACCATTCACGCTAAGCGTATTCCTGGACGCTTTCGCACCCTTAAGTGGATCGCCGCATCATTTTGGTTGTTGTTATTTTTCGGTCCTTACCTAAGATGGGATGGCCGTCAAGCCGTTCTGTGGGATATCGGCAGTCGTCAATTTCATATCTTTGGTATTACCGTTCTGCCCCAAGATATCTGGTTGCTAGCGATGATACTGCTGTTTTTTGCATTGTTTTTAGCTGCCGCAACCGCTATCGCAGGTCGGGTTTGGTGTGGTTTTTTCTGTTTTCATACTGTCTGGGTTGATATTTTCACTTGGTTGGAAGAGAAGTTGGAAGGAAAACCAGCTAAGCGCATCAAGATGGACGCAGCACCGTTTAGTATGCAAAAGCTTAAAGTTAAGCTGCCAAAACATTTGATTTGGTTGTTTATTGCGTTTATGACTGGATTCAGTTTTGTTGCCTACTTTACTGATGCGTTTGATTTATGGTTAAGACTTTTTTATTTCCAACTTGGCCATTATGAATTTGCGATAATTGCAGTTTTAACCCTATTGACCTATCTCATTGCTGGGTTTATGCGTGAACAGGTTTGTATGGGTTTTTGTCCCTATTCTCGCATTCAGGGTGCGATGACTGATACCGAGACAGTACTGCCAACTTATGACCGTGATCGTGGCGAGCCACGTGGACGTCAAAGACGGGTTAAGCCAGGTGAGGAGGCTGAACCACTTGGTGATTGTATTGACTGTCGCATGTGTGTTGATGTCTGTCCAACTGGGGTAGACATTCGTTTAGGCCAGCAGTTTGGCTGTATAACATGTGGTTTATGTATTGATGCCTGTGACGAGATCATGACCAAGGTGAATAAGCCAAAGGGACTAATTCGTTATGCGGCTTTGAACGAGTTTGCTGGTAAGGCTCTGCCGCCGATTTGGCGCCGTCCACGTGTTGTAGTTTATTCGTCAATTATGGGTATCGCTGCTGCTGCATTGCTGTGGGGGCTCATGAATATGTCTGCTATGGATGTTACGGTATTGAAAGCCCGAGCACCGCTCTTTGTGCAGATGTCAGATGGCTCGATTCAAAATCGTTATGAAGTTAAAATAGTGAATAAGACAAATGATATTATGCGTGCGGAAATTGAAGTTTTTGGTCACGATAAGATTTTGGCTTTGCCTGATAGGGTTGCAGAAATAGTGCCTGGGAATGTCGCAACGGTGGGTTTACTCATACGCATTCCCCAGGAATCAATAAGCGAGGTATCAACACCTATCACAGTCAGGGTAACAGACCTGAATAACCCTGATACGGTTGTTAAGTACCAATCGGTCTTCCATGGACCTGGTTAGCAGTATTAAAAAATAAATTAAACGAGTAGTAGTAATGGCACAGAAAATTGATAAACGTGACTGGAGTAAGCCTTGGAAAAATCCCATTGTTCTTATGTGGTTTGGAGTGTTGCTTGCGGTATTAATGACTAACTTTTTTATGGTTGGTATGGCAATTTCGACAGCACCAGGCCTGGTCATTGACAATGCATACGAGCGTGGTCAAAATCACGCGGCTATAATGGCTCATCGGCAAAAGATGGAACAGATGGGTTGGCAGTTGCAGGTTGATATGCCGGTACTGACTGCAGGCAAGCGTGAAAGAGTTACGTTAAATATTCTTGACCGTGACAATCAACATTTTGATGTTGATTCTGCCACGCTTTATTTTTATCGACCATCCGATCGTAACCTTGACGGAGAAATGGTATTTCAATCTTCTGGCGCATTGGGTCAATATCAAATGGATTTTGAGTTGCCGGTCAAAGGTAAATGGGACCTAATAGTTGAAGTTGTAAAGGGTGAAAATCACTATAGTATCGGTCGCTCAATAATGGTGCAAAGAGCCTCCTAATCCATGGTAAGCTGCTACCATTGTGGGCAGGATATTCCACCTGGTGAAAAGGTGGTTAAGTCTATTGAAGGTCAGGAACGTGAGTTTTGTTGTCACGGCTGCGGGTCAGTGTGTGAAACAATTCATGCGGCTGGCCTTTCTCATTTTTATCAACTATCCCCAGATACGCAACGCCCGGTAGCGCCTGACCTTCAGCAGCTTGCCTCAGTCGATTTTTTTGACTATGACGAAGTCCAAGCTGATTTTGTGAATCAGAAGGGGGCGCAGCGTGAAGTGACCTTGATGTCTGACTCCATTCATTGTGCTGCCTGTATATGGTTAATAGAGCACACTCTCGCTAAGATGGACGGCATCAGTTATGCCAATGTAAACTTTACCAACAAACAAATCAAACTTCGCTGGAATCAGCAGCGCATCAAGCTTTCCAGTATTCTTAAAGAACTTGCCCGTATTGGCTATGAAGCTAGGCCTTACGATGCGGCTGAGAGTGAGAAAGCCTATCGAAAGGCCAACCGCAACCTGCTCTATAGAATCGGTTTTGCCGGCTTTGCTTTGATGAACTCCATGTGGTTTTCAGTCGCGCTCTATACCGGTGCGCAGGATGATTCAAGTTATCGTATATATTTCTATTGGATGTTGTTTTTCCTCGCTGGGGTTACCTTGGTCTATTCTGCACAACCCTTTTTTAAAGGGGCATGGCAGAGTTTAAAAGCGAAAACGCTTGGTATGGATTTTTCAATATCACTGGGGTTGTTAGTAACCTTTATATATTCTACTTGGGTAATGCTGCACCCTGAGGAGTTTGGGCGTGCTTTTTTCGGTACGGTCATCGATTTAACATTCTTGTTGCTGATCGGCCGTTACCTTGAGGCTATATCCAAAAATCGTGCCTTAGATGCCACAAAACGTCTAATGGATTTGCAGCCGAAGATGGCTCGCCAATGGTTGCAGGGTGAGGAAAAAATTACCCCTGTTAGTATGCTTAAGTTAGGCGAGGTTGTTAGAGTCAAGCCGGGTGAGAAATTTCCAGTTGATGGCTGTGTGGTCAATGGTCAGGGCAGCGTAAACGAGGCTATGCTAAGTGGCGAGTCGCGAGAGGTCTTTAAGCAACAAGGTGATAAGGTCGCAGCCGGTACCATCAACCTCGATGGTAGTCTGGATGTGGCGGTTGAGGCTACCCTGACAGATACCAAGTTAGGTCAAATTATTCATTTGGTGTCCGATGCGCAAGGATCCAAAGCAGGCATTCAGTGTACGGGCGAAAAAATTATGCCTTGGTTTGTAACGGTTACCGTGTCGTTAGCCGTGGTAGCATTTGTATTCTGGTATTGGCAGGCAGGTATAGAGGTGGCCGTAATGGCCGGTACGGCTGTGTTGATAATAACCTGCCCTTGTGCCTTGGGTTTAGCAACCCCTATGGCTATGGCTGTTGCCGCAGGTGTATCAGCTAAAAATGGTATTTTAATTAAAAATACCGTGGTACTTGAAACACTTAATGAGGTTGAACATATTGTTTTTGATAAAACTGGGACGCTAACGCAGGGCAAAATGGCATGGGTTGACCAGAGTTGGTTATCAGAGGGTAATATCACTGATGTGGTAAGTGTCATGGCTAAGATCGAGCAGCAGTCTGAACACAGTCTTGCTCAAGCCATAGTTGACTATGCTAACAAGCAGGTGCCCAATTGGTCCAAAACAGCTGATTGTGAAGATTTTAAAGCCTGGCCAGGTCAAGGGGTTTCTGCTAGATCTGGACAACATCTATGGCACTTAGGCACCCAAAAATGGTTTAACGAACAGGGTATTTTTTGCCCTGATCGGCTAATAGCGCAAGCTAATGAGCAGGCAAGCCTAGGTCGTACCAGCATGTGGGTGGCACGAGATCAACAGGTACAAGGCGTCGTGTTCATTGAAGATGAACTACGACCAGATGCTGTGGCGCTGATTAAACGGTTAAAAGCACGAGGCAAGCAGCTAACCATCCTAAGCGGCGATCGTCAAGAAGTCGCTCAAGCCGTTGCTAAACAGCTTGGTGGCATGAATGTGATTGCTGAAGTCATGCCAGAAGATAAAAATAAAGCTATCGCTGATTTACAATCACAAGGTTTACGTGTTGCAATGGTAGGTGATGGTATTAATGATGCACCGGCACTGGCGCGTGCTGATGTAGGTATTGCAATGGGTACCGGGACGGATGTGTCAATGGATTCGGCTGATATTGTGTTATTGCATAGTCGATTACTTGCGATTGATACGGCATTTGATTTAGCGAAGCGTACTCTAAAAACAGTGAAAGAAAATATTGCCATTTCCATTGCTTATAATGTCACCATGGTGCCACTAGCGATGGCAGCAATGTTAACGCCGGTTATTGCATCGATTACTATGCCTTTAAGTGGGTTGGTTGTGATTTTAAATGCAATGAGAATAAGGCGATTCTACAAAGACGGTCAGGCGCGTCATCCACGTTTTCGTGAAGCTGACTTAGAAGAAATACAACAAAAGGTGTAGTCATGGAGATTATTTATATAACAATTCCGCTGGTGCTGGTTGTCGGTGCGTTGGTCGTAGCCGTTTTTATTATGATGGCTAAAAGTGGCCAGTTTGATGATATGGACGGCGCAGCACATCGAATGTTGATGGAAGAAGATGTGTCCGCCGATGCACAAGAAGCTGCGGGCGGTAAAAAAGTAACCATGCCAGGTGATGTGAATACAAAAAAGACTGATATAGAAAATAAGCTATAACTAAGCGCGCCAGAAAGTGCGCGTTAAAATAACCAGCAAGGTAAAAATCTCTAAACGCCCTAATAGCATTGACAGGGTTAGTATCCATTTTTGTGGATCGTTAATTTGACCAAAATTATCAGCCACTTCGCCTAAACCGGGCCCCAAGTTATTCAATGTAGCTGCAGTAGCCGAAAAGGCCGTGACCTGATCCATTCCGAATGCCATCAGCAATAATAGGATTACCGTAAAAGTCGCTACATAAAGCGCAAAGAAGCCCCAAACAGATGACATCACCCTTTCTGAAATTGCGCGCCCATTGAGTTTAACAGGCATGAGCGCGTTAGGGTGCATTAAACGCTGCACTTCTCGCACGCCTTGCTTTAATAGTAATAAAAAACGAATGACTTTAATACCGCCCCCCGTAGATCCAGCGCTACCGCCGATAAAGCTCATCAAAATCAGCATAACAGGTAAAAAACCAGGCCAGGTCGCAAAATCTGCGTTTCCAAAGCCTGTTGTTGTAGCGATGGAAACGGTCATAAAGCTGCCATAGCGAAGTGCTTCAGCCCAACTCGGGTAAACGGCTTGCCAGTATAAATAACCAGTGCTGATTAAAATGCCGATCACAAGTACGGTGGTGTAAGTTTTAAATTCAGGGTCGGTCAGGTAAGTACGTACTTCAAGGGTTCGGAATGCTCTAAAGTGAAGTGCAAAGTTAGCGCCAGCTAAAAACATAAAGAAAATCGCGATAGCTTCGATTAACGCACTATCAAAATAGCCAATGCTATCGTCATGGGTTGAGAAGCCGCCAATTGCAACGGTTGAAAAACTGTGACCTATCGCGTCAAACCAATTCATCCCAGCTAGTTTAAATGCAGCGGCACAAGCAACGGTCAGGGCAACATAAATTAACCATAGCGTTTTGGCCGTTTCGGAGATACGAGGTGCTATTTTATTATCTTTGGTCGGGCCAGGCATTTCAGCACGATATAACTGCATGCCACCAATGCCTAGCATGGGTAAAATGGCCACGGCTAAGACGATAATCCCCATTCCTCCGAGCCATTGTAATTGTTGACGATACCATAAAATAGCATGGGGCATGTTATCCAGCCCGCTCAGTACTGTTGCACCTGTGGTGGTTAAGCCAGAAAAGGATTCAAATACCGCATCGGTGATGCTAATAGGTACCTCTTCTTCTAACACCAGTGGCAAAGCCCCTACCAACCCCAGTGCAGTCCAAAACATGACCACCACAATAAAACCATCGCGAATTTTTAGCTCACGTCTTTCATGGCGATTAGGGTACCAAAGCAGCAGGCCTGCTAATAAGGTTAAGGCCAGCGCGCTGGCAAATGCCCAGTGTGCGCCATCTTGGTAAATAAGTGCAATAATAATGGGGGGCACGAGGGTCACGCTGTAAACCATCAGCAATAACCCCAAAATCTTAATGATCATCGAGTTTTGCATGATTAGCGCAGCCAGCCTCGTTTTTGTTCGGGCGAAAAGAGCTCAGCGATAGATTGGGTGCGGCTGCGATCAGTTAAGAATAAGATCACATGGTCTTCTGCCTCAATGACCAGTTCTCGGTGCGCGAGCATCACTTTATTATCACGAATAATGCAGCCAATGGTAATGTCTTGTGGCCAGTCTACATCAATGAGGCGTTTGCCGATAATTTTGGATGAATTCTCGCTGCCATGTACAATCACTTCCATCGCCTCAGCGGTGCCGCGTCTGAGTGTGAACGCTTTAACCGTATCGCCTTTGCGCATATAGTGAAGCAAGTTATTGGTGGTGATACGATCCGCTGAAATGGCAATATCAATTGAGTTTAAATGGATGAGGTCGAGATAAGATTGATTGTTAATCAGCGCAACAACGCGTTTAACGCCAAGTTTTTTTGCCAACATCGACGAAATGATATTGGCCTCGTCTTGATTCGTTACGGCGATAAATAAATCAATCTCGTCGATGTTCTCTTCAATTAACAGGTCTTTATCTGCAACGTCGCCATTAATAATAATAGCATGATCAAGCACCTCGGCAATTTCTCTAGCACGGCTAATGTTATGTTCAATAATTTTGACTTGGTGGCTATTTTCAAGTTGCTTGGCTAGGTTAAATCCGACATGCCCGCCGCCTGCAATCATAATATTGCGGGCACGCTTTTGTTTTTCACGTCTAAATTCTTCTACAATTTGTGAAATATCATGCGGCTCAGCCATGAAAAATACTTCATCGCCCACTCGAATGGTTACATCCCCAGTGGGCATAACGACTTCATCCTGACGGTATATCGCGACAATTCTAAAGCGTAATCGACTGGGTAAATGGTGTTTGAGTTCAGCAATTTTTTTGCCCACCAAGGGGCCACCGTTATGTGCTCGCATTGCAACGAGTCGTACACGTCCTTCTGCAAAATCAATCACTTGCAGTGATCCTGGGTAATTGATTAATTGCATGATATAGTCGGTGACAAGTCCCTCTGGACTAATCAAGACATCAATTGGAATCGCGTTATCATGGTGATTCTTATCAAATAGCTCGGCATGCTCTAGATAACTGGTGCCGCGGACGCGAGCGATTTTAGTGATGCCTTTTTGCATAATATGAGCTATTTGGCAGGCGCAAATATTGGTTTCGTCATTTTGGGTTGCGGCAATCAGCAGATCGGCTGTTTCTAGACCGGCTTGAATTAAAATATCGGGGTGAGAAGCATGACCATGAATGGTACGAATGTCTAGGCGGTCTTGCAGGCGCTGCAGGTGACTATTGTCTAGGTCAACGAGGGTAATGTCGTTATCATCGGTCACCAGTAGTTCAGCAAGCGATGAACCCACTTGGCCAGCACCTAGAATAATTATGTTCATTGATGATGTTTCCTACAAAGGATCTTTTGGATCGATTTCGAGGGTTTTGAGTTTGCGATAGAGATGCGTGCGCTCTAATCCAGCCGTTTTTGCGGCTTCGCTAACGTTACCTTGGGTTTCAAGTAGTAATTTTTTTAAATACTGTGCTTCAAATACTTCTTTGGCCTGTTTAAGGGGAACAGAGGTATTAATCTGAACTTCATTATAGTGTTGTAAGTGTTTTTGGGTCAACATCTGTTGGATTTCGGTTGGGGTCAGTTGATGTGTTTGGCCAAAAATAAGTAACCGTTGCACGAGGTTTTTCAGCTCGCGAACATTACCAGGCCAGGCATGTTGTTTAAGAATGTTAAAATCCTCTTCGCTGAACTCACGTTTAGGTAATCCTTCTTGGGTCACGGATTGTTCGACAAAATGGGTAACCAGCTCAGGAATATCATCAAGCCGTTGACGAAGTGGCGGAACCATAACAGGCATCACATTGAGACGCTTATACAGGTCTTCTCTAAACAGCCCTTTCTCTACAAGCGGTGCAAGATCTTGTTGTGTTGTACACAAGATTCGAATATCAAGCTTGGCCACTTTTTTGGCTAATTCGTCCTGTTGGTTAGCAGAAAAGATCAGTGTGGCAATAAAATTTTGCGCATCAGTGCTAAGTTGATCAAGGTGAGAGATAACAAGGGTACCGCCTTTTAACGGCATCAGTAAACTGGGTTGATCTTGATTAATTTGCCAAGCCGCAAGGTTGTGAGATAGTTCATTGGCATGGATTTCACTAAAGCGCGCCTGTTGCCTTGTGGAATGGTTATGCAGTGATCTAGCAAACAAATGTTTTCCCACACCAGCTTCGCCGCTGATCAAAACTGGCATCGTGTATTTCGCTAGGCGAGTGACCGTGTCACGTAATTCACGCATGGCTTTGCTTTTACCTAATGGTAGGACTTGGTCAGGTTGCTGGCGTCGCCAAGCAGAGTTTTCTGATTTTAAACGATTGTGCTCAAAGGCACGTTCTGCCGTTAAGATCACTTTGGCTAAGGACAAGGGTTTTTCTAAAAAATCATAAGCACCATGACGGGTTGCATCCATGGCGGTTTCAATGGTGCCATGTCCAGACATCATAATAACGGTAGTATGCTCTAACCAATCGTCATGCGCCATGGTTTTTAACAGCGTTAGCCCATCCGTGTCAGGCATCCAGATGTCTAAAAACACCACATCAGGACGATGTTCTTGCCATAACTGTTGTCCATGAGTGCCATTACTCGCACATAAAACGTCATAGCCCTCTTCGTCAAAAATTTCTTTCATTAACAGACGAATGTCTTTTTCATCATCAATAATTAACAGCGTACCCGTCATTTAATGACCATCCTTGTTAAGGCGATTAAAGCAAATTATAAACTCTGTTCCTTGTGAGTGGGTGTTGAGTTCAATATTTGCTTGGTGTTCTTCAATAATTTTTTTAACAATGGCCAAGCCCAGCCCTGTTCCTTTAGGTTTGTTCGTGGCATAGGGTTCAAATACCCAGTTATCTGCGGCATTTGGGATGCCCGGACCATTATCCTTGACGGACAAGCAGAGGCGCTCTGGTCGATTGATAAGGCGCGTTGAAATGTGAATTTGGGGGTCTGGGTGGTGTTCTAGTGCTTCAATCGCATTTTTAATCAGGTTATGTAACAGCTGTCGAATGCGATTGGTATCGGCCAAGATCATAGCTGACTCGGCGCACAGACTGAGCTGCAGTGCATGGCTGGGCAGGCTGGCTTGGTATAAGGTTGTAATATCCGTTACCAGGTCATTAAGGTCTAAGGTTGTCAAATTGAGCTCGGGAGTATGGGCGTAGTCGCTAAACGCTTGCACGAGTTCTTGCATGCTTTGAACCTGCTGAGTAATCGTCCGTGTCATACGATCAAGTAAAGCTTGGTCAGGTGTATCAAGCTTAGGTGCTAGTTTGAAGGCTAAGCGTTCGGCACTGAGCTGTATAGGCGTGAGTGGGTTTTTAATTTCATGTGCAAGACGGCGAGCAACATCGCCCCATGCGGCATGACGTTGTGCTTGAACTAAATCGGTTATATCGTCCAGTACCAATACATAGCCAGCTAACTGGTGATCTTGGGTGGTTAAACTCGCACCTTGTACGCGCAAAATGTGTTGTTGATTATTGATTTGCAACGTCACTTCAAATGTCCAGTTTTTGTGGTTCTTTAGCTCATTTGTGTCAAGGTTCGTTTGTGGTTTTTGAAGTTTTGTGACCAACTTCGCCGTTAACGGAGCCAAGTGGGGGTCATGAATATCGTTAAAGACTTCACTAAAAACCTGTCCAGATAAAGGTTGATGGTGAAGCTGTAAAATATCTACAGCGCGATTATTAAAGGTTCGCAGTCGTCTTTGGGTGTCAAAGGTGATCACCCCATTAGTTAGGTTACGAATAACGGCCTGAAAATAGAGTTTTTCTAATTCTGTCTGATGATGATTAAGTTTAATGTCGTTACGTGCTTTCGCTACCTGCTGGGTCATAACGTTAAATGATTGGATTAAGCGTCCAAACTCATCTCGGCGTTCAACTGGCATGACGGTAGTGTAATCACCATCAGCAACGCGTTGAGTACTTTGTATCAATTGTCGAATGGGTTTAGTTAGGTTTTGTACCGCCTGGATAGTAAACAAAATAGTACTGACTAGGGTACCTAAGACCACTAAAAAAAGTAGCAGACTAAAGCTAGTTTTAAGTGGCTGACGCAAGTAATTGAGCTCTTGATATTGGCTTTCGGCCAGTCGAACCGATTCGGCATAGCGCGTAATATGATCGGGTACGGTGAAAATAGCTTGGAGTGCGAGTGTCTGATTTAAAAAAGGATCGATCACCGGTACCAGGACTCGAATAATATCTAGCTCAGTATCGAGATGTGTTTCTAGTGCTGCATAGTTGGTGCGTTGACGGATTTGTTGCAGCAAATTATCGGCAGGGCGTTCGGGCAGGATGGTTAAACCAAATTCATTACTAAACGCAATCAATTGGCCATTGCTTTGATAGAGTGCAACCTCTTGCGCATTGAGAGCTTCACGCACCTCATTAATCGTAAATGCAGGTCGCTGAATTAGGGCGTCACGAAATTCGTCTTTAATGCGTAGGGTTGCGTTTAGTTGATCCCGTGTTGTGTTATCAAGGTTGGTTCGAACCAGTGAGCTGGCATCTCTTAAGGCTTGTTCCGTTTGTAAATCAAACCATTGGTCAATGCTTTGGTGAATGACGCTCAGAGAAAAGTAAAATAAGATAATAATGGGCACCGCAAGTAGTAATGAGAGTGTACCTGATAATTGCACGGTTGTTTGAATGCCGGATTCGCCACGCTGATACTGTCGATAAAGTTTAATAAGGCTTCGTGCCAAAATAGCGATTAACACCAAACTGGCTATCAGACTAAAAGCCAGTAAACCCAGGTAATAAGAGACGAGATCAGGTGCGTGCTGTAATAGATAGCGCATCACAAACAGGGCGCTAATCAGCAACAAGGTGCTCATTAAAATCCAGCCGTAGTCACGAAAAAACTGTTTACTTCGTCTTAGCACTCAAAGCCTTCCTAGTGTAATGGGTGTTGTTCGCCAGCCGCTTGATAATCGCCAATCAGGATTAAAGAGTGCGTGCGTGAGTAATGGGGCATTGAGTTGCCAATGATCTATCGAAAACCTAAGCCGCACTTGATAGTCTAGGCCAGGATGAAGCCGTGACATGCTGATAACAGGAAAGCTTTGTAGGCGTGTAAGGGTGTTCAGTGCTTGGTTGATATCTTGAAAGTGAAGCAGGTTACCATTTCGTTGATTATATAGCGTATAGCGTTGATAAAAACCTGAGTAACTAAGCTCTGTAAGGTATTCAAGACGGGTGATAATGGGTCTATGCCAGGCCATTAAGCCAGACTTAAGCTGACGCACTTCAACTTCTGTGCGAATGTAAACGGTAATGCCTTTATCTATGGCTTCTAGCAGGCCTGCTGACAGCGCAATATCGCCTTGGGCATCCAGTAATAACTGTTCGTTTTGTTGCGATTCATTTAAATGAATGATGTTGATATGGCCTGGTGTGGCAGCGGCCATAAGCGGCCACCAACACACTAGGCTCAACCAAAAATAGTTAATGCTTTTCAAGTAACGCATAGTAAAAACCATCCATGCCCGCCTGACCGGGCAAAATCTGCCAGCCTAGTGCCGAAGCTGAGGTTAGGTCAGCAGGCAAGTTAATGGGAATAAGCTGCGCATCTGCATAAGCGGCCAAAAACGCACTGATTTGGTCTGTGTTTTCTTGCGGCAAAACCGAACAGGTCGCATAGAGTAAGCGGCCACCGGGTTTAAGCGTCGTCCAAAGTTGATTGAGCAGGCCTGCTTGAATGGGCAGCAGTGCGGCAATATCCTCAGGGCGACGGTGCACTTTGATGTCAGGATGACGTCGAATAATACCGGTAGCCGAACAGGGCGCGTCCAATAAAATTTTGTCAAACAGTTGGCCATCCCACCAATCGCTTAGGTTTGCTGCGTCAGCGGCTTTAAGGCAGGCATGAAGCTGCAAGCGCGCTAAATTTTCGGCGACACGGTCTAAGCGACTCGCGTCTTTGTCTAAGGCGGTCAAGTCGAGTTGGTTTTGGGCAAACTCTAATAAGTGAGTCGTTTTACCGCCGGGAGCGGCACAGGCATCGAGTAGCCGTTCACCTGGAATCGGTGCGAGTAATCGCGCGGCTTGTTGTGCCGCCATATCCTGCACACTAAACCAACCTTCCGTATAGCCAGGTAGGCTGGTAATATCGGTGGGCTGCTGGAGCACAAGCGCATCGGCACTAGCTGGATGAGGTTCAGCGAGAATGCCTGCATCAGTGAGTTGTTGATGAAGTGCGTCAAACTGGCATAGGTAACGGTTGACCCGCAAGGTAATCAACGGATTGCGATTGTTGGCAGCGAGCAGCTCAAGATAGTCATTCGGATAGGCTTGAACAAATTGATCTACCAACCATTGCGGATGGGAATGAGCAATCGCCGGGGTTGCGGGCAGATTGGCCAATATCGCATCTTGTTCACGAATAAATCGGCGCAATAAGCCGTTTAACAAGCCTTTTGCCCAAGGTTTTTTCAGCTTTTGGGCCACTTTCAAGGTTTCGGCTACCGCCGCATGACTAGGCGTATCTAGATATAGAATTTGATAAAGCGCTAGCAAAATCAAGCTGTTAACATCTTCATCCTTAGCACGCATCGGTTTGTCGAGTAGCTGTGCACGGATCGCCACTAGTCGGTCATACCAGCGTAAACACCCAAAGACCAGATTTTGACAAAAAGCCCGGTCGCGGCGGTCTGCAATCTTAGCTAAAACCTCTGGCATCACTTGACTCAATGATTGGCCGTGTTGGGTAACTTGCAATAGGGCTTTGAGCGCGAGTTGTCGTGACATTAGCGCAGTACCTGACCGATGAGATTGCGCGCTTGAGCAAAGTCATAGGCACTCATCGGTTTCTTGCCAGCCGGTTGCACCTGGGTTAAGCGCACCTGCCCTTGGCCACTGGCGATATACAGCCCTGTTTTATCTAATGCCACGATTTCACCCGCTTGGTGTGACTGTGCTGTCGCGCCAGTCGTCACAGTTGCTTCAAGGGCCTGCGCGTTTAACAAGCGCAGGGGTTGTTCCTCTAATAACGCAAACGCCATCGGCCAGGGGTTATAGGCGTGGATTTGGCGCACGATATTTATCGCGTCGGCTTGCCAATCAATTTGGGCTTCAGCTTTGGTGAGTTTAGCGGCATAGCAGGCCTGCTGATCGTCCTGTACTTGCGGCGTTAAAGCGGGCAATTGCGCAAGGGCGGTCATCAAGGCTTGCGCACCCAACGGGGCCAACTTATCGTGCAGGTTTTGCGCGGTATCCTCGGGATGAATGGGCAGTTCAGCCTTATAAAGCATCGCGCCGGTGTCCAGTCCCGCATCCATTTGCATAATCGTAATTCCGGTGACCGCATCACCAGCGGCAATGGCGCGCTGAATCGGTGCGGCACCCCGCCAGCGTGGTAATAGCGAAGCATGGATATTTAAACAACCAAGTTTCGGCGTGGCCAGTACCGCAGGGGGGAGCAGTAAACCATAGGCAACCACGATCATTACATCGGCTTGATAGGCTGCTAAGGTCGCTTGCGCTGCAGTCGTTTTCAGTGATTCGGGTTGCTCTACCGGTAATTGATATTCAAGCGCAAGCTGTTTAACCGGGCTAGGCGTTAATTTGCGCCCGCGTCCGGCAGGGCGATCCGGCTGAGTATAAACCGCGACCACCTCATGCTCGGAGGCTAATAAAGCGCGTAAAGGCGCCACCGAAAATTCCGGGGTGCCGGCAAATACAATCCGATAGCCCATTAATTTGCTCCTCGTTCAGCGGCTTGCATTTTCTTAAACTTATGCAGCAAGCGTGTGCGTTTCAGTGCCGACAAATGGTCGGTAAACAGCACACCGTTTAAATGATCTATTTCATGCTGAATGCAGACCGCTAACAAATCATCGGCAATCATTTCAATCGGTTGGCCATCGCGGTTAAGCGCACGCACTTTAATATGGCGCGGCCGTTTGACTTCACCATAAATGCCGGGCAGGGATAAACAGCCTTCCTCCCAGCTAATTTCGCCATCGGTGCCGATAATTTCAGGGTTAATCAATGCTAAAGGTTTTGAATTGTCTTCGCTGACATCCACCACAATGATTCGTTCTTGCACGGCAATTTGCGGGGCCGCTAAACCAATGCCTGGTGCCTCGTACATGGTGTAAAACATATCGTCAATCAGCTGATCAACCCGGTCGGACATGTCGGCCACGGGGCGACATTTTTCACGCAATCCTGCATCAGGATATAAAACAAGCTCGAGTTTTTGCATATTAGTAGTTATACTTATATTTTAAATTATACATCCTCCTATTATAGCGAAATTATGACCAGTCCACTTACCGACCTACACACAAGTTTTAGCCTCGAAGCCGCGCCAGACCTTTCACCCACTTTAATCAAGCGTTTGGTGCTAGGACAAGCAAGCTTTAAGAACCTCACCGCGCTAGTGCACGCCTTTCCTAGCTGGAGCGCGATGGCACAGGCGGATCAGCAGGCCTGGTCACATCAAGCAGGCTGGCGTCATGAAGCAGCTAAACGATGCTTTGAGGTGAGCACTCAGGCGATTGAAGCCTTGGACAATTGGCTGTTACAACCGCATCATCACCTGGTTTTATTGGGCGATGCGGCCTATCCGCCGCTATTAAAAACCATAGTAGATCCGCCAATTGCGTTATTTGTGCAAGGAGATATCGGCTGTTTGCAACGCCCGCAATTTGCGATAGTTGGCAGTCGTCACGCGACACGACAAGGTCTCAAAATGACCGAAGATTTTGCCTGTGCGCTGGCCAATGCCGGGTTGCAGGTTGTCAGCGGACTCGCGCGAGGTATTGATGCGGCGGCACACCTTGGCGGTTTAGCAGGCCTGGCTGGCACTATTGCGGTGGTCGGCACGGGGTTGGATCAGGTCTACCCAAAAGCGCATCAGCGTTTAGCCGCGCAAATCAGTGAACAAGGTGCGCTCATCAGCGAATACCCGCTCGGTACGCCGCCCTTGCGCCATCATTTCCCACAGCGCAATCGCATTATCAGCGGCATGGCACTGGGTTGTTTAGTTGTGGAGGCGGCTTTGCAAAGTGGTTCGCTGATTACCGCACGCCAAGCCCTAGAGCAGGGGCGAGAGGTGTTTGCCATTCCGGGATCCATTCAAAATAGCCTCGCTCGCGGTCCGCATGCCATGATTCGTCAAGGGGCAAAACTGGTTGAACAGGTTGACGATATCCTAGAAGAACTAGTGCCTTTGTTGCAAAAACACCAAGCGCTAGCCTTAACCCCATCACATGAAGACGCGAAACTACCTGCCAGCCCTAATAGCCCTAGCAGGTCTGCTACGCATTCATTAGCCTTAGATCGTTTAACCACTGCAGAACGGAGTTTATATCAGCTGATGGAATATGAAGCGGTATCGCTAGATCAACTGATTAATTTGAGTCATTTGAGCGCCGCAGAGGTACAAAGTAGTATGATGATGCTTGAATTGGCGGGCTTGTGCCAAGCCCTGTCAGCCGGGCGATGGCAGCGCTGCTAAATTCTGTTTTGCAAAGAGTCTGTATATTTCGCTTGAGCAAAGTGAATGATTGCGGCTAAACTTAAAGCGTGGTTTAGAACGGTTTAGATCGCTGTTTTCGTTTTACTCATTTAAGGGAGCAAAAGCATGATTAAAAAATGGTTTGGTGGCGCATTAGCCGCGATGGTACTAGGTGTGGCCAGCATGGGTGCGCAAGCGAGCATGATTTCAAATGCCGAATTAGCGGCCGTTGAGGCACAGCTTGAATTGCGTGATCAAGTGATGCAGCAAATTACCCGTGCCGATGTGCAGCAACAGTTAGTGGCGATGGGTGTATCGGTTAAGGATGTTGAGCAGCGTATTGCCGCGATGACCGATGCTGAAATTGCGCAATTGCACAGTCAATTACAAGACCTACCAGCGGGTGCCGGTGTGATTGGTATCGCTTTGTTTATTTTTGTGGTGTTTGTGATTACTGATGTGATTGGTGCAACGGATATTTTCCCGTTCATTCAACCGGTTAGATAATGACAAGATTCGCCGTTTTAGGGCAACAAAACACCCGGCTTTGGCTGGGTGTTTTGTTTTTAATTGGCCTGTTTGGACTCACGAGTCTATCCGGTTGTGCCACACCCAAACAAAGCCAGGCCTGGTTACAAACCACCGATGCGCCGGTGCAGTTTGAATTAGTGGATGTGCCTTTTTTTCCTAATCAAGATTACTATTGTGGGCCGGCTGCGCTCGCTAGTATGATGTCTTATCAAGGCGAGGCGGTGACGCCAGAGCAGCTTATTAATCGCTTGGTGATTCCGGCTAAAGAAGGGACGTTACAAATTGAGCTGAGCGCGGTGGCGCGCCAAGCCGGTTGGTTGCCTTACCAAATTGAGGGCGATTTAGCCGCCTTAGAACAGGCGGTCGTTGCCGGCTATCCCGTGTTGGTGTTGCAAAATCTCGGTTTAGATTGGGCGCCCAGGTGGCATTATGCAGTGGTGGTAGGCTTTGATCGGGCTAACAGACACTGGATACTGCGTTCTGAACAGGACCCTCGACGCCTGACCGCTGCGGGGGTGTTTGAACGTACTTGGGCGCGCGGCGGCTATTGGGGCATGGTCTTAGCTGATCCATCTGCACCGCCCCCTTTTGCGCAAGCGCGCCCATGGTTTCAGCGTGCGTTTGATTTAGAGTCTGTCGGCCAGCTTGATGCAGCGCACGCCGCTTATGCCTCAGGCTATCAGCGGTGGCCAGCATTTTTGCCCTTTGGTCTGGCGTTACTAAATAATTATTATGAGCAGCAGGCCTGGTCAGCAGGCGACGCGTTATTAGCGCAACTTTGGCAACAGCATCAAAGCTCGGCGCAATTATGGAATAACTGGGCGGTATGGCTGTCAGCGCAAGGGTGTCCTAGTTTGGCGCAACAGGCATTACAATGCGGTTGGCAACGTCAACCGGACGCACCGTTTTTAATCAATACAGCGCTAAATTTAGGTCTGCCTGAGTTAGATCAGCTTCCCCCGCTTTCTTTTACTGATTGTGGGTTCTTGAAATGTGGGCGTTAAGTAAAATTGAGTTTTAGTTTTGATTTTTTTGGGTATTGCGGCAGTTTTCGGTAGAATGCCTGCATTTGAATGCAAAACAATTTGTTTAGGTTAATGTGAATGAAGAACTTAGTCATTGTGGAATCGCCGGCCAAGGCTAAAACTATAGAAAAGTATTTAGGCAAAGACTTTGTCGTACGTTCCAGTTATGGGCATATTCGCGACCTATCCAAAAAAGGCATGGGCATTGATATTGCCAACCGTTTTGTGCCGAGTTATGAAGTGTCTCCAGACAAGAAAAAAAATGTCACAGAGTTGCGTAAGCTCGCCAAGCAAGCGGAGGTGGTATGGTTAGCAACGGATGAGGACCGCGAAGGGGAAGCAATCGCTTGGCACTTGGCTGAGGCGCTTAAGCTTGATGTCGCGGATACCAAGCGCATTGTCTTTCATGAAATTACCAAACCTGCTATTACTCAAGCGGTCGCTAATCCACGCCAAGTTGACCTGAACTTAGTGAATGCGCAGCAGGCACGGCGTATTCTTGACCGAGTGGTGGGCTTTGAGTTGTCGCCTATATTATGGAAGAAGATTCGCACCGGCCTATCAGCAGGGCGAGTCCAGTCAGTCGCCGTGCGTCTTATTGTAGAGCGTGAACGTGAAATCGATGGTTTTACACCGACCTCAAGCTTTAAAGTGTCTGGTGAGCTTTATACCCTTAATGCCCAAGGCAAACCCGATGAAACCTTGCCGGTTAAGCGTCTAGCCGCGTTTGATGACGAAGCCAGTGCCCAAGCCTATCTAACTAGCTTAACGGGCGCGACCTTTAGTGTCGCGCAGTTAGATCAAAAACCGGCTAAACGTTCACCAAAACCGCCGTTTACCACCTCGACTCTACAGCAGGAGGCATCACAAAAGCTGGGTTTTTCGGTTAAACAAACTATGGTGATCGCGCAGCGATTATATGAGTCTGGCAAGATCACTTATATGCGTACCGACTCGGTGAACTTATCAGAAGTGGCGATCGGTCAGGCAAAGGAAGTGATTACGCAGCGTTTTGGCGCCAATTACAGTCATCCTCGTCGTTATAAAACTAAGCAAGCTGATGCACAAGAAGCGCACGAAGCAATACGCCCAACGGATCTTTCGCTTGCTGATGTAGCGGGCGAGCGTAATGAGCAGCGTTTATATCAATTGATTTGGGCACGCGCCTTAGCATCACAAATGAGTGATGCAGAGCTATTGCGTAGCCAGGTTGATATTGCGATTTCACCCTCCAAAAATGAATTGTTAGTAGCCAAGGGTGAAGTGGTGACCTTTGAAGGTTTTATGAAGGTGTATAACCTGGACGGTGCAAAAGATAAAGATGTCCTGCTACCCGCATTAGAAGTAGGGCAAACTTTGCAACCAGGCCTGCTACAAGCCAAACAAAGCTTTAGCCGTGCGCCGGCGCGTTATAACGAAGCCAGTCTCGTCCGAACACTTGAAGAAATGGGTATTGGGCGCCCTTCAACCTATGCGCCAACAATCGATACCATTCAACAGCGCGGTTATGTCATCAAAGAGGATCGAGAGGGCGTTCCACGTTCGGTGCGTTTATTGAGCTGGCAAGATGGCAAAACTACCGCTGAAACGCTGGAAGAAAAAACAGGTAGTGAGAAAAACAAGTTATTTCCCACCGATATTGCTGGCATAGTGAATGACTTCTTGGTTAAGAATTTCGGCGAAGTATTAGACTTTCAATTTACGGCACAAGTTGAAGCCAAATTTGACCAAATTGCGATGGGTCAGCAGGCCTGGCAAGACATGCTGGAAGATTTTTATGGTAAGTTTCACCCCAATGTTGAGCAGGCCGAAACCTTAACCCGTGAAGAAGCGGGACAGGCTCGACTATTGGGTAATGACCCTAAAACCGGTAAGCCGATGTTGGTCAAAATTGGCCGCTTTGGCCCGTTTGTGCAGTTAGGCGATGGTGAGAATGATGAAAAGCCCACATTTGCCAGCCTCAAGCCCGGTCAAAAAATGGATACCATCAAGCTTGAAGAAGCACTTGAATTATTTAAACTGCCACGCACCCTAGGCAAGATGCCGGAAGCCTATCATGCCACGGCAGCAGATGGTACGCCCTTTGGCGTTGATAAAGGTCAGACGATCATCGCTAAACAAGGACCGTTTGGTCCTTACTTAGAATACGGTGAGAAACGCTACGCGCCAATTAAAGGTTATGACCCCTTGAGCATTACCTTAGACGAAGCTGTTTTAATCATTGAAGCAAAAATTCAAGCAGACGCCGATAAAATCATTCGTAGTTACCCTGGCACAGATGTCAAGATTCTAAAAGGGCGCTGGGGGCCTTATATCACGGATGTGGCCACCAAAGTAAATGCTAAGATTGCTAAGGACGAAGACCCAATGAGTTTGTCTTTGGAGGCGTGTCAACAGCGCCTTGCTGACGCACCGCCGCCTAAAAAACGTGGTCGAGCTGCCGCTAAAAAGGCGCCGGTTAAGAAAACCGCTGCTAGAAAGCCAGCGGCTAAAAAGACTGCAGGCACGACTAGGCGCACTAAGAAGTAACTAAACAATATTAATCTTTAAATTGTAACCTTTTAACTCCCATTTAGCTTAACGAGAAAGCAATGAAAAACACGCTGAATGCACTATTGATTACGGCTATTGAGAACCTGCAAGCAGCGCAGGTTTTGCCACAAGATATTCATTATACGCTGCAAATTGATGCGACTAAAAACAAGGCGCACGGCGATTTTGCCACCAATCTAGCCATGATGCTTGCTAAATCCGCCGGTATGCCGCCGCGTGCGTTGGCTGAGAAATTAGTGGCGGCTTTGCCGGAACATGAATCGGTTACTAAAACGGATATTGCTGGCCCCGGATTTATTAACTTTTTTGTTAATGAACAAGCCAAAATGGCGGTGGTAACGCAGATTCATCAACAAGCGGCTCAGTTTGGTCAAACCAGCACTGGGCAAGGTGCATCGGTATTGGTGGAGTTTGTGTCTGCTAACCCTACCGGACCATTGCATGTAGGACATGGTCGGGGCGCAGCCTATGGCGCGAGTTTAGCCAACCTACTGGCCTTTGCCGGTTATCAAGTTACCCGCGAATACTATGTGAATGATGCCGGTCGTCAAATGGATATTTTAGCCACCTCGGTTTGGTTACGTTATCTTGAGTTGTGTGGCGAAACCTTCCGTTTTCCCAGCAACGGTTATAAGGGCGACTACATCTACGCGATTGCGCGTCAACTAGAAGGCAAGTTCGGTCAAACCCTGCGCAAGCCAAGTTTTGAAGTGATGGCTGGTATTGTGCCTGATGATGGAGAAACCGATGCCCAGGGACAACCTGGCGACAAAGAACGCCATATAGATGATTTAATTGCCAAAGCTAAAGCGTTATTAGGTGCACAGGATTATGAGCATGTATTCAATATGGCTATACATGATATTCTGGCTGATATTGAAGAGGATCTAGCAGAGTTTGGAGTCAAGTTTGATAACTGGTTCTCCGAGCGATCTTTGATGCATTCAGGCGTGGTGGATGCCGCGATTGAAAAACTGCAGCAAGCTGGAAAAATATACGAACAAAATGGCGCGCTCTGGTTCCGTTCAACGGATTATGGTGATGAAAAAGACCGCGTGGTGGTGCGCGAAAATGGTATTAAAACTTACTTTGCGTCAGATATTGCCTATCACTTCAACAAACTTGAGCGCGAGTTTGAAACCCTGATTGATATTTGGGGTGCCGACCACCATGGTTATATTCCGCGCGTAAAGGCAGCGATGGATGCTATGGGAACAAACCCGGATGCCTTGCAAGTTCAGTTGGTGCAGTTTGCTATTTTGTATCGTGGTGGCGAGCGTGCGCAAATGTCCACGCGCAGTGGTCAGTTTGTCACCCTGCGCGAATTGCGTGATGAAGTGGGTAATGATGCCGCGCGTTATTTTTATGTGTCGCGTAAATCCGAACAACACATGGACTTTGACCTAGATTTAGCCAAATCCAAATCCAATGAAAATCCGGTTTACTACATTCAATATGCCCATGCGCGCATTTGCAGTGTTCTTCAGCAGGTGAGCGAAAAGGGGTTTAGCGCGTTTGATGCGCAAGCAGGCCTAGCGAATCTTGCCTTGTTAACCACTGAGCACGAGCAAGATGTTGCAGCAAAACTGGCGCAGTTTCCCGAATTAATTGGCCGTGCGGCTGAGGCGCGCGAACCCCATCAAATTGCCTATTATTTGAAAGACCTCGCGCATGCACTGCACAGCTACTACAATGCACAGCCGTTACTCGTTGAAGATGATGCATTG
The DNA here is from genome assembly GCF_900112445.1 of Thiomicrospira sp. ALE5. Taxonomy (GTDB): domain Bacteria; phylum Pseudomonadota; class Gammaproteobacteria; order Thiomicrospirales; family Thiomicrospiraceae; genus Thiomicrospira. The sequence continues at coordinate 1,119,699 of NZ_FOYY01000003.1, read as the reverse complement.
CGCAATGCACGTTTGTCGCTTTTAGTAGCGATTAAGCAGGTGTTGGTTAACGGTTTAACCTTGCTTGGGGTTAGCGCTCCAGAGCGTATGTAGTGAGTTGTCATGGCGCGTGACTATCGCTACGGCCCGGGACAAAAACCAGGTTATCAACGTAAATCACAGCAGACCCAAGCGGTTCCTGAAAAGTCATCGAGCGGCAAGCCGCTTACAACTAAAAAATTTATTTGGCTAGTTGTTGGTTTAAGTCTTGTGTTAGCGCTAGCCTTTTATGTGACCAATCACTTTAAACAGCATGGCCCTAAAAATCAGTGGTCACAAGCTGAGTTAACCGATCAGGCCGTTAGTGAAGAGCAGGTATTTATATCTACAGCTAAGCAACAGCCAGTGGAAATCATGCCTGAAGAAGACCTAGTTGAACCCACAACTGATGTGGCTTTACCTTCTACTAGTTTTCGATTTTATGAGGATTTGCCACGACTGGCTACCGTTACGGATGTTGAACCCTTACCTGTTCAGCTGCCGGATCCGATGTGGATTCAAGCGGGCTCTTTTCGCCGCCTTGAGCAGGCGCAACGCGAACAGCAGCGTTTATCTACTGAAGAGCGGGTGATGCAAATCGCCCCCATTGAAACGGAAAATGGAAAATTCTATCGTATTGTATTGGGGCCCTTTACTGACCGGCTTGAGTTAAACCGTCATCGTAATGCGTTACGTCGTTTAGGTGCTGATACGCGTGTAGTACAGGTTGCGCCTGAAAGATTAATTAATAATTAGTAATAATGCTTATTTTTATGGGTTTAATGAGAAAGTTTTACGGTATACTATAAGCTTTGGTCATTGTTGCGTTAATTGACACTACTCTAAATTAAAGGTTATCCCATGTTTAATCCACAGCACCTAGATGGCATCGTTAAACAAGTACTAGACGCGATTCCGGCTGAAGTCGGTCAAGCGCCCGAACAATTTAAAGCGCAAGTCAAAGCTAAAATTCAGCAGACCTTGCAGGAGATGGATCTCGTCACCCGTGAAGAGTTTGAGATTCAGCAGCAAGTCCTGGCAAAAACCCGCGCTAAATTAGACGCGCTGGAAGCAAAGTTGGCCGCTTTTGAGCAAGCGAGCGAGGCAGCCAACCCATCTGGTGATCAATCAGCTTGAGTGTCGCGCGGGTTTATTGTCGTACCCAAACGGGTCTTGCCGCTGAACGGGTCACCATTGAAGTCCATGCGGCTAATGGCTTGCCCAGTCTAACTCTGGTAGGCTTGCCAGAGGCGGCGGTTAAAGAAAGCAAAGACCGGGTGCGCAGTGCCATTTTAAACAGCGGTTTTGACTTACCGCCGAAGCGGATTACCATCAATCTTGCTCCGGCTGATTTACCCAAGTCAGGTAGCCGTTTTGATTTGGGTATTGCGCTGGGTATCTTGGTGGCGACTGGGCAATTAGCCATCGCCCGTCTTGACGAGCACGAGTTTTATGGCGAGTTGGGACTGGAAGGGCAGGTTCGTAGCTGCCAAGGTTTGTTGCCGGCGCTGGTCTCCGGTGCTAAGGCGGGTCATAAACTGGTCTTGCCAGCGGACCTGGCTGATCAGGCTTGCTTATTAGATTATGCGCATTGCGGTTTAGCCGATAATTTACGCCAAGTCTGTGAGTATCTAGCTGGTGAAGCGCAACTCAATCCATTGCCCACCACAACCCCTGTGGTGCAAGACTACCCATTTGATCTAGCCGATGTTCAAGGTCAGGCGCAAGCGAAGCGCGTCCTTGAAATCGCCGCAAGTGGTCATCACTCGTTATTAATGGTTGGCCCACCAGGGGCGGGTAAAAGTATGCTGGCGCAACGTTTGGTGAGTTTGTTGCCGCCGCTAAATCGTGATGAAGCTTTGGAAGTCGCCCAACTGCATTCCTTGGCTGGGCAGCGAATCACCGCTGCCCAGTTTTTGAATCGACCTTGGCAAGCGCCGCATCATTCGTCATCGGCTGCAGCGGTCATAGGCGGCGGACAAACGCCGCGGCCAGGGGCCTTGTCCTTAGCGCATCATGGCGTCATTTTTTTCGACGAAATGCCCGAGTTTAAGCGCGATGTCCTCGAAGCTTTGCGCGAGCCACTCGAAACGAAACAAGTGAATATCGCCCGCGTAAAGCAACAAGTCAGCTATCCATGTAACAGTCTGCTCATTGGCGCGCTCAATCCAAGCCCGTCAGGTTATTTTGCCGATGATCCGCGTTGTAAAGAAACCCCTGACCAAATTTTGCGCTATCAACGAAAATTATCCGGCCCCATCCTCGACCGTATTGACATGCATCTGCAATTACCGGCGGTGGATTTAGCCGAGTTAGCTAAACCACAACAGTCAAAATCAGAAACATCACAGACTGTGCGAGCCAGGGTGGCCGCAACGCGTGCGCGTCAACAGGCGCGGCAAGGTTGTCTAAACAGTCAGCTCAGTGCGCAACAATGTCAAGATTTACCTATTGCCCAAGCCGATCGAGACTTCCTTGCCAGCGCGCTCACTAAACTCGGCTTATCCGCTCGCAGTTATCACAAAGTCCTGCGTATTGCGCAAACCCTAGCCGATATGAGCGCGGCGGAGCAGATAAGCCGTGGCCATTTGGCCGAAGCCTTGGGCTATCGCAATTTAGATCAACTTGGAGGCAGCCAGTAATGGCCATTGAAGGGATGCTCATCGCTGCGTTTATTGTTGGCTTACTGGGCGGGGTACACTGTTTAGGCATGTGTGGTGGGGTTGTGGGTACGCTCACCTTTAGCCTATCGCCGCAACATCAACTCAGTCAGTGGCGCATGTTGCCCTATCAATTCGCTTATAATTTAGGGCGCATTAGTAGCTATGTCATTATTGGTGCCCTGATTGGATTATTAGCGGCTTCCTTATCAACGCTGGTACCGTTTTTGCCGTTTCAACAAGCGTTACAGGTTTTTGCCGGCTTGTTTATGATTGCGCTAGGCTTGTATTTAGGCGGTTGGTGGTTAGGCGTGGCCGCCGTTGAGCGGGTGGGGGCAGGCTTATGGCGTCGCCTGCAACCCTTTACCCAAAAACTGACCCCGGTACGCACCTTGCCGCAGGCCTGGTTGTATGGTCTGGTTTGGGGATGGTTGCCTTGCGGACTGGTTTACAGTGTACTGATTATGGCCTTTAGTGCCGCCTCAATGACCCAGGGCGCGCTGGTCATGTTGGCGTTTGGTCTTGGTACCTTGCCTAACTTAATGCTGATGGGCGTGTTTGCGTTTTACTTTACCCGTTGGGCGCGATTAACCTGGGTAAAACGCAGCGCCGGTGCAACCGTGATGGCAATGGGCGTTTGGCAAATTTACCAAGCCTTAAGTATTAACATTCACTAGTATCAGTATTCAATAGTGCGTCAATGAATAACGCGTTTTAACTATTCTTTATCAAGGAGCGAGTCACGCAATGATCAAACAACAAGGCGTTTTGGGGCGTGTAGCAGGCCTGCTAGTCACCTTAATTTTGGGTTTAATTCTGCTTGGTTTGTCAGGATGTGACAAACCCGCCAGCGGTCTAGCCGATTTATCGCAACCCATTCAGGTGTCCCTGGTTGAGCACGAAGAGATGGGCGGTCACACTATTGAACGCCATGTCGCTAAAAGTGATGCCTATTTAATTGAACGTTTGCAGCGTGATGCGCGTCTTAATACCACCTCAACCTTTAGTAACCTGGCAGTGGCGGAAGCCTCGGTCAATGCGGTGCTTAATCTACAACGTGAACAGGTGGCACGTTGGTGGCAGGGCGAGCTGGCACGACAAGCCTTTTTTGCGCGGGTGCCTACCCATGGCAGCTATATTACCCGGGCACAACTGGAAGCTAATCCGAATGCGCAGCCGCAGTGGGTGCCAGAAAATGCGGTGGTGCGGGTGGTATTGGTGCGCCGTGGCGATGATTTTTTTGTATTAACCGCCTTCCCACAACCGGATTAAAGGTGTTCAATTGGACTGGCAAGCCCAAATGGATTTTTTAAATACCTATCCCGAGCTACACAGCTTGCTGGCGGCCTACATCGCCATTGAAGACGGCGCTGAGAAGGGCCATCAGCAGGCCTGCTTACAGTTATTTAGCCAAGAAAACCCGCGAGCGCTCACAAAGCTGAACGACCAGCTTGCTCATCTGCTCGCGCAGGGCGATGCGCAACAACAATGTCTAGCCGTTAAACTAGCCGGTCACAGTCTGCCAGCCCAGCAGGCGCAGGCCTGGTTAATCCAATTACAAGCCGATTTATTACAGTCAATCTAGCGGAGGTCACTCAATCATGACACTGTATCAATTATTGCTTATCGTGCCTGCGGCACTCTTAATCATTGCACTCGGTATGGTTATTTTGGCGTTTTTCCAATATCGCCCAGAAGAAATCTTCCAAACGGTGGTCGCTTGGTTTAAAGCCCATGCCTTTATGCTCGCCATTTATGGTGGCGTGCTCGTGCTAATCGGTGTGTTTTTGCTTTAAGTGTTATGCTCGCCGCCAAAACGGGTTAGGTCAAAATTCTGATGCTGAGTTGTTTATCATTGCTTAATAGCATAACTTAATATAAGCTTAGTTTTAACAATGTTATTACTTTTAAGGGATGGCCATGCACACAACGCTTAGAAAAATTGGAAACTCCCGTGGTGTTATTATTCCCTCAGTCATTATTGAACAACTTCATATTGAAGAAGAAATAGATATGATTATCAAAGACGGTGCGCTTATTTTAAAGCCCTCCACCCCGCTCAGAAAAGGATGGTTTGATAACTACAATCCAAGTAAAGATGTTGAGCCCTTAGCCACGATGACTGAACTAGACAGTGAGCAAGAGGATTGGGAATGGTAAAAAGAGGCGATGTGTATTGGGTAGAATTAGATCCAACGGTTGGCTCTGAAATAAGAAAAACGCGACCTTGTTTAATCATTTCACCTGATGATATGAACAGTGTTTTGCCACGCGTAATCATTGCCCCCATCACATCAAAAGGTCAAGCATTGGGCTGTCGTCCAGACATTGTTTTCAATGGAAAGCAGGGCAGGATTCTTCTAGACCAAATCCGTACGGTGGATAAAAAACGACTAAAAGATCAGATGGGATCCATCCCCTTAACTTTATGGCACGATACCTTAATTCAAATGCTTTCGTAACTAAAAGTATTACCAGCCACGGCGCCCTAGCGCTAGATTGCTCTCTAAGCCACAATCGGTACCAGCGGTGGTTCGTCATTGGGCTGATGATCAGGTAACTCAATCGCCGGTAGGCCTTTCAGCGCACGCAATCGATTACACTCCGGATTAAGCGAGCCATCGTCTAGCCACAAGGGAAATTCGCGGCAGGGCGTAGGGCGCTGCGCGTAAATTTTGCAGCTCACACATTCGCCCAAGGTGCCTTCCAACGCCACACAGCGGGGATTAGGCTGGTTGGTGCCCTGCATACAAATATAATTATTATTAATTTTCTCCGTCAGCTCAACCGGAACGCAGCCGCCCAAAAAAGGATCGGCTTCAGACCAATAAAAAGACACCCGAAAATGATGACAGCAGGCACCGCAAGACAAGCATGGATTAAAGTCATCCATACATCACCTCATAAAAAATACTGCGATTGATCAAAAAAGCATAGGAATAGCCAAGAAATCGGCTCGCAATATTCTACTGATAATCAACGGACCACGCGCTAATTTTTTCGTCCCCTCATCACGCGCTCACCTCACTCCAAAGGTGGCGTGCTGGCGAGTGCTTTGTATAAGCCAATGCGTGCATTTAGTTGATTGCGCTGGCTATTAACCATGGCAATTTCGGCATCAAACAATGCCCGTTGCGCATCCAGCACTTCCAAATAACTCGAATAGCCGGCATCAAAGCGTTTTTGTGCTAAATCAAGCGAGTTGCGCAAGGCATTAAGTTGGCGTTGTTGCGCGACCAATTGGGCCTGGGTACGCTGTTCAATCGACAAAGCATCCAAGGTTTCTGTAAACGCAATGCGCAGCGTTTGTTGATAATCCAGCAAGCGAATACGTTGTTCAGCTTCTGCAATCTGAACCTGAGCCCGTAATGAGCCGGCATTAAAAATCGGCGCCAATAACCCAGCGCTCACTTGCCATTGCAAGGCATCGCTATCGAACAAATTGGTCAGTTCAGTACTGCTCAAGCCCAACAAACCATTCAGTTTAAGGCTTGGAAACAGACGCGCGCGCGCCTGACCAATGTCGGCATTAGCTGCGATTAAACGTTGCTCGGCCGCCATCACATCTGGACGCTGCAACAGGCGCTCGGCATCCAAATCAAGGTTGAGTGCCGGCAGTGTGTGATCAATAAAACGAGTCGCATGGTCGGTTTGTTGATTCAGCCGCGCAAGCTGCTGCACCGGATTATCGCCAACTAACAGACTTAGCGCCAAATAATGCCGATCCCGCTGTTGTTTAAGACCGATTAACTCGACCTGAACTCGGCTTAACTCCACCTCAGCCTGTTGCACGGCCAGCGGCGTTAAACGTCCCAACTCAAATTGTCGCTGACGCAGGTGCAAGTTTTGCTCACGAGACCCCACCGTATTTTGCGCAATCGCCACCATTTCATTTAGTGCTAATAAATCAATATAATGCTGGGCTACACCGGCCATTAAACTCAATCGTGCCGCCTGACGATCGGCCTGCAAACTCTCAAATTGCGCCGCTAAACCTTGTTGATTAGCCCGCACCCGACCCCACAAATCCACCTCGTAGCTGATTAACCCCTCTAGGGTAAACCGATCAAACTCAGCCCCTTGATTAGTCGGAAACGCATTATCAGACGTTTGTTGCCGCCCAATACCGGCTTGGGCATCCAGTCTGGGCAGACTATCGGCACGCCCGCGCGTAATCGCTGCTTGCGCCTGCACTAAACGTTGGTCTATCACTGCTAAGTCATAATTATGCGCCAGCGCCTGATTTAACAAATCCGCCAGGGATTCATCCACTAAGGCCTGCCACCAGGCCTGCTCATCCAGACTTAAAGACTGCTGGAATTGTGCCAGCGTCACCGTTTCAGGAAGGGGGACTTCTGGCGCTTGATAGCTTGGAATTTGCGAGCAGCCAGTCGCTAAGCTAGCCAAGGCAATGGCGCTTGCCAGCCGTGTCATCCGCGAAGTTTTACTAAAAATTGCACGCATTAAACGGCTCCTTTAGGCGTAGTTTGGCGTTTGCGATCAAACCATTCAGAAAAGCTCGCCATCCAGTGGAAGAACATTGGAATAAACAAGGGCGCTAAGAAGGTACCGAGAATCATCCCACCCACCACGCCGGTGCCGACCGCATTACGTGCCGCCGCTCCCGCGCCTTCACTAATCATCAGCGGAATCGCGGCCATGGTAAAGGCGAGAGAGGTCATCACAATCGGGCGGAAGCGCATCCGCGCCGCTTCAATCGCGGCCAACCTTAATTCCATACCCTGTGCGCGTTTTTGCATCGCAAACTCCACAATCAAAATCGCATTTTTGGCCGACAAACCAATCAACGTCAGCAAACCAAGCTGGAAATAAATGTCATTGTCCAGCCCGCGCCATTGGGTCGCCAAGGCCGCGCCCAACACCGCGAACGGCACCGCCATTACCACGGCTAACGGCAAGGTCCAGCGACCATATTGTGCCGCTAAAATCAAAAACACAATCAACAGACCAAATAAAAACGCTTGCGTACCACTCCCTGCTGCGGCATCCGCTTGATAGGCTTCGCCCACCCAGCCGAGTGTAAAGCCATCCGGCGCAATCTCATCGACCACCTGTTGCAACGCCATCATCGCATCGCCAGAGGTAAAGCCCGGTTGTGGTTCAGCCATAATTTTAGCCGCTGGAAACAGGTTAAAACGATCGACCACATCCGCGCCGGTAATGCGCTCAAAGCGAATGAGATTATCCAGCGGAATCATCTCGCCGCGACTAGAACGCACAAACACATCCTTCAGATTGTCGGCGCTTTCACGATAGTCACCTTCAGACTGTAAATTAACTCGGAAGGTGCGGCCAAACAGGTTAAAATCATTCACATACAGGCTACCAAAGGTTGCTTGCATCGCCGCAAAGGCTTCGTTAATCGGCACTTGTAGGGTTTTAGCTTTTTCTCGATCCAATATCGCTTGATATTGCGGCGTTTTAGTCGAGAAGGTGGTGCGCACCCGTTGCAGTTCCGGGCGCTGATTCGCAGCCGCCACAATCTGATCCATCACCTCGCCAAGCTGTTGATAATCGGCACCGATGCGGTTTTGCAAATACCCTTCTACCCCGCCGGTCATGCTCATGCCCATAATCGTCGGCATCGCCAGCGGCAGGCTAAAGGCTTGATCATTTTGCATAAACTGGCCAAACAACTGACCGACCACCCCATCAATATGCATATCGGGGCTTTTGCGCTCGTCCCAATGCTTCAGGGTCGCAAACCCAGCGGCCGAATCGGTGCGGTTGGTAAAGGTTTGCAAATCAAAACCGGCAAAATGAATAAAGTTTTCCATCGCCGGATGCGCCAACACCTGTTCGGTGACCTGATCACGCACCTCAATCGTGCGAGAAAGGGATGCGGCAGGGGGCAAATAACTGACCACAAACATACTGCCCTTGTCTTCCTGCGGCACTAAGCTCGATGGCAGAGCCTGCAATTGTTGCACCGCGAGATACCCCAAGCCGACAAACAACAGCAAACTCAGCAAGCTATAGCGCATCACCTTCGCCACCCCGTCACTAAAACGGTCACTCAGCCACTCAAACAAACGGTTAAACCAACCAAACCATCGACTGGGTTTATCATCGTGCTCTTTGAGCATATTGGCACAGAGCGCCGGCGTCAGCGTCAGCGCCACCAGGCCTGATATCGCCACCGACACCACAATCGTAATCGCAAACTGTTTATACATTTCGCCGGTAAACCCACCAACAAACCCAACCGGAATAAACACCGCCGATAGCACCAACACAATCGCAATCAGCGGGCTGGTCAGCTCGCGCATCGCTTTAATCGTTGCATCTTTGGCATTCAGCTTATCTTGGCGCATAATCCGTTCGACGTTTTCCACCACAATAATCGCATCATCCACCACAATGCCGATGGCCAGAATCATCCCAAATAGCGTCAGCTGGTTAATCGAAAAACCGAGCAGTTCAAACCCAATAAAGGTGCCAATCACCGATACCGGAATCGCCAAGAGCGGAATAAAGGTCGCGCGCCAGTTTTGTAAAAACAAAAACACAATAAACGACACCAGAATCAAGGCTTCAATAAAGGTATAAAACACCTGCTGAATCGACACCTTAACAAAAGTGGTGGTGTCGTAAGGAATCGCGTAATTCACGCCCTGTGGAAAACGCTCGGCCAACTCGGCCATCTTGTCATCTACCAGCTTCGACACCTCCAACGCATTCGCATCGGCCTGCAAGAAAATCCCAATCGGCACGGTCGGTTTGCCGTTAAACGTTGCTTCAAAGTTATACAGCTCAGCCCCCAGCTCCACACGGGCGACATCCTTAATCCGCAGCATCCCGCCATCGTCATCGGCGCGCAGCACGATATTCTCAAATTGGTCGGGTTGATTTAAGCGCCCCTCGGTAATAATCGTGTAGGTAAACGCCTGTTCATTAAATAGCGGCTCTTGACCAATTTGCCCAGCGGCAAACTGTGAATTTTGCTCTCGAATCGCCCGCGCCACATCGCCCGGCGCGATGCCATATTGCGCCATCCGATTGGGGTCTAGCCAAATGCGCATCGAGTAGTCTTTGGCCCCAAATTGGCGCACTTCACCAATACCGGGAATCCGTTTAAGCTCGTCCACCACATTAATCAAGCCATAGTTGGCCATAAAAATCGTATCGCGGCTGGCATCTTCAGAATACATCGCAATCACTTTTAATAAGCTCGGTGAGCGTTTATTCACCTGTAACCCAACGCGTTGGACTTCCTCCGGTAAGCGGTTAATGGCCGATTGCACCTTGTTATTCACATCCATCAAGGCTTCGTTAATATTACTGCCCACCTCAAAGGTCAGGCTTACCGTGACCGTACCGGACGAGGAGGCGACCGAATTCATATACAGCATATTTTCAATGCCATTCAGCTGTTGCTCTAGCGGCGCGGCCACCGTTTCAGCAATGGTTTCGGCACTGGCTCCGGGATAACTGGTTGACACGGTAATTTGTGGCGGCACAATTTCGGGGTATTCGGAAATCGGTAAATCGCGCAAGCTCATTAAGCCCACCAATACAATAATCACCGACATGACAATCGCAAACACCGGGCGTTCGATAAAAAATTTAGAAAACATCGACAAGGCTCCTAGGCGAATTATTCAGCGGTGGGTGGGTTGTCTGTGCTGTGACTAGCTTGCACAGCTTGAACCGGCGTATTGGGGCGCAATTTAATCAGGTTGTTTAAAATCAATTGATCGCCCACCGCTAAACCACTGTCCACCAACCAGGTTTGTCCCACCGCGCGTTGCAAACCTACCGGTACCATTTGCGCTGCGCCATCTTTGATCACATAGACAAACGCCTGCGAGCCAATTTGCAGCACCGCCGATTGCGGAATTTGAATCACATCGACCGCCTCAATGCCGCCGAGCTGAATACGCACAAACGCACCCGGCAGCAGTGCGGCATTTGGGTTAGCAAAACGCGCTCTTAAACTGACACTGCCGGTGTGTGGATTAATTTGATGATCAGCAAAATCAATCACCCCCGTTAGCTGATTACCCAAATGGGTTACCTGCGCGCTCAGTTGTTCGCCTTGGCTAAAGCGCAAAATCCCCTGTTGTAACTGTTGCTGACGCTCAATAAACTCGCGCTCACCAATCGTAAAATGCACTTCAATCGGATCTAGTTGGGTGAGGGTAGTTAAAAGACTGCGGTTATAATCACGACCAACTAAATCGCCAATCGTTTGTTGCTTTTGGCCGGTAATGCCATTAATCGGTGCGCGCACCTGGGTGTAATCCAAATCAATTTGGGCCGATTGCAACGCTGCTTGCGCACCCACCAGGCCTGCTTGTGCCAGCTCATAAGCCGAAATCGTCTGATCGCGTTCTTGCTCACTGACGGCTTGTTCTTTAAATAAGCCTTCTACGCGAACCTTTTCGCGCTCTGCTTGGCGTAATTGCGCCTGCGCCATCAACACCTGGGCTTGCGCTTGATCCACCGCGGCTTGGTAAATCCGATCTTCAATACTGTAGAGCAGCTGGCCTTTTTTGACCGCATCGCCGTCATTAAAGTGCTGTTTTAACAACACGCCACTCACTCGAGCATGAATGTCTACCTGATTCGCACTTTGCACCCGCGCTGGATACTCATAATTCAGCGCCACATTTGTCGCCTCAATCACCTGCACTTGCACCGGCATGGGTGGCGGCGCATCGGCCTGCGCATTCGCAATTGCATAGGGAGCCATTAAACACAAGCCCACGCCCAAAGACCATGTAACCAAGCGATTGAAACCCGTACCGCGAGCAGATGACTGATTCATAACCCTAATCCAATAACCTTTGATTAACAAAAAAAGAAATGTAGTGTAGCATTCGTTACACTTTTTGCAAGCTAACCTCTGTGCAATAAATCGCTATAAATTCGCTATAATGAACGCTTCATTAACAGCCTACTTAGCCGATGGAATTAGACCCAACCCCTCAAACCAAACGTGGCTATCAACGCCATGAAAAAATTTTAGACGCCGCCAAACAAGTGTTTGTCGAGCAGGGCTATGCGCGCGCCAGTGTCAATCAAATTGTTAAACGCTCCGGCGGCTCGTTGGGCACGGTGTATAAATTTTTTGGCAATAAACTGGGTTTGTTTGAAGCCTTTTTTCAAAAAGCCACCTGCGAAGCCTTTGCCGACTTTGAAGAAAAAGGCCTTTGGGTCGATGACCTGCCCACCTCACTGCGCAATTTTGGTCGCCAACTTCAGCACATGATCTTCGAACCCGATGCCCTGGCGATTTATCGCTTGGTATTAACCGAGCAGGGCGCTGACCAAGCGGAAATCCAACGGATTTTTATGCAATATGGCCCTAATCGGCTAAATAAAATTCTGAGCCGCTTTTTAAGCCAACAACAAGCCGCAGGCCTGCTGCAGATTCACGATTGCGAAATCGCCGCCTTTCAGTTTGTTGAAATGATTAAAGGCCCGTTGCACTTTCGAGCACTGTTTGGCGAAACCCTCACTCCCGCCCAATGTGACGCGGTCTTAGAACAAGCGATTCAGATTTTTTTGCAAGGCGCACAGCCAAACGCACAACAAAACGCACAACAAGGCGCGCAACATGATTAAACTGCTGGTGCTCGACCTAGATGGCACGTTGCTTAACCCCGACCATGTTATCTCACCCGCCAATCAAGCGGCCTTGGCGCAGTTGCACCAACAAGGCGTGCAACTGGCGATTGCCACCGGTCGCCATTACCAAGATGTCTATTTGCTTACCCAGCAACTCAACCTACCGATTACCCTGATTACCTCCAATGGCGCGCGCGTGCACAATCCGCAGCAGCAGTTAATTTATGAAAACCACATCCATCCCGAACTGGTTGCGCAGGTATTGGCGCTGTCTGCCGGGTTTGCGGTGCATCGCAATATTTACCAACAAGACCTGTGGCTGGTAGAACAGCCCAACGAACCGCTATTAGCCATTCACCATGCCTCGGGCTTTGCCTATCGCATCACCGATTTTGCCCAAATTTCTCACCGGCATATCGACAAGTTTTATTTTAATGCCAGCCCCGACGCCCTGGCACCACTCAAAGCCCGCTTAGAGCAACAACTCGGCGACCGGCTCTATATCACCTACACCACCGACATTTATTTAGAAGTGATGAACCAAGGGGTATCCAAAGGCGCGGCCTTGCAAGCTCTATTAACCCGCCACGGCCTAAGCCCGAAAGAGGTGATGGCATTTGGCGATGGCTTAAATGATGTCGATATGTTGCAGTTGGCCGGCCATCCGGTAGTAATGGCTAATGCCCATGCCGGACTGAAGCAGGCCTGCTGCCACGCCGCTCAAGCACCATCCAATGCTGATGACGGCGTGGCGCGTTATGTGCAACAGTTTTTTGGCTGATTTAAAAACTGTTGAGCGTTTTTATTCTTTAACGGCTCTCGATATCGTGTAATCCTTGCCCTGCTTGACTTTTTCGTAATTACCAAAGACTTCTTTAAAATTACGCTTCATGTAATTAATTAATATCGCGTTAACCTTTATAATTAAGTAGGTTATAGCTATTTTATATTTAGTCCATGTCCAATTTATGTCCAGTTGATCTAAGGCCGCTGATTTTGTTTTCAGTGAGAAGTATGCTTTAAAAGCAATGCCTCGCGCCAAGCTGTCTTTGTTTGATCTAAGGGTATGCAGGGGGGGTGGTATGGCTAATCCTCTTATGCAATAGAAGAAAATATTTTCTGCAGTATTTTAATTATTAACAAAGGTGAAACCAACTAGAGTTACAGAAGCTGTGCCCATTGTGCCAGCGTCTTGATGCTGTATGTAAACATTATCAGCACCACAATCACAAGCTTTATTTTTATGCTTATTGATTGCAGTTGCAACTGTGTGCGAAAAGCTAAATGCACTTGTGCCAGTGATAACACATAATTCATTAATTTCGCCTTGTGCAAGAGCGCTATCTTTAGATGAAAAGACTTTAACATTGCAACCGCTAGTTGTATTCTCGCTGTTTAAGGGTGTTACTGAAGCACAACCTGTAAGTGCTATCAGTGTTATAGCTACAGGTAATAACTTGAAGTTATGGATTGATTTTTTCATTTTTTAGAATCCTTTTGTAAAGTTTAATTGGTTGAGATTATTTCAATTTTTTTTGTAATTCTGTCATTTTTAACTGTGATGCTTCGTGACCATTAAGTGATGCTTTCAGGTAAAGCATAAACGCAGTATTGAAGTTTTGTTTAATTCCATTCCCATTTTCTATTAATCCAGCTAATTGATAAATGCTTTCAGAGTAGTTTTGTAGCGATGCTTCAAGAAAATAATCATGTGCTTTCTTGTATTTCTTTTCAAAGAGATAAATGACCCCAAGGTGATGAAGGGCAGGTGGGTAGCCTGATTTGGCAGATACCTGAAGCCATTTCGTTGCTTCTTTAATGACTTCTAGGTCATTGCCTTTTACTTCGGATAGGTATACGGCATAAGTATATTGAGCGATTGGGTCGCCATCTCTTGCTAATCTGAGAAGGTTGTTTTCAGCTAAGGTAGGATTTCTTAACATTGGCGCTAACATTTCTTTTGCAAGAAAATTCTCAAAATCATTTTGATATTGATCGTTAAGATCGGTGTTTTTAATTATTTTTTCATATTCACTGCTATAGTCAATTTCGATAAAATCTGCAATTGAGATAAGTTTCACAGGCCATAAAGCCGCATTAAAAACCTTGTGAAGATTTGGTTTATCATCTGGGCAAACAATAAATGATGCTATAAAGTTATCATTATTGATGCAGTTTTTTCTTAACTTAAGCTCATTGCTTACTAAGTTTATTGAAAAACCAATCGCCCATATTAATATTAGAATTAACCCAAGTGTGTTAAATATATTTTTCATTTCAATCCTACGTGAAAAAGGGTTTTATTGTCAGAAAGTACCCAGTAAACATAAGAGCTGTTGCAGGGTGAAAATGAAATCCAACTAAGGTTTTTACTCTTATTAAAAATCCAAGTATATGCCCTGTGATCATAAATAGAATCCATGCAAGAAAACCTGCTAAAAGCCCATCATGAATCCCTACATAGACAGCGGGCCATATTCCAGTTGGTATGGATAGTAAGAAAATAAAGCTTGCATATCCTGTGTTTAGGACTGGTGGGTTCATATATGCAGGCAATCTGTGTGCTCTTATGACTGCTTCAAGCATTACAGTGTTAGCATAAATTAAAAAAGCTAAGGCTATAATATTTCCCGTTTCAAGTGTGTTTGTAAACATTTTAGTTCCGTACTCACTAATTATTGGCTATCAAGTATAGCTTGAAGTTTAGATGGGTCATAATTTTTTGTCATAAATATTTGATTATACATGTGTGGAAGTAGGTCGTTATAAATCTCAATTCGTTGTTCAGCTTTTTTTTTCTGTTTATAAAAATTAATTCTGAAGTACTTGAAGGCGACAATCAATCCAAGGATACCTGAGATAAAGAATATTGATGCATTATTAATATCCATTATCCAGTGTAATATCAATAATGATGTTCCAATCGCAAATATAAATATCATCCAGATTTCCATAAAAATCTCATGGAAATATTCAAATGCTGTTGTCTGTGGTCTCATTGCCCATTCTGCAAGCCTAGCTTGCTCATTAAGATAAAGCATATATTTGATAGCTTCATCGGTATCTTTAATCATTTGTGATTCTTCTTTGATCCAAGTATCGTGTTTTTGTCTCTTCAATGGGTCTGTCAATGTCTCATAAGCTGAGTTTAGTATTTTCATAATTCTGATAGATTCATCAGAGTTATTATTCCGATCAGGATGATGTTTTTTTGCTAATTTTCTATAAGCGGCTTTTATTTCTTGGAGGCTTGCGTTTTGGCTTATTTTTAGGTTGTCATAATGTGTTCGTTTACTCATTTACCTGCCTCTGGTACAGTTTTTTAAGGTGAATGGATAGGTGATTAACTACCCCCATATTATGAATAATCCCGTTAAGAATATCTTTAAGATCATTGCTTAATCTGTATCTTTTACTAATGCTTAGATATCTTGTTAACTCTGTAATTTATGTAACTCTAAAGGGTATAGGTCTTCCAATTATGCTGGTTGTTGCTTCATTAAAAAATTCTGTTACTTGTCCAATGTGTTGTTCTGTTGTGTATATTGCATCATTAAGAGGTATGGCAGGTATATTGTTTCTAGTGCAGCTTAGTAAGATGTGTTCTAAAACTTTTGATTCTATGTTAATCAGACATTGAGCAGGCCTGGTTCTTAAGGCTGGATGTTCAGTGTAGATTAAATTAATTATTAAGCTTGCCTTCTTATTTCTATATGTGTTTCTTTCTTCTTCAAGAAGCTTCCTGCCGCCACTGTAAAGTCTAGTGATAGTGGTTGTTGAGTTGAGTATTTTTTGAACCATTACCTTAACAAATTCTCTTGGTAGCAAACAAAGTCTGCCTTGTTGGTAAAGGTCTGCATCTTGGTTTAATTCTTCACCCTGTAGGCTTGAATGTGTTGCAAGCGCAAATGCGTGAAAGTCTACAGAAAGCAGATCCTGTCCGTTGATTCTGTATAGGTGTCTATTTAATCTTGTATTATCGTATTCAAATACAGTGTTCTGAAATCGCCCCCAGTGATTAAGGTCGTTATGAAAAACCCTGTATAGTGGTCTAAATGGAATGCTTGTGCCGTTATAGGAATAGCTTTGTGTAGCTAAAAAACGGTTGATTTCTTCAAGGTTAGTTCTTAGCTGAGAATGTTGGCTTGTTTCCCTGTAGTTGATGTTTTTCTTTTGTTTTTTCTTGCTGTTGGTTTTTTCCCTTATCTGTATAAGTTCGATTGGGTGTTTAAAAATTTTATCTTCATCAATTATGTCCGCATAGTTAAGAAAGTTTTCGCCTTTTGTAATTGATGTAGGAACTTTGTTGTATGGCCTTAGAACAACAGTTTCAAATTCTTGTCCATGTGTAAATTGAAATTCTGTTCTTCCGATTTTTATTACAATAGCTCTTAGATTTGATAAGGCCACAAGTGTTTCTTTGACATTGTTATAACTTTCGTCTTTGTTGTCATACCTTGTTTTTCTTTTGTCCAGTCGTCTTTTAGAAAGTGAGATATTGAAGCTTTTATCATCTAATTGTATGAGCTTGAGTATTATGGATGCTGCAATTCTGGCTTGCTTGGCAATTACGTCACCTCTTTTTGATCTTTTGCCTAAAGTTGCTTGATGGTGAGTGTAGTGAGTGCTAAGGTCGGTGGTCAGTCTCCCATTAAGTTGATTTATGTTGGGGTGGTTGAGGTGGATGTCTAATGACATGGTTTTATTCAACCTTAACTGATCTAAGGCATCTGTCAAAGCGGCAATAGTGGAGACTGGTGCTTCCTGTGATCTTATTATGTTTTATCAAGGTTCCATCATTGCCAGGCTTCACCTCATAAACTCCGCCAAGGCCGAAAAAAATTGAGGCTGCAATTATGATGGCTGAAATAATAATAGCTAATGGTGCCGTAAGATTGTTCATGTTATGTTCTCAAATCAAAATGACTGAATAAAGTTTTTTATAGTAGTGCATTTATACCTGAATATAAGAGATATTAAGAGTAGTAATGTCTTGTGTCAATTTCCTTCATATGCTCCTTGTTATAAATTTCCTTAAGCGGAACTGTCTCGGTGGAATCGCTACTTGAACCAGTATATAAGGCTAGTCCATAGTGTCTATATTGATCATCATCAAGGTAAATTAGTCTATTTAGATAGCTGTGATATCTGCCAAGAATGCCAAATGTTCTATCTGTCAGTTCGCCAATATAGCGCTCTGTCATGCTTCCTGAGTGATGATTAAGAACTACCGCTATATCTGGCTCTGGTATGCCTGCAAATGCCATGAGGTAGGCTGCAGTGCGTCTTAAATCGTGTGGGTTGAGCGGTTCACTATTAATCTGAATCTTTGCAAGTGATCTTTCGATTCGAGAATACATGCTGCCTTCTGAAGTGTTGTTGGCTCTGAAAACAAAAGGGTTGTCTGCACTTGAGAGTGTCATGGCTTCTTGGATAACTAAGAACAGGTGGGTTGGCATTTGAAGTGTAAGGTCGGTACCGTTTTTGGTTTCTCTGAATGTTAGTGTGAATGGTTTGGTATTTCCGTTTGTGTCTGTGCCGTTATCAGTTTTGATATCTTCTTTTCTAAGATTTAATGCTTCGCTGATTCTGCAACCAGTGAGTAATAAAAACAGGCCTGCTAGTCTTGTCAGCTTGAAGTCTAGGATGTTCTTGTAAGAGATGCCTGTTGGAAGGTTTGATGCTGTAATACCCTCAAATTGAAAATACCATTGTGTGAAAGCTGAAAGTTCTTCAGTGTTGCTGAGTCTATTGGTTCTTTTGTGTATCTTGAGCTTAGGTATTCTTTTTTTAATGTTTTTTACTGGATTGTCATCTATGGCTTCAATTGCTATTTGGTAACTAAACACGGATGAGAGAACATTTAACGCAGAATCCTTTGTAGAGTCCGCCATAGGGCCGCCATTGCATTTTTTTGCTGAAGATATGGCATTGGCTATGTCTTGCTTAGAAATGCTTGTGATGGGCTTCTGAAGGAGTTTGGAGAACACTCTTTTGCATTGGTTTAGGTTTGATCCAAATCCTTTAGAAAGTTTTTTATTTTTTAAATACTCATCAAATGCTGTTTCAAGTGACTTGCCAATATGTCTTGAAGGTTCAATTCCTTCAGCCAGTGCAAGTCTTGCAGCTTTTCTAGCTTCATCAACTGTTATGATGCCAACTTCACCAAGCTTTCTCTTCTTGCTGTTCTTTCTAACATAAAAACCCTTATTGCCTGTTGGCTGAACAAGGATGTGCAAGTTGGGAACTATGTCATCCCAAACAGCATAAACTCTTGATCTTGGTTTTAGGCCGCATGCTGCTTTGTCGGTGAGTTTAATTCTGTTGGTTTCAGATTTTATTTTGATGATTTTTGTAGCTGATCTGGTCATAAGCTTGCCCTTTTTTTGAGTCCAGTTTAAGACCAGTTGGAAGGTATTTTCAAGCTTTCATGTCCAGTTTTTTTAATCTATGTCCAGTTTTTCTACTCCGATTTAACCGCTCTCGATATCGTGTAATCCTTGCCCTGCTTGACTTTTTCGTAATTACCAAAGACTTCTTTAAAATTACGCTTCATGTAGTCTCGTAATCCGTTAATTGTCACGACGACTAATTGGCCGCCCGGTGCTAGTTGAGTATGAATATCGTGCAATAGAATACTCAACATTTCCTTGCCGACCTTGGCGGGAATATTTGACACGACGGTCGTAAATTGTATTTCCTTGGGCACCGCGCTTAATCCATTGGATAAGTAAGCCTTGGCATGATCAAAGCCATTTAAACGGGCATTTTTATTGGCATAATCCACAGCGACAAAGTCTTTATCGACCATATGAACTTGTCCTTGAGGCGCCTTGGCTGCAATAGCCAAGCCAATAGGGCCGTAACCACAGCCAATATCTAGGGCGACTTCATCAGGTTGAATGTTTAAATAGCGCAGTAGAAGTAGGGTTCCTGCATCAATTTCTCGTGGACTAAAAATGCCCCAGGTCGTTTTAAAGGTAAGTGGCGTGCCTAGTAGCTGGGTTTGAATGGTGAGGTCTTGTTTGAGTTCGGCAATGCTGGCCATAATTTTATACACATCTCGTAAATAAGAACTTCTATTATAAGCGAAGGTGGTCAAGTAGGTTTAAGATCAGTGAAAGGAATGGTAATGGACGAAATAAACTTAGATTTAACCCAGCGTGTCCTGGTGAACACCACCAAGCAGGCCTGGTTTGGCAGTCGTGCCGATGGTGTGCAGCGCAAACCGTTGGAGCGTGAGGCCGCCGAGTCTGGTCGCACCACCAGTGTTGTCCAGTTTATGCCCGGTTCGGCTTTTCCACCGCATCAACACCCTCAAGGGGAAGAGATTTTTGTGTTGGAAGGGGTGTTTTCTGATGAGTGTGGCGATTATCCCGCCGGTAGTTATTTACGCAATCCGCCTGGTTCGCAACATGCGCCGTTTTCCAAAGAGGGCTGCGTGTTGTTTGTGAAACTGGAGCAATTTCAGCCGGGCGATACCCAGACTTTGGCGATAAATACACAAGGGCAGGCCTGGCAAGCGGGGCATGGTGGACTCAAGGTGATGGGATTGCATCAGTATGGCACTGAGCATACGGCTTTGGTTTGGTGGCCTGCTGGTGAGGTGTTTCAGCCTCATACGCATTATGGTGGTGAAGAAATTTTTGTACTGGAGGGAGAGTTTATTGATGAGCACGGTCGCTATCCTAAAGGCAGTTGGTTGCGCAGTCCGCATGCAAGTCGTCATCATCCCTATGTTGAGCAAGACACCTTGATTTGGGTAAAAACAGGGCATTTGTAATTTCTTGACTAATTCATGTAGAGCTCACGCCCATTGCAAGGGTAGTATCTTAAAATTGTCATAAATACCTTATACTAAGTGTTAACAAATGAGTTGATTAAAATGTATGCCATTGAATTTGAAGCCGATGTGGTCAATGAATATCTCAAGATTTCGAATTTTGAGCAGTTTAAAAACAAGCATGCTCGAGTTGTTATCGAAACCGACGATGCGCCTAGGGAACGTCAGCGTTTATCGGCATTAGCGATTGATGCTCGTGACTTCAAGTTTAATCGTGATGAAGCGAATGAGCGTTAAGCAATGAAGGCTTTTTTTCGACACGAATATACTCATCTATGCCTACTCAAGCACAGAAGCAGAAAAGGCGGAAAGGGCGAACAGTGTTTTATTTGGCCAGCCTAGCATGATTTCAACTCAAGTGATTAATGAGTTTATTAATGTCGGTTTAAAAAGCTTGCGCTTTCGGAGTCACAATTATAAATCTGATGATTTATCGTGGCAATGAGCTGATGGCGGTGCTAGATATCAAATGGAAATTGTTCGATCAACAACCAGGCCTGGTTGTGTCATCTATTAGGAGAAATGTAAATGTGTATTGTGGCGCTGATTATTGCGGTAGGGTTGTTGATTTATTATTTAGATAGCCATTTAGAAAATTGGCATTTGGTAGAGCGTTTGGATGCGCACAGCGAGATCACCTTGGCGGTCGGTTGGGAGATGATTCCGGCGTTTTGGCCGCTGATTGCGTTGAGTGTGATTAGCACCTTGGTGGCGGTGATGTTGTATCAGCGGATTTTTAATAAAAAACAAATCGGTTGCTCAAGCTGCCCAACGGATAAGTGTTAGTCACAGGTTTAAGATTTTTATAAAGCCTGTAAAAACAGCGAATAATCCCCGCTTCACCAGGCCTGGTGAAGCGGGGATTTTTGCTTTAAGCTTTAGCCGCGGTGAGGGCTTGGTCTATATCGGCGAGGATGTCGTCGATATGTTCAATGCCAATAGATAACCGTACCATTTCCGGTGACACACCGGCAGTTTTGAGTTCTGCATCATTAAGTTGGCGATGGGTGGTTTCTGCCGGAATGCTGGCACAAGATTTGGCATCACCAATATTCACCAAACGAATAATCATTTGCAGCGCGTCATAGAATTGACGCGTGCCTTCACGCCCCGATTTTAAGCCGAAACTGAGAATGCCGGAGGCTTTGCCATTTAAGTACTTGTTGGCCAGTGCGTAGTCTTTGTGGCTCGCCAGGCCTGCATAGTTCACCCAAGCCACTTGTTGGTGTTGGGCTAAGAATTCAGCAACTTTTTGCGTGTTGTCGCAAATTCGCTCCATGCGCAAAGCCAGGGTTTCCAAACCTTGCAGTAATTGGAACGCATTCATCGGTGACAAGGCCGCGCCCATATTACGCAGTGGTACCACGCGACACCGCGCAATAAACGCTGCCGCGCCAAAGTCCTGGGTGTAGGTCACGCCATGATAAGACACATCCGGCGTATTCAATAACGGGAAACGCTCGGCATGCTCTGCCCAGGGGAATTTTCCGGAATCGACAATCACGCCACCAATGGTGGTGCCGTGGCCGCCAATATATTTAGTGGCCGAATGAATCACAATATCCGCGCCCTGTTCAATCGGTCGCCAAAGTACCGGTGATGCCACGGTGTTATCGACGACCAGCGGAATGCCGTGTTGGTGCGCTAATTTTGCCAAGCGTTCAATATCGGCAATGCCGCCGGATGGATTGCCGACGGTTTCACAATAGAGCAGCTTGGTGTTGGCATCAATCAGCTGTGCGATCTCATTATCTGCGGCATCCTTGTTAAAAAAACGCACCTCTAATCCTTGGCGCGGCAAGGTGTGGGCAAACAGGTTGTAAGTGCCGCCATAAAGTTCGCCGGTGCTGAGAATATTATCACCGGCTTCGGCCAGGGTTTGAATGGTGTAGGTAATCGCGGCCATGCCGGACGACACCGCTAGGCCTGCTATGCCGCCTTCCATTGCAGCGATACGGCTTTCCAGTACCGCATTAGTCGGGTTCATAATGCGCGAGTAGATATTGCCTGCAACCTTGAGGTCAAATAAATCGGCTGCGTGTTGCGCATCATCAAACGCAAACGATGTGGTTTGATAAATCGGCACTGCCACCGACTTGGTGGTGTCTTCCGGCTGATAACCGCCATGTAATGCAATAGTTTCAAGCTTCATGGTTTCTCCTAATTGTGGTTGTTTAGCGCCAGTCGAGTTGGGCAAATGTATTTTTGTCCTTTTAATCCAGTACCTTGCGCACGCGGTCAAATACTAAACCAAAATCCAATTCAAATGCACAGTCACTCAGTTCGATAGAGCACTGACCATTAATGAAATCATTCACTTTAATGTAGCGACCATCCTTGAGCTGATAAACCTTGGCGATCAGTTTGGTTGGATCAACCAAAATGTAATAAGGTACCCCTTCGGTTTGATAGAGTTCAAGTTTGGTGGTTTCATCTAGGCGTGCCGTCGAAGGGGAGAGTACTTCGATAATGAGTTCCGGGCGCTTAGTTAAAAACTTGTCGGGCTTATAGCATACGATCACCGTGTCAGGGCGTACCACAGTATCGTCATAGATACGCCAATCTGATTCTTGTAGTGGGTGACACTTGGCACAGTTTTCAAGTTGTTCGTCAAAATGGCGGAAGAAAGCACCATTGACATATTGATGACTTATCACCGGCGCAGGCGACATCGCAACCGGAAATCCGCCAATTAATTCCCAGTCGCCTTGCCATATCTCGTAATCTTGGACCGTATAGTGCGGAAAAAATGCTGGCTTCATTATGGCGACTCCTTGAACTTAGGCTTCATGCCGTTGCAATATGTTTTATCATATTCTACCTTTTAAATCAGATGCTCAGCAAACAATGCACAGTTTAAACCCCCGTCAACTTGAAGCGGTATTGCACATTGATACGCCCTTGCTGGTGCTAGCAGGCGCCGGCAGTGGAAAGACGCGTGTTATCACTGAAAAAATCGCCCATTTAGTGCGCAAGCACGACTATAAGCCGCACCAGATTTATGCGGTGACCTTCACCAACAAAGCCGCGCGGGAAATGAAAGAGCGGGTCACCAAACTGATGGTCGATACCCCGGCGAAAGGCTTAAATGTGTCCACCTTCCATAATCTGGGCTTAAACATTATTCGTCAGGAATATAAGGCGCTCAATTACAAAGCCAATTTTTCGATTATGGATGCGACCGATAGCGGCCAAATTCTGAAAGAGTTGATGAAAAAAAATGACCTGGATCCGGAAGAGCTCGCCGGCGTGCAGTGGGAGATTTCGGCATGGAAAAACCAACATCTTGACCCGCAAATTGCCCTAGAGATGGCTGAAGACCCGTTGGGCCAGGCGCGTGCGCGGCTGTATGCCGCTTATCAAAAACAACTCCACGCGTATAATGCAGTCGATTTTGACGACTTGATTGGTTTGCCGGTACGTTTGTTTAACGAACAGCCGCAAATTTTAGAAAAATGGCAAAACAAAGTGCGCTATTTGTTGGTGGATGAGTATCAAGACACCAATGCGGCGCAATATAAACTAGTGCGCCAGTTGGTCGGGCTAAACGGCAAGTTGACCGTGGTGGGTGATGACGACCAATCGATTTATGCTTGGCGAGGTGCACAACCAGAAAACTTGGCGTTGTTGCAGCAGGATTTCCCCGGCTTGCATTTAGTGAAACTGGAGCAAAATTATCGCTCTAGCCAACGTATTTTGAATAGCGCTAACCAGTTGATTGCAAATAACCCGCACGTGTTTGAAAAGCGTCTGTGGAGTGAAATGGGCATGGGCGATCCGATTCGGGTGATTGCCTGCGCCAATGAAAACCAAGAAGCCGAGCGGGTGGTGTCGGAATTAGTGGTGCATAAATTTCAGCATCGCACTAAAAACCGCGACTATGCCATTTTGTATCGCGGTAATCACCAGGCCCGCTTAATTGAGCGTGCGCTGCGTGAGCAAAATTTGCCTTATATTTTATCGGGCGGCCAGTCGTTTTTTGATAAGGCTGAAATTAAAGATGTGATGTCTTATTTGAAGCTGATTGTGAATCCCGATGATGATGCCGCGTTTTTGCGCATTATCAATACCCCGCGGCGTGAGATCGGCGCCACAACGCTTGAAAAACTGGCGACCTATGCGACCAACCGAGGCATCAGCCTGTTTGATGCCACCCAAGAGTTTGGGTTAACCCAAATCTTGTCAGAAAAATCGCTCAAGCGCGTGCAATTGTTTGGGCAGGTGTTATTGGATTGGGTTAAGGAGGCCGAGTCGGTCGAAGGCGTTGAGATGGTGGCCTTTGTGCGCGGTGTGTTAGATAAAATTGAATATGATAATTGGCTGATGGAAACGGCCAGCTCAGTTAAAACCGCTGAAAAACGCATAGCAAACGTGCGCGATTTGCTGCTGTGGATTGAACGGATTGTTAAAAAAGCCGATGAGGAAGACGGTGACCAGCTTAAATTAGCCAAGGTGGTGTCGCACATGACGCTGATGGATATTATGGAGCGCAACGAAGACGAAAAAGAGCATGACATGATTAGCCTAATGACCTTGCACGCGTCTAAAGGGTTGGAGTTTCCACATGTGTTTTTAATCGGCGTGGAAGAAGAAATGCTGCCACACAAGCAAAACCTCGAATCCCCCGGCCTGGAAGAGGAGCGACGTTTGGCTTATGTCGGCATTACCCGTGCCCAGCGTTCGCTGACGATCACCTATGCCCAAAAGCGCCGTAAGTATGGCGAAGACACGCCTTGTGAGCCGAGCCGGTTTTTATATGAATTGCCACAAGAGGTGTTGCAGTGGGAAGGCAAACCTGGTGTTGAGTTAAGCAAGGAAGAGGTGAAAGCGCATGGTAATGCGCAGCTCGAGCAAATCCGCGCCTTGTTAGCCGCCAAAGCCAAGTAGTCTATTAATTACGCTTGCTGTGTTACAATTTGTAGTACGTATTGTACTGAGAGAAGGCTATGAGCACATTAACCTTACGTTTGCCAGAGAGCTTAGAGCACCAAATTCGTGATTTAGCGGCAAGACAGCAATTAACGCGTTCAGATTTTGCACGCCGTGCTTTGGAGCGCTTTGTGCAGCAAACGCAACAAGAACTTGCTTTGCAAGCGATGGTAGAGGCGGCCCAATCCATTCAAAGCTCGCCATTACTCCAACAGCATATCGCCGAAATGAGTGGCGAGTTTTCAGCCACCGAAGTCGAGCCAGATAAGGCCGTAAAAGGTTGGTGGCAGTGAGTTTTGTACGCGCGGACGTGGTGCTCGCCCGACTCAATCCAAATCAAGGCGCAGAAATCGGCAAAATTAGGCCAGTCGTGGTGTTAACCGCAACACCCTTGATTGAAGCGGGATTACCGGTTGTGATGGTGGTACCCTTGACCACCCAGTTTTGGCCAGAGTTGGCGGCTTTAAGGGTTGAGATTCCGCCGCGTGAACGTCTATTAAAAACCTCCTATGTTGTGCTTGAACAAACCCGTTCGATTGATAAAAACCGCATTCAGTCTGATGTTATAACGCGGTTAACCCAGCCAGAATTAACAGAAATAGAATCCAAGCTCAAGCTGATGCTAGGGTTCGCGTAATGAATTTAGGAGAGGTTATGAACAGCTTTTCATTTGCGCAAATGCCGGCGATTGAATTTGGCTGGGGTTGTACTGATAGCCGATTAGCGGAATCCATTTTGGCGCAGACTCAAAAGCGACTGATGTTAATTAGCAGTGGTTATGCCGATCAGCACTTTGTGGAACCGCGCTTGCAGTCTGTGTTGGCACAGCGTGAGGTGCATCGCGTCATCGTGCGCGGAGAACCTTCGCCTGAGGTGGTGGATAAGCTGGTGGCAGATGCACCGCTAGACATTGAACTGGTCATAGGTTTTGGCGGTGGCAGTGTATTGGATGCGGCGAAAGCGGTAGCAGGCCTGCTGCCGGAGCGTTATTCGGTGATGGATTATTTAGAAGGTGTCGGTTGCGGGCGAACGCTGCAACAACAACCTGTGCCCTTTATCGCTGTGCCGACCACCGCAGGCACGGGATCGGAAACCACTAAAAATGCAGTTATTTCAAAGCTCGGCGAATACAAAAAGTCGTTTCGAGATGCGCGTTTATTGGCTAACCAGGCCTGGTTAGACCCGGCGTTTTTACCTCATTGCCCGGATGCGGTGCTCTATCCAACCGCGATGGATGCCTTCACCCAGTTGCTTGAATCTTTTGTGACGCTGAAGGCCAATCCTATAACCGATGCCTTAGCCTGGCAGGGGATGGCGTTGTTTAATGGCGCATTTGAGATGATTGAGGCCGAAGATGAGGTGACCAAGCAACAAGGTTATGGTCAGTTAATGTTAGCGGCGAGTTTATCGGGTATGACTTTGGCCAATGCCGGATTGGGGGCGGTGCATGGTTTAGCTGGGCCGATTGGTGCTTATTTTGATGCCCCGCATGGTCTGGTCTGCGCCAAATTATTAGCACCGATTACCCGTTTAAATATCGACGCTTTGTTGGGTTCCGATGCGCCGCATGCAGCCATGACCTTGGCTAAATATTCACAGGTGGCCGAGTTATTAACCGGCAGCCCAGAATTACCAGGCCTGGTGATGGCTTTGGAACAGTTGGTGGCCGATAAAATTCCACAAGGTTTGGCTGATTTTGGCTTAACTCAGGATAACCTGGCGCCGGTTCTGCAAAGCTGCCGCGCGGGTAGTATGCTGGGCAATCCGTTGGTGCTGTCCGATCAGGTTTTAAGGGAGGCGATCTTGGCGGCACTATAAGGTTTGCATAAAGTATCCATCAGCTGGTGCGGGAATTTAGCCGTGCTAGGTGTCGTTTTTGTTATACTTTTGCGATTAAAGGTCGATCAAGCTGATAAGGAGTCAGATCAATGAAAAACGGACTATTAGTCTTTGCCAGTTTAGTATTAGGGGCCATTTTAATCATGCCTCAACCGGCCGATGCCAAGCGTTTTGGTGGCGGGGGCAGTTTTGGTAAGCAGCACTCTATGCCGGCACATCAGCGCCAGCAGCAACAGCAACAGCGTCAACAACGTCAAGAACAACAGCAGCAACGTCAAGCACAGCGCCAGCAAGCAGTAGCGAACTCGGGTACTTCACGTTGGTTGGGACCCTTAGCAGGCCTGGCTGCCGGTGGGTTATTAGCTTGGATGTTTTTTGGTGATGGTTTTGATGGTCTGCAGTTTATGGATATTTTGCTGTTTGGTGCGCTTGCCTTTGGCTTGTTTATGCTATTTCGTGCCTGGCGTGCGCGTCAATCAGGCCAATATGCCGGTGCGGCGGGCGCAGCTGCACCGCAAGAGCGCGCCCCAGCCCCAACTCAATATCGTGAGGCGCCGACAGCGAGTCCGGTTAATCAAAGTCCGCAATATGATCCGAATTATAGCGGTTCAATGATTGGTTCTGGTTTGGGTATTAATGCATTACATCATGTTGACACACCGACTTGGTTTAATCCCGATGCCTTTGTAGAAGGCGCAAAACAGCATTTCTTAAGCGTGCAAAAAGCTTGGGATCAAGGCGATGCGTCAGAAATTGAAAGTTACTGTACGCCAGAGTTATTTGCTGAGCTTAAGTCGATGATGGATGAGATCGTGGTCGGAGAAAACTACACTGAAATTGATACTTTGAACAGTGAGTTAGTGGATCAGTCGATTGATGGTGATTATTTTGTGGTCAGCATTCGTTTTAGCGGCTATATTAAAGAAAGTCGTGATGACGATGCCCATGCCTTTAATGAAATTTGGCATATTCGTCGTTTACAGGCGGGTGAGGGTAACTGGCAAATTGCCGGTATTCAGCAACAGGCTTAATCAATTTGCTTAGTGATATCATCTAGGAGCAACGCCATGAGTTGTCAGGGAATAGTTAAACGCATTTCACTGCCGGTCATGGCGTTGTTCGTTACGGTGGGTCTTTTAACCTTACCAGGCTGCTCTCAACAGGGGCCGTTAAGTATTGATAGTGCCCAAGTTTTGGTGAATGTTGATCGGGGATCGGGCAACTTCAACCGGGTGTTAGAGATTTGTTTAAACGAACCCTTAAAGGTGCGTAAATCTATCTATCACACTATGAGTATTGAAACCTTTGATGGTTATCAGTTGGCGGGTGGCAGTTGGTTGCGTCATCAAGCGTCGGATCCAAGCAATCCCTGTCAATTACGCAATTTCTATGTATATCTTGGCCGTGACGACCCGCCCGGCTCTCGTCAATTTATTGATGACTATATTCGACCAGGCAATATTAAACGTTTAGAGCTTAGACTCTATCTTGACGATCCTGCCGAGCCTGGTGTCTTCCCTATTTCACAACGGGTGTTTGAAAACATCTAATCTATTGGACTTTGTATGTCGCACATAGCACAACTCCCCTATGCGTTTGGTGGTCCCTTAGGCTGTGCACAATTTAAACAACAGCTTGCTGATTTTCAAGTTGAAGAAATTCTATCCTATCCATTAACTGGTCAAGGTGAACATCTGTGGCTATGGGTTGAAAAAGCGGGCCAAAACACCGACTGGGTAGCGCAACAACTCGCAAAGTTAGCCAATATCCGGTTGCGTGATATCGGTTTTGCCGGTTTAAAAGACCGTCATGGCATCACCCGCCAATGGTTTAGTTTGTATTTGCCGGGGCAGGTCGATCCGGAATGGGCGCAGTGGCAGATTGAAGGGGTTAGGATTTTGTCGTCTACTCGTCATCAGCGAAAATTACAAACCGGTGGCTTAAAAGGCAATCGGTTTATTATTCGCTTGCGCGAGGTGACGGCTGATCCCGTTCAGCTTGATGCACGGCTACAACAGATCGCTACTGCTGGCGTGCCCAACTATTATGGTCCCCAGCGTTTTGGTCGCAACGAACATAATTTAGTGATGGCGCAGCGTTTGTTTGCTGGGGAGTTGACGCGATTAAGGCCGGCACAGCGAAGTTTGTATATTTCTGCCGCACGTTCCTTTCTTTTTAATCAAGTACTTGCCGAGCGAGTGCGACAGGCGAATTGGAACCAGGCCTGCTCGGGTGATGTCTTTCAGCTTGAAGGGTCAACCAAGTGGTTTGTGGATGATGGCAGTGCCGATTTAGCTCAGCGCGTGTTGGAGTATGATCTGCATCCAACTGGCCCTTTAGTGGGAGTGGAGCCATCACCGGCGACCTTAGACGCACTGCAATTAGAAACGGGTGTTTTACAGGATTACCAGGCCTGGTGCCAGGGTTTGATTAGCCTAGGCCTTAAGACGGATCGCAGGGCGCTGCGTATGATGGTGAAAGAACTATGTTGGAGCTGGCTTAGTGTGGATAAGCAGCTTAGGCATGATCTAAATATAGCGTTTGAACTGAAAGCGGGGCAGTATGCTACCAGCCTATTGCGTGAGCTTATTCAATCATATTAAAAACATCAATTATGCTTAAATCTTGTAGTTTTGATAAGATGTAAATGTTAATTGCTATGCTAGTTTGATGTTTTGAAATGGCTCTATAAGGAGAATGCCATGGAAATAGAAAAAGCCCAGATGGGGGAGAATGTTGATGAAACCCCTAATCAAGCTCAAGACCAATTTTTAACGTTTATTTTAGGTGCGGAAACCTATGGTTTGGATATTTTGCGCGTGCAAGAAATAAGAGGTTGGGAGCCGCCAACGGAGTTACCCAACACGCCTGAGTACATTAAGGGCGTCATAAACATGCGCGGAGCGGTGGTACCGATTGTTGATCTTCGTCAACGCTTTAAAATTGGTGAAGTGGTTTATAACGATGCGACGGTGGTGATTATTACGCACTTTAACTATCAAGTCTCAGGTAGCGATGAAGTGTTACAAAAAACCATTGGTCTGGTTGTTGATGGCGTTTCGGATGTTTACGATGTCAATTTGGCTGAACTTCAACCAGCACCTAGTTTTGGTGATACCAAGCGAGTCAGTGGTGAATTTGTGAAAGGTTTAGCTACGTTAGATCACACCATGATTATTATTTTGAATGTCGATTTAATGATTAATCAGGGTATTTACGAAGAAGTAAGTGAGTTTTTAGCGGTTGCCTAATAACTGCCATAAATAATTTTTAAAAAATAAAAGGTACCAGCTTAAGCTGAGTTAAAAGAGTGTAGAGAATGACAATAAAGTCGCGTTTAATTTTATTAGCAGTGGTCAGTTTGGCCGCACTAAGTGTTGTCGGTTTGGTTGGTCACATTGGTATGGATAGAACAACAAAATCTATGGTGTATATTGAGGATCTTTCGCAAATGCGTTCGTTATCCAATGTTGATGCCTTAATTTTACGTAATCATAATCAATATTTATTGACGCTACAACATGATCCCAGTCAACCACATATTGTGGCTTTGCATGATCATCCAACTGAAATGCACCTTGATCACATGCACCGTATCCATCAACGTATAAGTGAACAATTTCAGGCGTTTAGTGAATTCCCCGCATCGGCTGAATTTTTATCGAATGCTCAAAGC
The DNA here is from genome assembly GCF_900112445.1 of Thiomicrospira sp. ALE5. Taxonomy (GTDB): domain Bacteria; phylum Pseudomonadota; class Gammaproteobacteria; order Thiomicrospirales; family Thiomicrospiraceae; genus Thiomicrospira. Next base: position 1,089,140 of record NZ_FOYY01000003.1, on the reverse strand, counting down.
TATCTGGATCTTACGCATCGCTATATTGAAGAAACCAAAAAAGGTATTGTGATGTATGAGCAGAATCGTTTTCACGATGCCAATATTCATCTCTTAAATACAATGAATCCACTGCTTAATCAAACCTTAGAAGCGGGGCAAGACTTTAGGCGCGTGCTGCTTGGGCAATCCACACAGGTTTCTGAGGATGCGAACAGTCAAGCACAGTTGTTAAGCTATACCTTATTGTCGGTGTTGTTATTAGCCTTTCTTATCGTAGCGGTACTTGCTATTTCGGTGATTAAAAATATCCGTGCAGGTATTGACACGACGGTTAATAAAGTCACCAATATAGCCAATACAATGGATTTTTCGACCCGATTTGATAAGCGCAATGATGAACTAAATCAGATCGGTCAAAGTCTTAACTCGATGTTGACTGAAGTGCAATCGGCGATTAATGAAACCAATGGTGTGGTAGGCGCCATAGCGCAAGGTGATTATTCAAAGCGCATCGAAGCAGACTTGGTCGGTGATTTAGCTAATCTCAAAAGCGGTGTCAATGGCTCGGCAGAAAACGTTGAGTTTATGATGGCTGAATTAGATAAAGTGATGGCTGCGCTCAATGAAGGACAGTTTGATGTCAAAATGGATCCACGCGTTCCTGATGCCTTCAGTCAACGAGTTGATAAAGCCCTATCAAGCATTAATGAGGTTGTAGAAAATATCAACCGAGTTATGGATAAGATGAGTAATGGTAAGTTCCGCCACCGCGTTGAGGTAGAAGCGCGTGGTCAACTTGCCATAATGAAAAACAATGTTAATTCAGCTATGGATGGCCTTGAGCATGCAATGTCAGACATAACCAAAGTGGTTGTGGCGCTGTCTAAGGGTGATCTAACCAAAACCATTGATACCCAATATCATGGTGAATTGAGAATTTTGACCGAAGCTGTGAATCAAAGCGTTGGGAAGTTGGTTGAAGTTGTCGCTGTTGCACTGGATGCAGCACAGTTAGTGAACCATGCCTCGCTTGAAGTCGCTCAGGGGTCACTCGATTTAAGTGATCGGGTACAACAGCAAGCGGCGGCGATTGAACAAAGTACCGCTACCATGACGAGCTTTAGTGATGCTGTGCAAAACAACGCTCAGCAAGCAGCGGATGCAACGGCGCTTGAACGGGAAGTAGAAAAGCAGTCTAAGACAGCGGCCGAAGTGATGAAGCAAACGATTGAATCTATGGCGGCGATTCAGGCTTCTAGTCATAAAATTTCTGATATTGTAACCTTGATTGATGGCATTGCCTTCCAAACCAATTTATTGGCATTAAATGCTGCCGTTGAAGCGGCTAGAGCCGGTGAACATGGCCGTGGTTTTGCGGTTGTGGCAGGTGAAGTTCGAGCACTTGCACAAAAATCGGCTGAAGCAGCCAAAGATATTACCGCGCTTATTAATGAGAGTGTGACGCGTATTGATCAAGGTACACGCCTTGCCAATGAATCGGGCGATGTGATTTTAAATATTACCGGTGCTATTGAAAAAGCAGCACAAATGTCCGAGCAAATTGCGAGTGCGTCGATAGAACAATCTGAGGGCGTAAAACAGCTTCAGTTGGCGATGAATCAAATTGATGAAGGTACGCAACAAAATGCCGCGTTGGTAGAAGAGACCTCTGCCGCCGCCGAAAGTATGCGTGAGCAAGCAGATCTGTTATCAGAGCAGATGCAGTTTTTTCAAACACGAGAAGGTGTGAGTGTTGCGCCACGCTTGGCTGATAGCAAAGTAGCTAATACGCCTGCCTTAAAAAGTCCAGCCGTAAAAACTGAACAAAAGAAGTCTAAAACGCTAATAGATGATCAAGAGTGGGCTGAATTTTAGGATATAGCTTAAACTTTAAAAAAACCTGCAATATGCAGGTTTTTTTATATCATGCGTTTTAACGTCGCTTGGAGCTCTTTTTAGCTGGTTGTTTGGCGAGTTTTTTTGCCAACTTCTTTTTGTGCGGCTTTTTCTTGGCGCGCGTCGGTTTGTTTAAACTGAGGCGCGCTTCTAAACCCGGCATGGTGGTGATATTCAAGCGCTTATTGAGGTGATACTCTATTCGCGCGATATCCTTGAGCTCATGACCTTCTGCCAACGTAATCGCAATGCCCATCTGTTGCGCACGTCCGGTGCGCCCGATACGGTGAATGTAGATGTCGCCCCGCAAGGGGACATCAAAGTTAATCACATGGGTGATATTGGCAATATCGAGTCCGCGTGCAGCCACATCTGTTGCGACTAACACTTGTTTGGGGTGTTCGCTAAAGCGTTTAACTCGTTCTAAACGGGCCGCTTGAATGAAGTCACCATGTAATACCTGCGATGCCAGGCCTTCCGTATTCAGCCGGTCATTAAGCTCAATCGCGCGCGATTTTTTGTTACAAAAAACCAGCGCTTTTTCGCAACTGGCATCTTGGAGTAGCGTACGCAGTAGCGTTTGTTTATGCTCACGGTCATCAGCAAAGTAAAGGAGCTGCTGTACTTGATCCGAGTCGTGGTTGGCTGCATCGACTTGAATAATCGTTGGGTCATCTAGCATGCGTTGTGCAAAGCGTTCAATGCCACTGCCTGATAGCGTTGCTGAAAATAACCCTGCTTGAAAGCTATCGGGAATCGCATCAAGGAGTGCATAAACATCTGGACCTTGGCCCATATCGAGCATCCGGTCGGCTTCATCAATCATCACCAGTTCGAGCTCAGATAGATCAATTTCGTCTTGTTCAACCAGATTGAGTAAGCGCCCGGGCGTGGCAATCAAAATTTGATAAGGTTGGGTTAATAAAGCACGCTGTTTATCCTGGGCTAAACCGCCAGTAATCGCTACCGAGCGCAAATCTAGGTGACGGCTGAGTGATTTGACCACCTGGCGGATTTGCAACGCCAATTCGCGAGTGGGCGCTAATAATAGCGCGCGCGGATTGGGTGAATAACTCTGTGGATTATCAATAATATGTTGCAATACCGGTAGCACAAATGCGGCGGTTTTGCCGGTACCGGTTGCTGCGCCGGCTAGGACATCTTTGCCGGCCATCAATGCAGGAATGGCCTGCTGTTGAATAGGGGTAGGGCGGTTAAAGTGCACCTCGCGTAACGCCTCAAGTAGGCGGTCATCAAGATCAAAATCGGCAAAATTCATAGTAAACGCCTTGTTAGGTTTTATAAAGTTGCACGTAAAATGTCATAGCAGGGCTGGTAGTCTGCTGCATCAAGTTTCATGCGTTTTTGAGCCACTAAAAATGCCAGTAGGTCATCTAATGCAGCCATAATATCGGGGTCGCCTTGCAGTTGATAAGGCCCTTTTTCGGCAATAGCCCGAATCCCCTCGGCCTTCACGTTACCCGCTACGATGCCAGAAAAGGCACAACGTAATTGAGAGGCAAGTAAATGCAGCGGTTGATTGCGGGTTAAATTCAGTCCAGCCATCGCCTCATGGGTTGGATGAAATGGCTGTTGCAAGGGTGGGTCGATATATAGCTGCCAGTTAAAATAATAGGCATCACTGGTATCTTTACGGTCTTGGCGCACTAAGTTCAGTTGCTCTTTCATGTAGAGTGCTACCGCCTCAGGGTCATCGATAATGATGTTGAGTTTGGAGAGCGCTTCCATACCCAGGGTCAGTTCAATAAATTGTTCGATTTTTTCAAAGTATGCGTCACTATGACGATTGCCGGTGAGGACTAAAGGTAGCACCTGTTCTTGGTTATTCGGGTGGAGTTGAATGCTTAGAATATACAGCAATTCCTCAAGGGTGCCAGGTCCGCCCGGGAAAATAATAATGCCATGGCCTAATCTTACAAAGGCTTCTAAGCGTTTTTCAATGTCGGGCAGAATCACCAGCTCATTTACCACCGCATTCGGTGCTTCCGCTGCAATAATACCAGGCTCGGTTAAACCAATATAGCGACGGTTAAAAAATCGTTGATTGTGATGGCCAACCGCGGCGCCTTTCATCGGTGCTTTCATCACGCCGGGTCCGCAGCCGGTACAAACATTCATCTTGCGTAATCCGAGTGAATAGCCGACATGTTTGGCATATTCATATTCATGACGTGGCACCGCATGGCCGCCCCAACAGACCACAAGGTTGGGCGATTCGTCTGTGTGCATGACTTCGGCATTGCGTAGCATATGGAATACGGCATTGGTAATACCTGCGGAGTTATTTAAATCAAACTTGCCTGAATCTAAAATACTGTTTTGAGTGTAAAGCAGGTCGCGCACCACCGCAAACAGATGTTCTTTTAAGCCGGCTATCAGTTCGCCATCAATAAACGCCTTGGCGGGTGGATTGCAAATAATCAGTTCGATACCGCGACCACGCGTGGTAACTTTTATATCGAAATTCTTATATTCTTCGAGTAGTTTTAAGCCGCTGTCTAGGTCGCTGCCGGTATTAAGCACGGCTAAGCAACACTGGCGAAATAATTCATTGAGTCCTCGCTCACTGGTATCGCAAAGCTGTTCTGCTTCGTGTTGGGATAAAACTTGCAACGTGCCCTGTGGCCGAATGTATAACGCGTTAGGATGTTCGCTCATAAAAACCTCGAATGTCAGCTTGGTTATTATCAAGGGATTGGCTAGATTGAGCAACTGCTAATACAGGTCTGTCGTATAAGGGTTTGCTTGAAAACCGCCCAATCGCCCCCATAATGAATGACATAAATTGAGCTTAAAAAGGAATGCCATGGAATTTCAGGATTACTACCAAACGCTGGGTGTGGAGCGTAATGCCGATGCAGCCACGATTAAAAAGGCCTATCGAAAACTGGCTGGGCGTTATCACCCTGATAAGCCCGACGGAGATGAAACGAAATTTAAAGCCATTAGTGAGGCTTATGAAGTCTTAAGTGATGATAAAAAACGCGCCATGTATGATCAGCTCGGCAGCAATTATCGTCAAGGTCAGCAGTTTGAGCCACCGCCGGGTTTTGAGCAGATGTTTGGTGGTGGCATGGGCGGCGGTGCCGGTGGCTTTAGTGATTTGTTTGAGTCGTTATTTCGGGGACAGGGTGGTTTTGGCGGTGCGGGTGGCAATCCGTTTGGCAGCGGCTTTGGCGGTGCCAGGCCTGCTAAAGGACAAGATCAGCAGGTCGCCATTAGCCTCACGCTCGAGGAGGCGATGTCGGGTCAGCAACGACGCATTAAGGTTTCAAAGGGTCATGAATCGCGCTCGCTGGAAGTCAAGATTCCTGCCGGTGTAAAAAACGGTCAAAAAATCCGTTTAAGTGGTCAAGGGCAGCCAGGTCGTCATGGTGGCCCCCATGGTGATTTGTATTTAGCGATTAGTTTACTGCCGCATGCCTATTATCGTTTTGAAGATGAGCAGCTGGTGCTCGATTTGCCAGTCACCCCTTGGGAAGCCGCCTTGGGCGGCAAAGTGACCTTGCCAACTTTGCAAGGCAAAATTCAATTAACCCTGCCGCCAAATACCCCCTCAGGCAAGCGGTTGCGTTTAAAAGGGCGTGGTTATGGTAAGCCAGCCGGTGATTTAGTGGTCCAGGTATTGATTCAAATTCCACCTGCAGTGACCGAGGAAGACCAGGCCTGGTATCAACAAATGGCGCAACAGCGCGGGTTTAATCCACGCGAACAATGGCCGTAATGGCATTAAAACTAATTAGAGTTTATTAATATTAGATTTTTATAATATATTTTTATTCTATGGGTTGATAAGTCTTTTGTATGGATGTAAACTGCTTTTGACATTGAGTAATTCATAAAAAGGAGTTTGACATGAAATTATTTGCATCTATGGCCGTAGCTGGTGGCTTAGTTTTGGGTTCAACGGTTGTATCAGCGCAGGCTGAAGAAGAAATTAGTTGGGCGTTTGGTTGTAAGTTGGATGCGCCAGCGGTAGTTGTAACAGAAGAGCAGGTTGCGACGCTTGAAGAGCAGCCAGGTGGTTACCTGAGTTGGAATTTTGATGCGCGCGAATCAGTTGCTTCTGCTGAATAATTAGCACGCCCCAAACTCTCCTAAGGCGCCCGAGTAAACCGAGTGTTTACTCGGGTTTTTTTATTTGGTAGAGGCTACTTGTGGCTGTGACTGTGGCCATAGAGTTGGCTGGGGTCAATTAGCGGATCGGACAAGATGGTGAGGTGTTGCTCATCAATACCGTTATAAAAACAATTTGAACGGCCTGTGTGACAGGCAGGACCGGTTTGATCAACCTGTAGTAGTAGCGTATCGCCATCACAGTCGAGTCGAGCCTCGATAAGACGTTGAATTTGTCCTGAGGCCTCGCCTTTGCGCCAGAAGGCTTGACGTGAGCGCGACCAATAACACACCCGTCCGGTAGCCAGCGTTTCTTCAAGGGCAGCCAGATTCATATAGGCAAGCATTAGAACTTCGCCCGTGTCATGCTGTTGGGCAATAGCCGGCATTAAGCCGTCTTGATCAAATTTAAGCTGTTCTTTAAATAAAGACCAATCAAATTGATCGCCTTTTTTGGCGGCTTCTAGGTCTAAAAATGTCTTGGGTTGTTGCATAGTCTGGCCTACTTTTTCTTCGCTTTAGCAAACGCCATCGCAAACAAGTTATTGGATACCTTGGCATCAGCTTTGGGCGTTTCTTTGGCTTTAATATCTGAGTTCGCACCTAATTTTAGCATACCCTGCATCAGCTCTGCGGTGGCGCGTGCATCCGCTAGGGCATCATGCGCATCACCCGGAAAAGGTTTGTGAAGAATGCGCTCATACGCAATGGTCAGCTTCGGTGTTTTCCAAAACCAATGCATTCTTTCTGAGTGCCAGCGCATGGCACCGACCAGTTCTTTACTAAATTCAGCGACATCTAACCATTTGCCATAGTCTAATTCAAACGGAAGTTGTTTTTTCTCAGCCGTGTTTTTGAGGTAGTTAAAGTCGCTTTCAGTGCTGTAAGCCAGAATAATGTCAGCTTGTTGTAATAGTGCATGAATGTCGGGCCAGCAGTCTTCAATTTTGGGTGCATCGGCTACCATCTCGGTAGTGATAGTATGTTTTTCATTGGGTGGAATCGGGTAGCCAGGATTGTAGAGCTGATTGAGCTTTTCATTACCCTCAAGGTCACAAACTGATAGCTGAATAACATCCGCATCTGGATTGGTAGAAATATCTGTTGCTTCAATATCAAGGCACAGAATGGTTTTGTTCTTCAGACTTTTGGCCTGCTGTTTGAGTTTGTAAAGCGCATCATTACGGTTATCACGAATTAAGTCGGTGACACTAGACTGAGTAAACTCGCTAATTAGCGCTTCAATGGCTAGCGCCAGTTTATGTTTTGACTTGTGTAGGCTTTTGCTTACTTTTTCCTCCTTCGTAGCCTGCTCAATAAAACGATCGCAACAGATTACTTGCTCGTCAATAAGGAGTTGGTCAAGCGTATATTGCGCGATTTTTCGCGTATCAAAATCAAAATCTTCAAGAGGTGGAATGCGTAAACCCGCGGTTAACAGTGCTTTTTCGCCTTTAGCGGGTGAGGCAATGACTTGAACGCCTTTAATGTCTAAACCATCCGAGGCGGCAACCGCAACGATGTAGTCTTTAAGGGGTTGGTTGCGTTTATCAATAAGAATGAGTTGGGGTGAATTCATGAAAAATAAGACAGGCTAGTTAAAAATAACTATTTTAGCAGCTATAGTTAGCACCGCTTAGATTTCTTTTGATAACGTAAGCGGCTTGGGTTTATTTTCGGCTTGATTCAACGAACTTGGTTGATGATTAATTAGCGCCAAGTTAGCTAAAAAATCTTGGGTCACACTGGTCCATTGAAATAGCGCTACGCTGGCACGCACTTTTTGACGTTTGACCGATAAGGCTTCGGTAATGGCCTCAAACAGATTGTCATCTAGATGACCATTTATCCCGTTTTGCACAATATCAATTGGGCCGGTGACCGGATAGGCCGCTACCGGTGTTCCAGAAGCCATAGCCTCGATATTAACGAGTCCAAAGGTGTCCGTTTTTGAAGGGAAAACAAACACATCAGCACTAGCATAATATTGGGCGAGTTCTTCACCAAATTTTTCACCGACAAATACCGCTTTAGGGTAACGGTTGCTTAAAAACTCACGATCTGGGCCGTCTCCAACCACTAAATGTGTGCCAGGGAGGGTTAAGCGTAAAAACGAGGCGAGATTTTTTTCAGTCGCGATACGTCCCACATACAGATAGATTGGTCTAGGATAAGGCAGGTCTTGACGTTTTTCGGGGTGAAAATGCGTTTGATCGACGCCACGACTCAGACGTTTGAGGTGTCCAAATCCGCGTTGTTCTAACTCGGTAATCAGGTGGTCTGACGGTGCAAAAGTGGTGTGTGCCGGTGCATGAAATCGTTTTAACAAGCTATACATTAACTTAAGTGGCAGCCTAGTGCGGGCATAGACATATTCGGGGTACTTGGTTTCGGCGTCTTCGTGGTGAGTTTGTAACCATTCGGGTTGGGAGGCTGTTAGCATCAGTCTAGTGGGTGAATGTGACAGGTTGATGGCAGCTAATGGAAAGATTTGTGACGCTAAGCCGGATGTAATGCTTTAGCGTCAATAGTAGATTACTGCTTCGTATTACTCTTGGCTTAAACTCGATTGGGTGCGCTCAAGGCGTTTGGTTTTGATGTGTAATGCCGCTTTGGCCATCAAATGCGCGCTAACAGGTGCGGTAATGAATAAGAACACCGTAACTAAGAGTTCGTGCAAACTGATTCCTTCACCCCGCACGGTAAAAAATACCGCTGAGGCAATCAAAATCGCGCCTACACCGAGCGTGGTTGCTTTGGTGGGGCCGTGTAAACGCATATAAAAGTCCGGCAGCTTATAGAGGCCAATCGAGCCAACGAGGGTAAAGAAGGCACCGATTAAAATTAATAACGATAAAATAAACTCTAACATAGTCGGTCCTTATTCCATGATGTCACCGCGCAGCAAGTATTTGCTGAGCGCAACGGTGCCTACAAATCCCATCACCGCAATCAGCAGCGCCGCTTCAAAATAGAGCGCACTGCCCAGATGCAGGCCAAGCAGAATCAATAGGGCAATCGAATTAATATACAGCGTATCCAGCGCTAAGATGCGGTCAGGTAACTCGGGGCCAATAATGACCCGGTATAGACTCAAGAACAGAGCCACGCTAACCATGGCAAAGGCAATTGGAATGACAATGTCTAGCATGGGACAAATACCTCTTTCAATGGACGCTCATAACGCTGTTTAATGTCGGCAATCATTTGCGCTTGATCATCAATATGCAATGCGTGAATAATCAATTTGGTTTGATCCGGTGACAGGTCGCAGGACACCGTACCTGGGGTCAATGAGATGGTGTTCGCCAGAATACTAATCCCAATGGGTGTCGTAATTTCCAGTGGCACTTCAAAGAACCCGGGTTGCAATTTGTCATTGCGCCCTAAGATCAATTTGGCCACCGCAAAGTTAGCCACCATAATATCCCAAAGCACGACGGCAAAAAACTTGGCCAGGACAGCCGGTTTTTGTACCTTGATTTTTTCTGGCCAAAAAGCCGCTGTAAACCAAGGGATGAAGATGGCTAAAATAGCACCTAACACCATGTGACCTGGGTCAACCGTGTTGTTAAGGAGTAACCAAGCTATCCATAAAATGAATGATAAAATCGGATGAGGTAAGACTCGTTTAAGCATCATTTTCTCTCCGTTGCTGGTGCACTAAGTACCGCATCAATATAACTGGCTGCATCAAATACTTGGGCTGCGATCAGATCCGTGTAGGCCGTAATCGGGTGGGCAAAAATAATCATAATCGGTGCCGTCGCAAATAAAGCGACGACGGCCACAAAAGCAGATTTATTCAATGGTTCACCCGGTGCTTGCTCACTCGGCTGGGTGCGATAAAACAACAAGGAACCAGAACGCGCCATGGCCACAATGCTTAATAAGCTGGCGATGAGTACTACCGCAAAAACTGCAGCCAGCCACTGATGTTCTAAAGCCGCGCCTAAAATCAGCATTTTGCCAAAAAAGCCTGAAAGCGGCGGCATACCGGTCATGGCAACGGCGCCGAACATAAAGGCACTGCCTATTAACACGCCATTGGCCATGATGGGCGATGATTCGAAGCGATCATCGGTATCGCAACGGCCTCGAGCAATTATATCGGCTAGTAAGAACATACCGCCTGCAATTAAGGTTGAATGTACCATGTAATATACGGTAGCAGAGACGGCGGCAGGCGTTGCGATGCCTACCCCGATCAGCAGGGTTGCTACAGAGGCTAATACCAAGTAGGCCACCTGCTCGCGTAAACCGCGCGCGGCTAGTACACCCAGCGCAGCGAGTGCCAAGGTGATAATCCCTAGACCTAACACCCATGGTGCATAGTAGAAGGCTAAATCACCCGCATCGTCACCGAATAGGGTGCCATGTGCACGGATGATAGAGTAGATACCTACTTTGGTCATGATGGCAAACAGGGCGGCCACCGGTGCGGAGGTATTGGCATAAGCAGTAGGGAGCCACAGATAGAGCGGGAACATTGCGGCTTTAATCCCGAATACCACTAGTAGTAGCAGGCCTGCTGCCGCAATTAAGCCGCGATATTCAGCCGGCGCATCCGCTACCTTGTTAGCCATATCCGCTATATTCATCGTTCCAGTTGCACCATAGAGCGCACCAACGGCAAACAGGAATAGCGTGGCACCAATCATGTTAATTACAACATAGTGCAAGCCGGCTTTGGTACGCAAACGTCCGCCACCATGTAGTAGTAAGCCATAAGACGCCAATAGCATTACTTCAAAGAATACAAACAGGTTAAACAAGTCCCCGGTCATAAAAGCGCCATTTAAACCAAACACTTGTAGTTGGAACAACACGTGGAAATGACTGCCTTTGGCATCGTAGTTAGTCGCAATAGCATACCAAAGTGAGCCAAGGGCCAGGATGGCGGTCATAAACACCATCAGCGCCGATAGACGATCAAGTACAAAGACGATCCCAAATGGCGCTGCCCAGTTACCGGATAAATAGACTTCTTGCGCACCCGTACTCGCAACTTTAAGCATTTCAATGCTGACAAAGATGAGTCCAATCGTAATAAGCAGGTTAAGTGCGCGCTGCAGCTTTAAGCCACCCATACGTGCAAACAACAAAATAAAGCCGGCGACTAATGGCAGTAATACCGGAAAAGCGGTTAATTGCATCATTGTTTAGTCTCCTGCTCGTCATGACTGCGGTGCAAACCATCAACATGATCATTACCTAGTTCACTGCGTGCTTTTAATGCCAAAACAATTAAAAAAGCAGTCATACCAAAGGCAATAACAATTGCAGTTAATACCAATGCTTGTGGTAATGGATCACCATAGCCGGCAGCGGCGGCATCAATAACCGCTGGCTGTCCTATGGTTAAGCGTCCCATTGCGAATAAAAAGACATTGGCCGAATAGGCTAGTAATGTCAGACCGAGTACGACCGGGAAGGTGCGAGCACGTAAGGTGAGGTAAACGCCCGCGCTGGTCATGACTCCAATTACAATTGCGACAAGCCATTCCATTAATTTTTCTCCTGTTGTGCAGCATAGTCGTGCGAGGCACGGCTAAGCTTGCCAAGCTGAACAAGGCTTAATACCGTTGCGCCTACGACGACAAGGAATACGCCGATATCAAATGCAATGGCACTGGCGACCTCGAACTTACCGACTACCGGCCAGGTTAAATATTCAAAGGTCGAGGTTAGGAACGGGAAGCCAATAGCAATCGACACTAAACCGGTTCCAGTACCAATTAATAGGCCGTAAGCAATGACGGTATGCATATCGACCTTAAGGCGATCACTCGTCCAATCAATGCCGTTAGCAAGGTATTGCACTATGAGGGCAACTGAAGCAATCAGGCCGGCGATAAAGCCGCCACCAGGCAAGTTGTGACCGCGTAAGAAGATGAATACAGCAACGAGTAACATCAACGGCAATAACAGACGAGTGAGGGTTTGCATAATTGCAGGATGGGTATCTGGATTCCACAGTCTGCCTTGGGCATCACGATCTCTTGCAGGAAGTTTCATGCCTTCTAGCATGGCATAGATCCCTAGACCTGCAAGAGCTAATACCACAATTTCAGCTAGTGTATCGATGCCGCGGAAGTCAACGAGAATAACGTTCACCACGTTGGTGCCGCCACCGCCAGGAACAGAGTTCTCTAAGAAGAACTCTGAAATCGGCGCGAAATCACGAGTCAATACAGCCATCGTCATCAGCGTGACGCCGATACCTGTAATGACAGCAATAACCCCATCACGTCCCAAACGTAATTTGCTAACCTCTTTTGGAGTGATTTGTGGCAAGAAGTACAAGGCCAAAAGCAACATCACAATGGTAACGATTTCGACTGATAACTGCGTTAAAGCTAGATCCGGTGCAGAGAACTTGACAAACCCTAATGCAATGATCAGCCCCACAACACCGATAGAGATAAGGCTCAAAAAGCGCTGACGATGCACTAAAACGGTCATTATTGTTGCGGCAATAAGCACAATGGCCGCTGTCAAGGATGCCGCATCAATTGGCAGAGTGGCGCGGTCACCAAACAGCGGCGCGTCTACCGTCATAAAGCCAATCACGCCGGCGACCAGGCCTGCACCTATCACCCATACCGATGCGTGCTGTAACGAGCCTTTGTCAAAGCGGCGCGTGACACTTAACGATAGGGTAAGTGTGGCATTGAGCAATGCGTTATAGCCGACTCTGGCATCGACACGACCTAAGATTTGGTCATGTAACTTGTATAGACGTTCACGAATCATGTAAACCCCTACACCCAGTGCTAATGCCAGCATACTCATCACTAATGGCAGGTTAAAGCCGTGCCAAATAGATAAACTATATTCTGGCGGTGTGGCTTGTAAGGTACCCGCAACGGCTACCGCTAAGATTGGCGCCACAGTAAACATTGGCAAAATACCTACCGCAAGACAAATAACGACCAATAAGTCTACTGGGATTTTCATAAAACGCGGTGGTTCATGGGGTACTTTTGGCAAATCTTTCGGTTCGCCATTAAAGAACACGTCATGAATAAAGCGTAATGAATAAGCAACAGAGAAGATAGCAGCTAGGGTGACTAATACCGGAATCGCCCAAGCCCATGCACTGGTTTCGGTCGCAAATACCGCTTGTTCAAAGAACATTTCTTTACTCAAGAAGCCGTTCATTAACGGCACACCAGCCATGGCGGCCGCGGCAATCATCGCCAGCACTGCAGTATGAGGCATGTATTTTAATAAACCGCTAAGTTTACGCATATCACGGGTGCCGGTTTCATGGTCAATGATACCGGCCACCATAAATAGGGAGGCTTTAAAGGTGGCATGGTTAATAATATGGAAAATAGCGGCTACAGCGGCCATTTGAGTACCAAAACCAAATAACAGTGTAATTAAACCTAAATGACTGATGGTGGAGTAGGCGAGTAGACCTTTAAGGTCATGCTTAAACATGGCCGTATAGGCACCAATCATAAAGGTTAGTAGGCCTGCTGTACCGACAATCCATGTCCATTCGGGCGTGCCGGATAGTGCCGGGAAGAAACGCGCAAGCAGAAAAATGCCCGCTTTAACCATGGTTGCCGAATGCAGATAAGCCGATACCGGCGTCGGTGCGGCCATCGCATGAGGTAACCAAAAATGGAACGGAAATTGTGCTGACTTGGTGAACACACCGAGTAAGATGAGTACCAAAATGGGCAGATAGAGTTCGTGGTTTTTAATCATGTCGCCTGCGGCAAGGACATCGGTTAGGTTGTAACTACCTACAACATGACCCAGTAGCAGTACCCCACCAAGCAGCGCTAAACCACCTGCACCGGTAATAGCTAACGCCATGCGTGCGCCGTGACGAGCGTCTTGACGGTGTTGCCAATAACTAATCAGTAAAAACGAACTGAGCGACGTCAGCTCCCAGAAGACCACCAGTTGCAATAGGTTTTCTGACAGAACGATACCTAACATAGAACCCATAAACATCATTAAATAGGCAAAAAAGCGTCCCATCGAGTCTTTGGTTGATAGATAGTAACGAGCATAAATAATGATGAGTAAGCCAATCACTAGAATGAGCAGGGCGAATAACAGAGCCAAGCCATCTAAACGAAAGGCAAAATCCAATCCGATGCTAGGCATCCAGGCCCAGCTTTGGATAAGAGTTTCACCGGCAAAAGGTATGCTGATGGCCGGCGCAAGGAAGGCAAGGGCAAGGACGGTAATCCCCGCAGATACCCATGCCGATGCAACACGATGAAATCTTGAAGCCCAAGCGGCTAAGGCCGCACCAACAAAGGGCAACAAAGCTACTATGGGCAAGTTAAAGGCAAGTAGGCTCATGTTTTTCCTGATCGAAGTTATAAATAAAGTTTATCAACCATGAAAGCTTACCATGTAAGGCGCCCAAGTCAATAATTTGTAAGCGAAATTGCCGCTTATGGGCGGTTGTTTTTGGATGGGGTATGGGTTTTGGCGGGGAAATAAAAAAGGCCGCAGAGTGCGGCCAAGCCAAGTCGTCGTGAAAAAACTTGGTAGAGGAACGAACTAAATCAATAAAACAAACGGCTAGCCATGCCTAAAACTGGTAACGCACACCAGCAGTAAAGTTACGCCCGGTAATCGGCGCTTCGTTTTTAAAGAAGCTTTGATGCAAACGACCATTTTCGTTGGTCAAGTTGCGCCCTTGTAGGAACAAACGCAGGTCTTTGATATTCGCAGGCGTATAGGCTAAATCAAAGCCAAGTGTGCCAAAACCATCGGTTGCTTCCTCCGCTTCGGCGGTTTGGGTTTGTTTAAGATGATAACGGTAATCCACGCTCAATTTAAAGTCACTCCAACGCGTATCCGCCCCTAATCCAACGCGGGGTGGGGTCATGCGCGGCAGATTGCCACCGTCACGTAACTCACCCCGCAAATAATCACCGCTGGCGCGTAAGGTTAGTGGCAGTTGAGTCGCAAGGTCGATGGCACCGCTTAGTTCCACGCCATAAAAAATCGCATCGTCTTGAGCGTTATAGACCAGCAGTTCACCGTTTGGATCATCACTTTGACCATCTCTTGAAACACGACGCGGGTTGCCGTTTGCATCTACATCATTTTGGTAATAGATAAAGTTATCCACCATATTGACAAAAGCCGTCGCTTCATAACGCAGACTGCCTTGTTGGCGCAATAAGCTAACTTCGGTGTTGAGGAAAGTTTCCTTGGTTAAATCCGGATTGCCGATTTCAAAAGTACCAGCGGCACCGTGGCGGCCAAAGGCATAAAGCTGTTCTGGGCCGGGCGCGGCTTCAGAGCGGCTAATACCGGCACGCAACTTGTGCTGACTATCCAAATTAAATAACGCACCCAAAGCAATGCCGGTAGTCAGATAATTTTGATTGCCTGGGTTCACGTCAAAATTGATGGTTTCACCACGATACTGAACTGCTGTAACTTTATTGTTATCAACGCGCTCTGGGTTAACCTGATCGTAACCCAGTCTAAAACCGACTTCGAATTGCCCCCAAGACGTTGGTCTTTCTTGCATACTAAACACACCAATTGCATTGCGCTCGCTTGGGCGAATAAAAAAGGCTTCACCGTCGTCTTCGGCTTCAAACTTGGTGTTGTTATAATCAAGACCAATTACCCCTGTCCAATTGGCAATCGGGTCATGGGTCAGCTCCAAGCGCAAATCGAATTCTTTTTGTTTGAAAATGGCTTCAAGATCGTCTTTTTTGCCGTCTTCATACTCCCATTCTTCTTGATAAAAGTCGGTGTAAGCGAGGCTAAAACGTGCGGTATTAAACCCTGGCATCGGATCATAGAGTTCGCCTTTTAAGTCAAAACGCTTTGACTCCGCCTCAATGCGATCATAGTCATCAGGGTCAGCTTCTGGAATTCCATAGTCGGTATTCCATTGACTAAAACCTATGCCCAAAAATCCGCGCTCACCGACATACACACCCGTAATCGCTAAATTGCGGCTTTCAAGATCACTGTTTAACAGTTCATTACGTTTGCCCTCGCCATCGTCTGTTTGGAAACCGTTAATAGCGAAGTTGTCGGTTTTGCGATAATCTGCGTCTAAACGAACCGCCATTTCACCCAAAACCGGCAATTCTAAAGCGATACCGGTACGACGATCATGGCCATTTAGTCCATAAGACGCCTGCACCGCACCGTTAGCGCGGTCACCGATAATCGGACTAAAACGGCCGGACACCACATTCACCACGCCGCCGGTTGCCCCCGATCCATAGAGTAAGGTGGCAGGGCCGCGAATAACCTCGACCGAATCGGCGCGCAGGGTTGAACTGGCTACCGCATGGTCGGCACCTTCGCCGGACACATCACTGACACGCGCACCGTCTTCTAATACTGCAACCCGTGAACCCTGCAAGCCACGAATAACCGGACGCCCCACACCCGGGCCAAAGTCTGCATTACTCATACCGGGTAAGCCATCCAAGGCCTCACCAATCGTACCGGCGCGACGCTGTTCCATTTGTTCGCCTTCAATCACGGCCACCGGGCGCACCACTTCGCTTTCTGTTTGGCTCATGATGGAACCGGTTTGAATGACCGAGATGCGCTCTAATGTAGTATCGGTATCAGTGCTCGCTAATAGTTGTGGGCTGAGAAGGGCTAGGCTGCTGCTGACACTCAGATAGCCTAGTGCGTGCACAATTCGCTTGGCTTTAAACATGGTTAACTCCTAAATTTTTTATTGCTAATAAAAAGTTTTTATAAAATATTTTGAATAATATTAGTGGTAATATAATATTTAGTCAAGACTAAATATTATATTTGGGCGTGAGTAAGTGGCCTGCTTGATAATTAAGCAGGCCTGGTGCGGTAGCGTGGAGTTTAAAGTGAGTTTAACGAGATAACAGCGCCGGGCGATTGGCGGTAAGGCGATAAAACAATGGAATCGTAAACAGCGTCAGTAACGTTGAGACACCAATGCCCCAAACGATCGCGGTGGCTACGGGACTAAACATCAGCGAATGGCCGCCCATGCCAATGGCCAAACCCATTAAGCCGGCCATGGTGGTAAAGGTGGTAATTAAAATGGGTACCAAGCGGCGACGAGCGGCATAGACAATCGCATGCAAGCTAGACATGCCACTGGCACGGCGTGAATTGGCCGCCGAAATTAACACGATGGCGGCATTGACCGCGATACCTGAGAGTGCCACTACGCCATAGAGGGTATATAAGCTCAAAGGGTAACCGCTGATCCAAAGTCCATAGGCCACACCGGTAAACGCCATCGGAATGGTAAGCAAAATAATAAAGGGCTGAAAATAGCTTCTAAATTGCGCGCCTAAAATCAAGTACATCAGCCCAACGCCCATTACAAACAGCATCAACATCGCATTCAGCGATTCATTGATTTCATCCAGTTCGCCAGAAAAATCAAGATTAATACCTGGGTGTTGCGCGGCGATATCGTCCCACGCGGCCTGCAGTTTTGCGTTGGCTGTGAGGGTGTCAATCTGACTGCGATCAATATCGGCCTCTAGGGTGATTGCACGGCTGAAGTTATGATGGCGCAAACTCACAAACCCTTGGCGGATATCCACGGTCACTAGTTCGGCTAAGGCAATGCGCTGCCCACTTGGACTGGTGATTTGCGTGGCTAACCAGGCCTGGATATCATCCGTTTGGGGAAGAGCGCCTCTGACGCGTAAATCAACTTGCTCCCCTCGGTCATTGAGTTGTGCGACCACTTCTCCATCGGTTAATAAACGTAAACTGCGCACCACGGTCATGGGGTCCAGGCCGGCTTGTCGAATCGCTGGCATGTTAAGCTGGGTTACCAGTTGAGGGCTGCCCAAGGTGGCATCATTTTGAATGTCAGTCACCCCAGGGATTTGTTCGAGTAGCGCAGTTAAGTCAGCTACGGCAGCCGCAATCTCGGTGTAATCATCACCGCGTACTTTGACACTAATCGGTTTTGAGCTGGGTGGGCCACCGGATAGTTTAAGCACCCCGACCTCGGCTGGTGCCGGTGCGTTGGCTGTGATGTGATCACGCAATCCATCAATGATGGTATCGGCACTTCGTTCACGCTGCGATGCTGGGTGCAGGCTAATAAATACCTGCCCTAGGTTTTCACCAATCAGCGGTTCCGTTTCGGTAAACATTTGTCCGGCATAACTGACCAGCGCGCGACCCTCACCGTCTTGTAACCAGGCCTGCGCAAGTCCTTCTACTTCGCGGGTTTTAACTAGGGTTTGGTCGATCGGTGTGCCGGTGGGAAGTTCGACATTTAAGTAGAAAATATCTAGGGTGTCGGAGGCGAAAAAGTTGGTGGTAATTCGTTCAGAGGAGACGAGGTAAATGGCTGATGCAAAGGTGCTTGCCAGTACCAACATGGTCAGCCAGGGGTGGCGAAAACTTTTGACCAGTGCCCGGCCATAGAGGTTGCGCAGTTTCATTAGGCGTCTTTCGCGCCCCGGCGTTAGGTGATGTTTTTGGTCGGCTTTAAGATGCATAGCATGGCTTTGAGACGGGAGCATCCAAAAGGCTTGAATCAGACTGATAATCAGCGCAATGGTGACCACCAGTGGCACAATGCGCATGAAGTCGCCCAAAATACCGGGCAGCAACATCAGCGGTAAAAAAGCCGCAATCGTCGTGAGCACAGCGGCAATCAATGGCCAGCCCACTTCGCGCATCGCCTCAAGCGCGGCATCAAGTGTATTGCGGCCACGGTGCATCTGTTGATGCATCGCCTCGATCATGACGACCGCCACATCGACCAACATCCCCAGCGCAATAATAATGCCTAATAAGACCGTGAGATTGAGGGTTTCGCCGCTCAGATTCAGCACGATAAACACCCCGGTTAGCGAGAAAGGAATGGCCATTGCGACCAATACCCCAATGCGCCACCCTAAAAACAACCAACTGACCAGCAGCACCAGCGTCAAACCTTGTAGCGCATTAGTTTGCATCATGCTAATGGCGTCACGGGTGGATTGGGTTTGGTCATCAGCAAGGGTTAGGGTTAAGCCTTGTGCGGCATATTGTTGATTATAATCAACAATAAAATCGCTTAAACGTTCAACTAACTCAAGGGTATTAGCCGTGCCTGACTTCATGACTGCTAGCATCACTGCTGGCTGATCATTCATCGATACCATTTGCGTGGTATCTTGGCGCGCCCGTAAAATCTCCGCGACTTCTTCAAGTAACACATCACCTTGTGGCGTCGGTAGCGGCAGTTGTGCGAGGGCTTGCGGGTTTGGGTCTTGACCAATGTGGCGCACGAGCCATTGTTCTTGGCCGACGCGTAATTTACCGGCGGCCTGGTCCTGCCACTGTGCTGCGATCATGTCGGCGACCAGCGGCGGGCTAAGACCGAGTTGAGCCAGGCGGTTAAAATCGAGCCTAACCTGTAGCTCGGGGTCTTCGAGTCCAATGGTATCAATGCGATCGACGCCGCGCAGCCGTTCTAATTCGCGTTTAAGTTGAAAGCCTTGGGCGCGTAGCGTTTCATCAAACGCCTGGCCTTTTAGCACGAGTGTGGCCGAAGGATAGGCATTAGCGCTGGTAATTTCAATGACCATCGGCTCTACAATATCGGCGGGGAGCTCGGGGCGTTTGTTTTGGATTTCTCGGCGTAAATCATTGATGCGTTTATCAAAGGTGCGATCGTCTAAATCACGAAATCTAACCAGAATATTGGATAAACCCACCCGCGAGGTGCTGGACACGAAATTGACATCATTGAGTTTGCGTAACGCATCCTCCAGCGGTTGGGTGACGCGGGTTTCGATGTCTTCTGCGCTGGCACCGGGCAGGGCAGTCACAATTACAATCCAGTTGAAGTTTATGGTCGGATCTTTTTGACGCGGCATATCCAAGTAGGACAGGGTGCCGAGCACCAACACCAAGGCGAAAACCAGATTCGCTAAGACCGCATTGCTGATAACGCGCTTAATCATTGGCCTGCTCGCGGGTTAAGCGCTGCTGGCCCTGGGTCACAATCAATAAGTTATCTGGCCAGTCGGCGGGCAGCGCATGGGGGCGTCCTTCTTGGACATCTTGCAGCTGGCGAAACCTCAGTTGATTGTCTTCTAGGGTAAAGACGCCAAATGCTTGGCCACGTTGCACAATCACCTGCGCGGGCAAGAAAGGCTGTGGGTGGGTAAGTCGCACTTGTCCGCTTAGGCCAATCGGCAAGTCGGCGGGGGCATTAAACCACACTTGCACCGTGCGACTGTTTGGATCAATGTGAGGTGCTTGGCGAATGAGCTGCAGGTCAATGTCATCAAATCCGCGTACTTGCAAGCGAGCACTCAGATCAGCAGGCCTGGTATGATCCATAGACTGTAGCCAACTAAAGGGTAGCCGGGTGCTAATTTCAGCCTGCTCAGTTTGTAGCAATTCCAACAGGGGGCTACCAACATTGACCCATTGGCCTTCACCGACATGATGCTTGAGCACACTGCCGGTAAACGGCGCCTTAATCGTGCAACGTTCAATTTGACGCGCATTGAGTCGTTGCTCGACTGCTAAGATATCGCCTTGTGCTTGGAGTTGTTGCACCTGTGCTGCGACTTCGTCTAATTGGCTCACTGCGGTAAGGTCGCGGTTTTGTAATTGCGCTAAGCGTGTTTGGGTGCTTTGCGCTAGGCTCAGTGAGGCTTGATTTTGTTGGCGTTGCGCCACTAAGCGTTCAGCCTGTAGTTGGGAGTCTTGGCAATCGAGTTTAACTAACCGTTGACCTTGTTTAACCTGTTCGCCTGGGCGCGTATAGATCCGCAGTACACGGGCATTCAGCTCGCTCGCTAATTGGGTTTGATTGGGACTGATGACCTCGGCGGCAAAGCTTTGTGAGCGTTCAATGACCACCTCGGACAAGGGTTGGGTTTGAATTTGGGCGCGCCAAGTTTCATCTGACTTAGCATAAATAGCGCTAACGGTTAGTGGATTTACCAGTATAAAGCCCAACACAATGACCCAACGCATGACCCCTCCTGAAATTATGTATAACGCGTTGATAGACTATGCCGCATAACTCGACTTGATTTGGGCATAATCATCACAGACCTGTTGCATCGCTTGCGCATCATAAACCCGCAAGCCACTGAGTAACATGGTTTTGTGGCCATGGCCAATCGGAGTGTCGCCATTCATAATGGTAAACTTGAGTGCAACTTGAGCGCGTTTTCCCTGTAAATCAATGTCATAACCGGCATAGGCGAGTTGGGTGTTTTGAGTGGGTTGTGTGTCAAAATTGACCGCCATGCTTTCGTACATCACCATCGGGCGAGCTGGATTGATCATAATATTATGTTCCGCCATAATCGGAACCAGCAAATGTGGAAAACTTTCGCCAGAAAAGGCCACATAGGCTTTAATAAATGGCGCAATAATCTGTGAATCTCGCGTTAAACAGTCTTGGTGGGTTAGGCTTAAAAAGGTTTTGGCGTCACTGTCTTGAATTAGATAATTATCTGTTTGTTCCGGCACAAAGGTTAGTTCGCGGTTATCGCTCAACATGCCTACAAATTTCACTCTCATGTGTTTGGCTAAACCGAGTTGACTTAAGCTCACTGCAAATAGCAGGTCCCCGGGTACACAAAAGCGCTTTGAATCTGGATTATGCAATGGATTGAAATCACCCGCGACTTGTTTGGCAAAACGACTGGCTTGTTCAGGCTCAATTACAAAAGAATTTAATCTGCTTGAGCAGGTCTGGTAAAAATCACTTAGAAACATGGCATAATCCGATTAAAATTTGCGATAAAAGAACTTAATAATACTTTAACCTAACGATGGAAGCTAGTTTGTGTCTAGTCGTAAGCATAATCTACCTAAAATAAAGGAAATAGCATGATTCAGCCAGTTAAGTCGGCCAAGCCAGATTCAATCGATCATCAAACTAAATCCAGTGCGCTCGGGCGTCGCGCCTTGTTAACCGGTGCGGTGGTCGCAACGGCTGCGGGGCTAAGTGGTTGCCAAGCGGATTGTGATCAAGGCGTCACGCTCGATCGTGAGCGGGTGTTTAATTGGAAAATGGTGACCTCTTGGCCGAAGAACTTTCCAGGTTTAGGTACTGGTGCGAATAATTTGGCGCAGCTCATTGAGCAGATGTCCGGTGGTCGTATAAAGGTCACAGTATTTGGCGCTGGAGAGTTGGTTGGGCCTTTCGAGGTCTTTGATGCGGTATCCCAAGGCCAAGCCGAATTAGGTCATTCGACCGCCTATTATTGGAAAGGTAAGTTACCCAGTGCAGATTTCTTTACCGTCGTGCCGATGGGTTTGACTGCAGAAGAAATGAACAGTTGGCTTTATTATGGTGGTGGCATGGCCTTGTGGGAAGAAGCTTATCAGCCCTTTGGTTTAATACCCAATGCCGCTGGTAATACGGGCACCCAAATGGGTGGTTGGTTTAATCGAGAAATAAAGAGTATCGCTGATTTGGGTGGCTTAAAAATTCGTATGCCAGGCTTGGGTGCCGAAGTCTATGAAAAAGTGGGAGCGGTACCGGTTAATCTGCCTGGTAATGAACTTTTTCAAGGTATGCAAACGGGTTTAATTGATGCTGTCGAGTTTGTCGGGCCTTACAATGATTTAGCTTTTGGTTTTCATCGAGTTGCCAAATACTATTATACGCCGGGCTGGCAGGAGCCGGGATCAGCCTTGGAATGTATGATCAATGCTAAAGCCTTTGCTGAACTGACGCCAGATTTGCAAGTCATAGTGCGTAGCGCTATGAAAGTCGCTAATCTAAATATGCTGGCAGAATATACCGCGCGCAATCAGCAGGCGCTGGATACGTTAGTGAATCAACATGGTGTCCAGTTGCGTCAATTCCCGCAGGATGTGTTACTGGCCTTAAAACAAACCAGCGAGGAGGTGGTTGAAGCGGCGGCTGCGCGTGATCCTTTGGCGCAAAAAGTTTGGGCTTCGCAGAAGGCTTTTCGTGACCAAGTCGCGCCTTGGACTGAACAATCCTTGAAAGCCTTTTTAGATTTACGATATATGTAATCAAATGGAGAGCGCATCATGAAAGTAGCTGTATTTAGTACCAAGCCTTATGATAAAACCGCATTGGGTCATTATGATAATGATGAAGTGGATCTAACTTTTTTAGAAGTGCCCTTGACGGTTGCTAGTGCCCATTATGCGCAGGGGTTTCAAGCGGTCAGCGCCTTTGTAAATGATGATTTGAGCGAACCCGTGTTAAGCCAGCTAAAGGGCTATGGTATTGAGCTAGTCACGTTACGTTGTGCGGGTTTTAATAATGTCGATTTAGCGACCGCAAAAAAACTCGCTATCAAGGTAACACGTGTACCGGCCTATTCACCCTATGCCGTTGCCGAGCACACCATTGGGATGATGTTGGCCTTGAGCCGTAAGATTTATAAAGCCTATAACCGTGTGCGCGAAGGAAATTTCTCGCTCAATGGTCTGTTGGGCTTTGATTTTTATGGCAAAACCGTGGGCATTATCGGTGCGGGAAAAATTGGCTTGCTCGTCGCTAAACGCTTACAGGCGTTTGGTTGCCGGGTGTTGGTTTATGATCCCTATTTGTGTGAATCCTGTGCCTCAGAGGGATTTGAGCAGGTGTCGTTAGATGCGTTGTTTGAGCAAGCGCATATTATTTCTATGCACTGCCCGTTAACGCCGGAAACGACGCGGATGATTAATAGTGAATCGATTGCTAAGATGCGTCAAGGTGTGATGATTATCAATACCGGACGTGGTGCGTTAATTGATACTAAAGCGTTAATTAAGGGTTTAAAATCGCGCCACATCGGGTATGTGGGTTTGGATGTGTATGAAGAAGAAGGGCCGTTGTTTTTTGAAGATCATTCGGATGACATCATACAAGATGACTACTTTGAACGCTTATTGACCTTCCCGAATGTATTAGTGACCGGTCACCAGGCTTACTTTACCCATGAAGCCCTCGAGCACATTGCTGAAACGACCATTGAAAACTTGATGGCGTTTAAATATCAGCGCCCTATGAGCAACGAAGTGCCGTTTAAATAACCGTCTCAATAAAAAAGCCCCAGAATCCAAATAGATATCCAAATGGAAACGGGGGCTTGCTTATATTAGGTCAGTTTAGCAGGCCTGCTTAGACTGAACCCATGCTACGTTTAGTACGCGGTGCGCCGGCTGGTTTACGGCTTAACTTTGGACGTGCGCCTGGTGCGCTACCCGTATCTCTAACTTCAGTCAAATCGGCTGCCTGACCACAAATCCAAGTTTTCTTGAGGGTGGCCAATTGCGCTTTCGATAAGTCTGCAGGCAAATCAACTAAGCTAAAGCTATCTTGAATGTTTAACTGACGGATCGAGGAGCCGTTGATATTCGCTTCATTGGCAATCGCACCAATAATATTGCCTGGCTTAACACCATTGGCAAAACCAACGTTAATCCGGTAGCGTTTCATGCCAGACTCAGGCGGGCCGTCTACACGAGGACGACGTGTTCCACGCTCTGGGCGTTCACCACGGCCGCGTCCATTACGCTCACGACCAAAGTCGCGATCACCGCGGCTTCCACGGTCATTGTCACGGAAGCTAGCCTGACGCACAGGCTTGTCTTCTAAGAAGAAAGGCGTGTCGCCTTGAACAAGCTTAGCTAAGGCAGCGGCAATTTCTAATGCGGGTACATTCGAGGCTTGTTGTAAATCTTCAATCATTTGTTGATAGAATTCTAAGCCCTCTTGTTCTAGTGCATCGGTAATGCGCGCCTTGAATTTTTCAACGCGTTGATCATTAATGTCTTGCGTGCTTGGCAGCGTTAGCATGTCGATCTTTTTATTAGTTGCGCGCTCAATTTGCTGCAATAAACGACGCTCACGTGGTGCCACAAACAAAATCGCATTACCAGAACGACCGGCACGACCAGTGCGGCCAATGCGGTGAACATAGCTTTCGGTATCGTACGGAATGTCATAGTTGACAACATGGGTAATACGCTCAACGTCCAAACCACGTGCCACGACGTCAGTCGCAATCAAGATATCGATTTTGCCTTTTTTGAGTTGGTTAACAATACGCTCACGGTGATTCTGCGCAATATCGCCATTCAAAGCGGCCGCTGCGTAACCACGCGCTTCAAGTTTTTCAGCGAGTTCAATGGTGGCAGTTTTGGTGCGCACGAAAATAATCATGCCGTCAAATTCGGTCGCTTCTAGGATACGGGTTAAGGCATCTAACTTGTGTAAACCACTGACCAACCAATAAGACTGGGTAATGGTTGACGCGGTGCCCGTTTTTTGTTTGATAATGACTTCGGTTGGGTTGTTCAAATGCTTGCTAGCAATTTTATGTACTTCTTTAGGCATAGTTGCCGAGAACAAGGCAATTTGACGGTCCTGTGGTGTTTGTTCCAATACCCATTCCACGTCATCAATAAAGCCCATACGTAGCATTTCGTCGGCTTCATCTAGTACCAAGGCTTGCAGGTTATCAAGGTTTAAGGTGCCTTTACGCATGTGATCCATCACACGACCAGGTGTGCCAACAATGACTTGCGCGCCGCGTTTTAAGGCTCGGATTTGACCACCATATTCTTGGCCACCGTAAATTGGCAATACATGGAAGCCTTTCATGTGATGCGCAAAGCTCTGGAAAGCTTCTGCAACTTGAATAGCCAATTCGCGGGTTGGTGCCAATACCAAAATTTGTGGGTTGGTGTTTTTAATATCGACGCGTGATAGTAATGGCAGGGCGAAGGCGGCGGTTTTACCGGTGCCGGTTTGCGCCATACCTAAAATATCACGGCCTTCTAAAATGGGTGGAATCGCTTGGGCTTGAATCGGCGAAGGGGTTTCATAACCCACATCTTTCAATGCCTTTAAAACCTGAGGAATAAGGTTAAAATCTTCAAATGTCATATCAATCGTGTTGTCGCTCATAGGGTTTTCCTTTAAGTGCTAATGAAAAAACGCTTATGGCTCAGATCAACGGAAAAACGGCGGTCTGGACAAGTCCTATGGCGATGGTGTGCACACCTATACACTGGGATGTGATGACATCGATGCTGGACTGATGCAGTAAGAAAGTAGAAATGACGCTATTTATTGGTCATTAAAAAGTTCCCGAGCTCCGTATGGCTCTCGGTCTAGCGAAATCAATCTGTAAAATCATACAGAGATAATTAAGTCGTCACTAATGAGAGAGCAAAGCAATAAAGCTAGCACAGGATAACAGAATTTATGCGGCTTGCAACTAATATATTGATTCTATTAATGGTGTCATTGGTATTTTTAGCGAAAATCGAACTTAAGCAGGATGGTGTTTTTAACCTAAATAAAATAGAATGAAAGTTCATTCTAAGGTGGTGATTGAAACATTATGACTGTTGCAAACAGTTTTTTTGAACACAAACATGGCTCAAAGCTGCAAACAAAAGTGCTTAATAGCGCGTTGAAACTGTTTGTAGAGCAGGGCTTTCATAAAACCTCCGTTCCTGACTTAGTCGCGGACTCGGGGGTGAGTATTGGCAGTATTTACAAGCATTTTGGTGATAAAGAGGGCTTGGCCAAGGAGTTAATGGTGCGTTTGTTTGAGGAACTTTCTCGACAGCAACAGATCATTATTGATCAGTATTCGCACGCTAAAGACCAATACCGTGCTTTGGTGGCCTGGATGTTTCAATTTGCCCTAGAGTTTCCGGATGTGATGGCATTTTTACTCTATGCCCGACATCAGAATTTTTTGCCCGATACCCGTTCAGCTTGTTCAGCCAAGCCGTTCATGATGTTGCGTGATGTCATTGCGCAGGGTATCGAGCGTAAAGAAATAAAGCAGCAAGACCCGCTTATTATGGCAGCGGTCGCCTTTGGGCCCGTATTGAGGGTTTTGCAGCTTTATATTGATGGTGTGCTGCCTAAGCCATTAACAGCATACCAAGACGAATTGATTGCGACGAGTTGGCAAGCAATCGCTTATTCAAACAATAATAACGATGGCGACAATAAAAAAGGATGATAATCATGATGAAGCGACGCGATTTTATTCTAGGTGGGCTGGGTGGCATGGCCGCGCTAACAGCAGGGCAAGCGGCAGCGCAAGATCCCTTAGCGAGAGCTTTACAGCATTACATGCAAGAGCTTGAGCGTGCTGAGCGTCAAGCGGGTTATTTAGGTCCACGTATTACTATTCCACAGGCTCAAAAAGTGACTGACGGTGTTTACACCGTGGTGGGCAGTATGATTTGGCATAACCCCTCCAACTATGGTTTAAATAATAACCTCAGCTTTATGATTTTTGAGGATGGAGTGTTTGTATTTAATGGCAGTGCCAATCCAGCCTTGTCACAAGCCTTGCATCGTCAAATTCAGCAAATTACCGATAAACCGGTTAGATGGGTGGCGGTTGAAAATCATCAAGGCCATGCGCACCTAGGTTCAAGCTATTGGTATGACATGGGCGTGCGTAATTTTTATTCCCAACGTCAGGCCCATGCGGACTTTCATGCCAGCTGGGATATTATCAAAGATCGTTGGTCACGAGCAGTGGGGCATCAATTAACCGCACCGGCCTATGATATTTCAGATGAGTTTACGGTGTTTGATGAGCGCATGGATATTGATGTCGGTGGCGGTGAGGTCGTGCAAATGCATTATTTTGGTAAAGGCCACACGCCCGGTTCGACCACGCTCTATGTGCCATCGCGCAATGTGATTTTCCCAGGCGATAACGCCTATGAAAGCCGGATGCTAGCTTTGTTTAGTTATACAGATACCCAAGCCTGGGTTAAAACCTTTGAGCGTTTTATGGAGTTTACGCCAGAGGGTACGATTATTGTGCCAGGCCATGGTGTGCCCACCGATATGGCAACGGTCAAGCGAGATACGTATGATTATTTAACTTGGATGCATCAAGAGATTCAAGCTATTATTGACCGTGGTGGTAGTCAACGTGATGCTGAAAACCTTGATCAGTCGCAGTTTAGTCATCGTGAAGTGTTTTCACAGACCTTTGCCGGTAATGCCCGCCATATTTATCGTGAATTAAAAGGCTTAGACTTGGGCGATGCGGTTGATTAATTGCTATTCTGCTATGCGCTTCAAAAAAGCCCCTGCCTAGGGGCTTTTTTGTGATCCATTTTTAGGTCAAGATAATCGAGATTAACATATTGTACAAGGTCGCAGTAATAGGTGCCGGGCCGGGCGGTTTAATGGTTGCTGAACAACTTGCAACCGACCCACGGTTTAAGATCAGGGTGTTTGATGCCATGCCCTCGGCTGGGCGTAAGTTTTTGCAAGCCGGGCGGGGTGGTCTCAATATTACCCATACCATGCCATTTGACCAGTTTGTGGCCGGTTATGGCGCGCAAGCGCCGCAGATTAAACCTTGGCTGGAGCAGTTTGGTCCGCAGCAGGTGCGTGATTGGGTACAGGGTTTTGGCATTGATACCTTTGTGGGGTCATCGGGGCGGGTCTATCCCGAAAATATGAAAGCCGCGCCCTTGTTGCGTGCCTGGTTGAAGCGATTGCGTGAGCGGGGTGTGGATTTTGCGATGCGTCATCAATGGCTGGGTTGGGAAGACTCGCCGTCTTATCAGCCGTTATTAAAATTTAAAACTCCCGATGGTGAGCAGATTATTGCGGCAGATATCGTTATTTTGGCGCTGGGTGGGGCGAGTTGGCCGCATTTAGGCTCAAATGGCGCGTGGACGCGCTATTTTAATCAGGCGCAATTAAGCCCTTTTTTACCGGCTAATTGCGGTTTTGAGCAGGCTTGGTCGGCGGTGTTTAGCGAAAGGTTTGCCGGTCAGCCACTTAAAAATACCTGTTTAACAGTCATCGATGCACAGCAACAGGTTTGGAAAAAAAGTGGGGAGTGCCTTATTACGGCGCATGGTCTTGAGGGGAGTTTAATCTATAGTTTATCTAGGGTGATCCGTGATGCCTTATTAAAGCAAGAACAAGTTGATGCCTGGTTAGATCTTTGCCCTGCTTTAAACCATGCGCAACTGATTAATCGTTTAAGCAAGCCACGGGGGAAGTTGTCTGTCGCAAACTTTTTGAAACGCGCTGGTATAGACGCTATTAGGTTGGGTTTGTTGCGTGAAAAGTTTTCAACAACTGATTTAAATAGGGCGCTCGATAATCCGGCTGAGTTAGCAGGCTTGCTTAAACACTATCCATTGGATTTGGTAAAAACAAGACCGATTGCAGAAGCCATTAGTAGTGCAGGTGGGGTTAAATTCGATGCCATTGATGCGTTTGGCCAGTTAGTCAGTCGACCAAGGTGTTATTGTATTGGGGAAATGTTGGATTGGGAGGCGCCCACAGGTGGTTATTTATTAACGGCGGTATTGTCACAAGCTTATTGTGTGGCGCAACAGTTAATCACCATTACGCCACCGCAAGCAGATTAGTCAGCGGCTACGCTCGCCATATCAGCTTGTTGATCGTTTAAACCTGGATCGCCTTCTTCTAGCACTTCAAATTTGTAACCAATGCCATATACAGAATGGATGACATCGGTGTCCGGCCAAACCTGATGCATTTTTTGGCGCAGCTTTTTAATATGACTGTCTACGGTACGGTCAGATACAATTCGACCGTCTTGATAAATCCTGTTCATAAGTTGGGCGCGAGAAAATATTTGACCTGGGTGTTCAAAGAGCACTTGGAATAAGGCAAATTCTACGGCTGTTAAGGCTACTGACTGTTCTTGGAAATGAATTTGTGAGCGTGTTTCATCCAACGTCCATTCGCTCGGTTGTTTCATTTCGTAGTGGCGACGTAGCACCGCACGAACACGAGCCATCACTTCTTTTGGGCTAAAGGGTTTGCAGATATAATCATCAGCACCTAAATCCAATCCTAGAATGCGATCCATTTCTTCAACTTTGGCGCTAATCATAATAATGGGCACCTGTGACGTTTTGCGCACTTGTTGGCAGATACTAATGCCATCGACCTCTGGCAGCATAATATCTAACAGAACCAGGTCAGGGTGCGTTTCTCGAATGGTATTAACTGCATTGGCGCCCGTATTGATTTGCTGAGTCGTGTAGCCTTCGGCTTTTAGGTAATCCTCTAGTAAATCGGCAATGCGTTTTTCATCTTCAATGATTAGAATATTCATGATGCATAAGCCTCCTGAGGCAAGGTTAGGTAAAATTTTAATCCACCATGTGAGCTAGCGGATACGGTCACATCGCCTTGATGTGCGTGCACTATTTGTTGCACTAGGGCTAAGCCAATACCCGCTCCGCCAAACCGACGATTGCGAGAACCTTCAGCCCGGTAAAAGCGCTCGAACAGATGTTTCATCGCTTCTTCGCTTACTGAGGGCGCCGTATCCTCTAACTCCAAGTGTAACACTTTTTTGTTTTGGGTTAATTTGATATAAATGTGACCAGGTTGATCAGTATACGCGATGCTATTGGCAATTAAATTGGCGATCATTTGATGTAGACGATCATTATCGCCCAGTAAAAATAAGTCCTGTTCAGGTAATTGTGCATGGATGGCGAGGCCTTTTGCTTCTGCTTGTGGGCGGAAGTTTTCTAGCGCATTATTAACTAGGCTCGTAAAATTAACCCGGGTCATTTGATAGCGCAGCCCACCGACGTCGTTCAATGCGATTTGATAAAGGTCATCAATTAGGCGATTAAGGTGGATAACTTCGTTATGTAAATTGTCCAAGCTGTGTTGGTTGAGTGGTCGAACGCCATCTTTCATGGCTTCAATATCACCGCGAATGATGGTAAGTGGCGTGCGTAACTCATGTGAGATATCGGCAATCCATTGATTGCGACTTTGTTGATTTTTTTCTAAGCTTTTCGATAGGTGGTTAAAGTCTTGTAACAACTGGCCGAGCTCATCACGACGATTAACTTTTAAGCGGGTATCAAAACGCCCAGCAGTTAAGGCGCGCATACCTTGGGTGACGGCTAGGATGGGATGAATAAAATAATGTGCAATGGGAAGGAGTAGCAGGCCTGTTATTAGAACTAGAAAGGCCACACTATAGGTAATCAGTTCACGTTGGCGCTGTTCAAGCTGAATATCAAGGCTTTCAGTCAGTTTTTCGCGATGGCTATAGCCAATGTAG
This sequence comes from Thiomicrospira sp. ALE5, assembly GCF_900112445.1. Classification (GTDB taxonomy): domain Bacteria; phylum Pseudomonadota; class Gammaproteobacteria; order Thiomicrospirales; family Thiomicrospiraceae; genus Thiomicrospira. The sequence goes on along the minus strand of NZ_FOYY01000003.1, from coordinate 1,058,091 downwards.
CCTACTTTTTCATTGTCAATTTCAACGGGTAGAAACAAAGTGCGATTGCTCGCTTCATTACCAAAAATACATTCACGGCCCGTATTCATTAGGCTTAGTCTTTGTTCAGTGTAGTTGGGATGAAAGCGTTTAAACTCGGAAAAAGGATGAAAAAGAAACACCTCCGCGGGAACCATGGTTTCAGCAAAGTCAACTCGGCTTGAAATACCCACCAAATTTTTCCAAGTGACCTCATCCATTTGAGATAGGTCGGATTCACCACGCTGGGTCAGGACGTGTTGGAGATTTTTTTTGATGCGTTCTAAGTGGAGTTGATCACGCTGATCAACATATTCGATGAGACTGGTTTTCAGCATATAGTGATTGGTGACAATAGTCCCAATCACTAAAAAAAGCCCAAAAACGAGCGCGACTAAAATTAATTTTAGTTTAAAGCCTAGCATATGCTTGAGAGTTTCTCCGGATGTCATCCACTTGGATGACATGTATTCGTATTTTATAAAACGTTTCAAGTATAACTAGTCCAAAGTTATGTAATAAGAAAATAGATGGAATGCTAAAGATCCTGTTTTACGCAATCCATCGCATAAACGGTTTGACCATTTTTATCAATTTTTTCTAAGCCATGAATATCTGTTTCAAAGCCAGGAAACTGTTCGTTAAATACCTGTGCAAATTTTAAATATCTTAAAATGGTGCGATTAACCCGTTCACCAGGGATTAATAATGGAATCCCTGGTGGATAAGGCGTGAGTAGTACCGCGGTAATCCGGCCTTCAAGATCACCCACTTCGACACGTTCTATTTTGTTATGCACCATCATCGCATAAGCATCAGCCGGTTTCATCGCCGGTTCCATGTGCGAGGTGTACATTTCGGTGGTAAGACGAGCGACATCATTTTCGCGGTACATATTGTGAATAGCATCACATAAGTCACGTAAACCAATACGCTCATAGCGAGGATATTTTTTAATAAACCCTGGCAAACCCCGCCACAAGGGCATGTTGCGGTCATAGTCGTCCTTAAACTGTTGTAACGCCGTTACCATGGTGTTCCAACGCCCTTTGGTAATGCCAATCGTAAACATAATAAAGAAAGAATAGAGGCCGGTTTTTTCAATAATGACCCCATGCTCTGCCAAGTATCGCGTTACGATAGCGGCGGGAATACCTGACTCTGAAAAGTCGCCATTGACCGCTAGACCGGGGGTAATAATGGTCGCTTTTATTGGGTCGAGCATATTAAAGTTAGCTGCAAGTTTCCCAAAACCATGCCATGGATCATCGGCACGCAATACCCAGTCATCACGTTCGCCTACGCCTTCCTCCGCCAGTTCGTCTGGCCCCCAAACTTTAAACCACCAAGAATCACCATATTCTTCATCGACTTTGCGCATGGCACGTCTAAAATCGAGTGCTTCAGCAATTGACTCTTCAACGAGAGCTGTGCCCCCTGGTGGTTCCATCATCGAGGCCGCCACATCACAGCTGGCAATAATGGCATATTGGGGACTGGTGGATACGTGCATTAGGTAAGCTTCGTTAAAACGACCACGATCTAGAAGCCGTTTAGGGGATTCTTGCACTAAAATTTGGCTCGCTTGACTTAAGCCCGCCAGTAATTTGTGGGTAGACTGACAGGCGTAAACCATGGGGCCTTCCGAGCGATTGGTATCGCGTCCAATCGCGTGCATGCCTTTATAAAACTCGTGGAAAGTAGCATGAGGTAGCCAAGCTTCATCAAAATGAAGATTCTCAACAGATTCACCGAGTGTTTTTTTAATTTTATCGACATTGTACAAAATACCATCATAGGTACTTTGAGTAATGGTGAGCATTTGTGGCTTGGCATGGGGGTTTTTGACCAACGGGTTTGCCGCAATTTTTTGCTTGATGGTGTCAGGGTGGAATTCACTTTCTGGAATCGGACCGATAATGCCGTAATGGTTGCGGGTCGGCATTAAAAATACGGGCACAGCACCCGTCATAATAATAGAGTGGAGTACTGATTTATGGCAATTTCGATCGACTACCACTATGTCATCGTCTGCGACATTGGCATGCCAGACAATTTTGTTAGAAGTCGAGGTGCCGTTGGTGACAAAAAATAAATGATCCGCACCAAAGATACGCGCGGCATTATGCTCTGATGCCGCAACAGCGCCTGTATGGTCGAGGAGCTGACCTAATTCATCTACCGCATTACACACGTCGGCACGTAACATGTTCTCACCAAAAAATTGGTGGAACATTTGTCCGACCGGGCTTTTTAAGAAAGCCACGCCACCTGAGTGGCCGGGGCAGTGCCATGAATAGGAGCCGTCAGCTGCATAGCCGGTCAGCGCTCTGAAGAAGGGAGGCGCAAGACCATCAAGGTAAACACGTGCTTCGCGCATAATATGACGTGCAACAAACTCCGGCGTGTCTTCAAACATGTGAATAAAACCATGTAATTCTTTGAGTACATCATTGGGGATATGGCGTGATGTGCGGGTTTCGCCATAAAGGAAAATGGGTATGTCTGAGTTACGGTTACGAATTTCTTCAACAAACAGGCGCAGCTTGGCAATGGCACTGTCTTTAAGTTCCTCGTCGCCAAATTCGTCATCATCAATTGATAAAATAAAACACGACGCTCGGTTTTGTTGCTGGGCAATCATCGCGGTGTCATTAAAACTAGTGACACCTAAGGTTTCCATTCCCGCCGATTCTATCGCATCAGCGAGTGCACGAACGCCGGTGCCAGATGCGTTTTCAGAGCGAAAGTCTTCGTCAATAATAACGACGGGAAAGCGAAATTTCATAGCTATGTTAATCCTTGTCCAATGAGTGTGGATAGTCAAATATTTGACTTAGCATTATACAAAACGCCGTTAAAAATGATACGAAAGTTTCGAGCTGGCGTTAATATACTTAGCGTGAGTCTAGGTAGGTTGCTGCTTATTTACCGCAATTAATTGAACTCTGGTTAACTGTACAAATATTTTGAGGTGGTTATGTTTAGGTCGATTTTCTTTTTTGATGCCATGTTAGTTCCCAAGATTATTACCGGGTTGTATTGGTTATTGTTGGCTGGTGTGGTTATATCTGGTTTAGGTATGATGATAGCGGGAAGTTTTTTTGGCGGTTTAATGCTCATTCTGTTTGGTGCGGTGGGTGTGCGCATCTGGTGTGAGCTATTGATTGTGTTATTCAAAATTAACGACCATTTAAAGAAAATGGCTGAAAAACCTTAGTTGATAAACCCTAGCCGATAAACGCGGGTAGCCAAGTCGCGAGGCTGGGCCAAGCCGCCAGCAGAGCAAGCAGGCCCAGTTGCAACACGATAAAGGGCCAAACCCCTTTATAGATGTCTAGCGTTTTTAAAGCCTCGCTGGCCACGCCGCGCAAATAAAATAAGGCAAAGCCAAACGGGGGCGTTAAAAAAGCGGTTTGCAGGTTGATCGCAATCATAATCGCGAGCCAAATCGGGTCAGCGCCCAACATCAATAAGACTGGCGCAATAATCGGCACCACTACATAGGTGATTTCGATAAAGTCTAAAAAGAATCCCAAAATAAATAAAAATAGCATCGTCAGAAGCATCAGGGTAAACAAGCCGCCAGGCAGATTACCCAATAATTGATGCGCCAGCTCATCACCGCCCAAGCCCCGAAACACCAGGGAAAAAAAGGCCGCACCAATAAAAATTAAAAAGATCATGCTGGTGAGTTTAAGGGTATTGCGCATGACATAGTTCAGCGTATTCATCGACAGTTGTCGCTTGAACATAGCAAGCAGCAAGGCTCCTAGCGCACCTAAGGCGCCCGCCTCGGTCGGGGTGGCCATCCCCAATATAATCGAACCCAGTACCAATAAAATTAACCCAATGGGCGGCAGCAGGCTTTGCACGACTCGTACTAGCAGGCCTGGTTGGGTTTGAATCACGCCATGTTGCGTGGGCGCGACAAATTTGGGCACGCGATGCGGTTGCAACCACGCCACGCCTAACATATAGGCAAGATACAACCCTACCAGCAGCAGGCCTGGTAGTAATGCACCGGCAAATAAATCGCCAACCGACACCGTTTCAGGCGCAAAAATCCCTTGCTGTAATTGCGCTTGTTGATAAGCATTGGAGATGACGTCGGCCAGTAAAATCAGAATGATCGACGGCGGAATAATTTGCCCAAGGGTGCCACTGGCGCAAATGGTGCCGCTGGCTAATTTAGGGCAATAACCTTGTTGTAACATGGTGGGTAGGGCCAGCAGGCCAAGCATAACTACGGTGGCACCGACGAGGCCGGTACTGGCGGCTAACAGGGCGCCGACTAAAATGACCGCGATGCCGAGGCCACCGCGCACGCCTTTAAAGACTTCGGCTAGGGTCAGCAGCAGTTGATCAGCGATTTTCGATTTTTCTAACATCAGACCCATAAAAATAAATAACGGCACCGCCAGCAGCGTGGAGTTGGTCATGATCGAGTAGATGCGGCTGGGTATCGCTTGAATAAAGGCGATATCAAATACCCCGGCGAATAGCGCGCCGAAAGCAAATAACAAGGATACCCCGGCTAGGGTAAAGGCCACCGGAAAGCCAATCATCAACGAGATTAAAACCAACGCAAATAAAACGAGTGCCAGCCATTCCATTATGCGGGTTCCTCAACATGAAGCAGGGTGAGCAGATACTGTGCAATAAGGCCGAGTGTTTGCAGGATCACCAGGCCTGGCATAATTAGAATTAAGGTTTTAAGCAGATATACATACGGCAGCCCGCTGGCATCGAGCGATTTTTCCTGAATCGTCCAGCTCGCGCCTACATAACTTAGCCCCGCCCAAATAATAAACACCATCACCGGCAGTACAAATAAGATGGCACCGAGTAGGTTAATCCAGGTTTGGGTGCGCAGCGAACAACGTTGATAAAACACATCTACCCGCACATGCTGATTTTGTTGATAGGTATAGGAAATTCCCAGCATAAACAAGGTCGCATGCATATAGATTAGGCTCTCATCGAGTTTGCTGGCACTAAAATTGACGCCATAGCGCAGTAGCACCGCTGCTGCGGTAGTCAGTACTAGCGCCAAGCTTAGCCATGCCACCGCATGACCAACGGATTGTTGGAAACGGTTTTGCCAGAAGATAAAAAGCCGTAACAAATGCATGCAGGTCATCAACAAGGTAAAATCAACATTTTAGCCGAAAAATCATCCAGATGAAAAACGATGCAAACTAAATTTCTACGCGTTCAAGTGGCGTTACCTGGGCCGTTTTGGCAACCCCTCAGCTATCTTGTGCCTGACGATTACCTGTCGGTTGCCACCGATCCAACTGTGCAATCGGCTTGGCAAGCTGACTGGCTGGGTTGGCGGGTGCGGGTGCCGTTTCGCAATCAAACGCGCGTTGCGGTGGTGGTAGGCGTGGATCAGGATGATGGAGTTGAACTCAGTAAACTTAAACCCTTGTTAGCCAAGTTGGACCAAGAACCGGTTTTGAATTCTCAAGACCTTAAATTTTTGCGCTGGGCCGCGAATTATTACCACGAACCGATTGGCGAGGTGGTAATGGCTGCCTTGCCCAAGCGCTTGCGCGATGGCGAGCCTTTGGCACTGCCAGGGGTGATGACTTGGCAGCGTTCGGCTTTGGGTCAAACCATCAATGTGGATCAACTCAGCGCGCGCGCGCACAAGCAACGGGCACTTTGGCAAGCGCTATCCAATGACCAGGCCTGGTCGTCCAGTCAACTTAATGCGTCGTTCAGCGGCTGGCAGCCGCTTGTAAAGCGCTGGGTGGAGCAGGGCTGGTTAGCCGTTACAGAAGGGCCCTGTTTAGCGCAAAAGTCCCTTCCAAATCCAGTGCGCCATGTGCTTAATGACGAGCAGCAAGCCGCGGTTACGAGCGTGCAAGCGAGCCAGGGTTTTGGTTGTTTTTTGCTGGATGGCGTGACCGGTAGCGGTAAAACCGAAGTCTATTTAGCCTTAATTGAGCAGGTGTTAGCCCAGGGAAAGCAAGTGCTGGTGTTGGTGCCTGAAATTGGGTTGACCCCACAAACCGCCGCGCGTTTTGAGGCCTATCTACAGCAGCCGGTAGTAGCGTTGCACTCGGGTTTAAATGATCAAGAACGCCACTGTGCGTGGCAGGTGATGCGCCGTGGGGAGGCAAGTGTGTTACTCGGTACGCGTTCGGCGCTCTTCTCGCCCTTTGCTGATTTGGGGTTATGCATTTTGGATGAAGAGCATGATTTGTCGTTTAAACAGCAAGATGGGTTTCGTTATTCCGCGCGTGACCTGCTGATTCGCCGGGCGCATTTACTTAACATCCCGGTGGTGTTAGGGTCGGCAACACCGAGTATGGAGAGTCTGCATAATGCCCAAACAGGCCGCTATCACTATCTGCGCCTGAGTCAGCGGGCGGGGGAGGCACAACCGCCACAATTGAGCTTGCTGGATGTCCGGGGCGATCGTTTACAAGAAGGCTTGTCGAATAAGGCGTTGGGGCAGATGCGTGATGCCTTAGCCGCGGGAGGGCAGGTGTTGGTGTTTTTAAATCGGCGTGGTTTTGCGCCGGTGTTGCTCTGTCATTCTTGTGGCTGGCAGGGCGCCTGTTCGCATTGTGATGCCAATCTGACCTACCATCATGCCAGCGATAGCTTGAAATGTCATCATTGTGGCTTTCAGCAGCCTAAGCCCAAGGTGTGTCCCGCCTGTGGTAGTGCGCACTTTGTAGCCATGGGGCAGGGTACCGAACGCCTAGAACAGTTTTTAACGACTCAGTTTCCAGAGCACAGCATTTTGCGTATCGATCGCGATACCACCCGTTTAAAAGGCAGTTTGGCCGAAAAGGTGACCCAAGCGCGCGATGGTGAAGCCGATATTCTAATTGGTACTCAGATGTTGGCTAAAGGTCATCACTTTCCTAAATTGACGCTGGTGGTAATGCTGGATTTAGATCAAGGCTTGTTTAGTGTTGATTTTCGTGGTGCTGAACGGATGGCGCAATTATTAGTGCAGGTCGCCGGTCGGGCGGGTCGTGGAACGCAAGCAGGACGCGTATTGATTCAAACGCATCAGCCCGAACATCCTACTTATCAACAACTGATACGCGAAGGCTATGCTGGTTTTGCCGCGCAAACCCTGCGTGACCGTCAAACTGCCAATCTGCCGCCGTTTAGTTTTCAACTTCTGGTGCGAGTTGAGGCGCTGGACTCAGCCCAGGCCGTCGCGTTTTTAGAGACCATTAAAGCGCTGTTATTGGCGGTGCCGGTCGCCGAACCCTGCGAGATTTGGGGGCCGGTGTCGGCTCCAATGGCTAAGCGCCAAAATCGCTGGCGTTATCAACTGCTCCTACAGGCACCGAGCCGCCCAAGCTTGCAGGCCTGGTGGCAAGCGGTGGCAGCCGATGTTTATACCCACCCACTCGCTAATCGAGTGCGCTGGAGTCTGGATGTTGATCCGCAAGAAATGGGCTGAAATGGTCTGAGCAGGGTTTGTGGTAAAGTATTAAAATAATTACATAATGTATTTACTTTAACCAAAGGACTCACACGTGAACCCCTTTATCCAATTTATGAAGGCGATTAATGCCAATCAACACCCCTCGCAAATCGCGCTGGGACTAACCCTAGGTATGCTGTTGGGACTCACGCCTTTTTGGTTTCCCCACACAATTCTAACGCTGTTGCTGATTTTAGTATTGCGAGTGAATGTGTCTGCGGTGTTAGTAGCTTGGGCTGTCTTTACCGGTATCGCTTATCTGTTTGATCCACTCTTTAATAGTTTGGGTGCTTGGTTGTTGCAATTACCAGGCCTGGTGCCCATCTGGACGGAGATGTATAACAATGCGTTTTGGCGCTTTATGTCATTTAACAATACGATTGTGTTAGGCAGTATTGCCGTGGCCTATACGCTTGCTGTGCCTTTTTTTGGATTATTTTTAGTCTTGGTTCGTGCCTACCGTCAGCGGTTTTTAGCTTGGGCACAACGGTTTAAAATTGTGCGAATTATAATGATGAGCGATAAAGCCAGTAGTCTAGCGGGGTGGTTCAAATGAGCGAGCCGATTAAAACTGACAAAAATAGTACGCCCCCCAAAAAAATGGCCGCGCCAAAAGGCTGGGTGCGTTGGTCAGGTGTGATGCTGCTAGCAGGCCTGCTGCTTGTTGGGGGTGGCTTAACGTATGTCGTTTCACAGTGGGCCTTAAAAGCGCAGCTAGAGCGCGCGGCTTCTGCGGCATGGGGTGCCAAGGTAGAGATTGCCAGTTTGCGTTTTGGACTAGCGCCAGTGGGCATGGAGTTGCGTGGTTTAGCGATCACCGATACCAACGATACCATGCAAAATGCATTGGTGATTGATCGCATCGCATTTGATTTGAATTTGTATCATCTGGTGGTGGGGCGCACGGTAATTGATCAAGCGCGCATTACGGGCATTGCATTTGATCAACCACGTTCACGTGATGGCGCTTTGCCGATTAGATCTGTTGAACAAACGGAGTCCAGCCGAGTAGCGCGTTTAGTGGAGCGTGTCCCCTTGCCTAACTTGGCACTGCCTGAGCCGGACACTATTTTAAGTCGTGAATCCTTGCAAACCCTCGAACAAACCCAGGCGCTGGCTACACAGTTGGAACAAATTAAAGCGGAGTGGCAAAGTTTGCAGCCGGATCTGCCAACGCCTGCGCGTTTAACTGAGTATCAAACCCGCTTAGCTGCGTTATTAGAGGGTGATTTGAGCGATGTGAGTCAAATTCCACAACGCCAACAAGCTTTAGCTGAACTTCAAGCCCAATGGCAACAGGATCAGCAAACGCTTGCACGCGCACGTAGTGTATTTGATGAACAAATGCCGGGTATTCGTGCGTCGATCTCGTCGTTACCGGGTCTGCCGGCTGCAGATGCTCGCCGTTTAATGGCCACCTATACGTTAGATGAACAGGGTTTGTCTAATATCACCTATTTGTTATTTGGCGATACCATTCAAGGTTATTTGGACCAGGGTTTAGGTTGGTATCATCGCGCGCAGCCGGTTATCGAGTGGTGGCAGAATTATCGTGCTGAAGCGCAAGCTGAAGCGGCAAGGGCGGCAGCACAAGCACCTGCTCGCTGGGAAGGCGAGTATATTGTTTTTACGGAATATGATCCTCAGCCAGACTTTATGCTTAAAACCTTAGAAATTAGCGCGGAATTGGCAAGTGGCCCGATGCGTGGTGAAGTTAATTTTTTAAATTTTGATCATGCGACTAGCCAACAGCCCATTGAGTTTGAGTTTAGCCTTGCTCAGGCGGCGCAGATTAATCCTTGGCATTTACTGGGTCAAGTCGATGGGCGTGGCGAAGATTGGGTCAGTGATGTGCAGTTTAACTGGCCGGATTATGCTATAGAAGATTGGCAATTAGTGGACTCGGCCAGTTTGCCGGTGGTGATGCAATCTGCTCAAGCCGATTGGATAGGGCAGTTGCAGTTAACCAACTTAGATCGTGTTGATGCAACGTTGCTAATGCAGTATCAGCAAGCCAAACTGGATGTCAGTCAATCGGATTCTGCTACCGTGTTGCGTTTATTACAGCCTATTTTTACTGGCGTGGATAGCTTTAAAGTTGAAGCAGGTCTAGTGGGTGCGCCTTGGGCACCCAGATTGTCGGCGTCATCGGATTTAGATCGTCGTTTTGCCAGTGGTTTACGTCAGGTCATGCAGCAGGAAATGGCGCAATTACAACAGCAATTGACTCAAGAAATTGAGTCACGTTTAGCGGAGGCGATGGCGCCTTTGGATGCGCAATTGGCGAGTTTGAACCTAGATCAAGCCGAGTTGATGTCTTTAGTACAGGGGTATGCGGGTTTGGATCAGCAAGGAGATCAGCAGCGTCGCGCTTTAGAGCGTCAGTTGCAGCAGCGAGCGGAAGATGAGGTACGAGGGCGTGCCGAACAAGAGTTACGTCAACGCTTGCCTAATCCATTTGGACGCTAAATAGCACAAAACAAAAAGGCGCAACCAAGCGCCTTTGAGGTAACAGCTAAAGCACCTATTACATTGGACAACCCATTGCGCGGGCACGTTTTTTTACTATGGCTCTTTCAGCGGCATCAGCCTCGCTGTCAAAGCCATCGCGTTCATACCAACCCTGGGTATGTTGCAACAAGACATCGGTTAGCGCATCAGTATGGTCTTCACGATAGTTTAGCGCTTTGATATAACTAAACTTCTCACCACCGGCTTCTTCAAAATACTCGCGGTTTTCACCATCAATTTCTTCAATGGTTTCGAGACAGTCCGCTGAAAAGCCAGGGCAGATGACTTGAACATGTTTGTATCCCAGGCCGGGTAAAGACATCATGGTTTCATCCGTGTAAGGTTTTAACCATTCCTCTTTGCCAAACAGCGACTGGAAAGTTACCTTGTATTGATGCGGCTCTAAACCCAGTTCCTGCGCGAGTAAGCGCGAGGTCACTTGGCATTCGCAATGATAAGGGTCGCCATTGGTTAGGTAGCGTTTTGGTACGCCGTGATAAGACATGACCAATAAATCCGGCACGCCATGTTCCGCTTGATGCTCACGTACTGAGTTGGCTAAGGCTTTAATATAACCTGGGTGACGGTGATAGTGATTGATAAAGCGCAGTTCTGGAATCCAGCGCCATTTGCGCAATACATCCGTCACATCATCAAAGGTCGACGCGGTGGTCGCTCCTGCATACTGCGGATAGAGTGGCATGACCACTAAGCGCTGCACGCCAAGTTGCTCAAACTTTTTCAACGCCGATTCAATTGATGGATTGCCATAGCGCATGGCAATATCAAATACCACCTTGCCTTTAAAATGGGGCGCCAGCTTTTTTTCAATGGCTTCTTTTTGCTTCACGGTAATATTAAGCAGTGGCGAACCTGGCCCTTCTGAATCCCAGACTTCTTCATAGGCTTCTGCCGATTTTGCAGGGCGGGTGTTGAGGATAATGCCATTGAGAATTAACCACCATAACCAGCGTGCGGGTGGTGGTTCAACCACGCGCGGATCCCATAAAAACTGCTTTAAATAGGGGCGAAGTGCTTGTTTAGTGGGCGCGTCGGGTGTGCCCAAGTTGGTAATGAGTACACCGGTTGCTGCTTCATCGCCGTGCCGATAAGTGGTATTGTTATGGTATTTCATCCAGTTTTCCTTTTAAGACGTGGCAAATGACTCTTATTGTATAAGAATTGTATAGAGTTTGTGGATGGGTTTTTTTGTGTAATCATCCCTACACATTAGATTCTTTTTTAAAATAACTAATATAATTAAACTAAAATCAAAATAAAAGCTATCAAAAAGCTAACTCAAGGATACTTCAAAATGATTAATTTGTCAGGTCAGTGGCGGCGCAGATCAGTGTTTTTATTAGCTGCGACTATGATTGCGAGCGCCACCTTCAGTCATCAACTCTTAGCTAACCAATTAGTTATTCAAAGTCATGTTGAACAGGCAACCGTCACTGAATCGATTATGGGCTTGGGTGAAGTATTAGCTAAGCGTCATGTTGAACTACAACCTAGCGTAACAGAACGGGTGGTTGCAGTGCATTTTGGCGATGGTGACTGGGTTGAAGAGGGGCAGTTACTTTTAACACTGGATCAAGCTGAAGTACGCGCGCAATTGGCTGAGTTGGCCGTGCGCCTTGCCGATGCCGACCGCCAATTTGCCCGGTTACGCACGCTGTTAGCGCGAGGTGATGTGTCGCAAGCGGCGGTAGATGAAGCGGATTTAATGCGCCAAACCTTACGGGCGCAACAAGAATTACTCAATGTACGCCTGGCGCGTCTTGAATTGCGCGCGCCGTTTGCTGGTCGATTAGGCGTGCGTCAAGTCAACGAGGGCGCGATGGCATCACCAAGCCTGGTGATAACCGATTTGATTGAATTGGATGAGGTGATGGTTGATTTCCATCTACCCGCGCGTTTTCTGAGCGATGTGGCGGTTGGGCAAACGGTGGTGTTGGAAAGTAGCCAGTTTAATCAGCGTGACATTCAAGGAGAGGTGGTCACTATATTCTCCAGTCTTGACCCAGCTACCCGCACCTTTCAAGTCAGGGCTAAGGTCGCAAATCTCGATTACAGTTTGTTGCCAGGTATGGCGATGACGGTGCGTTTGGATAAGGCACCGCGCAACGTGTTGCGCGTGCCTGAAACTGCTATCGTACCTATGGCCGATCAAAATTTTGTTTATGTGCTTAAACCGCAAGCGGATTCGGACTTGTTTAAAATTGAGCGCCGAGAAGTCGTACTTGGGCTGCGTCAACCTGGCTGGGTTGAGCTAGTAACGGGGGCTGAAAAAGGTGAGAAGGTGGTCAGCCAAGGCGCTTTGCGTGTTAGACCCGGTCAGCAGGTGAAAGTAGCCGACCAATTGCATCAAATCTCTGAATTCGCGCAATAGGAGGCGTTATGTTACTGTCTGACACGGCTGTTAAACGCCCCGTTTTGGCGGCCGTTTTTTCGTTATTGTTGGTCGCATTCGGTATGTTGGCCTTTGATCGCTTGCCCTTACGTGAATATCCCAACATTGATCCGCCGATTGTCTCGATAACCACCGGTTACCCGGGGGCGTCGGCCGCGGTCATTGAATCTCGCATTACCAAGCTAATCGAAGATCAGATTGCCGGTATTGAGGGTATTTCATTTATTGAATCGACCTCAAGTGATGGGCGATCGCGGATTCGGATTGAATTTAATATCAACCGCGATATTGATTCAGCTGCTAATGATGTGCGCGATCGTGTCGCTCGAGTTGCGCGTAACTTACCAGACGGCGCAGATCAACCCGAAGTGCAAAAAGTCGATGGTGACGATGATGTGATTGTCTGGTTTAACTTAACTTCTGACAATATGACCGTACCTGAGCTGACGGATTATGCCCGGCGTTATTTAGTCGATCGTTTCTCAGTCTTAGACGGTGTGGCCCGTGTTCGTATAGGCGGTGGCCAGGAATATGCAATGCGCCTGTGGTTAGATGCCAATGAAATGGCGATGCGCAATATCACTGTCAGTGATGTAGAACGCACGCTGCGCAGTGCCAATATTGAATTACCGGCGGGTACCGTTACCATGCAGGATGCCTCATTTAGTGTCAGGGTAGATCGTCAATTAACCAGCGTTGCCGATTTTGAGCGTTTGGTGGTTAAGCGCGGTTCGGCGCAAACCCAGGTACGCCTAGCCGATATTGCTCGCATCGAGTTGGGCTCGATTGAAAACCGCAGTTTTTTTCGAGGCAATGGTCTGCCGATGATTGGCCTTGGGATTATTAAACAATCCACCGCCAATACGATTACCGTTGCCGAAGGTGCTGCGGACGAGGTGGCGCGTTTAAACGCGATTTTGCCTGAAGGCATGGCGATAAAAGCCAGCTATGATAGTTCGGTATTTATCAAAAGCGCGATAAACGAAGTCTATAAAACCCTCGCTATTGCGATTGTCTTAGTGATGCTGGTTATTTTGTTGTTCCTGCGTAGTGTCCGCGTGGCCTTAATTCCTTTGGTCACAGTCCCCGTCTCGATTATTGCCACCTTTTGGGTGTTGTGGATGCTTGGATTTTCGATCAACCTGTTAACCTTGTTAGCCTTGGTATTGGCGATTGGCTTGGTGGTTGATGATGCGATTGTGGTGCTTGAGAACGTACAACGGCATATTGAAAAAGGCTTCTCACCGCTTGCGGCCGCCTTTTTGGGCACACGGCAAGTCGGTTTTGCAGTTATTGCAACCACGCTGGTGTTGGTGGCGGTATTTTTTCCGATTAGTTTTTTACAAGGCACCTTGGGCCGATTGTTTTCCGAATTTGCCATTACACTCACCGTGGCGGTAATCTTTTCAAGTTTTGTCGCACTGACCTTGTCACCGGCCTTGGCCTCTAAGTTGTTAAAAGCACGCAAAACAAAAGCTAACTCAGCAGCTATAAATACCGATCCGGCATTGGACAATAGCAGGCCTGCTGATTATCACGCGCCGGATGGCATGATGATTAGGGCATATCGTCCGATCTTAAAAGCCATCGTTAAGTGGCCCATTATGATTCTGCCGATTTTGTTTGCGGCCTTTTATGCCAGTTATTGGTTGTTTCAACAGCTTCCGGAAGAATATGCACCCCGAGAAGATCGTGGTGCCTTCTTTATTTTTGTATCGGGTCCAGAGGGCGCGACCCACGATTATATGAAAACCTATCTGGATGAGGTCGAGGCGCGTTTAATGCCTTTGGTCGAAAATGGCGAAATCAATCGTTTGTTGATTCGCTCACCGCGAGGGTTTGGTAATACAGAAATTTTTAATACCGGGATTGGGATTGTTGTGCTGAATGATTGGGCAGAACGCCGGCCTGCTAATGAGATTATGCAGGATGTGCGCGATCGTTTGGCCGATTTGCCGGGTATTCGAGCCAATCCCGTGATGCGCCAAGGTATTGGCGGGCGGGTGCAAAAACCTGTGCAGTTTGTACTGGGTGGTGGCAGCTATGCTGAGCTAGCGGAATGGCGGCGCATTATTACTGATGCGATTAACGACAACAATCCTGGCTTTGAAGCGGTTGATTGGGACTATAAAGAAACCAAACCGCAGTTGCGCGTCAATATTGATTACGAAAAAGCCTTTGATATGGGAGTAACCACTGAAGAAATTGGTCGCACCTTACAAACTTTGCTGGGTTCAACACGGGTGACGACTTTTGTTGACCAGGGTGAAGAGTACGATATTATCTTACAGGCTGATCGACGCTTGTATCGTTCGCCGACGAGTTTGGATCTAATACATGTGCGCTCAAACACCACGGGTGAACTCATCCCTTTATCAAGTTTGGTCAGTTATGAGGAGTTTGCCGATTCCGGTTCCTTGAATCGTTACAACCGGATGCGCTCAGTCACGATTGATGCTAATTTAGCGCCTCACCTTAGTTTAGGGGACGGCCTCGCTCATTTAGAAGGCTTGGCGCGCGAACTCTTGCCTGCCGATGCGATGATTGACTATAAAGGTCAGTCCCGTGATTTTCAGACCTCTGGTAATGCGGTGTTGTTTGTATTTTTACTGGGGCTATTGGTGGTTTTCTTGGTGCTATCTGCTCAGTTTGAAAGTTTTGTCAGTCCGTTTATAATCATGTTAACAGTGCCATTAGCTGTACTGGGCGGACTATTGGGTTTATGGTTACATGGCTTAACGTTAAACCTATATACGCAAATTGGTTTGGTCATGCTTATTGGTTTAGCCACCAAAAATGGTATATTGATTGTGGAGTTTGCTAATCAGCTTCGTGATCAGGGGATTGCATTTAAAGAGGCGTTAATTGATGCATCTTGCATGCGACTACGACCTATACTGATGACTGCCATTACAACCTGCATAGGTGCAACGCCATTGATCATGAGCTCAGGTGCTGGTGCCGAAACACGCTATGTATTGGGGATGGTATTAATTTGGGGCGTGGCGATAGCTACGGTGCTTACCCTGATTGTCATTCCTGCTGTGTATGCGTTACTTGGACGTTTTAGCCAACCTGCTGGTGTGAACAGTCGTGCGCTGGTAGCTGAATTAGGTACAGACCTCGATCGATATAAAAAATAAATACTAGGATGCTCAAATGAATTTTAAAGACCTCACCCTCAACACTAAGGTGTCTATTTTTGCGACCTCGCTAGGTGTCATATTGGCATTGGTATTGTCCGCGCAAATGTACTTTATCAATATTCCTCAAACGCAGTCTGCAACGCAAGAAAATCTTTTGGTTGAATCGCGGATTCATGTTGAAAAAGCGATCGATTTAAAGGTACAAAGCGGCGTGTTAGGCGCGACCGCTTTCAGTATGCAGCCCAATCTTATCGATGCCCTTTACATGGAAGAGCGTGAAAACCTACTCGATTTTTTTGCGGGTATTCGTGATGATTTTCGTAGCAAGTCTAATTTCAATAATATAGCTACGATTTTATTTTCAGCTGATGGGAGGATGCTGATAAGGTCTTGGGACTTAGAGACCTACGGTCAAGATGCAACCAATAGCCCGATCATTCAACAGGTTATGGCAGAACAGATGTCTACCGCGTCACTGGCAGTAGGGGCAAGGGGCGTTGGTGTGGTGGCCGTTGCGCCAGTGATGGATGATGGTGAAATGCTGGGTATGGTCTCTGTTTTACAAGGTCTGGCATCAACTGTCAGTGATTTTAATCGAATGGATACGGACTGGGTGTTATTGATTGATCAACGCTATATCGAAACCTATTTTCCCGGTTTTGGCGTCGTAGCGAACAATAAACAAATTGGTGACCATCACATTCTTGCTAACAATAACTGGTTCCCAGACGATGCGGTTGCCATTCTCGAACGCCATTTTAAGCCTGTAGAGGGTGAGCAAGAACAGGTATTCCTAGCCGATGGTAAGGTGATAATGGATTTACCGGCCTTTGATGAGCGCGGTGAAGTGATGGGGCGTCATATTCTTATTCGTGACGAAGATTATTTGTTAGAGCCGATTGCTATCGCCACAAGGGAGGCATGGGCTACCTTGACAACCGTACTCATTGGATTGCTGTTGTTAACGACCATCCTTATTCTTGCTGTGAATAGAATGGTGATTAAGCCTTTGCAGCAAGTTCAGAATATGCTGCAAAAAGTGACCCGAGAAGGAAAATTCAGCCTTAAGGCAGATGTTAAATCGAAAGATGAGGTTGGGAAAACCATGGCCTCGATCAATAGTTTGTTAACGAATGTTGACCATGCTTTAAATGAATCCAATCAGGTCGTCACGGCTATTTCTAAGGGCGATTTTACCAAGCGCATAGAGGGTGATTATGTTGGCGACTTAGATGAGCTTAAGCAGGGGGTTAATCTAAGTGTTGAAAATATTGTATCGGTCATGAACCAAATTGCGGGTGCGATGGAGGCACTGAGTAAAGGCGAGTTTGACTATAAGTTTAGCGTCACGGGAGAGGGTGAGTATGCGCGTATCATGGAATATGCGCAGCAAGCCATGGCACAAACGGATCAGCTAATCGCTGAGATTAACCGCGCGATGGCGGCGATGCAGGCGGGTAATTATCAAGTACATATAGATGTAGATGCGTTTGGCCAGCTCGCAATTATGCGTGATCGCGTAAATGACTCCATTGCGACACTCGACAAGGCGATCAAAGATATTACGCGGATTGTTGTGGCACAAAGTGAAGGTGATTTAACCCAGCAAATTACCCATGAATATCAGGGTGACTTGGATGTGCTTAAGCAGGCAATTAACCGTTCATTATCTCAATTGTCTGCTATGGTAGACCAGTCTATACAAGGCGCGAGCGTTGTACGATCAGCGTCTGATGAAGTGGCTAAAGGTGCGCAGGATTTAAGCCAACGCGTCCAAGAGCAAGCAGCAGCTTTAGAGCAAACTAGTGCCACCATGCATGAAATGAATGAAGCGATTCAGAATAATACAGAGAACACTGAAACTGCGTCAAAATCAGCTATAGATATTCAGCAGCAAGCAGAACAAGGCCAGCAGGTGATGTCAAAAACGATTCAGGCGATGGCTGAAATTGACGCGGCTAGTCAGCAGATTGCCGATATTGTCCATCTAATTGATTCCATTGCTTTTCAAACCAACCTGTTGGCTTTAAACGCATCGGTAGAAGCGGCAAGAGCCGGTGAGCAAGGTCGTGGCTTTGCAGTCGTTGCTGGTGAGGTGCGAAATCTTGCGCAAAAATCGGCAGAGTCCGCCAAGAATATTAAAGTATTGATTGACTCGAGCGTTGAAAAAGTGAGCAACGGGACGCAGTTAGCTACAGACTTGGAGCAACGTTTGGCGAACATGGCTGATAGCATTAACCAAGTAAGTGGCATGATTGAGCAGATCGCAAATGCGTCTAGTCAGCAGGCAGAGGGCATTGGCCAGGTTCATCAAGCGATTAACGAGATAGATAGTGTGACGCAGCAAAATGCAGCACTGGTAGAAGAAACTACAGCCGCTGCGGAGAGCATGAGTGACCAAGCTACTCAGATGGAAGAAACAATGCGTTTTTTCAGAACAGCAAATGGGGGTGGTTTAACGCACCAGTTAGGACATCAACCTAAAACACCCAAAGCGATCAAGCAAGCAGCGCAAACAAACGCAGATACGACGGCACCAAAGCCTGTAAACAAAGCTAAGCCAAGTATTGAGAGCAAGTCACAATCTGATGATGACTGGGCTGAGTTTTAACTGCAACGAGATAGGCAGATAAGGCTTTCGATATGTTTAGTATGACTAAACATATCGAATTGTTGTGCTTGTTCAATGACAAAGCCTTGTTGAATTAATAAAGCTAAGTCTCGATTTAAACTGCCAGGATGGCAAGAGACATAAACCAATCTTTGCAACTGGGTTTTGCCTAAGGTGGCACAGAGCGCTTCAGCTCCAGCGCGTCCTGGATCCAAGATAGCCCTATCTGCAGGCCAAGACCACCAGGCCTGTTTATCAGGTGCTACAAACAAATTACTCTCTTCAAATCTAACATTAGTAATACCATTTGCGTTCGCATTTTTGTGTGCCAAGGCGACAGCTTGAGAATTTCCTTCTATGCCTAATACCGCTGCGGCTTGCAGTGCGGCCGGCAAACTAAAGTTTCCAATTCCGGAGAAAAAATCTATGACTCGACTAGCCGGTGTAAGCTGTAACCAAGTTAGCGCCTGCGCGACAAGCTGCTCATTAACGATTTGATTGACTTGAATAAAGCTTTTAGCAGTGAAGTAAAGACGTAAGCCCATTAGGGTGTAAAAGTCACTTTGCGGTTGATCTTCTTCACCTAGTTGACAGAGCGTTACATTGTCTCCTGCGCTTAGCCATAACGTTTGATTACGCTTGGGCGCATGATCAAGTAAACCGTGTCGTTGTGTTGTCAATTCTTGGTTGATAGATGAGGTGAGGATTGGACACTCTGAAATATCAACGACTTGATGGCTTTGTTGACTTCGAAAACCCAGTAGGGGTTGATGGCTCTGCCAACCTCGCCCAAGGATCAGTTTAGCCCGTCGACGGTATGCGCGATCAGGGGTGTTTGGCGTGTCAAGCCAGCTTATCGATGGTTTGGGCTGTAGCTTAGTCAGCATTTTAATAAGGTGCTGCTGTTTCCAATAGCGTTGAGCATCAATGTTCAAATGCTGCAGCTGGCAGCCACCACACTGATGATAAAGGGCGCAGAAGGGCGTTTCTCGGTGGGGTGATGCACTTGTTAAGTGAGTCAGCTTGGCAAGTGCGTAGCGCGGCGTATCCTCAGTAATTTGGATAGTAGCACAGTCACCAGGAACGGCTCCGACAACAAATATCGTTTTACCCTTTACTTTGGTAACACCCAAGCCGGTTTCAGATAGGTCGGTAATCTTGGCAGATGGAATGGAGTCGCCGAGTTTGAATTGGGTTTTTGCCTGTCGTTGAACAGGCTTAACACTTCGGCGCTGGGGTAGCTTCAATTATTGGATTCCGATGACATCTCCAACCGTCGCTTGAAAATAAACGGGGTCGAATGAAGGGGGTAATTGTTGATGAATAATAAAGTACATATACACGGCGTGTAGTGCACCGAACTTATAAAACCAGTGTCCTAGCCAACGTTTTAGCAGGCCTGGTTCAACTCGACGCAATTTCAGTTTACTCTTTGCGGTCCCAAACAAGTAGCCATAGGTTGCGCCACTAATAGGTTGTTGGGGGTTTAATCGACCTGTTTTAACCAACTCTTTCGATAGACGTACAGCGTCACGAATCGACTTGGCGAGTGCTAGACTCAAGTGCTTTGACACCTGTGCGCTATCGGCCTTGCCTTTTTCAAGTTGTTGGCGAAGATAAGCATGTTTTTGAGCCAAAACATGGTGTGCCTTGGCAAGATGCAGGGTGATTTGGCCATCGCTGTCTTGACTATAAAATACATGATCACTTAGATTAGTAAAGACCAAACGCCCAGTTAAGCGCAGGCTAATCTTATTAATCAGGTCTTTAAAGGAAAAGAATGGCATAGTAGCCAAGGGGTAAATGATTAAGAAGGTCATCAGTAACGCAAAGCTAATGGCTATAGAACGCCGACGCATTGGTGTGCCTTCGTAAAAGCCAAACATCACGATAAAAAAAGATAGCGTTAGCAGGCCTGCAATAAAAAGAATACTTAGCAGGTGTTGCCATAAAAAATGACGCCCTTGCCGACTTGCAACCAAGGCTCTCGTAAAATGCCAAGTTTCTCTGACACGAAATAGCCATTCATTGTTCATGATGTTTATCACCCTGTCGTGATTGCAGACAAAAATTCAATCTAAAATACAGTTAAAGAACCACACAAATAACCTTGTAATTATAGGCTAGTTGTAAACCACAATCAATTTATTAGCAGCATGTTTGAATGAAATGTGTTGTGGGTTAATTCATTCAATCAATAACCCATAAATGACCAAACCAATACCATTGTCCTTGCCCAGTCGGGGCGGTGCATGCATAGCGATCTCGTGGGGAGCGTAATGCTTGCTCAGCTTGAATAACCAATTGAGTGGGGCTTTGCCAATCCATGTGTAAGGTGTGTCCACGACTGTTAAAACAGTTAAGTTGGCGTACCGGCTCTGATAATTCTAAAGTAAGCGTAGGTGGATTCTTGCTAATAATTGGATCCCAAGGAGTGATGGAGTTGAGTGGCAGGGGACGTGTGTTAACTTTGAGTCGAAAATCTTCGATTTTGGCAAAGTTAACCGCCATCGGAAAACGATTCAGGGCACGGCGATCCATGTTCGCATCAACCGCACCTGATACTTGCGCGACACTTGTATAGCCCATTTCGGCAATTAAGTTTGCCGCGGATTCACTATATTCACCATAGGGGTAGGCGAATAAACGGGGTACATTTTCAGCACCTAGTTCGGCATCAAGGCGTTGTTGCGCAAGACTTACCTCTTGACGCACGCGTGTGAGCATGTCAGCTTCTGTTTCGCCGTCTATTGGGCGCATCTTGCTATGGCTGTGGCTGTGGTTGGCAAACTCAAATCCAGCTGCCTGCATGTTTCGCATTTGTTGCCAAGACATATAGTTGCCAAATCCACTATCAACCGGCTCTGAATTGACAAACGTGGTCATTGTCCAACCCAGTTTTTTAAGTCGTGGGTAGGCTTCAGTATAAACGCTAATATAGGCATCGTCTGCGGTTAATACGACGGTTCGATCCGGTACCGGTTGATTGGTTTCCCAATGATGAATGAGTTTGGATAGTGGCCAAACGGTAAAGTCATTATTTTTAAGGTAGTCTAAGTGGGCATCAAATTGGGCAAGGGTGACACTGGTGCTGGGCGGAGTATCATCACCAAAGTGATGATACATTAAAATAACGGCCGCACTATTGTGAGAATGTGATTGAACTTGGGTGCTAAACAATGTAAGTGCGGAAGCAAATATTAGAGCGAAATAATATTGAGTTTTAAACAGACTTATCCTCATAACCATCCTAAATTTGCTTTTTTTCTAATCATTGAAATATTATGCACGTGTGTTAAGGCAGATTCAAAGGAAGAAAATGCTAACTTATATTAAATTCAGTCTTATTCCATTAACTATATTCGCCGGGTGGATTTTTTACGAGCGTGGACAGTCGCTGGATAAAAAAGATAAGCCATTCGTTGCAGTTGAACTGCCAGATTTTGCAGCTATTGTTGATGTTAATGAGAAAAAACAAGCTTTTGTGGATTTTCTATTGCCCGCTATAGAAGCCTCTAATCAGGCTATAAAGCAAGAGCGCCAGTTTTTAATGCAATTAAACGTTGAACAGATGAGCAATCAACAACGCACTAAATTGGAGGCGTTAGCTGAGAAATATCAACAACCTCGCAATGAAGGTCAGTCTCTTGCTGAATGGCAATCCGCACTAATTAAAAAAGTGGATATTATTCCGCCGGCTCTAGCACTTGCGCAGGCAGCAAATGAGTCCGCTTGGGGAACGTCACGTTTTGCGATTGATGGAATGAACTTTTTTGGTCAATGGTGTTTTTCTGTTGGCTGTGGTCTAGTGCCTAATCAGCGCCCCGAGGGTCAAACTTATGAAGTCAGAGTGTTTGACTCCCCTCAGGCATCGGTAGATGCCTATATGTTGAACTTAAACGCTTTTCATACTTACGAAGATTTAAGGGACATTCGTGCTGAAAAACGTGCCAATAACCAACCGCTTAATAGCGAAGCCTTGGCCGAAGGCTTACTCGCCTATTCGACAAAACGAGAGGTTTACATAGAGGAATTGCAGGCAATGATCCGCTTTAATCAGTGGCAAGGCTATGATAAGAAGCTTTGATGAGAATGTCTTTATTAGATAGATGAATTTCGTGCACTATGATAAATTTTCTTACACAGTAAGAAACTAACCCTTATAATATCGAGGTTTTTAACACGCGCTCATAGTGAAATGGATATCACGAGGCCCTCCGGAGGCCTAAGTGGAGGTTCGATTCCTCCTGAGCGCGCCACCTTCCAAGTTTATGCCTGGCGCATAAACTGATCGATACGATCGAGTGCCTCTTCCAATTGAGCCATACTGGTTGCAAATGAAATCCGCAAATGCCCTTCACTGCCAAAACCTGATCCAGGCACCGCGGCGACTTCGGCATGATCTAAAATGGCACTGGCTAATTCGGCATCATTGGCCAAGCCTTTCATTTTTACCGCTTCGCTGACGTTGATGAACATATAAAAAGCGCCATCCGCTGGTAAGCATTTAAAGCCTGGAATTTGATTAATTCGTTGCACCACAAAGTGATGGCGTTCTTTAAATGCGGCTAGCATTGTTTGAATGCAGGCCTGGTCACCGTTAAGCGCGGCCACTGCGGCTGCTTGAGAAATTGAGCAGGGGTTGGAGGTACTTTGCGATTGGACGGTTTTCATCGCTTTAATAATCGCTTTGGGGCCACCGGCATAGCCAATACGCCAACCGGTCATGGAATAGGCTTTAGACACGCCATTTAATACAATCGTGCGGTCAGCTAGGGCTGGGCAGACTTCTAAAATATTGGTAAAGCCTAATTCACCTAAAATAATATGCTCATACATATCATCCGAGGCAATCAAGATGTTCGGGTGAGCCAACAATACATCGGCTATGGCCTGCAATTCATCAGCAGTATAAATTGCGCCGGTAGGGTTTGAGGGGCTGTTAATCACCACCATACGCGTATTGGGGGTAATCGCTTGCGCAAGCTGTTGGGCGCTAATTTTAAAATTTTGTTCAATATTGGTTTCTATAATAACCTGATTTGCGCCAGCTAATAAAGCCATGTCCGGGTAGGATACCCAGTAAGGCGCAGGAATGATGACTTCATCGCCATCATTAAGCACCGCTTGGCAAAGATTATAAAAGCTCTGCTTGCCACCGCTTGATACGAGAATTTCGTCAGCGGCGTAATCTAGCCCGTTGTCACGCTTGAACTTAGCTTGAATGGCCTGTTTAAGTTCGGGAATACCATCAACGGCGGTGTAGCGTGTTTGTCCGCCTTCAATGGCTGCAATACCAGCCGCTTTGATGTGCGTTGGCGTATCAAAGTCGGGTTCGCCGGCGCCAAGGCTTATAATAGCTTTTCCGGCCCGTTTGAGTTCAGCGGCTTTGGCTGAAATTACCAGGGTTAATGAAGGTTTTACACGTTGCACACGATCAGAAAGCAAGGCCATGAATTTCTCTCAGCTGATAGTATGATGCTGAAACAGCACCGGAATTTAAATTTATATGAAATAACCCTTTATTTTACTGTTTTTATAGGTTATTTAAAGCAGTTTATAAAAAATGTTTAGTGGGATCTTCCACATCATCTTTACCTTGTTAAGGAGCCGTCATGGCAAAAGCGTTTGAATTGGTATCACATTATCAACCTGCGGGTGACCAACCCGCTGCGATAGCAGGCCTGCTAGAAGGGCTGCAGGATGGCGAAGCTTATCAAACGCTGCTTGGGGTGACCGGGTCGGGTAAGACCTTTACCATGGCGAATGTGATTCAGCAGGTTAAGCGTCCAACCATTATTATGGCGCACAATAAAACGCTGGCTGCGCAGTTGTATGGTGAAATGAAAGGGTTTTTCCCTAAAAATGCGGTCGAATATTTTGTTTCTTACTATGATTATTATCAGCCGGAGGCTTATGTGCCGGCGTCAGATACCTACATTGCCAAAGATGCGGCAGTTAATGAGCAGATTGAGCAGTTGCGTTTGTCGGCCACCAAGGCGCTGATGGAGCGTGAAGATGTGATTTTGATTGCCACGGTATCAGCGATTTATGGTTTGGGGGATCCAGATCAATATTTGAGCATGATGCTGCAACTTCGGCTGGGCGATAAAATCAGCCAGCGAGATATTTTGGCGCGTTTGGCGACCATGCAATACAGTCGAAATGATATTGAAATGTATCGCGGTATGTTTCGGGTGCGTGGTGATGTGGTGGATGTCTATCCTGCGGAAGCTGAACAGTATGCGGTGCGGATTGAACTGTTTGATGACGAGGTAGAGCGCTTGAGTTGGTTTGATCCGCTTACCGGTGAGCAGGTTGCTAAGGTGACACGTATTAGTGTTTATCCAAAATCTCACTATGTTACACCGCGTGAGCGCGTGCTTGAAACCATTGATCAGGTCAAAATTGAGTTGAAGGCTCGCTTGGAGGAGTTACGCAGTTTAAATAAACTGGTTGAAGCGCAACGGCTTGAAGAGCGCACGCGCATGGATATCGAGATGATGTTGGAGCTAGGCTATTGTCAGGGGATAGAAAACTATTCGCGTTATTTGTCGGGGCGGGGTCCGGGCGAAGCACCACCGACTTTAATTGATTATTTGCCTAAAAATGCGTTGATGATTATTGATGAAAGCCATGTCACTATTCCGCAAATTGGCGGCATGTATAAAGGTGACCGCTCGCGCAAAGAAAACTTGGTTAACTATGGTTTTCGACTGCCTTCGGCGATGGATAATCGCCCGATGAAGTTTGAAGAATTCGAACAGTTAATGCCACAAACCATTTTTGTTTCAGCGACTCCCGCGGCTTATGAGTTTGAACACAGCTCGAAAATTGTTGAGCAGGTGGTGCGCCCAACAGGCTTGGTGGACCCGGTGCTCGAAGTGCGCCCCGCCACCACTCAGGTTGATGATTTGCTCGGTGAAATTCGATTGTGTGTGGCCAAGGCTGAGCGGGTGCTGGTGACGACCCTAACCAAACGCATGGCCGAAGATTTAACCGATTATTTAGAAGATCACCAGGTGCGGGTGCGTTATTTACATTCTGATATTGATACCGTCGAGCGGATTGAAATTATTCGTGATTTACGTCAAGGCGAATTTGATGTATTGGTTGGTATTAACCTGTTACGAGAGGGGCTAGATATTCCTGAAGTGGCCTTAGTGGCGATTTTGGATGCCGATAAGGAGGGCTTTTTGCGCTCCGAACGCTCGTTGATTCAAACAATTGGGCGCGCCGCACGTAATACCGAAGGGCGGGCGATTTTGTATGCCGATAAAATCACCAAATCAATGCAAAAGGCGATGGATGAATCCCTGCGTCGCCGTGAAAAACAATTAGCCTTTAACGAGACGCACGGCATTACTCCGACGGCTTTAAATAAAAAAGTGACCGATATTTTAGAGCACTCGCCCTATGCCTCCAAAGCCGGGCGCACTAGCCAGCGGAGTGCCATGGTGGCTGAAGCGAATGGTGACTTTGATGTTGCGTCTATTGCGCTGCTAAAACCGGCTGAGCTAGCGAAAAAGATCAAGCAAACTGAAAAGCAGATGTATGAAGCGGCCAAAGCGCTCGATTTTGAGCTGGCGGCGCAATTGCGTGATCAAGTTAAACAGTTAAAGGCAGGCATGGTTGGCGTGGGCGATTTAAGGTAGAATTGACAGATTGAGTATTAAATATTTGAGTGGGATAGTATGAAGCAGTGGGTCAAAAATTTAGGCGCTTATTTGAGTGCGGTGCTTTTAATGTTTCCTGCGTTTGTAGGAAATGTAAGTGCCGATGATGACAGTGCGAGCACCATCGTGGCGATTGAGCAACATATTGTCTCGCGTGAGTTTGATCAAGCTCAAGCATTGCTTAGTGAGTCTACGATACCTGAATTTCAGCGTGATTATTTGCGTGGTTGGTTAGCGGTTAAGCAGCAAGACTTCGAACAAGCGAAGGCGATTTGGCTGCCACTTTGGGAAGCTCATCCAGATAAGTTAGAATTGGGCAATAATCTAGCCGTGGCGCTTATTCAATTAAAAGAGTTTGGCTTAGCCAAGCGTGTGTTAGAAGGGTCGCTAAACCAAGATGAGCGTATTGCCAGTGCTTTGGGAAACTTGAACGATTTACACAGCTACCTTGCTCAGCGAGCCTATGCCAATGTATTTAATCGTATTCAAGCGCAACCGCCATTGGGTCAATGGTTAGCGCTTGCCCCTGAAACGATTAGTTATGATGTGGCAGCCAGTGTCAGCACTCAGGGTGTTGACTTTGAGCGCGAGATTACTCAAGCCTTAGTAGCTTGGCGTCATGCTTGGGCGGCACAGAATGTCGATCGTTATTTAATGGCATATAGCGATCGCTTTGTACCGTCGAATAATCAGAGTCTTGCTGATTGGCGGCGAACGCGTGAGCGCAATGTATCTCGACCGAATTTTATTGAGTTACAGTTAGCCAATGTGCGTATTTTACCTATCACTGCCAATGAAGTTCAGGTTGAGTTTGATCAAATGTACCGTTCGAATATTGTAACGAGTAATACGCGCAAGATGCTCATGTTTGAGCGTCAAGATGGTCGCTGGTTTATTATTCAAGAAAGGGTAATCAATGAAGGTTAGTGGCTTTTTTAACCCCAAAAGATTTGTTGTCGGGTTAAGTTTGATGGCATGTTTATCCATGCTCAGTCTATCGGCTCAAGCTGAAAATAATGCGGATGGTATATCGGCTGATATGGTGTTCGAAGCCCCGACTCGTCAAGCGGAACGTTTGCTGCTAGAGGTTTTGTATTACATTAAGCAGGGTGAGATGAATCTAGCTATGTCGCATGTGCAGGATTTAACTGAGCGTCACCCTGATTACCATTTAGCGCAAATGATCATGGCTGATTTATGGGCATTTCGTGCCGGTAACCTTGGTTTATTAGATCGAGTAGGAGAGCTTTACCCTATTACCGTGCGCCGGCTGCGTGAAGAGGCACAAGTGCGTTGGCAGTTTGCTCATTCAGATGAAAGCTTGGTAAAAAATTTACTGCACTCTTCAGTGCTTAAAGTTGGCCAGCAGCCGCATCTTGTGTTAATTAATCTTGCTAAAAGCCGGTTATATCTATACCAAAATCAAAGTGGTGAGCTTAATTTGATTACAGACTACTACATATCGATGGGTACAGCAGGCGCCGGAAAAGAAAGAGAAGGGGATCGCAAGACGCCTATTGGTGTGTACCATATTACTGATTTTGTCGCGGGAGAGCGCTTAGCCGATTTGTATGGTTATGGTGCATTGCCACTCAACTATCCTAATATTTGGGATCAGTCTTTGGGTAGAACGGGGCATGGTATTTGGTTGCATGGTACGCCCAGCGATACGTTCAGTCGGCCGCCACAATCTAGTCAAGGTTGCGTGGTGTTGAATAATGACGAGATGGGCAGCTTGGTATCAAAGTTTAACGTATCAGTCGCTACACCAGTGATTATTGTTAATCAAGCGGAAGACTTGTTGTTTTTAGAGTCGGAGCGTTTAGAGGTATTAAATGAAGTGCAACATTGGCTTGCTAACCAAGGTGAACGCTTTAATTGGGCCGATGTAAGCGTTTATGCCTACCCGAATGAATTACAACTGTACTACGCAACTTTTCCAGATGTGCGCCGTGATGAGCATCTCATTCATCAGTATTGGCGTCGTGATGAAGAGGGGGCATGGCAGTTGGTATTGCAAAGTACCGATCCAATACAAATTGCAACGCGATTAAATTAGTTTGCTAAATATCAGAAGTCGGCCTCGTAAGACTCAAGCTTATCATCAACCCAGTCCACCATATCTTGCCATATTTGGACGATTTCTTGTTGACTGGGTAAGACACCTGCCGCTTCAAGTTCAATAGTCAGTACCGGGATATTCAGGTGTTCGCCTGCGTAACGACCAAGCGATCCTGGAAAAGTACCAAGCTGTTGTAGCGTTAAATTGCCGAGTTTATCTGGCCGTGCAAAGTCAGGTCCATCGTAATCCAATAAGCCATAAGGTGCGTGCACCGAAATAATCGCGTCGGGTTGAAAGGTTTTAATAATGTCTACTTGCCATTGTGTTTCAGGCTCGCTAGCTGCACTGGCACCAGGGTGGCGTCGCGCATTGCGTCGAGCATGGCTTTCCCAAAATTGCAAAGCAAGTTCGTCCCAATCAGGTGTCGGAAAATTACGGTTTAAATCAACGCCATTTGCATTGGTGCGGGTTGAGGGCTGTTTATACAAGCCATCTGGGTTAGCTAGGGGTAAAAATAGCCAGTGATGCTTTATGGTTTCTGGGTTAGCAAGCATTGCTCGCATCCATAGATAGCCAATGCTTATCGCTGAAAATTCATCTCCATGTACTCCGCCGATGACAAGAATCCTAGCGCCTGGTCGTTGTTCGTTCATCGGTATAAATTCTCGATGCACCAGCTTGCGTCCTTCAACGCTTTGATAATGACTGGTCTGTAGGTCAAATGCCAGGCAGCCTTCTTTGGTTACTGTTCTGAGTTTATTTGCCCAATCTTTACAGTAATTGAGCATGACCGTTTCTGCTTTGTTTACAGTTGACTCCGGGTTGGCCATCGCCCCATGCCAGGTTATGCAGGCTAAGAGGAAGGGTATCCAGTATTTGATTGGATAAAGTTTGAACATGGTGGCTATTTTCATGGTTAAAGTTAAAATAAGACTATTATAAAATCATTATTAATATTGTGTCCTATCAAAACTCATGTGAGTGCCTATTAAGACCTAGGAGAAACGTTTGAACAATAAAATACTACTGGTCGAAGATGAATCAGCCTATGGCGAGATGTTGCAAAAAATTTTAGCGTCAAAAGACTATGAAGTTGTGCTCACCGCTAACCGAGAACAAGCCTTAGCATTCTTTGCCAAAGAGGGTGCGACTGTTTTTTGCGTGCTGCAAGATTTAGGCTTGCCCCCTTGCACTGACTCGATTGAAGAAGGTTTGGCATGTATGACTGATTTAATTGCGATTCAGCCCCAGTTAAAGGTCATCGTGTTAACAGGTCGAGATAGAGGCGAGGCCGGCGAACATGCTATTCGCTTGGGTGCGTTTGATTATTTGGAGAAGCCGGTTTCGCTCGATGCACTGGTAGTCGCCTTAGAGCGGGCTAAACTTTTTAACCAATCCGAAAACCGTTTGCTACAAGACGGTGTAGTGCCCATTAAGTTTAATGCTAACCTGGAGCAGGGCTTAAAGCTATCACGGGATAATTTTGAAGCGGAATTGGTTCGTCGCGTGCTGGAACAGTGCGATTTTAATATCCGCAAAGCCGCCGATATACTGGGTGTTAAGCGAGAAGGCTTGTACTATCTACTCAAAAAACATGATATCAGCCTGTTAAGGGAGGTTAATGACCTGCAGTGATTTTGAATACGACTGGGGTTAAGCCTAGTTGTTTGTATTGACGCCAGCGTTCTCGACCTGCTTCAATGCGTTCAGGTGACTGATCAAGCACTTCGACAGTGCGTCGGAAGCGCTCAAAGTGTGGATATAGCTCGGGATGCAGGTTAATTAATACATCTTGTTGTGGTTTGATAAGTTCGGAACCATGCAACAAGATACGACTAGGCTGGTGCCCCGCTAAGCTGTGGCCGATATAGCGTTCAGCAGGCTGTTGCCAGGCGATATGATCAAAGCGTTCTGCTTGCTCTTGTGTTTCAAAACGTACATCTGCACGGCGTTGTTGTTGCTGAATTTTGAGTAACAGTTTAGTTAGAAAGCGCTCACGGCTATGGGCATCAGCGCTGTCTAACACATAAAATACTAGGCTTGCTTCTTCAGTCGAGCTCATTGGGATAACTTTATGCTTGTTTAGATACAAGGTACTGGACTAATGCTGGAACGGGGCGCCCACTCGCACCTTTATTAGTACCAGATTGCCAAGCCGTCCCCGCGATATCGAGGTGTGCCCAGGCTACATCTTGGGTAAAGCGTGCCAAGAATTGTGCTGCGGTAATAGTACCCGCTTCACGCCCACCAATATTGGCCATGTCAGCAAAGTTTGACTTTAATTGTTCATCCCACTCTTCACCTAATGGTAACTGCCAAAAGCGATCGTAGGTATAGTCACTTGCAGTTTTAAGCTCATCAACCAGAGTCTGATCATTGCCCAGTATGGCTGAAACATGTTTACCTAGCGCAATAATGCAGGCGCCCGTTAAGGTTGCCATATCAATCACACATTTAGGTTGGTAAGTTTGTTGGGCGTAAGTGAGGGCATCACATAGGATTAATCGACCCTCAGCATCGGTATTTAAAATCTCAATAGTTTGCCCAGATAACGAGGTAACGACATCACCAGGTTTAATCGCATTACCTGCTGGCATGTTGTCGGTGGCTGGAATGATGCCCACTACATTGACATTTGGCTTAAGTTCGCCTAAAGATTTAAAGACACCGAGAACGGTTGCCGCACCGCACATATCATATTTCATTTCATCCATACCAGCGCCAGGCTTCAGTGAAATACCGCCTGTGTCAAAGGTAACTCCTTTACCGACCAGTGTAATCGGTGCGTCTGTTTTTTCTGCGCCCCAATACTCTAAGCAAATCATTTTCGGTGGCGTGACCGTGCCCTGCGCTACGGCCATAAAAGAACCCATGCCCATCGCAATCATTTCATCGCGCTCTAAAATAGTCGCTTTAAAACCATAATCTTTGGCAAGTGCAGTGGCGGTGTCGGCTAGATAGCTGGGTGTGCAAATATTGCTTGGTAAGTTGCCAAGGTCTTGGGTGAGCGCCATGCCTAATGCACTCGCTTGGCCTTGTTGTGCTGCGTGTGTTAGCGTGTCGTTCGCATCAAGAGGATAAATAATTTCAGTGATCGCCGACTGTTTGGGGGAATGCTCGCCACGGCTTGGGTGGCTGTATTCATAAAAGTTGCGCTGCCAGTTTTGGGTGTGTTGTAGTACTGACCAGGCCTGGTTGCAGCTAGATGGGTAATGTAATACGCTGGCATCGATTATCTGTTTGGCACCGGTATTTTCAAGTGCTTTGATCGCAGCGCTTTGTGCACTCAGCGATTTTTTGACGGTTAGTTTGTCACGTTCACCTAAGCCAACGAGTACTAGGCGTTGCGGCGTGTCGCTATAGACGGTGCGCGTTTGTGCGAGTTTGCCACTAAAATCACCTTGTGAAATGAGTGGCGCGACCAAGTGCTGAACACCAAGCTTTGCCAAAATAGGGTCGTCAAGTTCGTTTTGATAGAGTGAAATGATCAGAGTGTCAGTGAGTTTGGGGGTGGCAGAAAAGTTAAGTGCCAATTTTTTCATCGCATGATTCCTCTAAGATTAGTGTCTCACCAAGTCAGTGAGCTTCTACTGTTATAATGCACACTATTCTAACTTGAGAAGCAATTTTTGTGCGTATTCTCGATAAATATCTTTATAAAGAGTTGTTGTTAACACTGTTTGCTGTGTTATTGGTATTGTTGCTGATTGTATTTGGCACGGAGGCTACGCGATTATTGGCGATGGCGGTAGAAGGCAAGCTACCCGCGACTATTTTGGGTCAGGTTTTAATGTTACAACTGCCCGCCGCATTAGAAATGGTTTTGCCTTTGGTTGTATTGCTGAGCGTGTTGATTGCCTTTGGGCGTTGGTATCAAGACCGCGAAATGGTGGTGTTGCAGGCTTGTGCTGTATCACCGCAATACTTAGAGCGCCGGTTGCTGTTGTTTTTAACCCCTTTGGCAATATTGATGGCATGGATAACCTTGTTTTTAACGCCCTGGGCAGAAAAGCAAGAGCGCGAACTCATCTATCAAGCGACGGTACAAGCACCATTGTCCGGGTTGGTTGCCGGGCGGTTTAATAGCTTGCCACAGGGGCAGGGGGTGCTGTATGCCCAGCGCATTGATAGCAATGGTCAGATGCAGCAGGTTTGGTTGCAGCAACAAACCCTTGAGGGAGACCGCTTAATTGTTGCACCGAATGCACGTTTTGAATGGCGTGAAAATCGCCTAGCGTTAGTTATGCTTGATGGCTGGGCTTATGAGGGCTTAGTGCAAGGTGATAGCTTGCAAGTCCGGCAGTTTGAGCGTTTTGAAGGCTTCTTACCGGCCATGCCTGCTCCCACTATTACGCCTCGACTAGAAGAAAGCAGCTTGACGGATTTGTGGCATGCTGCAACCCCCGAAGCGACCGCCTTATTGCAGTGGCGTTTGGTGATGCCATTGAGTGTGTTAGTACTCGGCTTGGTTGCTTGGCGCATGAGTAAAACGGATCCACGACAAGGGCGATTCGGTAAGATTTTTTTGGCTATCTTCATATACATACTCTATCTGCAGCTCCTATTTACGTTTAATGGTTGGCTGCGTCAAGGGATTTGGCCTAGTTGGCCTGGATTATTTATTGTGCCGGTATTCACCTTATTATTGTTGTGGTTATGGCCTAAATGGCGGCAATTAAGGAGACTGGCGTGAAAAAAATAGAATGGTATTTAGCCCAGCAGTTAGTTCTTCATATTGGCCTAGTCATGATGGTGGTGTTGATTATTCTCGGATTTTCAGAGTTTATGAATCAAGTCACCAATTTGCGCGAAGATTATACGCTGGGTAGAGCCGCCATTTTTTCGTTATTAAAAATGGTGGTGTTTGCTTATGAGGTGTTTCCAATTGCGTTATTAATTGGTACCTTGTTGGCGTTGGGCGGTTTAGCGAATCGTGCCGAACTGACTGTCCTAAGGGTAACGGGCTGGTCGGTTAAGCGCTTGTATTGGGCAGTCATAAAAGTCGTATTAGTGATGTGGCTGCTGATGGCGTTAGTTGGCGAATTTTTAGCGCCAATAAGTGAAAGCTATGCCACGCAAATGCGAGCAGAATCCTTAAACCGCTCTTTGTCACTGGGGGGGCGTGAAGGCTTTTGGCTGAAAGAGCCTGATCAGGTCATTCAAATTGAACGTGTTGTATCGCCCACACAGTTGCGCAATATTACGCTATACCAATTGGAGGATGATCAGTTAGTGTCATGGATTCAGGCGCCGAGTGCCTATTTTATTGATGAGAATACTTGGCAGCTTGAGCAGGCCTGGTTACAGACTTTGACATGGCAAAGGGTTGATGATTTATCGCTTGAAATAGGCACCGTATCCAGAATGAATTGGTCTCAAACGCCACTTGAGGATGCAAGACTTCAACTGCCCGTTGATGCCGATTTGATTCAAAAGCTCCAGTTAGACCCACGTTACATGCGACTTGATGAGTTACAGCGATACATTCAGTTTTTAGCAGATAACAACCTGGACGCGCATGTATATCAGTTAGCCTACTGGCAAAAGTGGTCGGTGCCGATTACGGTGATGGCAATGATTGCGTTGGTATTACCTTTGGTGTTGGGTTCAACACGATCGGTGAGTATGGGCCAGCGTATTTTTGTCGGTTCGTTAATTGGGTTAGGGTTTTATTTATTAAATCAGTTTGTGGGTAATATGTCGGTGGTTTATCAATTTCCAGCGCTGCTTGGTGCATTTCTGCCGTCTATATTACTCTTGCTGATTGCGTTATGGGCGTTGAGGCGGGTGCGTTTAGAAAAAGGCGCCAGCAGGAAACTGGCGCTAGGAGCATAGATTACTGACCTATCTGCGCATAATAATGCGCAAGTTGTTCAATTTCGTCATCCGTTAAGTTCTGTGCAACATTGCGCATGGCCGCATTGACGTCATTGTTACGGCTACCATCACGGTAGGCCTTTAGCGTGCGAATGGTATAGTCTACTGCCTGGCCTGCTAGGGCTGGGAAGGTGTCGCCATTCCCTTCTCCTTGAGCACCATGACAGGCTGCACAGCTGATAATCATGCGACTCATGTCACCTGTGGTGACTAGCTGTTCTGTACTCGACTCAATACTCACTGTCGATGTGGTATTAACCAAGGGTTGCTGTGCCGCATAATAACGAGCAAGATCGCTAATGTGTTGGTCGGTCAACTCTTTGCTTAGGTAATGCATGATCTTCGCTTGGCCGTAAGGCTCTGCACGATGATTATGGCGATAGTCTAGTAATACTTTACGCAGATAGTTTTCGGGCTGTGCGTTCAGGTTCACATAGGTATGTGAACGAAATTCGCCTTCGACACTATGGCAAGCAATACATAAAAACTGATTTGCAACACGTTCGCCACGGATTTCATCGCCCTCTGGTAGTGCAGTAAGCGCATCGCGCAAACGGGCATCTGTCCAAGGTGTGGGGCGATCTTGTAGGGTCTGTGCGACCGCAGAAATACGCGTTAAGTCAAGCGTGTCATCGTGACTCGTGGCTGACAGTTGCGCAGCAGATTCACTCTGAGTGGTCATCTTGTCATTGGCGCTGCTAGGTGCATCCGACTGGCCGCAACCTGCTAAAGCAAGGGCAAGCCCTGCAGTTAAAGCCGACATAGAGAAGGTTTTAAATTGTGTTTTCATGAGGATTCCTTTCACGCTTAACCGAATACGTCTTTAACAAATGCACGATGCCAGTTTTTCTGGTAGGTCGCTTCTAAAATAGGTTGGCCGGGTAAATCAGTAATGGGTGACACACCTGATGACTCCCCTTTTGCCACGATGCGGTTATCAACAACTTCATAGATCGCTGAAATACTGATGCCATAGTTGGAGCCTACTAAGCTGTAGCAGACATTGGCGAAAATCGCAGCGGGCTGTTCTTCGCCGCGAAGCTCAGCGGCAATCGCACGGGCGCAGACTTTCGCCTGGGTGTTAGCGGCATTGCCAGACTTAGGCATTGCGTCAGCAATGGAGCTATCGCCTAATACATACACATCCTGTTGAATAGTCGATTCAAACGTATGACGGTTGATAGGGCACCAGCCGCTATCGTCAGTTAGGCCAAGTGTTTGAGCAATTTTGCCAGCACGTTGGTTAGGAATAATGTTGCACGCATCATATTTAACCGGACCACCGTCGCTAAACAAGGTTTTGTTGGCGGCATCAATGCCTGTTACACGGCCACCTTGATCAAGTGATACCCAATCAATTAAGCTATCATCCGTACCGTAGCCATACAAGCGCTGCCATGCGGTTTGGAAAGGGGTGAACTTCGAGTGAGAGTTTTTAGGGTCTAGAATGATAATCTTACCGGTTGGGTTGTGTTTTTGCATCCATTCTGCAAATAAAGAAATGCGCTCGTAAGGGCCTGGTGGGCAGCGGAAGTTGCCAGCAGGGGCGCTCATTACAAACACGCCGCCTTGCTTCATGCTTTGAAACTGGTCGCGGAGCATCAGCGTTTGTGGTCCTGCTTTGTAAGCGTGTGGCAATTGTGTATTGGCTAGTTCAGCACTATGGCCTTCGTAGTCTTCAAAACGGAAGTCAATACCGGGAGACATCACGAGTTTGTCGTACTTGATTTCATCGCCTTTGGCGGTACGTACTATTTTACGATCAAAATCGACCGCGGTAGCGCTATCAAATACAAAGCCAATACCATATTGGTTGCGCAGGGTGTCGTAAGAAAAGGTCAACTCATCAAGTGTGTGAAGGTTGACCATGACATCATTAGTGCGAAGACAGGTAATGTAGTGATCATTTGGTTCAATAACGGTGATTTTGACATCGTCATGTGCAAAACGTAAATATTTGGCAAAGGTTGCACCGCCAATCCCGCCACCAATAACAACGACATGCTGTGCGTTAGTTGCGTAGGCTTTGTGTGACGCGCCAAACAAACCTGTTCCCGCAAGTGCAGCCGCGCCAAATGTTTTGATTAATGTGCGGCGATTGATGGGCTGATTAAATGTCGAATTAGTCATGATTTAATTCTCCGGTCCATTGGGTTTTGGGTTGCGCAGCAAACCATTGAGCCATTGCGGCAATTTCATCGTCAGTGAAGCCTTTGGCTACCCGATCCATAATGACCGCAGCGCGTTCTCCACGCTTAAACTGCTGCATCACTTCAATAAAATAATCGGCATCGAGCCCGGCTAGGCCGGGCATGGATTCGCCAAATTCACGGCCGTTAGTGCCATGACAGGGTGCGCAGAGCCAAGCCATTGCTTCAGGGTCATAGCGGAGTTCATTGTTGTCAGGGTGAGCAAGAGCGCTTTGGCTGAACAGCAGGCCTGCTGCAACCAACATAAAAGCTTTCTTTGTCATGGTCTTGTCCTTAAAGGTCTATGTATAAAATCTTTGAGATAATACAATAAGGCAAGCTTATGATCACATCACTATAATTTATTGAACGCAATAGGTATATTTTATGGCGCCATAAAAAGCCCGCTATAAGCGGGCTGGTGGAAGAAAGCAAGGGTGTTTAGAATTGGAACTTTTGGGGTCGGCTTTGCTGGGAATGCAGCGGCGCAACAGCCGTTTCAAATAATGATTCATCAACCCATTCTTCCTCACTAATGCGGGTGATTAAGATGGCTGAAATGGCCGGTGCTTCGCCAACAAAGGCAATAAGGCGGCCACCTAAAGTAAGTTTTTTTCGGTACGCTTCAGAAATTTCGTCAACAGCACCAGTGAGAACAATAGCGTCATATTGTCTGCCATCAGGCCAATCTTGGCTCGCATCCCCCTGGTGTAATTCAATATTATTTAAGTCAGCTAAGGATTTTTTGGCTTGTGCAGCAATGCTGGCGTGCCATTCAATGCTTGTTACTTTGTCTGCTGCATGGCTTAATAGTCGCGTAAAGTAGCCTAGTCCTGTACCGATTTCCAGAACGCTGTCTTGCTTAGAAATGTCTAACGCCTGTAGTAACTTAGCTTCAATTTTGGGGCTTAGGGTCAATTCACCCTCACCAATAGGTAGTTCAAGATCACTGTATGCGAGTTTTTGTTGATGCTTTGGCATATAAAGGTGACGAGGGTGTGCGTCAAGTAACGAGAGAACATCTGGATCAAGCACTTCCCAGGGGCGAATTTGCTGTTCAATCATAAAAAAACGGGCTTGGTCAAAATTCATCGCGCTTCCTTACAGTTTTTGTTACAAAAATTTTGTCAATTATAACGATTTTAGTCTAAGTTCGTGACTTTTAACTGAAATTCTAAACATCAGCGCACTCAAAAAATGATGTGTGGTATTATTATCGGCCTAATTTTATTATGTTTTTTCATTTTTTTAATGTGTCAGGTGACGTAATCATGCCAATTATAACTTTGCCAGATGGGGCTCAGAAAACCTTTGATCAAGCGGTCAGTGTGCTTGATGTTGCAGAATCGATCGGTGCAGGACTAGCGAAGGCAACTGTAGCGGGTCGTGTGAGTGGTCGTTTGGTCGATGCAACTGACATGATTACCGAGGATGCTGCGTTAGAAATTATTACCTTGAAAGACCCAGCGGGTTTAGACATTATGCGTCATTCCTGCGCACACTTGCTGGGTCATGCGTTGAAACAACTTTTCCCTCAGGCCAAGATGGCCATTGGGCCGGTAATAGAAAACGGCTTTTATTATGATATAGATGCACCAGAGTCCCTGACCCCTGATGATTTAGTTGCGCTTGAAAAGCGCATGAAAGACTTGGCTAAAACGGGCTATCAAGTTAAAAAGGTCATGACGCCACGTGATCAAGTTATCGAAACCTTTAAAGCGCGTGAAGAAGACTACAAGCTGGAATTGGTTGCGGACATGCCGAACGAAACAGCGTTTGGTCTATACCATCACGAAGAGTATGTTGATATGTGCCGTGGACCGCACGTGCCGAATATGAAGCATATTAAAGCGTTTAAGTTGACACATCTGGCCGGCGCCTATTGGCGGGGCGACTCTAACAATAAAATGCTTCAGCGTATATATGGTGTGGCGTTTGCGTCAAAACAAGAGCTTAAAGACTACTTGCTCATGATGGAAGAAGCGGAAAAACGCGATCATCGTAAGCTAGGTAAAATGCTGGATTTATTTCATCTTGAAGATATTGCGCCTGGTATGGCGTTTTGGCATCCAAAGGGTACGATGCTGTATCGTGTGGTTGAAGATTATATGCGTCAGCAAATTCATGAAAACGGCTATGAAGAAATCCGCACCCCGTTCATTATGGATCGTATCCTGTGGGAGAAGTCTGGCCACTGGGATAAGTTCAAAGACAATATGTTTACCACCCATACCGAGCACCGTGATTATGCAGTGAAGCCGATGAATTGCCCCGGGCATATCATGGTTTATAACCGCCAGCTGCATAGTTACCGTGACCTGCCTGTGCGTGTAGCTGAATTTGGTACCGTGCATCGCAATGAGTCGTCAGGTACCTTGCATGGATTAATGCGTGTGCGCTCGTTTACGCAAGATGATGCGCATATCTTCTGTACCGAAGATCAAATAAAAGACGAGGTGCAAGCGTGTATCAACTTGGTTTATCAAACCTATGCAGATTTTGGCTTTGATAAGATTGAAGTGAAGTTTTCCACACGTCCAGAGCAGCGGGTAGGTAGTGATGCGGTATGGGATCAAGCGGAAGCCGCGCTAGAGCAAACCTTGCACGACGCTGGACTGGATTTTGAATTGCAACCCGGTGAGGGCGCGTTTTATGGCCCTAAAATCGAATTTTCGCTTCGTGACTGCATTGGCCGAGTATGGCAATGTGGCACCATTCAGCTTGATTTTTCGATGACCCAAGGTGAGCGTCTGAATGCAGTATATGTAGGTCAGGATAATGACAAACATCATCCGGTTATGATTCACCGCGCCATTCTTGGCTCACTTGAACGTTTTGTAGGTATTTTAATCGAGCATTATGAAGGGCGCTTCCCAACTTGGTTGGCTCCGGTTCAGCTTGTTATTGCACCTATTTCCCAAACCCACAGTGAATATGTCACCGAATTTGCCGAAAAACTAAAAAAACAAGGCTTTAGAGTCGAAACGGACTTGAGAAATGAGAAGGTTGGGTTTAAAATTCGCGAGCATACTCTTCAGCGTGTTCCTTATATTCTTGTTGCCGGTGACCAAGAAGTGGCCGACCAAACCATTACGGTGCGGGCACGAAATGGTGAAAATCTCGGTTCAATGACCTTGGATGCTCTGTTGAGTCACTTGTCTGTTGATGTTGCTCAATTAGGTCGCAACGTTTAACAGCCGCAAGATTAATTTAGCAGGAGGATAAGGCTATCGCTGTAAGAAGAGGTCGACCAAGACCACAACAACCCGAGTTACCGAAAGATAATATTAATGACGCTATTACCGCTAGAGAAGTGCGTCTAATTGATGCCGAAGGTGAGCAAGTCGGAGTTGTCTCCATCGCAAGCGCTAAGGCAATGGCCGAAGAAGCGGGATTGGATTTAGTTGAAATTGCAGCGAAGGCTGAACCGCCTGTTTGCCGAATAATGGATTACGGTAAATTCATTTATCAGCAACAAAAAAAGCAGCACGATGCGAAGAAAAACCAAAAGCAAGTGCAAGTTAAAGAAGTTAAGTTTCGCCCAGGAACTGAGGAAGGGGACTATCAGGTCAAGCTTCGCAACCTGATGCGTTTCCTTGAGCAGGGTGATCGGGTTAAGGTAACCATTTGGTTCCGCGGCCGTGAGATTACTCATAAGGAACTGGGAATGAAAATGTTGGAGCGTGTTAAGGGTGATGTTGAAGAGGTTGCGACCGTTGAACAAGAACCCAAGATGGAAGGTCGTCAGATGCAAATGATGATTGCGCCAACAAAAAAAGGTAAATAGTTTCGACTAGATACCGCCACAACAATCGGCTTCAGTAGTAATACTGTCGACTGGTGCAGCTCCCTCAGTGCTGTTCGTTGTTCCGACTGATTCAATGCTTATGTATTGAGTCTTATTGTTTAAGGCAGATGAAAAGATGGTGAATCTTATTCATCCAAATGCGGAGTTTGCAATGCCAAAAATTAAATCACATAGTGGCGCAGCTAAGCGCTTCAAAAAAACCGGTTCAGGCCGTTTCAAGTGTAAACAGTCTCACTTGCGTCATATCCTGACTAAAAAATCAACTAAGCGTAAGCGTCAGTTGCGTGCGCCTAACATGATCCATGACCATGATGTGGCAATGGTTCGTCGTATGTTACCGTACCTATAGTCAAGGAGATAAAACATGGCAAGAGTTAAAAGAGGCGTTACCGCCCGTGCAGCGCACAAGAAAGTATTGAAGGCTGCGAAAGGTTACTACGGTGCCCGTCGCAAGCAGTTTACCACAGCAAATCAAGCTGTTATCAAAGCGGGTCAATATGCTTACCGTGATCGTCGCCAAAGAAAGCGTCAATTCCGCCGTCTTTGGATTGCGCGTATTAACGCGGCAGCACGTATCAATGGCATGACTTATAGCCGTTTTATTAATGGTTTAAGCAAAGCAGGAATCATGGTTGATCGTAAGGTATTATCTGATATTGCGATTCATGATGCTGCAGCATTTGCGGCCATTGCAGCTAAAGCAAAAGCTGCATTAGCCTAAATTGTTGTCCAACGGATGTGAAAAGGGGGCGTAAGCCCCTTTTTTGTCGTTTATAAATAGGTCGTAAGATTCAAAAAAAATTGATAAGGGTTTTGACTAGATCTTATTAGCGGCATCTGGTTAAAAGTTTCATCAATATTTTTTGTTTAGGAAGCAGGGCATGCAAGATAAACTTACCGCAATTTTAGCGCAAGCCAAAGACACCATTGAGCGCGCAACGCAGCTTAGTGAAGTCGAAAAACTTCGTGTTGATTTACTGGGTAAAAAGGCGGAAGTGACCGCCTTGATGAAGACATTGGGTCAGTTATCTGCTGAAGAACGTCCATTGGTGGGGCAGCAAATTAATGATGTTAAACAGGCGATTCAGCAGCTCATTAGTGATAAAAAACACGCGCTAGAAACCGCTAAGATGGCCGCAGATTTAGCCCGTGAAACGATTGATGTTACGCTGGCTGGGCGTGATTTAGATTTGGGCGGCCTGCATCCGGTCACCCGGACATTAAGACGCATTGAGCAGCTGTTTGCGAAAGCTGGCTTTGATGTCGCGACCGGACCAGAAATTGAAGACGATTGGCATAATTTTGGTGCCTTAAACATCCCTGAAACCCATCCCGCCCGTGCGATGCACGACACCTTTTATATTGATGAGAGCACTGTACTGCGTACCCACACGTCAGGGGTGCAGATTCGGATTATGGAAAACCAGGCGCCGCCGATTCGGATTATTGCGCCCGGGCGGGTTTATCGCTGTGATTCTGATCAAACCCACACCCCGATGTTCCATCAAATTGAAGGTTTGATTGTTGAAAAGAATGCTAATTTTGCGCAACTGATGCAGTTGCTGACCGAATTCCTACAGCACTTCTTTGAGGACGACCAACTTAAAACACGCTTTCGTCCGTCTTATTTTCCGTTTACTGAGCCTTCAGCAGAGGTCGATATTGCCACTGAGTTGTTTGGTGCCGGTCGTTGGGTGGAGGTGCTAGGTTGTGGCATGGTGCATCCAAATGTACTTCGCAATGTCGGTATAGACCCTGAAGAGTATACCGGCTTAGCCTTTGGATTAGGCGTCGAACGCCTGGCTATGTTGCGTTATGGTGTAAAAGACCTGCGTCAATTCTTTGAAAACGATCTTCGTTTTTTAAAGCAATTTCAATAAGTCCCAGCAAGCAAAAACGAGAAGAAGATGAAATTAAGTGAACAATGGTTAAGAACTTGGTGTAACCCTAACTGGACAACACACGAGCTATCAGAAGCGCTAAGCCTTGCGGGATTGGAAGTGGATGATGTCGCGCCGGTTGCGCCTGATTTTAGCGGTGTGGTGGTTGCTGAAGTCGTCAGTGTGGACGCGCATCCTGATGCTGAAAAACTGCGTGTTGCGCAGGTGAATGTCGGTGATGAGGCGTTAGTACAGATTGTTTGTGGTGCGCCTAACGTCCGACCAGGCATCAAGGTGCCTTGTGCCAAAGTCGGCGCGGTTTTGCCAGATAGTTTTAAAATCAAAAAAGCAAAATTACGTGGCGTTGAGTCTTTTGGCATGCTCTGTTCGGCGACTGAATTAGGACTTGAGCAAGATTATGATGGTTTGTGGGAACTTTCTGCCGATTTATCCGTGGGTGAAGATATTCGTTCTGCGCTAGCCTTGGACGATCAATTAATTGAAGTGGATTTGACGCCTAACCGTGCCGATTGTTTAAGTGTTGAAGGTTTGGCTCGTGAGTTAGCGGTTGTAAGCCATGCGCCATTGCAGACTCCGTTTGAATTGTCACCGCTCACCCTGAACGGCAGCTGTCCACAAGCCGTGGTGATCGAGGAGCAGCAGGCCTGCTTAACTTACCTAGGCTGTGTCGTAACGGACTATAACACCCAGGCGACTACTCCGGACTGGGTGACGCAACGTTTGATCCGCAGTGGTTTGCGACCCATTTCCTTGTTGGTTGATATTACCAACTATGTGATGCTGGAACTCGGTCAGCCTATGCATGCCTTTGATGCGGATAAGCTGCAAGGTCCAGTACGAGTCCGTTATGCCCAAGCCGGTGAAGAGCTGGTAACCCTTGATGAAAAAACGCTACAACTTTCACCCAATACGCTGGTGATTGCCGATGATCAAGGTCCGCTTGCGCTAGCCGGGATTATGGGTGGACTTGCTTCCTCGGTTACGGAACAGACTCAACGTCTATTCTTTGAGTGTGCCCATTTCACGCCGGATGCAATAGTCGGTAAAGCACGTCAATATGGTTTGCATACCGATTCTTCACATCGTTTTGAGCGCGGTGTCGATCCAGCATTACCTGCAAAAGCGCTGACTCGCGCCCTGAATTTGCTGCAAGCTATTGCCGGTGGTCAGGTCAGCGAATGGGTTGTTGCGGGCCACTCCATTGAAGAGGGTCAGTCGACCAAGCCAGCAATTATGCTGCGTCGCAGTCGTGTGACCCAACTATTGGGCACCGCGATTGAGGATAGCTTTATTAGCCAGTTGTTGGCGCGCTTGGGGTGTCAGGTCCTTGCCGATGACCAGGCCTGGTCAGTCACTCCACCGACCTACCGCTTTGATTTGACTATTGAAGTTGATTTGATTGAAGAGATTGCGCGCGTCTATGGTTATAACAACCTTGCGGTTAACCAAGCTGCGATGCCACTTAATCTAAAACCCCTGC
This sequence comes from Thiomicrospira sp. ALE5, assembly GCF_900112445.1. GTDB lineage: Bacteria > Pseudomonadota > Gammaproteobacteria > Thiomicrospirales > Thiomicrospiraceae > Thiomicrospira. The sequence continues at coordinate 1,014,937 of NZ_FOYY01000003.1, read as the reverse complement.
CAGAATCTGAACAAGAGTTGCATAGCTTACGGATGGCACTGGTGGGCCGGGGTTATCATGAAGTCATTAGTTATAGCTTTGTTGAAGAGTCAGCGGTGCAGCAGTTAAGCCCTGAGATTCCTTATGTGCAAATTAAAAATCCGATCTCGGAAGATATGAGCACGATGCGCACATCCCTGTTTCCAGGCCTTCTTGGCGTACTAAGCTATAACCAAAAGCGCCAACAATCGCGGGTGCGTATTTTTGAAACCGGTCTTATTTTTTCATTAGAAGACGGTCAAATGCAGCAGGTACCGGTCCTGGGTGGGTTGATTTATGGCCAAGTGGCACCGGTGAGCTGGCAGGCAAGTAATCGTAAGGTCGATTTTTACGACCTTAAAGGTGATGTTGAGGCCCTATTAGCCATGAGTCACTTGCATGATCAGGTCAGTTTTGCCCCCGCGCAAAGTCCGGAGTTCCATCCAGGTCAATGTGCACATATTCACTATGCTGGCCAAACCATTGGTTTAATAGGCCAATTGCATCCGCAATGGCTTAAGCCCTTTGGAGTGCAAGGGCCGGTATTTATGTTTCAGATTTTCCAGGATAGCTTGTTAACCAAACAAGTGCCACAGGTAACAGGTATTTCTAAATTCCCCGAAGTGCAGCGTGATCTAGCCTTTGTTGTTGACAAAACCTGTCCAGTTTCAGATTTGGTTTCGGCCATAAAGTCATTAGAAAATACGCTCATAAAACATATTCAAGTTTTTGATGTATATGAAGGAACAGGGTTGCCAGACTCACAAAAGAGTGTGGCAATCAGTGTAAAAATACAACATAATGATAGAACCTTGACTGACGAAGAGGTTGATCAGTTGATTCAACAAGTTATCGAACGAGCGCATCAGCGCGTTAATGCTAGCTTGAGATAAAGGAAGATCATGGGAACCTTAACAAAAGCAGATATGGCTGAAAAATTATCAGATATGTATGGCTTTAACAAGCGTGAATCAAAAGACCTAGTCGAGCAGTTTTTTAATGAGGTGACAGAAATATTGGTGAGTGGCGAATGTGTCAAGATTTCTGGATTTGGGAATTTCGAGCTGCGCGATAAAGCGTCACGGCCAGGCCGTAACCCGCGTACAGGCGAAGAGGTGGCGATTTCAGCTAGGCGGGTAGTCACCTTTAAACCTGGTCAAAAATTGCGTATTCAGGTGGATAACTACACAGGCTAAGTGATGGACAAACATCCCCAGCAGTTGCAAATAGATATTGAGCTTCCAGATAAAAAATACTTTACCATTGGTGAGGTGAGTGAGATCTGTCAGCTTAAATCCCATGTGTTGCGCTACTGGGAACAAGCCTTTCCTCAGCTTAAGCCGAGTAAGCGTCGTGGTCGTCGCTATTATCAAAAAGCGGATTTATTGCTTTTGTTAGAAATTAAAAGTTTGTTGCATGACCAAGGCTTTACTATTCCCGGCGCCAAAGCTCGGTTAGACCAAGTTCATTCTGCTAAAGGCGTATTGGCGGAGCAAAGTCTTGATGCGCCACAACAGGATATGCTGAGCCGCATAACCCAACTTCATCAAGATGTGGTTGAGTTTAAGCACTATATTCAACAAACCTACTAAATTCCGACTAGCGCGCTAAATGCGCGTTCACTTCCCGATAGACCCAATCGACATCAATTGCATCCATACACACCGGATTGTTACAGGGTGTTTTACGATGATTGGCGGCACTGACGCAGGGCGAGCAAGCCAGTCCGGCAAAAATAGCGGTGCTATTACCTAAAGATCCATAAAGCTTGGGTGTTTCTGGGCCAAATAATACAAAGGTTTTAAGCGGGGTAATGGCAGAAAAATGCCCCGGACCGGAATCATTGGTCACCATTAATTCACTCAGGGTATAGAGCATCGGCATTTGTTGTAATTTGAGCTGGCCGGCAAAGTTAATGCAGCGTGGGTGAGCGATCTTATCTTTAAGTGTTTCTGCTTCATCAAATTCGGCTGGCGCGCCAGTGATTAAAATTACAATATCGTCATGGGTAGCGAGTAAACGCTGCATCAGACTTTCAAAATTGGCTTTTGGCCAACGGCGTTGCGGCAAGAGTTCGCTCGCGTTGGGATTGATCAGCACCAGCCTGTGAGGCTGAGTTGCATAACTCGGAAACAACGTACTAACTTTATCGCGCACCGGTGCCAGCTGCGCCTCATCAAAACGGACTTGGTCGAGTTTAATGTCACTGTCGGCAATGAGCACTTTAGAGAAGGGTTGCTCATCTTGATTAAGCGGTAACGCATGGATCAAGGCGATAAAGTTTTTTGCTATGTGTAGGTGTGGGTTATAGCTGACTTTATGGGTAAGTAAATGGCCACGGTAGAGGCCTTCACCATGAAAGTTGTGAAAGCCGACGCGTCGTGGCGCGAGGCTGGCAGCGGTCAGTAATGCTGATACGCGCGAAAACAACTCTAAATCGACGGTGGCATCAATTTTATTGCGCCGACACCAGGCAATAAAACGCAGACTATCCCAAATAAGTAAGCTGAGTTTATCTTCACGCAGGGTGAAAATATTCGCTTCGGGAATCGTGTTGAGCAAATCTAAACTGGGTTTGTTTTTGCTAAAAATAACAAAAAATAATTCGGCATTAAGCTCGCGGCGCGTTTTTTTCATCGCGGGGTCAGCCAAAATAGTACTACCCATTTCAGATAGTTCGACAAATAATACCTTAGTCGGCTTGCCCGCTTTTGGGCGTATCCAATCAACTAGTTTGGTAAATAGACTGGTTAGCACACAAAGTGGTATGCCAAGGTAGTAGTCTATTTTGCGCATCGTATCGACTTTCACGGTTTGACTCCCTATAAAATTTTATGTTTATTGCGCACATAAAATACCAGGCCTGGTAGTGCCGCAAAAATGAGCATAATGCCATATAAAATCGACATGGCTAATACGAGGGTAGCATCAATGCCTACCGACATAAATAAGAAAATGAGTGCACCTTCGCGTAAGCCCCAGCCGGCAAAAGACAGGGGTAGCACGGTTAATAAAATAGCCGGTGGAATCAGCACTAAATAGGTCACCAGGGGTTCGTTAATCCCAACGCTATGGCCAATCCCAAAAATAGCAATCATCGCCAACAGATGAATTAACACTGACAAACCCAGTTGCTGACTAATGCGTTTGGGTGTTTTATACACCAGCCGAAAGCGCTGAGACAAATCAAAAAAGAGTTTGGTAAAGGACCAGCGCTCAAGCAAGGGTAGTTTATGCAGGGCAAGCAAGACAAAAAACCCCAAAAAGGCCGCCAGGATCAGACCATTAACTAAGTAGAAAATCTCTGTGGGCAGTAAACTGGGATCAATCATATTGGCGACAAGGGTAATTAGTAGTAAACCTATCAGGCCGACAATGCGATCGATGAACACACCATAAAAGGCTTCACGTAACCGACCACCTTGCGATTTAACTTCTGCTACACGGTAGGCATCGCCGCCAATACTGGTGGGTAGCACCTGATTAAACATTGCGCCTTTAAAGTAACTTTTGACATAAAAAATCAGTGGGTGACTATAGCTTAGCAAGCCCATAATCAGGCTCCAGCGATAAGCAGCCACCAGTTGACTGGCAATCAAAAACATCAAGGCAAGTCCAAGCAACAGCCAGTCAGCGCCCAGAATGGTTTGAGTCACTGCCGCAAAATCTACTTTGTAGATTAGAAAGCCTAGAATCGCAGCAGAAATGAGGAGTTTAAGATAATTAGCCAAGGTATGTGAAGTCGAGTCGTGTTAATTGTGTTGTTTGGTATGCCGAAGTTGTTTAACTGTTGCATTATAGCAAACCTTTGCGCTGGCAGAGGTAGAGATGGTAGTAGACATAAGCTTGGGTGGCGTCCGGGTAGTCTATGCGCTCGAGTAACTGGCAGCGTTCAAAGCGCAGGGTAGCCTGGTCGCGCAGTTTGTCGCCATAGTTGGGCCAAATAAACAGCGCCTGCTCAGGCAGAATCTCGGGTAGCGGAAACCACAAATCAAATTGATCAATACGTCGATCATCGACATAGACAGGTTCGGGGTAGGCATACCAGGCTAGGCGGCTAGCATGGGTCCAGTTGGTGACCCACAAGGATACCGGTTGTTGCTGATCAGCCAGCTTGCTTTGCCAGGCTTGCGCGCGATCAACCACCTCCGGCCAGCCATGTAATTCTTGTAACGGATGATTGGGCGCCTTAGCCAGTTGTGGCATAACTAACAACAAATTAAGTGCTAAGGTTAGCCCCACCACCCAAATAGCGTGTATGACCACTAGGGTTTTAAGCCAGGCGCGCTGCCAATTAGCATAGAGCCAATGAATTAACAGTGGGGCTAAAAATAACCACGCCAACGCGGTCCAGTGCGGTAGGGTCATTTTATGACCGCCGCCATAACCAAATAGCATCAGGATCGGCAGCGCGAAGATAATCACCAAGCGAGCATTGGGTTCACGCCAAAAAAGCCACAGCCATAGGACGCTTAACAGTCCGCCGATGAATAATAACGGTCCATACACCACCAGTTGTGCTGCTTGGCCAGCAAAAAACCGACCCAATAGCCAATTTGGATCGCGGGTGCCATGGTCAAGTTGATAGCTAAACGACAGCCACTCATGTTGATAGTTCCACATCAATACCGGGCTAATCAGCAGCAAGGTCACCAACACGGCGATCCAGGTTTTTAATTGACTAAGCCAGTAAAAGCGTCGTTCGATTAGCATAATCAACAGCAGTGAGATCACCAGGGTAATCGCGGTATATTTTGACAGCGCTGCCAAGCCTAAGCACACCCCAAGGCCTAACCAGGCCTGCCAGCTATTGCTTTCGCGTATGTTAAGTAATGCCAGCAAGCTTAATAAGCTAAACAGAATCAGTGGCGATTCGGGCAGCGGGGCTAAGCCTAACAGCTGCATCATCACAGCGCTATTGACGAGCAACAAGGTCCAAAACCCTAACCAGGCCTGCTGCGGGAACAGCCTCAAGCTAACACGATAAAGTACCGCATTACTGAGCGCCCAAAGGAGTATCGCTGGCAAGCGCATTAACCACTCAGTTTGGCCCAAGCTGACCGATGGTATCAGCAGCCACCCTATCATCGGTGGATGATCAAAATAACTCAGCGCCGGATGCAGCGCATAAAGCCCATAATGAGCTTCATCTACGCTCAAACCGACTTGGCCGGCTAACCAAAGATGCCAGGCACTGATTAACAAAATCAGTACGCTACTCCATTGAGCGGCAGGTTGAGAGGGTAGGTAGCTGCGAAGAAACGATGGGCTTGACATGGGGTGTATAATACTCTTATTTATCTAGAAATCACAGCCAAGCTGTGTTTTGCGCTGAGGAGTGCTTCATGTCTGATGTTCCATTAACTAAACGTTCCGTTATGACCCTGTTTTCTGATCCACGTAGCCCGAATTCGCATCGTGTGCGCTTGGTGGCAAAAGAAAAAGACATTCCCATGGATGTAATCGAAGTTGATCCAGATAACTTGCCGGAAGATTTAGTTGAATTAAATCCTTACGCGTCCTTGCCAACTCTCGTTGATCGCGATCTTATTTTATATGATGCGCAGGTGATTATTGAGTATTTAGACGAGCGTTATCCACACCCACCTTTAATGTCAGTGGATCCGATTTCAAAAGCGCGTTCACGCCAGCAGTTGCGTCAAATTGAAACTGAATGGTATCCGTTAGTTGAAACCATTGTCCGTAATGAAAACGCGGATGCGGTTAAAGTTGCGCGTCGTGATCTAACCGAGCGTTTGATTCAAATGATTCCGGTCTTTGCGCATCGTCCGTTCTTTATGAGTGATGACTATACCTTAGTCGATGCCAGTTTAGCGGTATTGCTATGGCGTTTACCGTCATTGGGCATTGATTTACCTAAATCAGCGAAAGCCATTACCGACTATTCAAATCGTTTGATGGAACGTGAAATGTTTAACGAAAGCTTGTCTGATGACGAACTTGATATGAATGATGCCTAAGCCGTTTAAGGAGAGATGATGATTTCGAATCGTCCTTATTTAATTCGCGCGATTTACCAGTGGATTGTTGACAACGATTGGACGCCACATATCCAAGTCGATGCGAATTATCCAGGTGTGCTGGTGCCGCAACAGCATGTGCAAGATGGCGTGATTGTGCTTAATCTTGCGCCATCCGCGGTACAGGGTCTGGATATGGATAACGCGCTGTTTACTTTTCGCGCCCGTTTTTCCGGCGTTGAACAGCGTTTGGCTGTGCCACCGCAAGCCGTATTGGCGATCTTTGCGCGTGAAAATGGTCAGGGTATGCCGTTACCGCCTGAGCCTTATCCTGAGACGGCGTTGGCTGATGAAGGCGCGGATGCATCAGCGCCTAAGTCGGGCAAGCCTGCTAAGCCGGGGACTAAAAAACCTGGCTTACGCCGGATTAAATAGGTTATGGCCAGCTAGTCCTAGCTGGCTGCTTGTTTATCAGGTTTAGCAAAAGGTTCAATCACCTTAAGACCCAAAAAAGCGGCACTGACCGCTTTTTTTTGTGCCGCTAAAAACAGCAGTTTTAAATTCGGTCCGGCATCCATCGTAAAATACACTTCTACACCTTGCTGGCGTAATGCCCAAACTTTTTGCATAGCGATCACCGACTCGGCTTGCCAATAGAGTAGCGGCGGCCAGCTGGCAATCATCGTGGCATGCATACTGAGCGCATTGTGCTCGGCTGTTGCGCCTAGCCGGCTAAAATCCTGTTGTTGAATGGCGTTAATAATCACCGCTTTGTCGCGCTCTGCTTGCGCCGGCCAGGCACTGTAGAGTGCACAAGCTGCCGTGGTTTGTTGCATACCTGCGGTGGAGCCGACCGGCTTTTCAGCGACATCAATTTCAACCAGACCGACACAAAAATCCGGCCAAGGCGCATCTAAGGCTTCGGCAAAACTGTCTGAACCCTGCTCACTTTGCCCTGCATGCCAAATTGCAAAGCCAGGGAATAATGAGCGACTGGCGCTGCCACTGCCCAAACGGGCTAGTAAAGACAGCTGCGTGGCGGGAAGTTGCCAGTTAAATAAATCATTCAGCGCTAATACCAATGCGGCGTAGCCCGATGCCGACGAGGCTAGACCGGCGGCAGTCGGCACGGTGTTGTGCGTGACAACCTCAAAAAAAGGCACCTCAGCGGTGCGAAATAAATCCAAAAACTGACTCAGGCGGCGCGCAAACGGCTGATGTGCATCGAGTAGCTGACCATTTAAGCTGATACGATCTTGCCCCGTCGCGTGTTGGCTCGAATTGGATGCAAGCGGGCGCAGGGTCGTGTCGGTGCCTAGGCCAGGTAGGCTAATTGATACTGAGCCATTTTGCGGCAGATTTAAAATCGCATCCCGTTTGCCCCAGTATTTACTGAGCGCAATATTGACCGGCGCGTGACCTTTGCCCTCTAATTTTATGGACTTAGCTGGCGAGCAGGCCTGCTTATCTGTTGCGAGGACGGCTTGTACAAAAGCAACTTGACGTGGGTTAGGCGTGTTCATGGTGACTGTCCTCGCTGTGTGAAGAGGGTGAATCTGCAGAGTCTGTTAATTGCGCTAGGGGTTTTGTTCGCGGTGTCATGCTGGCACCTTGCGCGGTGATTGGCAAACAAAAATGCGGCCAAGCTTGCAGGGAGGCTTGTTGTAAGCCATGTTGTAAGCCATGTTGTACAGCCCCGGCATGATGGCTAAAGGCAATAATACAATCGCCCAACCCGGAGCCAGAAATTTTCGCAGCGCCCATGTTGGAAAGTTGGCTGACTAGGCTAATCAGGTGGTCAAGCGTCTTATCACTCACGCCAAGCTGAACCATGCAATCTTGATAGTCATTTACGCTGGCATAAAAGTCTGACCAGGCCTGCTGCGCTATTGCTTGATAAGCCTGCTGGGTAATCTGTCCCATCTGCTGGTAGAGCTGATCACGCTCAGTGGGTCGATGCTGCCAATGTTGGGCAACCCAAGCCAGCACCTCCGCCGTAGGCGTTTTATAGCCGGCATAGACTAGCCCAAGTTGCAAAGACGCATAATGCACAGGCGCGAGTGGGGTAATTTGCGGGGTCGGTTGCGCTGGGTTCTCAGGCTGTAGATAAACCAAACCACCATACAGACTGGCCGCGAGATCCGCCGCAGAGCCGCGTCCTTGACGCTGACGAATAATCCTGCGCCCCAGTTGCCAAAGTTCGAGCAGACTATACTGGCTGGCGGTAAGGGTATTTAAGCCCACTAAACAGGCTGCTAGCACGGCGGCCGAGCTGCCTAAACCAAATTGGGTGCCGATATGACTGCTAATGCGTAATTGCCAGCCCTGCTGTGCGTCACGCAGTGCCGGTGCGAAGGCGAGCAACGCACCACCCACAAAGCCCAGTTGCGGGTGAATTTCAAGCTGCGCTAAGGAGGTGGTATGTTGTGCTAGTTCACTATGAATCACCAGGTCGGTGGTATCTAGCGGTGTCCAATCAATCGTCAGCCACTGATCCAGTGCCGCCACTAATGCGGGTTGACCATAGACTACCGCATGTTCACCCATGATCATGGTATTGGCTGGCGCACGACTTTGCCACAAGGGGAGTTGCGTCATTTGCGTTCTCCGCTCGTGGCCAACTTCGTCCAGCTTAGCCCAGCTGAGCCAAGTTGAATGGGTTGTGCGCGCCAGCCCTGTGTTTGGCAAATCGCATCCGGTGGCGTGTCGCCGATATAAAGCAACACCCCACCGGCATCGCCCGCAACACTGCCAGCGCCACAGAGTTTCACACCGCCAAGCTGTTGCAGCTGTGCAATCGGTGCATCGAGTGCGGCGGGCACCACGCCGATCTGTCTAAGCAGTTGGTGATTGTGATTAAGCTGTTGTTTCAGGGCGTTAAGATCTTGGGCTAACCAGGCCTGCTGCATCCGTGCTGTGACCCGTTTAAATTCAGGCCAAATAGCCGCTTGCGCATCATAGCGTCGCGCCACATCACTGACACACTCACCGGTGCTACTGCACGGCGCACCGGTATCAATTAACCAAGCTGACAGTGGCCAGGATGGCAGGGCTGTAAGTCCGGTTTCGCGTTCGAATCGGCAGGCGCCGCCCAATGCAATGATGCTAGGATCAAGACCACTGGACCGTCCATGTTGCCAATTTTCGAGGTGTTGCGCCTGCTCAATTAGCTCGACTAAAGTGAGATTATCATTTGCATAGGGTAGCTGAGCACTACGCCACACGGCTAGCAGTGCTAGCAAGCAGGCCGCTGAACTGCCCAAACCGCGGCCTAACCAGGCCTGGGAACGGATTTGAATTGAGCAGGCCTGCTGCTGAATCATGGGTGGAATAGCGCCATGGCTTAAAACTAATATCACCAGGTCACTGGGACAACTGAGCAGTTGCTCAATCGCGAGCTGACCTTGTTGAAAGGCGTGGTAACGCTGCTGCAAAATCGCACCGCGCGCGATTATCCCAGCCCAGCTTAATGAATAGTGACGGGCAAAATCGATTAAATCCAGCGTTAAACCGGCTGGTTGAGTTGAATCTAGGGTTAGGGTGACCTGCGTGGGTAAATCAATGCTGGTGGCTAAGGCAGGGCAGTCATAGAGTACCGCATGCTCACCACTTAAAATGAGCTTGGCGGGAGCCTGCGCGTGCAGTTGCTCCCGCATCCTAGGCCTCGGTTTTGAGATAGTAGCGTTTGTGGTCTTGGATGCCTGCGAGGCGATAGGGGCCAGTATGATAGATGTCAAAGGTGATATTGGCATCATTGGGCTGAGGCTGTTGATAATAGGCCAAATAATCGGCATAGCTTAACGCCTTGCGTTGCGCTATTTGCGCTAAATGGCTTTTGGTAAATAAATGCGCTTGATAACCGGTTTGCAATACGCCGCTAAAAAATTCAGCAACACAGCCAGAGCCATAGCTAAATAGCCCCACGCGATCGCCACTTAAATCGGTCGATTTTTGCGCGTAATAATCTAGCAGTGAACAAAAACCGACAAATAGCGAGGCACTGTAACTATTGCCAATCACCCGATTATAAATTTGGCTGGGTTGAATCTGTGCTTGGGTTTGGGCGTCATCCTGCGCCACGCCCGCGAGTTTAACCAGCTGCTTATGGGCTTTTTCGGCCATTTTAGTAAACGGAATGTGATAGCAGAAATGCTGAATATCGGCAAAGCCGCGTCCGGTTGCATCTTGAAAGTGTGACCAGGCCTGCTTCAAGCTATGCAGGTAAACTTTGGTCGAATACTTGCCATCAACCAGTGCGGTATCGCGGTGATTGGGGCGCCAAAAATCCATGACATCTTCAGTGTAATAGCCTGAACCAGGTTCAATGGCCATAATGCGTGGATTGGCAGTTACTAGCATGGCCACCGCGCCACAACCTTGGGTGGCCTCGCCGGAGGTGTCCACATCATAGCGTGCAATGTCGGCAGCAACGACTAAAATACGTTCATTAGGATTGGCGCGCACACTGTTCACTGCCATTTGTAACGCGGCGGCACCGGCATAACAAGCGTGTTTAAATTCCATTACGCGGCAACGGTTAGGCAGCCCAAGTAGGCCATGTAAAAAAGCACCGGCTGATTTTGATTGATCGACACCGGATTCGGTGGCAAAAAAGACGGCGGTGATTAGGCTGGGGTCACTGGCGGCTAACACTGGGTCGCAGGCTTTGGCGGAGAGGGTGACCACATCTTCATCGGGCGGCGCAATCGACATTTTTTCTTGGCCAATGCCCACATGGTATTTATTGAGATCTTGATTTTTTTGTTGCGCAAAGACGTCCAGCCCGAGATAAAAATCGGCGGTGGCAAAGTGGATTAGGTCAATACCAACATTCATGCGTCGTCTAAGCTTCCATGTTAAGGCTGCACCAAGAGGGCATCGTTTAAAAAAAGGTCTGTTGTCGTTGCGGCGCCGACTAAAAATTGCGCAACCTGAAATGCTTGTTTAAATTCAGTAATCGTTTGAACCACGGCGTCGGTGCTTTGTAAGGCCGGTTGTAAAAACGGCGCGGCCACACCACAGACATAGCCACCCATTATAACTGATTTCACCATGTCAATGCCATTACGGATTCCGCCACTGGCAATAAAGCGCGCTTGCTGATGAAAAGGACGCGCATTTTGTAGCGCTTGGGGTGTGGTATAGCCCCAATCTTGAAACAACAGCCCTAAAGCTTGTTGTTGTGATTTAGTGGTGCGATGCGCTTCAATGCGGCTCCAAGACGTGCCGCCACGACCAGCAAGATCAAACCAACCAATACCGGCGTTAAGTCCGCGTTGAATGTCAGTCGCTGATAAGCCACAGCCAACTTCTTTTAACACAATCGGCACCGGCAGCTCGCGGGCGAGTTGCTCAATTTTGGCGCATAAGCCAGCAAAGTTGCGGTCACCTTCTGGTTGAATCAGCTCTTGCAATGGATTCAGGTGCAAGATAAGCGCGTTGGCCTCTAAACAATCGACCGCGCGTTTCGCTTCATCCAAGCCAAAACCATAGTTAAGTTGGACCGCACCTAAATTAGCCAATAACGGCACATGAGGCGCATAGTGGCGAATTGCAAAGCTGCGTTGCGCGTCGCTGTTGGCCATCATCACCCGCTGTGAACCGACGGCCAGTGCAATCTGTTGATCTGCAGCGGCCTCGGCCAAATGACGATTAATTTTTTCCAGTTGCTCGCCCGAACCACCGGTCATCGATGAAATAAGTAACGGGAAGGCAAGGGTGTGGTCAAACAAGGTGCATTGACTATCGAGTTGCGCAAAATCCAGGCCAGGTAGCGCGCAATGGCGCAGTTGGATTTGATCAAAGCCGCTTTGCTGGCGGTCTATTGCTTGGTCTGACAAGATCGCATTAATGTGATCTTGTTTGCGCTGATTGATGGCGTTAAATTCGCTCACTTAGCGCTCGAACTTGAGGTGGGCAGCCATCAGCTCACCGGGATTGGTTTGCGCGGCTAATAGGGAAAGTTCGCCACAAAGCGCGGTGGCCCCAGCAATCGCCGCTAAACGACGCGCATTTACACCCGGTTCTACATCCGTGGCGGTGCAACCAAGCTGGGCGAGGTTGCGTTGGACAAAATCTAGGCCTTTGCCATTGCCGACACTGCCAACAATCAGGTTAGGCAGGCTAGTTGAAAAATATAACCCGCCATCGGGCGTCACTTCGGCATGGTTAATCGCTTGCGAACCTTCAACAATATTGGCGGCATCTTGACCGGTCGCTAAATAAAAGCCGAGCAGCATATTGGCGACATGGGCATTAGCACTGCGCAGGCTGCCAGCGGCAATTGAGCCGAGTAGGTCTTTTTTAATATGCAAATCGACCAGTTTGGCAGGGGTGGTTTTTAAAAAGCGTTGGCAGAGTTTGTCGCTAATCCAGGTTTCACACACAATATGTTTACCGCGGCCTAAAATGCCATTGACCGCCGAAACTTTTTTGTCAGTACAGAAATTGCCCGAAATCGACACATAACTAAGCTGTGGGTATTGGTTAAGTAGCCAGGGAGTGAGCTGGTCGGCCGCTTGGGTGACCATATTATGACCAGAGGCATCGCCGGTGCTGAACTCTAAACGTAAATACAATAGATTGCCAATAATCTCACCGTTAATATCGAGCAGTTTGGCAAAGCGACTGGTTTGGGCGACCACTTGCTGTAAGTCGGCTTGGCGCAGTTGCACTTGGCGCAATACGTTTAAGGCTTGTGTGGCATCGGGCGCTTGTAACAACAACGAGCGGGTCATGCGTTCGTTAATCACGGTGACCTGAATGCCGCCAGCATGAGCAGTCGCGCGCGCGCCACGCGCCACTGATGGCCAAAGTGGAGTTTCATAGGTCGCCATTGGCACCATAATGTCATCGGCATTAACCGCGCCGGTCAGCTTGAGCGGGCCCACCGAGCGCATCGGGATCTGGGCAAATTCTGTGTACTCAATTGGAGATGATTTCATGTGCGCCATTATAAACGAGATCGCAAAAATGTCACGATGGACAAGCTGCGATAGTCTGGGTTAAGTCCTGTTAAATAAGGCTGGCATAGCCTTCTTGGTAGCTAGGGTAAATAAATTCATAACCAGTGGCACGAAGTCGCGCATTACTTAAACGCTTATTACTGCGCATTAGACGGCTGTTTTCAGTCGGTTCAGCGTGCTCAATATTGCCAATACTGAGTTGCTCGGCCAACCATTCATAGACTTCGCAAGACAAGCTGGGTTGATTGTCGACGGCAATATATAAAGACTCGGGATTGGGCAGGTTCATTAAATGACTTAGCACGCCAACACAATCATCGGTATGGATTCGGTTGCTATACACATCCTCCATACACTGGGCTTTGCCTTTTAGTACCTGGTCGATAATGTGGGTGCGCCCCGGGCCGTATATGCCGCCAAAGCGCACCACGGTGGCAGGAAAGTTGGCATTTAAGGCGAGTTGTTCGCCCTCTAAAATACGTTTGCTAGAAAAGTTATGTTCTTCTGCAGGGCTGGTTTCTGTGACCCATTCCCCGTCGGCTTGGCTAAATACCGAGGTACTAGAGGTGAAAAACAGCCGCTTAATCGGCTGGTCTGCTAGCGCCGTCAATAGGTTTTTCATGCCGGCAACATAGGCTTGGTAGTAGGCAAGGTCGTTGTATTTACCGGCAGAAGCCATGTAGAACACATAGTCTAGGTCGTTGGGTAGATCTAGGTTGTCCTGGTGCAGGTCAGCAGCAATGGGCTGAATGCCCTCGGGTAACAGGTCGGTGTTGCGACGAATGCCATAAACCTGGTGGCCGGCATCGCTAAGTTGGCTGCCCAAGCGGCTGCCAATATCACCACAGCCTGCAATTAAAACCTTTGCCATACAATCCCCTTACTATGCTGATAAACGTGTGCAGTTAAATTTTTCGCTAGTATGCCCAAGTTTAGCGATGCTGAAAAGGTGCAAGGTGTAAAAAATTTGTTAAATAAAAAAGCCCCGGGGCTTGTGGGAGCAAGCGGCGCCGAGGCAGGCTTGGTTAGCAGGCTAACCAGGGTAGGAGAAGCGGTTGGTTAGAAGTTCATCCGCAATGCAATGGTGTAACCCAATTGAGAGTGGGTGACTTTGTGGGAGGTGTCACCTGGGGCGCCACCACTAATTAAACCAGTGTCAACTGTTTTAGTTTTTTCCGCGGCATAGGTCACTGCACCTTCAACGGTTAGGTTGTCGGTGAAGCTATAGCCGCCACCAAAGGTAAAGTGGCTTTCTACGACTGCAGGGAAAAAGTGGTTGTTAAATAAATTTACTACCTGGTTTTGTGCATTCTTTAGCATGTCTCCACCAGAACTATTTAATTTTTTAATTGGGTCGCTACCATAGTTATAGCCCACGCCTAGCCAGTATTTATTGGCGGTATATTTGGCACCAATCGCAAACACGTCTTGATCTTCCCAGTTGAAATCTTTATAGCCTTTCGCCGAGCCCCAACCAATACGCTTATAGTCAGCGGTGTACATCATGTTACCCATGGTGTAAGCGGCACCAACTTTAATTTCGGAGGGTTGTTCAAGGTTGTCTCCAAATGGCCTATCTAAAGGCCCACCAAAATCCTGACTAAATGGAGCAGATGCATTAGAAATTTGGTCTTTATATTTCATGTCAATTGCTGATTGATAGGCTAAACCAAGTGTGAGTTCTGGGGTGACATCGAAATAACCACCGATATTGAAGCCCAAGCCATAGTCAGTTGACATACCGCTGCCAATAGAAGTAGACGGGTCGGTATTGTCAAACTGGTAATTAATGTCCAATGCACCATACTGAATCACCGGTGCAAAGCCGATGCCCCAGTTGCTGTCGTTATAGGCAAGGGTTGGAGCAAATTTCATTAACTGAAGGTTACTGTAGCCGTTAATGAGTTCATCATTTCCTCTGTAATCAACCCCCATGCCTGCTGTTCCGAAAATGCCTAGACCAAACACCCAGTTGTCGTTAATGCGGGTGGCCAAAGACACTTCTGGAATAATGCTGAGATCCGAGTCACTTTTTGCTTTTCCTGGCCCAAATGTGGTTGCATCAGCCTTTACATCTGGCATAAACACCGTACCACCAATCACAAACTCCGTGCCCTGCATCTTACCAATCAAGGCCGGGTTGGTTAGGGCGTTTTCTGAACCAAAAAATGCCGCCGCTCCGGTACCGCCCATGGCGCGAGATTGAGCGCCTAAACCAATTAAGTGATCGCCGTTAGTGGCTAAAACAGGTTGTGAGACCATGGCTGCCGCTGCAACGGCTAGTGCTAAACGAGTAGGTTTCATACTTTAGTATCCTTTTTTGTAATAAAAGTATTGAAGCAATTGGAGTTAGTGCCGAAAGGGCCTAATTCCTAGGTGTTTTTAACTATGCGGCAAAATGAATTAAAAAGATAATTGATAAATTTTTATCGGGGATAGAAGAAGTTGATGCTTTATAAGTAATTGATAATAAAATTAAATAATTAAAGTCTAATTTTAATAAGGCAAAAAAAAACCGGTGCCAAAGCACCGGTAAGCGGAGGAGAAGCGAGGGTAGATGTTAGAAAACGTCGCCAGTTGCGCCTTTTTCCATCATTTCCCACATTGCTTCACGCACAGCCATAGTCAATTCTTTCAGCTCTTCAGGCATTTTACGCCCCATCTTGATCATCATATCCATATTCATGGTGTAAAGATGTAAGCCACCATCATGCTCTACGATCGTAATACGGCATGGTAAGAAGGCGCCCATCGCCGGACTAAAGTCGATCATTTTACGCGCCGTTTCTGGGTTACAGTAAGACACAACATGAATGACACCGGATTCTACGCCGCGTGCATTTAGCTCCTGTGACAACGGTAGTTGACCCACATCCATTAAGCCAGGTGTGTTAAGTGCTACATTATCTAAGGCGTCAAGAATGTCTTGAACTTCAACGCCTTCTTCAGCTTCACGGTGCCAGACTACGGCATAGCCAATGTCGCCTTCGCTTTCAACCCAGCGATCCCAAATTTCATTAAAGGTGCCCCAGGCGCCCTCTTCGAGGTTACCAGCTGCTTTCATAGTGCCGCAGCCAGAAAGTAGTGCGATTAAACCGGCTAGAAAACCGACTTTAACAAAGGTCATATTCATAGTTACTATCCTTTACATGGTTATGACGAAAATTAACATTAAGCGATTGAGTATTTCAGTCGTGTTTTTTTTTACAAAACCAAGATTACTCCTGTTGTCACCAAAAGAGAAAGCGAATTTTTTTGGTGTCTAATAATAAAATTTTATTATAATTTATTAATCTTCTAATATTAGAGTTGCCTAATATAAACGAAAGCCAAGTGATTGCAAGGCTTGATTCCATTCTTTTTGTGCACCTTTGGCTAGCGTATGCATCGGCCATTCTCGGCGCATGGGATAATCTCGACGTTGGATTTCAAACTGGCGCCACACTTGTTCCATGGTGTCAGCGTGCAATCGCTGGTGATCATAGTGTGGGTTGTAAGCCTGATGCAGTAAGTCAAGCAATATCGCAGGCCAGTTATCTAAGTGGCTATTTAATTGCAGTGCGGCAGGCTGAGCTGGGCAGGCCTGCTGCCAGTGGGTTTGGGGTGAAACCTGCCAAAATTTGCATAGTTGTTGGTACACCCATAACCCACCAGTGAGTTTCGCGTCATAGCTATGCCCCGCAATGTGAGGGGTAGCAAGGCTGGCTTGTTTAAAAAGTGTGGCATTAATATGGGGTTCATCTTGCCAGCAATCGACCAGTTTTGTGTGCATGGCACTTTGGCACCAGGCCTGCTCATCGACGATGCCACCGCGAGCGGCATTGATGATGATTTGGTTTGCATGAAGTCTGTTAAGGCGATTTGCATGGATAAGATTGGCGCTAGGATAAGCCCCCTCAAAACTGAGCGGTGTGTGAAGGGTAATAATATCGGCTTGATCTAAAAGGCTATCCAGGTCTTGCCAGTCACCAGCGGGACAGGCATCGCCTTGATCTTGACGTGGTGGGTCATTGAGTAGCAGTTTAAAACCGAGGGCCTGTGCTTTGGCGACCACCTTTTGGCCAACATGGCCGACACCGACTACGCCAATCGTTAGCTGCTTAAAGTCTTGTTGGCGTAAGCAAGCCTGCTCAACTAGTAGCGTGATAATATATTCACTCACTGAGTTTGCATTGCACCCTTGTGCTGAATAAAAGTGAATGCCTTGTTGAGCTAACCAGGCCTGGTCGATATGATCGAGGCCAACAACGCTACTGCCAACAAACTTAACACGGCTATTGGCAAGTAGCGTTTCATTCACTTGGGTGCGTGAACGTACGATGAGTGCGTCGGCATCCTGCACTGTTTGCGCGTCAATATCGCGTCCGGCAATGAGTTGGATGTCGCCTAGGTGACTAAATAGTTCGCTTGCCAAGGGTAAAGCATCATCAATAATAATACGATGGGTTGTCATGTGCCAAATGTCTCCGAGCTTAGACTAAGTAAAAGGAAATACCTAAGGATATGAAGCAGTGTAATCTAGGTCAGGCCATAATAGCTACAAATTGGAGCGGGCATGGGGCAAGCTAAATCAATTGTATTTGTCCCAGGACCAGTGGGGATGCTAGAGTGTCGGCTGGGTATGCTAAAGCCGGGAACGCGCCCACGAGGGTTGGTGGTGTTATTGCATCCCCATCCGCTCTATGAAGGTAGTATGAATAACAAAGTTGTGACTACCTTGGAGAAAAGCTTTTTAGCTGCGGGCTGGCAAACCGTGGCGTTTAATTTTCGCGGTGTGGGGCGCAGTGAGGGTTTTTTTGATGAAGGGCGCGGTGAGCAAGCGGATTTAGCTGCGGTTGTCACCTGGGCGCAAGGCATGTACGGTGAGTTACCGCTTGCCTTAGCAGGTTTTTCATTTGGCAGCTATATTGCGTTGTGCCAGGCGGAAGCTTTGCAGGCGCGTTATTTAATTACCGTTGCACCGCCGGTGAATCTTTATGCGTTCGAGTCGTTATCGGTGCCAGCTGAGCTGCATTGGAGTCTAATTCAGGGTGGGCAAGATGAGGTGGTCCCACCTTATAAAGTGGCTAACTGGATGCGGGGTTTAAAGGTACGACCAGATGTCTATTGGCGCGAGGCGGCAAGTCATTATTTTCATGGTGAGTTGATTTGGTTGCAGCGAATTGTTGCCGCTTGTTTGACTTAGTTTAATGAATTATAATATTAGAATTTTCTAATATATTAATGCGTTTGCTGTTGTGCGTGAAGCTGCGTATGCTTAGCAAATTAGGCCTATTTTAAGTAAGGAAGTAAACATGAAGCCTCGTATTTTGGCTATGGCGTTGAGTTGTGTCTTTTCAAGCGCTGTGCTGGCTCAAACGGTTGAATTTAGTGAAAGTGTCAATCAAACGCTGTCGCAAAACCCACAGCGTGATGTAACGGCTGCGCAAATTGACCAAGCGCAAGCAGCGGTTAATCAGGCAGAGTATGGCCGTATGCCTCGGTTTAATTTGTCTTTTGGGGTAACCCATAGCAACAACCCACTGAATGTGTTTGGGATGAAGTTGCAACAAAAAAATGCAACATTTGGCGATTTTGGATTTAGACAGTTTGATCCTATTAACCCTAACCCAGGACTTAAACCTGACGATCTTAACAACCCCGATCCCTACACCAACTTCAATACCGCAGTTGAAATGCAGCTTCCCATCTGGAATGGTGGGCGTATTGCGCACTTTCAACAGCAAGCTGAAGCCATGTTGGCCGCAGCACAGCAAGGTGATGAAGCTGTGCAGCAGATGCTGACGTTTTATGTTTATGAAGCCTATGAAGGTGTCCATGCTGCACGACGTTTTATCGATGTCGCTAAACAGGCGTTAAAAGCAGCAGAGGCCTATGTTAACACCACGCAAAACCTTGTTAATCAGGGTGTGGTGGTGCGTTCCGAATTATTGAGCGCGCAAGCAAATGCAGCAGAAATTTCAGTATTACTTGAGCAAGCTCAAAACCAAGAGCAAATGGCATTAGATGGCTTGCGTATGCTAATGGGGATTGAACCAAATGCACCGCTCGATGTAGGTGCGCGTGTCGCGGTGGTGTTGCCGTCGGACGATTTGGATAGCCTGCTTAACCAAGCCTTATTAAATAATCCGCAGTTACAAGCGCAACGCCGTGCTTTGTTAGCGCAGCAGGCAGCAGTGGGTGTGGCGCGTGCAGATTTGTATCCGCAGGTTAACATGATGGCACGTTCTGAGTGGAATGACGACCGTTTGGGGCTCAGTGCGCAGTCTTATACTATTGGTGCGGTTGCAACCTGGACTTTTTATGACTTTGGCTTTACCCAGCGTGGCGTTGATCAGGTGAATGCGAAATTGCGTGAAGAGCAAGCCAAGCTCCGCAGTCATGAGTTAGAGGTCAGAATGCAAGTATTGCAAGCTTGGCGACAATATCAAAATGAGTTAAAAAAATTAGCGGCCAATGAAGCCGCAGAACGCTTCGCCACCGAAGCTCAGGAACTTGTCGCACGTCGTTATGAAACGGGTATTGCAACGATGACCGAGGTATTAGCCAGTCAAGCGCAATTGGATAAAGCGCGGGCAGAATTAGTCAACTCGCAATATGCCATTAACTTACAAAAAGCCAGGTTACGTCTAGCGGCTGGCCTAATGAATTTAGATGATTTGAGTTTGGAGAACCAATAAATGAAAAGATATTCTTTGGCCTTAGCAGGCCTGCTAGCCGTGACGTTTGGTCTAAGTGGCTGTAACGATGAGTCAAGTTCGAGTGATGTTCAGAACGAAGCCGTTAACACCCATGAAGTAACGGTTAGCCAGGTGCAGTTGGCGACGGTACCCGTCTTGGTCAATATGCCAGGATCAGTGGTGCCTGACCAACAAGCACGCATTGCTTCTCGCCTGATGGGCAATATTCAAACCATGCCGGTCGAGTTGGGTACGCACGTTAAACGCGGTGATTTATTGTTTACGATAGACCCACAAGATATTAACAGTCAGATTTCGCAAGCGCGTGCTGGTTTTCAACAAGCCCAAGCGGCGTTAGAAAATGCTCGTGCTGATTTTGAACGTTTTAGCGAACTACTGCGTGAAGAGTCGGTATCGCGTCAGCAGTTTGATGGCGTGCGCTTACAATATAATGTTGCGCAAGAAAATCTAGCTGCAGCGCGTGCTGGTTTAGAACAGGCTGAGGCACAATTAACCTATGCCAATGTCCGTGCGCCGTTTGATGGTGTCGTGGTACAAAAATTAGCGGATGCGGGCGACCTTGCCGCACCAGGAAACCCTGTCGTGGTCATTGAAAACTTGCGTTCGCTAAGTGTGCAAACAGAAGTTTCACAAGACCTGTATGCGGCAATCAATGTGGGCGATACGGCACTTATTCAGGTAGATGGCGTCAATGAGGTTTTGGAGGGAGAAATTTACTCTCTTGTTGCAGCAGCTAATCCACGTACGCGTGGTCATACCACCAAATTAAGTTTGCCGGTGTTGGATAATGTTAATTCGGGCACCTTTGCACGTATTAGTTTTATTCGTGGCGAGCGTCAGGCACTGTTGATTCCGCAAACGGCGATTGTCAACCGTTCTGGGATTGAAGGGGTATTTGTGGTCACCGATGATGCACACGTGCAGTTCCGCATGGTGCGTTTGGGCGCTCAGCAAGCCAATTTTGTTGAAGTTCAAGCAGGTTTGGATATCGACGAGGTTATTGTTGTTACCCATAATCAAACCTTGGTGAATGGTGATCGTGTTATCACGCAAACAGCGGCGTTGGAGCGTAGTGAATAATGGCAGAGTCACAGAATCAAACAGGGCAGGATAACCTGCAACTCAACAGTGCGGGGAAACTCGCCAAAATGTTTATTCACTCCAAGATCACCATGATGATCATGATTGCTATCATGTTGGCAGGTCTATTGTCATTGTTTATGACACCGCGTGAATATAACCCACAAATTGTGGTGCCGGCTGCGAATATTATGGTGCCCAAAGCGGGTGCGACACCGGAAGAAGTGAATAACATGGTGGTCAAGCCATTAGAAGCGATTATGAATGCGCTTCCAGGCGTTGATAATACTTTTGGTTATGCTACCAGTGATTTTGGGGTGGTAACAGTTCAGTTTAAGGTCGGTGAGGATCAGATTGATAGCTTGGTAAAAGTTTATAACCAGGTGATGCAAAATATGGATCGGATGCCACCGGCGACACAGCAGCCCATTATCAAGCCAATTAATGTTGATGATGTGCCCATCCTTACCTTGACACTCACCTCAGAACGGATGGATGGCTATGACTTGCGCGACGTGAGTTTAAAGCTGGTTGAACAGTTGCGTAACGTGCCGGGTGTGTCCTTTACCGAGGTGCTGGGTGGTAAACAGCGTGCGGTCAATGTTTGGTTGGATTCACAAAAAATTGCCATGACGGGCTTATCTTTGGATGACATTAGCGACATGCTAATGGGATCCAACGTGTCTATGCCGGTCGGTAACCTGGTGCACAATAATCAAAGTCATCCTGTGCGAGTGAATGGTTATCTCGGTAGCGCGCAAGAAGTTGGTGACATTATTATTGGCGCAGACAAGGGACAGCCGATCTTTTTGCGTGATATTGCCACAATTGAAGAAGGCCCATTTGAAGATGAAGTTCACACTCGGATTGGATTTGGACCTGCGAGTTCGTTGGGTTTGCGTGGCGAGTTGCCTGCGGTCACTATTTCGATTGCTAAAAAGCCGGGCACCAATGCCGTAACGGTATCGAATGCGGTGATGGAAAAGTTTGATACTTTACAAACCGCTATGTTACCGGCTGATATTGAAGTGGTGGTGACCCGTAATGATGGTGAAATGGCTGATAAGGCTGTTAACGTTCTGGTAGAAAGCTTAATTATTGCCATTATTGCCGTGGTCATTATTTTGATGGTGTCATTGGGTTGGCGCGAAGCCTTAATCGTGACCTTAACCGTACCATTAATTTTGTTTGTGGTGCTGATTGTCGGCTATATTTTTGGTCAAACCCTAAACCGAATTACGCTGTTTGCGCTGATTCTATCGCTAGGGTTATTGGTTGACGCCGCGATAGTGGTGGTGGAGAACATCCACCGCCATGTGCGGCATGGTGTCGATCCAAAAACCTTTGATCAGTTACTGATTAAGGCCACGAATGAAATTGGTAATCCGACTAACGTGGCAACGCTTGCAGTTATTTTGGCCTTTATTCCGATGTTGTTTGTGACCGGAATGATGGGGCCCTTTATGGCACCGATTCCATTCAACGTGCCTGTGGCAATGATTGCATCACTACTTATTGCTTATATGTTGGTGCCTTATGCAGCTTATCGTTGGTTGGGTAAAAATGCCATTAAGAAAATGGCGGAAACCGATAGCATTCAGTCTCATCACCCGCAAAAAGAAGATTGGCTGCAGCGCGGTTATGTCAAGTTATTGGCACCGATGATTGCTAGTCGTACCAAACGGAATATCTTCTTGTTTGTGGTGTTAATGAGCTTATTTGCAGCGATGTTCCAGCCAGCGATTCAGTTTGTGCGCGAAGATGGCATGAATAATCCGCTGCACCCGGCGGGGGTGGAAGTCAAAATGCTACCGTTTGATAACACTGACACCTTCTTGGTACAGGTCGATATGCCATCGGGCACGGCCACGGAAGCGACCGACCGCGTGGTGCGTTTTGTGGGTGATATTATTGGTCGGACTGACTATGTCACCGACTACAGTGTTTATTTGGGAACACCGGCACCGATTGATTTTGCTGCCCTGGTTCGCGGTGACTTGATTAAGCAGGGTGAAAACTTTGCCCAGATTCGAGTGAATTTGCTTGAAAAAGAACGTCGCTCGTTAAGTTCGCATGAAATTGCCCAGCAGCTTTATGATCGCTTTGCGATGGTGCGTCAAGACTTCCCAGAAGCTAAAGTCAAAATCTACGAAACACCGCCTGGGCCGCCAGTGACGGCACAGATTTTAGCTGAGCTTTATGGGCCAGATTATGACAAACTGCGTGATGCGGCCAATGAGATTAACGCCAAGTTTGAGCAGATTTACGGCATGATTAACGTGGATAACTCGGTCACTGATGATGTGTTGAGTTATGAGATTAATATTGACCGTGAAAAGGCTAACTTACTGGGTATTGCGCCGGCAAATGTCAGCAAAATGCTGCGTGATTATGTCAGTGGCTTTAACTTGGGGTACATGCATTATGATAATGTTCGTGAACCCGTCAATATCGTAGTGCGTTTACCGCGTGCGGAGCGAACCGTACCAGAGCAGCTGTTAACCTTGCGCGTTAACTCTTACTCGGGTGAGGCCGTGCCTTTATCTGCGATTGCCACGATAGAAGAGCGTATTCTAGCTAAGCCGATTATGGGGCGTGACCAGCATTCCATGACGATGGTGAGTGGTGAACTTTTGCGCTCTAGTCCGGTGTATGCCGTGTTGACGCTTGATAAAATGCTGGATAATGTCACCCTGTCAGAATCAGGCGTGACCTTCCAAACCGCCAACCTAGGCTTTATTGAAGCCCAACCGAAGGATGTGATGGATTACACCTTGTTATGGGGTGGGGAAATGCGTCTTACTTTGGATGTATTCCGTGATATGGGGAGTGCGTTTATTGTCGCCCTTGTATTTATCTATCTGATTTTGGTTGGCTATTATCGCTCGTTTATGTTGCCTTTTATTGTCATGGGCGCGATTCCATTAACGATGATTGGGGTCTTCCCTGGGCATTGGTTGTTGGGTCAGGCATTTACGGCTACGTCGATGATAGGGGTGATTGCCTTGGCGGGGATTGTGGTGCGTAACTCCTTGTTGCTGATCGATTTCACTCTAGAGTATCAACGTGAAGGAAAGTCTTTACGCGACGCAGTTATTGAGGCAGGTAAAGTGCGTGCCAAAGCGATTATTCTAACGGCATTAACGATTATTTTTGCCTCGATTGTGATGGTGCCCGATCCGGTATTTGGTGGGTTAGCGATCAGCTTAATCTTTGGGGTGATTTCATCAACAATCTTGACCTTGTTTGTGATTCCGTTGATGTACTTTATCTGGCAAACCTACTATCCGTCACCACCAGAGTTAACGGATATGGCCAAAATTGAAAAAGAGTTATTGTCTAAGGTTTAAGCTTTGATAGTTAATCTTGGTTCAAGATAACCGATGAACCCCAATAAGCAGGCCTGCTTATTGGGGTTTTTTGTTTTATACTGCGTTAATTTGTAGAGGGGTGGGGCTCTTATGCCATTTGATCAAGCCTTAGCGGCCTTTATGCGTTATTTGCATCTTGCTCAGGGCTTAAGTCGTGCGACACAGCAGGCGTATCAGCGTGATTTACGTGATTTTGTGTTGCGCACCGGCGGCGAAGCCGCGCTATCTTCTGCTGCTTGGCTCACTTGGCAAGAAACTGATATTCTTCAGTATTTAGTGGGGTTGTCGGCAGAAGCTAAACCGCAAACACTGGCTCGGCGTTTGGCGGCTATCAAGCGGCTGTATAAGTTTGCCTTGCACCAGGCCTGGTTGTCGGTGCATCCAGCGCAACAGTTACAGGCACCCAAACAGCAGCAGGCGATTCCTAAGGTTCTATCCGAGCAGAATATTGATGCGTTACTGGCCGCACCGGATGTCAGCACAGCGTTGGGGTTGCGTGATCGCGCCATTTTAGAGCTGATGTATGCAACCGGTTTGCGGGTATCAGAGGTCGTTAGTCTACCTATTGCGCAGGTGGATTTAGCCGCAGGCCTGCTAATGGTGGTGGGCAAGGGTAATAAGCAGCGTATTATCCCGATGGGTGAGTGGGCGCAGCATTGGTTAGCCCAGTATTTAGCGCAAGCTCGGCCAGGCCTGCTTAAACCTGGCGCGGTATTGGATGAGGTGTTTGTATCACGGATTGGGCGCCCAATGACACGACAAACATTGTGGCATCGTATTCATAATCTTGCGCAACAGGCCGGTCTCACTGGTAAACTATCCCCCCATGGGTTGCGGCATGCCTTTGCGACGCACTTAATTAATCATGGGGCGGATTTACGCAGTGTGCAGCTATTGCTTGGACACAGCGATTTATCCACCACCCAAATTTATACCCATGTCGCTAAAGCGCGACTTAAACAGCTTCATCAACAACATCATCCGCGCGGATAGCAGGATTAGAGGACAAAGTATGATTAAATCGATTCAAAGTTTGGCGTTAGCCGCACTAATGGGCGCGAGTGCTATGATGCCTGCGATGGCAGATACTCAGCGTATCCAACAAGTTTTATCGCAAATGGCGCCGGGCGCACCGGCGGCTGATATACAACCCAGTGTAATACCGGGTCTGTACGAAGTGACCTTAGGTG
This sequence comes from Thiomicrospira sp. ALE5, assembly GCF_900112445.1. Lineage (GTDB taxonomy): Bacteria > Pseudomonadota > Gammaproteobacteria > Thiomicrospirales > Thiomicrospiraceae > Thiomicrospira. The sequence goes on along the minus strand of NZ_FOYY01000003.1, from coordinate 989,631 downwards.
TTACGGTTTTTTACATGACAGCGGACGGCGAGCATTTGTTTAATGGTAACTTGATTAATCTTGAGCAGGGTGCGAACCTGACTGAAAAGCGTCTGCAGCAAGCAAGACTTGAGGCGTTAAATGATATTGATCCTGCGTCGATGATCGTATTTAAAGCTAAAGGTGATACCAAGCGCCAAATCACCGTGTTTACTGATATTGATTGTCCGTTTTGTAAGCGTTTTCATAATCAAGTTGGACAGTTAAATGAGGCCGGTATTGAGGTGCGTTATTTAGCCTTCCCTCGTTCAGGCCCAAGCACGCCTAGTTTTACTAAAATGGAATCGGTGTGGTGTAGTGCGAATCCGGTTAAGGCTATGGATGATGCTAAAAATGGCATGGACCCAGAAACCAAACGTTGTGACAATCCGGTGATGTCTCACTTCCAAGCGGCACAGTTTTTTAATGTATCGGGTACACCGACGATGATTATTGATGATGGCCAAATGGTGCCAGGTTTTGTACCTGCGGAAGATTTGATTCCAGCGTTGTTAGAAAACTAACTAAAAAGGCATTGTATGAGTGCAATGCCTTGTTGTTATCCTAAACAACCTTTTGGGGTTAAACGCTATCCCAACTGCTGCGGCGTTTTGGGATTCTGAAGAAACGCCCGAGTAATAAGCCAATTAACAATACACCTGCCCCCGTTAAAAACCATTGGCGTTTAACGGCATCACCTGCTTGGGCGATTTGTTGGCGCATAATGACCTGTTGCGCTTCCATTTCATTAATAATCTGACGCATTTCACGGTTTTGCTTATCTAAATCAACCGCCTGTCCTGATATCTCGCGGATTTGTTCTAGTTCGCGGCGTGCTTCAAAATGCGCTTGTTTAAGCTCAGTTAATTCCGCAACAATTTCATCGTGATGGGTTTGTAGCTGCTCATAATCGCGATTTTGCTCATTAAAGCGCGCTTCAAGTTCATTAAAGCGTGCGCGTTGTTCATTTAATTGCAAACGTGCCGGCGGTTGATTCTGAATAGAAACCTGGTGAATCCAGCCTTGTGACGTGCGGTTGTTATGAGTCGCTTCTACGCGTGACCAGCCATCGCGGGTTTCAAGCACTTTTAATGGCGTGCCGGGGGGCAACATCCGTTCAATTCGGAACTCCACCCCCGCGCCACGCCGCATAGGTTGTTCCACACGGTCGCTAACATAATGGGTGAAGGCTTGTGTGTTGTCTTGTGCATAAACAGTGGAGCTGGATAATAGACCTATGTTTAAGCTTCCGGTTAACAGGATCAGCCCGAGTGTCTGACGTTTAAAGCTGTTCGATTTTGCCATATTGCTGCTCCAAGTTGCGTAGTGCGGTTTGAATATCATCGAGCTTAGCGCGTTCCTTGGCGACGACGGCGTCGGGTGCGCGCGAAATAAAGTTTTCGTTACTAAGTTTGCCATCCAGTCTTTTTTGTTCGTTTTCTAAACGATCAATTTCCTTTTTCAGGCGCGCCAGCTCGGCTTCTTTGTCAATAAGGCCCGCCATCGGAATTAAAATATTCATCTCGCCAACCAGTGACATAGCCGATTCCGGCTCATCGGTTTCATTGGCTAAGACCTCAATCGATTCAAGCTTCGCCAGTGTCATTAAGAACAGGCGGTTATTATCCAACCAGGCCTGGTCTTGCGCCGATACTTTGCTGAGTAATACCGGCAGGGGTTTGCCCGGTGCAATATCCATTTCCGAACGAATACGACGCACACCCATAATAAATTGTTTCACCCAGTCCAGTTCGGCTTCGGCAGCCAAGTCAATCTTGCTCTCATCCGCTTCTGGGTAAGGTTGCAACATAATGGTGTCGCCCTGTTTACCGGCCAAGGGTGCGACCGCTTGCCAAGCCTCTTCGGTGATATAAGGCATCACCGGGTGCAATAAACGCAACAAGGTTTCCAGTACGCGTACCAGGGTACGGCGCGTGCCGCGTTTGGCGGCATCGGACGAGTCTTTGTTAAGAATCGGTTTCGCCAGCTCCAAATACCAATCGCAGTATTCGTTCCAGGTAAATTCATACAAGAGATTCGCCGCCATATCAAAACGGTATTGTTCAAAATGACGCACCACTTCGGTTTCTAGCGTTTGTAAGCGCGATACGATCCAACGATCGGCCAGTGACAACTCAATCGGCTGGCTTTCATCGACCCCGGTATCAAACCCTTGAGTGTTCATTAATACATAACGGGTGGCGTTCCACAATTTATTGCAGAAGTTGCGATAACCTTCACAGCGATTGAGGTCAAACCGAATATCGCGGCCAGTTGATGCCAGCGAGGCAAAGGTGAAACGCATCGCATCGGTGCCAAATGCGGGAATACCGTCGGCAAATTGTTTGCGGGTGTCTTTTTCGATTTTGGCGGCTTTTTCCGGTTGCATCATGCCATAGGTGCGTTTGTTGACCAGGCTTTCCAAGTCGATACCGTCAATCAAGTCAATCGGATCCAACACATTGCCTTTCGATTTGGACATTTTTTGTCCTTCGGCGTCGCGCACCAAACCATGCACATAGACTTGTTTAAACGGTACTTGGCCGGTGAACTTCAGGGTCATCATAATCATCCGTGCGACCCAGAAGAAAATAATGTCGAAGCCGGTTACCAAGACTGAAGTCGGGTGGAATTTTTCCAGTTCCGGTGTTTGCTCCGGCCAACCGAGGGTCGAGAAGGTCCATAACGCCGAGCTGAACCAGGTATCCAGCACGTCATCATCTTGATGCAGAGGACGATCACCTAAATTATGCTTGGCGCGCACTTCAGCTTCATCACGGCCGACATACACACCGCCTTGGTCGTCATACCAAGCCGGAATGCGGTGTCCCCACCAAATTTGGCGCGAAATACACCAGTCTTGAATATTGTTCATCCATTCAAAATAGGTGTTTTCCCAGTTTTTCGGCACAAATTCGATGTCGCCGTTTTTCACCGCGTCAATCGCCGGTTTGGCTAGTTCTTGTACCGCGACATACCATTGGTCGGTCAGCATCGGTTCGATCACTGCATGCGTCCGGTCACCGCGTGGCACCATCAGTTTATGCGGTTCGATTTTTTCCATAAGACCGAGCGCTTCCAAATCGGTCACGATTTGTTTACGTGCTTCGTAACGGTCGAGACCTTGGTATTTTTCCGGTGCTGAATCGTTAATTGCTGCGTCTTGGGTGAAGACATTTAACATCGGCAGGTTGTGACGTTTGCCCATTTCATAGTCGTTAAAGTCGTGCGCGGGCGTAATTTTGACGCAACCGGTTCCAAACTCAGGGTCAACATAGTCATCGGCGATAATCGGAATGTCACGCCCCACCAATGGCAGGGTAATGGTTTTGCCAATCAATGCTTGATAACGTTCGTCTTCCGGATGCACAGCCACCGCTTGGTCGCCGAGCATGGTTTCGGGGCGGGTTGTGGCGACCACCAAATGCCCGGAGCCATCGGTCAAAGGATAGCGCATGTGCCACAGGTTGCCTTGTTCTTCTTCTGACACGACTTCCAGGTCGGAGACGGCGGTGTGCAGCACCGGATCCCAGTTGACGAGACGTTTGCCGCGATAAATCAAGCCTTCTTCATGCAAACGGACAAATACTTCTTTCACCGCGTTGGATAAGCCGTCGTCCATCGTAAAGCGTTCACGGCTCCAGTCAGGCGATGCACCCAAACGGCGTAACTGTTGGGTGATAGTGCCGCCGGATTCGGCTTTCCATTTCCAGATTTCATCAATAAACTTGTCGCGTCCTAAATCATGGCGACTTAAACCTTTGGCGGCTAATTGGCGCTCAACCACCATTTGGGTGGCGATACCGGCGTGGTCGGTGCCCGGTTGCCACAGGGTCGGTTTGCCTTGCATACGATTGAGGCGAATCAGGGTATCCATAATCGTGTCTTGGAAGGCATGTCCCATGTGCAAACTGCCGGTGACGTTCGGCGGCGGAATCATAATGCAATAGGGCGCTTTATCTGAGTCGGTATTGGGCGAGAAATAACCGGCGTTTTCCCAAGTTTGATACCACTTGGCTTCAATCGTTGTTGGGTCGAAATGTTTATCCATGATCTGCTTGTATGTGTCTTGATAAAAATAGCGTTAATTATAACAAGCGTTTATAAATAGGTGCGAAGGATTATGCGGATTTGAAAACGCAGGCGATTACTTGGGTGGATTGACCAGGGCACAACCAATGGTCTAACAGCGATCAGTTTGGACAGAGTCCTATAGAAACAGGGTTGATCTTATAAGCGCATTTATCTAATAAGCTGTAGGATATTTGCTTTGTCTTGGTTGCCTTGAGCCAGCATCATAATACCCGCTTGATTTAAGATGTCTTCGCGCGCTTTGCTAACAGAAGCGCGCGCAAAATCGGTATCTAAAATCTGGCTACGGCTGGCTATGTCATTTGTTTGGCCAGTGGCCATATTGGATATAGCCGACAATAGACCATTTTGCTGTGCGCCAAACTCAGCTTGGGTGCTGCTCATGGTTTCGATGGCTGTTTTCAGGGAATCGACAGATGCTGAGGCGCTAGCAAGGTTGCTAATACTTAAACCATTTAAGCTTAATAGATCGTTGTTAAGGGTGGGCATAGTTAAGGTGCTTGAGCTATCACCTAGTGCTAGATTGATGTCTGGATTTTCACCGTTGAATAAAGATACGCCATTAAACTGTGTCGTTTCAATTATGCGGTTTATTTCTTGTAATCCCTGTTGAAATTCACTGTCGAGTAGATTGCGTTGCGAATCATTGAGCGTGCCATTCATAGACTGGATCGATAGCTCGTACATCCGTTGTAAATTAACTGTGATGCCCTGGGTTGCGCCATTGGCTGTTTGCAGGATAGAGATGCCGTCAGCGGCGTTGCGCAAACCAGTTGATTGACTGTTGATGTCGGTGGTTAAACCATTTGCAACGGCTAAGCCGCTTGGGTTGTCGGCGGCACGATTAATTTGAGAGCCTGAAGTCATGCTTGCTGTAGTTGAACTTAAATTAGAAAAATTAGCTCGACTGTTGCTAATAGCGTCTGTACTCATAACTGAAAATCTCCCAAGACTATGACAACTTAATTCTATAATACGACATGGTGTTTATATTGCAAAGGATATCTAATGAGTTGTTGCGGAAAAGGCTTTTGTAATTTTCAATTTCCACCGGGTCCGCCTTTAACAGATTACTCGGTTACGAATCTTGATGCGCAATATTTATTTCTGCCCTATGGCACTTTGCTTGAGGTTGAAGAAGTGGTTCGCATTTGGATGGAGTCGGGTAAAACAAAAGAGGTCATCGTTACCGCCAAATGGCCAGTGGTATTTGATAGTACAGGCGCACATACGCCAGCTCGTGATCAGGATTTGCCATGGCAATTGGTTGCTATGGATACAGGGTTTGAATATGAAGATATTATGTACTGGCCGCAGCATGATTTATTTAACCCCACAACACAGCCGGTGGTGCTAGAGTTTAAGCATCCAATTGAATATAAGCCAAGCTTAAAAATGCGTTGGTTAGAATTGCTCTATAAAATTCGCAACTTGTAATGAAGCCAACTAGCGAGCGACCTAAGCTTAAAGCCAATGCAGTATAGGTTTAGTCACAAGGTAATGGTCTCGACTTGAGGATAAAATTTTTACAGTTTTTTTTAAAATACACTTGCAGTTTTTTTAGATCTTGGCATAATACGCACCTGTCTTCGGACTGAGATATTGGGCTGTAGCCAAGCGGTAAGGCAGCGGGTTTTGATCCCGTCATGCGAAGGTTCGAATCCTTCCAGCCCAGCCATCTCTCATCCGCATAAAGAATTCTATTCCTCCACAGGAGCTGCCATTATATGGCTAACAAAAGCGTCATGATATTTGCCGGTAATGCAAATGTCACTCTTGCCGAGAGAATCTCCCTCTACTTAGATCAACCCTTAGGACAAGCAAACGTTGGCCGTTTTAGTGATGGCGAAATCATGGTGCAGATTACAGAATCTGTTCGTGGTAAGGATGTCTATGTTTTGCAACCTACTTGTACGCCAGAACCGGCCGTTAATTTAATGGAAATGCTGGTTATGATTGATGCACTTAAACGTGCCTCAGCGAAACGTATCACCGCAGTGGTCCCTTATTATGGGTTTGCGCGTCAAGATCGTCGTCCTCATTCAGCGCGTGTACCGATTACAGCACGTCTAGCGGCTGACATGATTACAGTCGCTGGCGCGGATCGCATGATTACCATTGACCTGCACTCTGATCAAATTCAAGGTTTCTTCGACATCCCAGTTGATAATATCTATGCTTCGCCGGTATTGGTTGAAGATATGCTGGCTCAGTCCGGCTCAAATGTGTCCAATATTACGGTGGTGTCCCCCGATGTTGGGGGCGTAGTGCGTGCCCGTGCTGTTGCCAAAGCATTAGATGTTGAGTTAGCCATCATTGATAAGCGCCGACCAAAAGCCAACGTATCGCAGGTTATGCATGTTATTGGTGATATCAAGGGTCGAGATTGTATTATTGTAGATGATATGGTCGATACTGCGGGCACCTTGTGTAAAGCGGCAGCAGCTTTGATGGAAAATGGCGCTAAAAGTGTGACAGCCTATGCTACGCATGCCGTATTGTCTGGTCCTGCAGTCGGAAACATTCGTAAATCGGTGTTAAAAGAATTGGTGGTAACGGATACCATTCCGCAAACACTTGATGCGATGGAGTGCGAAAAAATTCGCCAAGTTTCGGTTGCTAATATTCTGGGCGAAACGATTCGTCGCGTAAATAATGAAGAATCGGTTACTGCGCTAATGCCAGCGATGTAAGCCAGCCGTTATAAGTTATTATTGATAAGTAACCAGCCCCGATTAGTCGGGGTTTGTTGTTTCTGGCAGGCTATATTAGCAAGTGCTTGAAAATTATTGGTTAATTGTTGGCTATTAAGTCATAAATCAGTATAATACGGCCTTTATTTTTGCCTGGTCGCGGGTGAAAGTTTTTGTAACGAGGGCAACCTCATTGATGGAGTAACGCTATGAGCGCATTATGGACAGCTAAAGTTCGTTCGACTGAGGGGAAAGGTGCGAGCCGCCGCCTTCGTCATACGGGCCAAATCCCAGGGATCATTTATGGCGGCGAAAAAGACGCCGTATCGGTCACCTTGGATGCAAACTTTGTTAAAAAAGCATTAACGAACAACGATATTTACAACACGGTTTTAACTGTTGATGTTGAAGGTGCAGGCCAAGAAAGTGTTGTGATTAAAGACATGCAACGTCACCCAGCGCGTGCTGATGTGATGCACATCGATTTACAACGTGTAACCGATAACGGTCGTGTTGTTAAGCGTGTTCCCATTAAGTTCACCGGTGCGTCAAAAGCGCCTGGCGTTAAATTGGGTGGCCTAATGACCTACTTCCAGAAAACAGTAGAAGTACGTTGTTCAGCTAAAAACCTTCCGACTGCCATTGAAATTGATGTTTCAAAAATGGAGTCAGGTGAAAGCATGCGTTTATCAGATCTTCAATTGCCTGAAGGCGTTGAAGTGGTTGCACTATTACACGGTAGTGCCGACTATGACCAAGCCGTTGTAGGTATTGGTAAAGTTAGACGTTAATTAAACTTGGCCCAGTAGGGTCAGGTTGACTAGGAACCAGCGCTTATGTCCTCTGTACAACTGATTGTCGGCTTGGGTAACCCAGGCGAGCAATATGAACAGACACGACATAACGCTGGTTTTTGGTTTGTGGAGGAAATGGCACGCCACGCTGGCGAGGTGTTTCGTCCAGAAACCAAATTTTTAGGTCTCGTGGCCAAAGTCGTGGTTAATAATCATCCAGTATGGTTATTGAAGCCAGCCACGTTTATGAATCGTTCAGGCCAGTCAATTCAAGCGCTAGCCAACTTTTATCGCATTCCCGTCGAAAGTATTTTAATTGCGCATGATGAGCTCGATCTACCGGTAGGGGTGGCCAAACTCAAAACAGGCGGAGGCCATGGCGGGCATAATGGTTTAAGAGATTCAATCGCAGCACTGGGCGGTGCCCATTTTCATCGTTTACGCTTGGGTATTGATCATCCAGGTGATCGCAAGCAAGTCGTCAATTATGTGCTTAAAGCACCATCAAAACCTGACCGCCAAGCGATTGAGGATGCGATTTATGATGCCACGCGGGTGATGACTGATGTCGTGCAAGGCGATTTTGCTAAAGCGATGAATCAGCTCCACACCAGGCCTGCTGCCAGTTAATATCATTTCAGACTACAAGGACATTTACCATGGGAATTAAGTGCGGCATTGTCGGTTTGCCTAATGTTGGAAAATCAACCTTATTTAATGCGCTCACCAATGCTGGCATAGATGCCGCTAACTATCCATTTTGTACGATAGAGCCGAATGTGGGCATTGTGCCTGTGCCTGATCCACGCCAAGATAAGTTAGCGGAGATGGTCAAGCCTGAGCGTGTATTAGCTGCAACCATGGAGTTTGTGGATATAGCAGGCCTGGTAGCGGGCGCATCGAAGGGCGAAGGGTTAGGTAATAAGTTTTTAGCTAATATTCGCGAAACGGATGCGATTGCGCAAGTGGTGCGTTGTTTTGAAAACGACGATATTGTACATGTGGCCGGTAAGGTGGATCCATTAACTGATATCGATATTATTAATACCGAATTGGTTTTGGCTGATATGGAGTCGATTGATAAAGCGATTCAAAAAGTGCAGCGAGTGGCTAAAACCGGCAGCAAAGAAGCGAAGGCACGCCTAGTGGTATTGGAAAAGGTTGCTGCCGGCATTGCAGAAGGTACCTTGGTACGCAACCTTGATTTGTCCCCTGAAGAACAAGCGGAACTGTATGATCTGCATTTGTTGACCATTAAGCCGATGATGTATATCGCTAACGTCAATGAAGATGGGTTTGAAAACAATCCTTACCTAGATGCATTGACGACATTTGCATTAGAGCAAGGTGCAGCCGTGGTGCCGGTGTGCGCGGCGATTGAGTCTGAAATCGCAGAGCTAGATGACGAAGATAAGCTGGATTTTTTACAGGGTATGGGTTTAGAAGAACCCGGTCTAAATCGAGTCATTCGTGCAGGTTATAGTTTGCTTGGCTTGCAAACCTACTTTACGGCAGGTGTAAAAGAAGTGCGCGCCTGGACGGTTAAAGTCGGTGCGACAGCGCCTCAGGCTGCGGGGGTTATTCATACTGATTTTGAAAAAGGCTTTATCCGTGCAGAAGTGACGGCCTACGATGATTACGTAAAATATAATGGCGAGCAGGGCGCTAAAGAAGCCGGTAAGCTGCGTTTGGAAGGCAAGGAATATATCGTGCAAGATGGTGATGTCATGCACTTTAGGTTTAATGTGTAAGAAAGTTTTGACAATCGCGCAAACTTCCTTATAATACGCCCATCTTTGGCTACATAGCTCAGTTGGTTAGAGCACATCACTCATAATGATGGGGTCCCAGGTTCGAATCCCGGTGTAGCCACCATTTTCAAGAAAAGCCCGTCTCATACGGGCTTTTTTTATGCCCTCAGCAACGTAAAATCAACAACTTAGCGTTTTTTCAGTAAAAATTTACATCTTGTTAAAAAGGCAAACGACGGCGTAAATTGTCTAGCATTTCACCGCCTCGTTCTTCAAGCTGCTGCTGGATTTGTTCGCCAATCTTTTCTTTTTGTTCTTCAACCTGTTTTTCGATTTGTTGTTGAATACGCTCTTGTTCCTGACGTAAGCGCTGCTCAACCTCTTGACGCGCGCGACTTTCTAGTAAAGAAGCCAAATCCAGCGACACACGCGGACTCAGTAGCGAGCCAGTTAATTTAACTGGGATGGTTAAGCCAACAAGATTACTTAAATCGGCACCATCTTGTCCCACGGCTGACGCGACAATGCTGGTGCGTACAAGATAATCCAGCTCTTGTTTAGGTAAATTGACGGTTCCTTCGCCTCGGATACGCATAAACGGTGCTTCGGCGCTTAGACGCTCTGTTGTCACCACACCTTGCTTGATGGTGGCACGTAAATCTAAGGCGCTAAAGTCAGTTTGTAATGGACCCTCGTCTGCTTGCGCACGCTGTCCGCGGAATAGGGCTTGCGCATCACGTACTGATTTAGCGAGGTTAAATCCTTTAACCGCACCGTCACGAAGGTTTAGGGTGACGTGGCCGTTAAGATTTTCTTGCCATTGACTGATACGATCACCGGCTGTAGTTAAGTCAGCTTGTACCAGGCCTGTTCCGGATAGCCGATCAAAGTCGACAAAACTGCTAATGACCTCACCAATGGGAATATTGCGACTGTCTAATTTAACCGCCATTTTCGGTTGATCGTCGCGGACATCAAGTTGCGCGCTCGCCACAGCTTGGGTGTTAAACAAATCAGCGCGTAACTGCGATAAATCAAGCACGCCTTCCTTGGCTTTAACATCAACAAGGATATTGGTCATATTTAATTGATCAAACGTCAATTGTCCCACGCGGATCTCACCATCTAAGTCTAAGCTGCGCAGTAGCTCATCGGGGAGTTCTAATACAAATTCAGGCTGGTCGTCAGGTTTTGGCTCCGTTTCTGTCACTGCATCTGGTTTAGGCGGCAAATAATCATTTAAGTTGATTTGATTTAACGCTAAATTCCAGCGTGCTAATAGGCTGTCGCCTGGCTGTACTTGCGCTTGCCCAGTCAGCTGGCTATTATCTAGTTCAAGTTTGAGGTTGTTAATAGCAATGTTAGGTGCAGCTTCACCTAGGGTGACGTGGCTATTAAAACTGAGCGCTAACTTTTCAAGGGTATTAGCCTTTGCCATTTCAGGCAATTCGACTTGTAACTGGTTTAATAGCTTGCGCAGGTTAAAGCTATCAATGGCTAATTCGCTAGTAATTGTTGGCGTAGTTTGGAGTTGCGTAATCGCAACGCGAGAATTCAAGACTAAATCTAATAGTGCCAGTTGCAAGCTATCAACAGTCAAGGTTTGCTCACTTAGATTGGCCTGCAACTCGGTGCGTAGGTCAAAATTGGTTTTTCCGACCGGCAATAGTGGCGAATCAAGCGTACCGTTCAACAGAATACTCGGTAATGCCACAGCCAAGGTATCGAGCTTTGCATCCAAGCCGGCAAAGTTCAGGTTCAGATCCAGGCTGTTAAGTAGTTTTTCATCACTGGATTGCGTTGGCCCATTCGCATTCAGCGTTAAGGCAAACTCGGGCAGCATCAGTTGTTGCTCGGTTAGATGCAATGTCACGGCCTGAATATCACTTTGTCCGGTCACTGAGGCAATAGGCAGGTTATCGTTAAACTGCGCTGCCATATTTAGGCTTAGGTCATTGATATTGAACATCTGTTGTTCAAGATCGAGATCAATAGTAGGGAGTGCCAGATTTACTCTGCTTTGCGTGACGGGCAATTCACGACTATTAAGATCTAATTGTAACGTCAGGTCTTTAAGGCTTAAACTTAGTTGGTTATCTATTTTGGCATCAATAGCTAACTGCCAATTTAGGTTAAGTTGCGGATCTTGTACGGCGAGGTTGCCGGCAAGGTTAAGATTAAAAAACTGATTTAATTTAATCGCAGTAGCGGTGATATTCAGGTCGTCAAATTCAATGCGTTGTTGGCTCGCCTGATCATCCCAAATAAAGGATGCGTTTTGAATGCGAATGCCATCAATCGCAAGGTTTTGTAGTTGCGCTATTAAGGCGTCAGTGTCTGTCGGCGCAGTCTCTTTGATGGCTTCTGTGTGTTCGGCTGGCTGACTCGCTTCTGGTTCGGGGAGTAAGTCTTGCCAGTTGGTAGTGCCATCGGCGTTGCGCGCTAAATAAACAGCGAGTCCGTTGAGTTCTAAGGTATCAACGGCCAACTCTTGGCGCAACAGTGGCATAAGGGCGACACCGATTCGCATTTGCGCTATTTTGACCATGGTGGGCTCGTCAAAACCGGTTGCATTACTAAGCTGCGCGTTGGTAATAGCTAAGCCGATGGTTGGATAAAGGGTTAGGCTGATGTCATCCAAACTGAGTTCACGACCGGTTTGATCCAACACCACTTGGCTGATTTGATCACGATATTTATTGGCATCAAAGGTGAGGAGTAGCACCGTGATACCAATCACTAACACCAGTGCTAAACCAAGGGTAATCTTAACAATCCAACCAAGCCATTTCATACCATTCTGCTCCATTAAATAGTGTTTTAATATTAGCAGAATCGCGAATTAAAAAGGAATATGGGTTAAGAAAATCTTGATTTAAATGGGTTGGACTTTAAAAGCAACCTGCTTAAGGTGAGCGATAAAGGTTAACCAGTTCCGAAATTGCATCCGCTACAATGTCAGGTCGTTGTCGCTGAATGGCATGGCCTGCAGGCACTGTGCGCCAATCGGCTTGAGGATAGAGTCTAGCGAGGTCCTCTCGCTTGTTAGTAACGTGGTCTCTGGCCGCTTGATCACGACTGTAATCCTTGCCAGCAACTAAAATAATCATTGGAATCTGTTCAGGGTTCGGCATATTAAGGACAGCTTCACCCGTGGCCATCAGGTTAAACAATTCTGCTTTTTCAGTTTTAGAAGTAAATAATTGAAATCCCAGTCGACTCCACCAAGGCCAGTTTTTATAGGCACCACGCCCTTCCATTTGAGAAGGATGCACTGAGTCAACAAGTAGCAGGCCTGCTAATTCTTCAGGGTAACTACGTGCAAAATATTGTGCATACAGCCCTCCTAACGAATGCCCGATGAGCAGGTAGGGCGGCTCTATTTGTTGTTGCGCCAATAGCGAGCGAAGTTCGGCGACAATAAATTCGCCAGTTCGAGGCTGGTCGCTAGATTCTGAGCGGCCATAATCGGCGCGATTATAAACCAAGTAATTCACATCATCGGGTAATAGCGGCAGCACGCCTTGCCAGGTTGATAACTTAGAGGTTAGGCCATTTTCAAAAATGAGGGTCAGGTCAGCTTGCTGATCTTGGTAAATAAACTCAACTTTACGGTCAGCGACATTGACTTGCTGGGATGGCAGCAGGGCACAGCCAGAAATATGTACCATATTAAATAATACCGCTGTAATGGCAGCGAGCTTTAATGACTTCATGTGGGTTCACTGTTTAAATTGTTTATTATGTAGTAATTTATTCAATGTAATTCGCTGTAAAAACAATTAAATAAGAATTAATGGCTAGAGAGATAAATGATGAAGCGATTTGGCATGATTGTGGGTGTTTTGGTTGCGGCATTAGTGTCTGCCTGTACTTACAAAACTGATTTGATTTCGCCTGTTGATCATCACACCAGTCAGATAGCTGTTGACTGGGCGGGTAGTTATGTTGGTCATTTACCTTGTGCTGATTGTGAAGCTATTCACTGGCAATTGAGCTTGTACGATGATTATTCATTTAACTTAGTGCGAGAATATATTGGCCGTTCAGAAAGTGTAATTAAAGATAAGGGTCAGTTTTTTTGGGCAGAAGATGGGCAGCGGATTTTGCTGACCACACAGGCGGGTGAAAAACTTGGATTTTTTGTAGGCGAGAACCGGATTTGGTTACTTGACCAAGAAAATCGTCTTATCGAAGGTAAGTTAACGGATTTGTATAAACTGATTAAGAAGTAGCAATGGACGTTGTTGAATGAATGTTTGGATACTATTGAGCTTGGCGATTATTGCCGAAGTGATTGGCACCAGCGCATTGAAGCTTAGTGATGGGTTTACTAAGCTTTGGCCTTCATTGGTGGTGTTGGTAGGTTATGGTTTAGCGTTTTATTTATTATCCTTGACCCTAAAGCAAATTCCGGTGGGCGTCGCCTATGCGATTTGGGCAGGGGCGGGGATTGCACTAATTACCTTAATTGGGTGGGTCGTGTTTAAACAAACGCTAGATTTAGCGGCGGTGCTGGGTATAGCCTTAATTGTAAGTGGCGTCGTGGTCTTGCAGGTGTTTTCTAAAGTCGGTGGGCAATAGAACAATAGTGTCGTTTAAGCAGGGTGCATTAAATTTTTTAAAAGCTTACAGCTTCGTTGATTAAAACCACCATTGGCCGGAGCCCAAGATAATGCGAGTGATTGTTTGATAACCGGATGATGCGGGGTGTGCGCCGTCGTTTTGGGCGATTTCGGCCAGATAAGCGTTATCTTGAACCAAGGCATCAAACAGCGGGATAAACGGCAAACCGGCTTTTTCAGCTTCGCTTTGCATGGCTTCTGATAAGGCTTTAATACGTTGATTTTGTTGATCGTCATCCACCGGCGGCGGGCCAACTACCAGGCCTGGTGAGGATTGCATACGCGCAAATAGCGCGCGCATATTCAGCAAAGACGTTTCAAACTCCACACGTAACACGCCGTTTTCCAGCGTGGTGTCGTTCACGCCGCACGACAATACAATCCGATTGTCGCAATCTGGATGTTGGCGTAACGCAATCTCGTTCCAGTGTTGCAGAATATCCGTCGAGGTGTTGCGCCGAATCCCCAGATTGTAATAGGTGATGTCGTGGCCTTTTTGACGCGTATCGACACACACACGTCCCGCCCAACCGAGCATCGTCTCATCGCCTGTGCCGTTAACGAACGAATCGCCGATAAAACAAATGCGGGTGTCGGTCATTGTCTCGCTTCCTCAGCATCAAGCCAATCTTCCGCACATTCTGCACTGTGGTTTGAGAAGGCGCGAGTTTCTATTGCGTCTTGGTTATTGGCGTACTTTTGCTTCAAAAATAAAAAGAAGTCATGTAGCTCACGTTGCGCATTCTCGGGTAGGCTTTGCCATTCCTGTGATGTGATGGTTTGCATTGCATATTCCTTTTGGGAAGCTAACTCTAAAGGTGATTATACATGTATGGCTTTTCTTAGCCTAGAAGGGCCAAGCTTTAAAATACAGCAACCATCAATAGCCATTTGAGATGATTTCCGGTCTAATCGACTCATAGATTGATACGAATAAGATTTTGAGTGTGTAACTACCAGGCATGGTTGGTAAGGTCTTTATGTGAATCTAAATTTTCTTTTTTCAGTTAATTGTGAAAATATAGTTTCATTTTACCGTTATTTAGCATAAAGTAACGCTAACAAAATTTTTTAGAGGTTAGCAAGACGTGGATAAGCGAACAGCGACTTTATTTCCTAAGCAGGAGGCGATTTTGGTGCAGTTGGGTGAAAACATTCGGCTGGCGGCGAAACGCCGAAAACTGACTCAAACCCAAATGGCCGAGCGCACGGGGTTGTCTAAGCCCACACTCAGAAAAATTGAGCGCGGTGATGGTTCGGTGTCGATGGGGCATTATCTGTTGGTTTTATCGGTTTTGGGTTTGGCGGATGATTTAACCAAGGTGGCGCGTGACGATGAATTTGGGCGTAAGTTGCAGGATATTGAACTGCTGAAAGGTAAGTCGTCATGAGCCGTGAAATTTTGGTTTATGCCGATTGGCAGGGGATGGATACCCCGCATAAGGTCGGGGTGTTGCGTGCGGATGTTGTGCGTGGCAGCGAGCACTTTAGTTTTAGCTATGATTCAGCTTGGTTGACTTCGGATTATGCTCAGCAAATTGATCCTGAACTCAAGTTGTTTCAGGGCGAGCAGCATAGTCAAGATAATCAAAACTTTCGTGCGTTTTTAGATTCGTGCCCGGATCGCTGGGGGCGTTTGATTATGCAACGTAGAGAGGCCGTTTTAGCCAGTCAGCAAAACCGCAAACCCATAAAGCTGATGGAAACCGATTATTTGCTTGGGGTTCATGATCTTCATCGTATGGGGGCGTTGCGTTTTAAGTTAGAGGAGGCTGGTGCGTTTTTAGATGACAATCACGCGTTATCCGCACCGCCCATGTCGTCGTTGCGAGAATTGGAAGTGGCGGCTTCGGAAGTTGAAAAACCGGGTATCAATAAGTCAGCGGACTATTCAAAGTGGTTGAATATGTTGATTTCTCCTGGTTCATCTTTGGGCGGTGCGCGACCAAAAGCCAGTGTGGTTGATGAAGATGGCAATTTGTGGATTGCTAAGTTTCCAAGCCGTTATGACACGCATGATATGGCCGCTTGGGAAATGCTGGTGTATAAGCTTGCGATAAATGCTGGCATTAATATGGCGCCCTGTGATATCAAGCGTTTGAATAGCGAACAACATACGTTTTTAACCCAGCGTTTTGATCGCGTTGCAGGACAGCGGTTGCATTTTTCATCCGCCATGACGCAACTTGGCTATTTTGATGGCGAAGCGGGCGCGAGTTATTTGGAGCTGGCCGAGTTTTTAATTCAGCATGGCGCGAATACTAAGGACGATTTGGCGCAGTTATGGCGGCGAATGGTGTTTTATATTGCGGTATCCAATACCGATGATCATTTGAGAAATCACGGTTTTCTTCATACATCGAAGGGCTGGGTTTTATCGCCTGCTTACGACATTAACCCGGTGGCTGATGGCACGGGCCTGCATTTGAATATTAATGAAATGGATAATCGCCTCGATTTTGAACTGGCTTTTTCCGTGATTGATTATTTTCAGTTAAATCAAGCAACCGCCGAAACCATTTATCGACAAGTGATTCAGGCGGTTGATCAATGGCGCGATGTGGCGGAACAGCTCAAAATCAGTCGCCAAGAGCAAGAATTGATGGCTCCTGCATTTATGGTACAGCGCCTTTAGTCACGCCTAAAATCAACAGGCCAGGTTTGGGCGAATGTTTAAAAAGTCACAAGTATAAAAGCTGTTTGAGATGATTGGGTGTTCTAATCGACTCATAAACTGATACAATTAAATCAATTAATCGTCTCACGCGGGTCTAAATATGGCGCAACAATGGGTATGGCAGCAGGCAAACTGGCCGAACTGGTCTTTTGATCAGGCACAGGTCATGCCGTCTTTATTGAGCGCGGTCAGAGCGGTTGCACCTTTAATTGCCCTAGCCAATCAACTTTCAGCGGAAAAACGTTTGGCGTTTGAGAGCCAGGTGTTGCTGGATGAAGCCTTGTCCACCTCCCTTATTGAACAACAGGTACTTGACCGCGAATCGGTGCGTTCCAGCATTGCCCGACATTTGGGTTTGCCTGATGCGAAACCGACAGACAAACGTTATGAAGCCTTTACGCAAGTTTTCTTGGAGGCGGTTCGTAATGCGGATCAGCTGTTAGATCATGCGCAACTTAAACGCTGGCAAGCGCAATTGCTTATCGAAACACCCAGGCTAAAAGAAATCACGTTGGGTGATTATCGTGATGAGCCGATGGCGGTGGTCTCGGGGCATTTTGGACGTAAGGAGGTGGTGCATTTTCAAGCACCCTGTGAGCAACGCGCCTGTGTAGAAGCTTATATGGATAAATTTATTGACTGGTTCAATCAAGATGAGTCGATGGTGGATTATCCGGTGTACGATTATTTAAAGGCCGCGATTGCGAAGTTTTGGTTTGTGACCGTTCACCCTTTTGATGACGGCAACGGACGCTTGTCACGCATTCTGGCCGAACGCTGTTTAGCGCGCGCCGATCATACCGATATTCGCTTGTATTCGATTTCCAGTGAAATGGCGCGTCAAAAATCCGATTATTATCAGGTGCTGGAAAAAACGCAAAAAGGTGACGGCGATTTAACCGAATGGATGGTTTGGTTCTTACATTGTGTGCAAGCAGCGGCACAAAACAGTTTGCGGCGATTGGAAAAAGTGCGTTATGCCACGCAGTTTTGGGATCAATATCGTTCGCACGCGTTTAACGAGCGCCAACGGAAATTATTGGTGCGCTTGTTGGAAACGAATGATTTTGATGACGGCATTGCACGGCGAAAATATAAAAATCTGGTCGGCACATCCGATGCCACCGCCGCGCGTGATTTAACCGAATTGGTTGAGTTAAGCGTTCTACAAACCCAAGGCAAAGGCCGTTCGGTTAAGTATTTTCTGTCTTAGCCCAAATATGCCATCGGCAACGCCCAGAGTTTGTCGCCGAATTGCACGGCGTGGTCGCCTAAATAAAATACATAACCGCCTTTAAAGTTATCGCCGAGGGTTTCAGCAAACGGCTTTAAATGTTTAAACGCGGACGCATCAATTTGGCTGGACGCTTTCACTTCGATGCCAATCGTTTGTAGTCCGCGCTGAATAATCAAATCTATCTCTTTTTGATCACTGGTGCGCAGGTGATATAACTCGGTCAGTTCAAGTGTCGTTTGTTTAGCGCGATAGAGTTCACTAAACACAAAGTTTTCCGTTATCAATCCGCGATAAGGGCTTTGCCAAAAACTGTCTAAACTCACTTGCAACATATTGCACAGCACACCGGTATCCATAAAAAACAATTTGGGCATTTTGACATGGCGTTTGGTGAGGTTATCCCAATAAGCTGAAACTAATTCAATTTGATAGGTGGTTTGCAACAAGGCCAAATAGTCATCCAATAAGGCGGCACTGATGCCGATGTCGCGCGCTAAACTGGCTTTGTTAAGCAGGTTAGCACTGCGCGAGGCCAAAATGTGATACAGCCGATAAAACGCGTCTTTTTTACGAATTTCTGCCAAGTTAAACGCATCGCGCTCAATATAGGTGGTGATGTAAGCGCCCATCCACAGTTTTTGCAAACGGGGTTGGGTTAGCGTTTGCATTTCTGGATAACCGCCGCTTAGCATCTGTTCAATGACGGGTTTGTCTAACGTTGGTGTTTGTTGTGTTATTGCGCCATTGAATAGATCGTCCAGCAGGTTTGGCTTGTGGTTATTGAGTTCACGCAAACTAAAGGGCGTGAGTTCCAGTACGCCCAAACGCCCGGCCAGCGAGTCTTGTACATTTTTCATGCCAAGCAAATTGGCTGACCCTGTGAGCAAGTAGCGACCATTCTGACGATTTAAGTCAATGTCCTGCTTAATCGCCAGTAGTAATTCGGGCACCCGTTGAATTTCATCAATAATGACCGGCTTTGGCAGGGATTGAATAAACGTCTGCGGGCTGTCTTGGGCCGCCATATACAAGGTGATGTCATCAAGCGTGACGTAATGGTAATCGGGTAATGCCATGACTAGCGTTGATTTACCGGTTTGGCGCGCACCACCTAACCATACGGCCGGAAACAGCTTGAGATAGTCGTTTAGCAGGTTTTGAATATGGCGTTTAAGCATAACTTACCATCCTTTTTTATAAATTATATAACTTTACCTTTATAATTTACATGGTTGTGGATGATTTATTTTTATCCATCCAACCAGGCCTGGTTCTTAGCTTATTGCCCCATGGTTTGTTTAATTCGGTCGATAAAATCATGGATATAGGGGGCGTGTTGGGCATTGTCTGCCGTATTTACCCTCTTATTATTTACATAGTTTTCTTGTCTTTGTAAAAGTTGCTTTGTATAGTTTTAACTGTATTTATTAATTTTTATTAATCGGTAATCTCACTAGGTTAGTTATTTCCAACAAAAATGGTTCATTAAATGAATGAAAATCTTCGCTTATTTGCACAGATTAGCGTTTTCTGTGCGGCAATTTTCACTATCACTGTGCATGCAGAACAAAAATCGAACGCCCCCTTTCTACCACTGATCGAGTCTCAACAGTCCACTGCTATACAAATCACAGGAGGCAGTGAACTGATCACTGAAATGATTCCATTAGGTGCCAGTAAAGTGACCATTGAAGAACCTCGTCATGCAGTGGTTTATGTCTGGCCAACAGCAGAATCCACCTTTGCGTTCTTTCTATATGACGGCAGTTTAGACGGTATCGAGCAGTTTGATGCCAACCTAGGATTTAATTGGCGATTCAGTCGAGATAATGGCGCTTGGAAAGCTGAGCGTATTCAATATGAATCGCTATATGAAGCGGAATTTGAATACCCTTATGAGCGCTTAACTCGTCGAAATTCTGTCTTAACCGATATTGCTTTGTTTAACGAGTCTAGGATGATTGAGTGTTTGCAAACACGGGGCAGTAAGTTTTCAAAAGACGCTAACCATAGTTGGACAAGAGAAGAGGCAATAAGCAACTTCTCCGGCAAAATCAGGGGAATGGGGCGGAATTTTATGACGAAACCCGGCCTTGAAGATATTCAGGCGTGTAGCCCAGAAATGCTCACTTCACTGTTGTATTTGGGCAAGGAAAGTTATGAGATTCTGTATGAGGTTGGCTTGAATCAGGCTTCCAAGGAAGAGAATCGATTGGTTAATGAAGAGAATCGATTGGTTAATGAAGAGAATCGATTGGTTAATGAAGAGAATCGATTGGTTAATGAAGAGAATCGATTGGTTAATGAAGAGGCTGATCGGTTGACAAATATTTTAAACAAGTTAAGTGGGCAGTAAGCCCTTTCTGTAGATATTTAATAACATGATGGCTAACGACGTGGGATCAACGTCGCATGAACCCAAACTTATACAATATACAAGGACAAATCCTATGACGGAAATGAAGTTACTCCCACAGAACAGAGCGCAATCAGCGTTAAGATTTAAGTTAGCAACCATGTTGCTCGGCATTGTTATGCTTGCAGGTTGTGATCAAGGGCAAGCGGATACTTCTAATAATGTAGGACAGGGTTTTATTGTCAGTCAAACCAAGCTAGAACGTCCGGGGGTGGATGCGGCGATGGTGCGGATTACAACCAAGCCGGGTGGGGCGCAAATTTACATTAACGGCCACCGCCGTGGCGATACGCCCGAACAAGCCGGCCAAACTTTTGCGATCAAGCTTGCCGAAGGTAGCTATCACATTCAAGTGGTGAAGGCGATTGATGCCAATAACGAATGGCGCGGCGAACGCAAAGATGTGTTTATTGCCGACTTCACATCGCCAACCGTGCATATTGATATGACAAGAGAGCTTACCCAAAAAGCAATAGATAAGCAAAAGGCTGAACAAAAAGCGAAGCAGGATGCTAACGACAATGCGTTTAAAGAGCGCTATGTGCTTAACAATGATGGCACGGTCTATGACAAAAAAACTAACCTTATTTGGATGCGCTGCAGCTTAGGGCAAACCTGGACCGGCACCACCTGTTCGGGTGACGCCAGCAGACATTTTTTGCAAGTCGCGGAAGACCTCGCCAAACAGAGCCGTTTTGCCGGTAAAACCGACTGGCGCGTGCCCACAGTTGATGAGCTACACTCACTGGTCTATTGTAGTTCTGGCCAACAACGCCGACTCGACGCGAGTGGCGGAATTGTAATTCGAGGCGGAATGGTAAGGCAAGGTAGTGAACTAACTGGCCGCTGCGAAGGTGACTATAGCCGTCCGACCATTTTTACCTCGGCCTTCCCGAATACGCCAAGAATGTTTTATTGGTCGGCCTCGCCTATTCCCATCGATAGCGATCTTGCGTGGGGTGTCTATTTCACCATTGGCGGCGTCAGCTACAGTAATCGCAGCAACGACGGTCATGTGCGCCTGGTGCGCGGCGGACAGTAACTTTGGCCGCGTAAGCGGCTTTTGCTTTCAAGGAGTAAACAATTTTTTCTCGCGACAACATGCCGAGCGGATTTACGCCTTGTATTGACGTTGCGCATGGCAACGCAATAAAAGCCAGACCGAATAACCAGGCCTGGTTGTCATTTTCAAGGTGAAACGTCATTAACGAAATAATAGTATGATTTTAAAAACAGGGCGCATATGAAACCATTTAAACTGGGTGAACTGCCGGATCACGACCGTCCGTTGCCAAACTGGCTGCAAATCAAAAACGAACAGCAGGGCAAAGTTGATATCAGCACCAACACGGCAGACGAACTGGTTTCAATGAGTAATGAAGCGTTTAACGAGCTTATCGGCAACGATAAAATAGACAATGATATTTTGCTGGTGTTTTTAACTACCCTAGACGATGGCGAACTGCAGCGTTTCTACCGCTATCTCGACGACACGGTACGCCCCGGCAACGACCCGCAGGCCAGCAGCCCGCGAAAAAACTTTGAAGCGGCATTGGCGCAGGTGCGCGAAGCTGGAAATGTGGAACAGCTTGCCAAACAGCGTGCCACGCTGGAAACCCCCATGAATATCCGCTTTGCCAAAAGTCTCTACGGTCAAACTACGCGGCTACGATCTGAACTTGAATCGCGCTACTTCGACTACGAAAACGGTGCTGAAAAGCAGATTGAAGGGCATCTAAACATGGCGCTCTTTGAAGAAATGAAATACATCCCCACCCATTACGAACAGACGCTGGATTTTATGCGTGATCGTTACTTAAATCCCACCGATGAACGCTGTCGTCGATTTGCGGATCATCTGTGTGATCGCTTTGGATATTTGATCTACGGCCTTTACCGCCTAAACCATCATTCGCAAATCACCGAAGCCGAACCGGGAGCCGATTCGCTGGCATGGTTTGTCGCCACTTTTCTTCAAGAGCGTGGCTTGGACATTTCCGAGCTGGAAGAAAAAGCGCCGCTGACTTACTACGTCGCCAGTGTGTATCACGCTATCGCCGATCAGGACGAGGACCTCTATTTAGGGGCACTTGTGCGTGTGACGCTGGAGCTTTTGAGTTACTATCCGCTCAATAGCGATGCCGCCGAATACGCGCTAGTAGAAACCATGAAATCGGTGGCGCTCAAGCAGGTCTCGCCAGAAAACGCGCAGAGTTTCCTAAACCTGTTTACGACATTGCCACACCTGTACGATAGGCTGAATTACCAAACGCTCATGCGGCTCAAAGAAACGATCAACCAGACCCTAGCGCAATACAAACCCCACGAAAACAAAGTATTTGCAGAGCATAACCTGAGCACGCTTGTGATGCTTGATTATCTGATCGATATGGAAGACCTTTACTCACAGGACGGCTAAAACCCGCGAGCGCCAGTGCTTTTAGTTTATGGGGTGAATGTTCAGAAAATATCAACTTGTTACCAGGCCTGGTTATAATGGCTAAATAATATGCATTAATAATTGATGCGGTGTTTATAGGCTTTGTTTCAGCTTCTTTTTTTGGTGTTCAGGTGGGCTTTCCCACTGGGCCAACGGGAAGGAGATGGGTCTTAATTCTATAGGAGTTAGTGTGACAGCAAATAATCTAGTGGGGCAGGTTGCCGCGCTTAGTGGCGCGCGTGCTGGTTGGGCGGAATCGAGGGTTTCGGTGCTGGCGTTGGCGCTAGGCGCGCTGATGCTTGTAGGTTGTGATCAAGGGCAAGTGGATACTGCTAATAAAGTAGGGCAGGGTTTTATTGTCAGTCAAACCAAGCTAGAACGTCCGAGTGCGGATGCGGCGATGGTACGCATTACAACCAAGCCGGGTGGGGCGCAAATTTACATTAACGGCCACCGCCGTGGCGATACGCCCGAACAAGCTGGCCAAACCTTTGCGATCAAGCTTGCCGAAGGCAGCTATCATATTCAAGTGGTGAAGGCGATTGATGCTAATAATGAATGGCGCGGCGAACGCAAAGACGTGTTTATTGCCGACTTCACCTCACCAACCGTGCATATTGATATGTCAAGAGAGCTTACTCCGGCTGGGGTGGTAGCGCAACGAAAAGCGGAAGAAGAGCGTAAAGCAGAGAACCAAAGGCGATGGGCTCAACAAGGTTATGTCGATAACCAAGACGGCACCATCACAGACACCAAAACTAACCTCACTTGGATGCGTTGCAGTCTTGGGCAAACTTGGACCGGCACTACCTGTTCGGGTGACGCCAGCATACATAGGTGGCAAGCCGCACGAGACCTTGCGAAAGAAAGCCGTTTTGCCGACAAATCAGATTGGCGTCTGCCTACCGTTGATGAGCTACACTCATTGGTCTATTGTAGTTCTGGCCAACAACGCCAGCGCCGACTCGACGCGAGTGGCAGCAATGCAAGGCAAGGTAATACATCTCTAGATGGAAGCTGTGAAGGCAACTATAGCCGTCCGACTATTTTTACCCCGGCCTTCCCGAATATGCCAAGCGCTTTTTATTGGTCGGCCTCGCCTGTTGCCTTCAATAGCAGTGATGCGTGGGGTGTCCATTTCTACAATGGCTTCGGCAACTACGTTTATCGCAGCAGCAGCACTCATGTGCGCCTGGTGCGCGGCGGGCAGTAACTTGGCCGCGTAAGCGGCTTTTGCTTTCTCGTTTCCAAGCGTCTTCGTGGGGTGCGTAAGCTTTGTATTCCACGATTATATTATGTCAGTAGTAGATAAAGGTTTAAATTTCATTTAAACGTGTCATAAAAGGAACACACTATGAAAAAACAAAGATTTCTAAAAACCACTATATTCTCGATGATGCTTGCCACTGGCAGCCTAATTCTCACAGGATGCAGCGCGGATAGTAGCAGCGCCTCTTCAGCTGAGAGCATTGGGCTGAGTTATATTGATAATGGCGACGGTACCGTGACCGACACCGAAACTAATCTTACTTGGATGCGCTGTAGTCTTGGTCAACAATGGACAGGCTCAACATGTACAGGGGTCGCAATCCAAATGAATCATAATGATGCCGCTATGAGAGGTCTTGGCTTTAATTATGCCGGCAAATCCGACTGGCGCTTGCCTACTTTTGATGAGCTACACTCATTGGTCTATTGTAGTTCTGGCCAACAACGCGAAGTCCGGCTAGACAGTCGTGGCATAGCTATAAAGAAAGGCAATACATATCTTAATGGACAGTGTGAAGGCAACTATAGCCGACCGGCCATTTTTACGTCAGCCTTCCCGAATACGCCAGAACAAAAATATTGGTCAGCCTCAATGATCCCCGGCGTCAGTAGTGATTGGGCGTGGGGTGTACATTTCTTCTCTGGTGTCGAAAGCCACCTTTACCGGAGCAGCAGCCGAAACAATCATGTGCGCCTGGTGCGCGGCGGACAGTAACTTTGGCCGCGTAAGCGGCTTTTGCTTTCTCGTTTCCAAGCGTCTTCGTGGAGTGCATAAGTTATTTTGCCGGAATTTTATTAAGTCAGTTGTAGGTAAAGATTTAAATTTCATTTAAACGTGTCATAAAAGGAACTCACTATGAAAAAACAAGGATTTCTAAAAACCACTATATTCTCGATGATGCTGGCCACTGGCAGCCTAATTCTAATAGGATGCAGCGCGGATAGTAGCAGCGCGGATAGTAGCAGCGCTTCTTCAGTTTATAACATTGGGCATGGCTATATTGATAATGGCGACGGCACAGTGACCGACACCGAAACTAATCTTACTTGGATGCGCTGTAGCTTGGGGCAAACTTGGAATGGCAGCACCTGTTTGGGTGACGCCAGCAGACATAACTGGCAAACCGCACGAGACCTTGCAAAAGAAAGCCATTTTGCCGACAAATCAGATTGGCGTCTGCCTACCGTTGATGAACTACACTCACTTGTCTATTGCGGCATCTTCGGCGAACAGCGGCAGCGCCTACTCGACGCAAGTGGCGAAACTGTATGGGAAGGTAGTTCCAATCTAGATGGCCGTTGTGAAGGTGACTATAGCCGTCCGACTATTCTTAACTCAGCCTTCCCGAATACGCCAGGTGAATGGTATTGGTCGGCCTCGCTTATTGCCTCGCCTATTGGCGACGATAGCGATTTTGTGAGGGGTGTCAATTTCTACAATGGCTACGACAACTTCTATGTTCGCAGCAACAGCTATCATGTGCGCCTGGTGCGCGGCGGACAGTAACTTTGGCCGCGTAAGCGGCTTTTGCTTTCAAGGAGTAAACCATGAAATTCATTTTACTGTTGGTTTTGTTGGCGGGTTATAACGCCCAGGCCTGGTCGTTTAGTTTTGATGATTTAGATCAATTACAGCAACACGAGCAAGAAAACTTGTTGGAATTGTCAAAGCAGGCATCACGCAGTTGGAACTTTGCTGAGGCGCAGCGTTATCTGGAGCAGGCAAGAAACACCGCCTATAACCCCACCGCTTTAGCCGAAGCCGAAGCGGTGTTTAACCGCGAGCGCAACGCACATCAGGCCGAACTTCGCCGCCAAGAAGAGGAACGCCGTCTGGCTGAAGAACGTCGCCTAGCCGCCGAACGCGACGCACGTCAAGCGAGTCGTTCCAGCTCATCCGGCTCAACAATGGGTAGTGGTGCCCAAACATCGATTTGTCGAATCACTTGCAGAACGCCCGGTTTTCTATTGAACGATACAAATGTGATTGAGCAAGCAACGATTAAAGGTAACCCAGATAACGAAACCGGACAAATGACCAAGCTATGCCGATCTGTCTTTGGTGGCCAGTGGTATCATTCAAAGCATACGTGTAGGTAAAGTCAATATGGCGTTTAGAACCATAATTGGAGATGTCAGAGGAGGTTATGAACGTTTTCTCAGATGTCATGTTGAAATATAGAGCTTATGCTCGGCATCATTGCCCCATGGTTTGTTTAATGCGGTCGCTAAACTCTTGGATTATTCAATTTAATTTGAGCTTTAATACAACAATCCAAACATCCATAGCGGGAGGGTGTTGTGGTGACCGACTTCGATATCGTCAAGCGCTAGGTAGCTATGGTCGAGCGATTGAAGCTGTTTTTTGGTTTTGCCTGCGCCGCCTATTTCAAAGATAGCCTGTTCATCAATAATAAAGTCGGCTTGATGGTGATAATGCACCTGATGCTGATGGTTCAGTTGCGATACAAAAAAGCTTTCGCGCACACTGCCGCTGTTGGGTTCAGCGCATAACACATAAAACAGATTCGGATTAGCCAGCAGCAGTTTATTCGGTTTATTGACCGCGCGCATGCCGCTACCACCGCGCAGGTGATGAATTAAATCAGCCGAGGCCATGAGTTGAATGTATTTATCGATCGTCGGCCAAGAGGCTTCAAGCGCGGCGCTGATTTTGGCTTTATTCAATTCCAGTGGCGGTGTCGCGCAAAGCAAATAGAGCATCTTTTTCAATTTATCGAGTTTGCTGGAATCGATATGGAAAATACTGGTGAGGTCGGAATCAATGGTGTGGTTAATGACTTCGAGCAGTTTTAATGGGTAATTGCTAAGGGATTCTTGATAAAACGGATAGGCACCGTGAAGCGTGTAAGCGCGAAAATGCTCAATCGGTCTAAATTGCGCGGTTAAATCCAGCGCAATGTCTTGATGGTTTTCCAATAATTCAGCTAGGCTGAACGCCTTAATTTGAAGTCCGGTTTCAATTTCTAAAAACTCGCGGAATGACAAAGCTGGCAAATGAAACATCACCGCACGGCGGGATAAGTCTGCCGATTGATGCGTCATTTGAATCGCCGAAGAGCCGGAAAAAATGACTTTTAAATCAAAGGTGTCGTAAATCGCCTTGAGTGATGTACCGAGTTGTTTGGCTTTGTGACTTTCATCGAGCAACAAAAGTTTGCCGCCTTCTTGATAAAACGTCTTCGCCAGCTCAAACAGGTCGGCATCCACCATCGCCGGATGATCGCACGACACATACAACACTTTGCTCAAAGGCAAGCCGCATTGTTGGGCATATTGCAGCAGTAGGGTAGTTTTGCCACTGCCGCGCGCGCCTCTAATGCCAATCAACCGGTCATTGAAATCAATCTTGCTCAGCAAGAACCGCTGATAACTGGGCTGACTGCGCTGCAGGATAAACTGCGAAGTCTGACGAATGACACTATGAATCATGTTTTATACCTTTTTAGGTTATGTATAAAACATAATTTATAGCAAATGGGTTTGTGTGGCAAGTTTAGTTTAATTAAATCAGGTTGTCGTCTATGTTTCGGGTGTCGGTGGTTTCATTTTTGTTTGTTACGAGTAAGGAAACTCAAGTGCTTTTTATGCTAGAATGCGATTAAAAGTACGATTGGGAGTATGTTTATGATTGTTACCGCAAATGATGTGAAAACCAAAGGTGTAGCCTTTTTAGGTAGTATGCTCGAAAAGGCAGATGAGCTTATTATCAATGTTCGTGGAAAAAACAAGTATGTGGTATTGGACATTGAGCGTTATCAGGCTTTTCGGCAACAAGAGTTAGATCTTGCGCACTTACTTGCCATGCGCGATATTAAAGAGGGTCGCTATCAGTCCCAAACGGCAAAAGAGCATATCGAAGAGTTAACGAATGCTTTATAAAATTATTCGAACCGACGAGTACTTTAAAAAGCTGAAAAAATTTATCAAAAAACACCCTGACATCTTACCGCGATACATAAAAACAATCGAAATACTTGAGGTTGACCCGTTTCATCCTTCCTTGAGGTTGCACAAGCTTCAAGGCCAGTTAGGTGAATACTACAGTGTTTCCATTAATATGAAATACCGTGTTGTTATAGATTTTCTGCTTAAAGACAATGAAATTATTCCAATTGATATTGGCTCTCATGATGAAGTTTATTAGCCTCGATAGGGGCAAACCCAATTGATTTATCCGTTCGTTAGCCGATATTAAAAACAACCAGGCCTGGTTGTGATGGTCTGGGTTTACGGTTTTTTTTAAATCCCCAACTAAACCATTAAAACCATGCTGCCGTATTTTTCGAATTGTGTGTCATGCGTCTTGTCCTAAAACAGCTTGGCGACCTGGTCGTTATGGTCATCAATATCATCGGGAATGATTAGATGTTTCGCTGCGCCAATTCTGAGTGCGGTGTCAGGCGTGGTATCAAGTGGCACCAGCTTGGCAACTGGACGACCGTGGCGCGCAATAATAATCTCTTTTTCTTGATGGCTTTCAATCGCTTCGAGCAGTTTAGAAAGCTGAGATTTGGCTTCAAACATATTGACTGCGTGCATAGCATTATCCTTAGCTAAGTTTGGTTTTGTTTGATTATATGGCACGCTTTTCGGTTATCCAAGCTGAACCCGATCTTATTGATTGAAGGCGAATCCTATACCCTGATGACCCAGGACATGACGATAATCGATATTTTTAATATCGGGGATATAGGTTTTAACTCTATGACAGCGGTGTTTAATGAAACCAGGCCTGGTTTGAAGTTGATTAAGAAAGTAAAACACTTTCAAGTAATTGACGGACTCTAGTTTTTGATAAAGCGACTGGCAAACGCTGTAGTTTTTCGCCCGTGTCATATTATCAACCAAAGACTGCTCAGTGCGTATAGAATAATGCTTAGTTTGTATGCGTTCACACAAGATCTAGAAAACGTGGTTTAGTCGCCATAATTTATGCCTCATAAAATGCTAAGGATTGAAATTAAATTCAGTAATAACAAGGCGTTATGTTAATTCGATCTACGAAACTACCGATATAAAACACCAGTTTTATAATTTGTTGGCATGGTTAATATATTTGGTTTAGGATGTCTAATTATAGTTATACGAGGAGAAAGTATGAAGCTGAAATCATTTAGAATCGTTGTAGTAGTGTTGATACCTCTCATTTTTGGGGCGCCGGTCAATGCGGCTAAATTTGCACCTGTAGCAAGCCTTGATTTTACTAAAACTAATATTTTTGCTTACGCAAAAACAAATATTGCAAGTGGCGCTTACGTTGATATATACACGAAAACAGGAAGATGTCGGGATGTAAGCTTCAAGCAACCACGCCCTCCTGTTGAAGTTGTCATACTGGATTCGTCGATAGAAGATATCCGTATCAGAAGCCCGATGTACCAGTCTCATATGAATCAACATGAAAAAGGTTTCTTGGTTGAGATTGTTTCTGATGGAAACTGTAAAGGAAAAGTTGGGTATCTGCCAGTGGATGCTCCAGAGCAATATTCTAAAGATTATCGCGAAAACATTTCAAACTATGCAAATGACTTGATGCGAAACAATCATATTAATGATTTGATTGCGGTTAAGAGGAGATATGAACAATATCCAATTTATGGTTTTTTTAAAGAAGCAGATATAGTACTAAATCAGAGATTGGTTGAGAAGATAAGGCAGGCAGAGAAGTGTGAAAGCAAAGAATGTTTTGAGAAATTTTATGTGGACTGGAATAGCAACAAGAAGGCTTATCTCCATTGGGTTTCATCGGCTGATATAGAGGGAGTTCATCTGAGCTATAAAGAATTTGTGAAAAATGAGTATCAGAAAGTTCAATCCATAAAAAGTATTGCTGGGTATCATTGGTTCTTGAATAACTATCCCGATGCTGAGCAGGCGCGAGATGCCTTGAAAAATTTACATACTCTCGCATATGAAATGGCATCGAAGATTGGAACTATTGATGCTTATAATGATTTCATCATTTCTTTTCCGTATGCTGATCAAGTGAAAAACGCAAACGAAAAAGCCTATGCTTTGGAAAACAAAGAGTATTCTAGTTTTTTTACAAGCAACGAGAAGCTTTCACGCGCATTACTGGTTCGCTCTAAACAAATAGAGCGAAAAGCTCGTAGTAGTAGAGGTATGCAACGGGCAGGTTACATGTTGGTTGTAAATCGCATGAATGAATTGTTGCAAGAGAAGTTCCCTGCTGAAGAAGCAACATTACGATATCTTGAGTCAGAAGAGTTTAAAGACTTTTATCGTGATTTCGCAAGATTGTTAAGCCAGATTGACCGCAAATTGGCAGATATTCAGTCAAATACTGCCAGTCTTTCAAGCTTGGTCAAAGAACAAACACTTTTGATGGATAACCACTTTGAGAAGGCCGCGGAGTCACGCAAGATGTCAGAGGAGTTGACGCGCCAACATCGTCTGTGGGAACGCTCTCTTCTAGCAGGGAATTAAGAGGACACGCACAAATTAGCTAATCTCCTATACGTTTTGACGTTGATGTCTGATACCTCTCGTCGCTAAATCGCTTTGCCGTGGTGTTATGGATAAGCAAGGAGGCAGCCATGACACGCGCGCGTTATTCTCAGTTTTTTTGGACGATACCCCGTTTTATATGTAGTGGTCAGTGTGAATAATCAGCCCGCGTGTCAGTTTGCGATTCCATAACGCTCGCAACAACGCCGTTTTAACCAGCTGCACATTAATTCGGTTATCCATCGCCCAACCCACCACACGGCGTGAAGGGCTCCAATGCTTCTTCAACATAATTCCTTGATGATAGTTCACTGACCATGTTGCTGTAATTTGAACTAACATAGTTTAAGTCTCCGACCAGTAAGTTAAGGTCATCGATTGTTGTAATGGTCCAACCAAATTGATTAGCTAACCCCAGTCTATCACTATCAATTTTCTTCAAGTTAATTTGAGTTTTATTCGTTTTTTTCATGTTGTCGGCGTCTTACCATAATCGGCGATCACACTTTCGTTGGTTTAAACAAGACAAGGAAACAAGCAAGACGATTGGCGTGCTTCCCAAGCGTTTTCGTCAGGAAAAGTATGAGTTGGATGTGGCGTTTCGGATGGCATCAATCGCGATACCATGCACTCTTCGAACCTAACAACCACAGCAGTCTATTTAGAGAAGCAAGCTAATAATCGTCATCTTCACTGCGTGCGGTGACGCTGATGTCGCCATCGTAATCCACCTGCACATGCAAATGGATGGGGCGACAACAGACAAAACAATCTTCAACATAGTGTTGTTCTGATTCGGATGGGTCCACTACAATTTCAATTTCTTCCCAACAATAGGGGCATTGAATAAACTGGGTATCGAGCATGGCTTAAGCTCCGGTTGCGTTTTGGGGCTGACAAGCCAGCGCAAATACTTGCGCACTATGCCAGGCCTGCTTATTGGCAAAATCGGCCACTTGGTGACGACAACTGGTGCCGGTGGCAACAATTAAGTCGTCTGCCTGCGCGCCAGCCAGTGTGGGCAACAGGGTTTGTTCGGCAATTTTGAGCGACACGGCGCGATTTTTATAACCAAATTCTCCCGACATACCACAGCAGCCAGATGGAATCAGCTGAACACTTAGCTGCGGAATGAGGCTCAGTGCGGCTTTGGCATCTAAGGCTTTGGCTAAGGATTTCTGATGACAATGCACGTGCAACCACAGGGTTTTATTGATCGGTTGCAATGGCAGTGGCGCGTCTTTGGCGAGCGCTAGGATCAGTTCTTCAAATAGGCGTACATCTTGATAATGCCATTCAGGTTCAACTTTTGGCGGCAATAATGCGCTGGCTTCATCGCGCCATACCAAGGTATCGGATGGTTCTAGCCCCACAATCCAGTCGCCATGGGTTACCTGACTTAATTGTGCCTGAATCGCTTTTAAACTCTGTTTGGCTTCATCAAGCAAGCCTTGGCTCAAGAGTGCGCGAGGTGAGTGGTCTAAAAATACCGGTATCACCTCAAGGTTTAGCGCGCATAAGCTAGTAATTGCCGCCTGGCCAATTTCCGGTTCTTGATAATTAGTGTATAGATCAATCAGTAACCAGACGCGACCTCGTGTTGGGGCAGATGGCTCAGGTAGCAGGCCTGCTGACTGCTGCCACCAATCGGCCAGGGTTTGTTCAGCCAGCGTGGGTAACGGCCGTGCCTCGTCCACACCCATGAGTTTTTTACTTAGCCAAAGGTTTTGGACGCGGTTAAACAGCTTGGGCATTCTGCTACCAAATTTGAGTAGCGGCGCATAGTGTTTGATTGACCAACGACTAAACGAGAAGGGCTGGGTTTGATAGAGCACCTCAGATTTTAACCGTGCCATATCCACACTGGCCGGACATTCGGTTTTACAGGCCTTACAGCCTAAGCACAAGGCTAAGGCATCTTGTAGTTCAGCATTATTCAGTGCCGCACGTGGGTCGGGTTCGGTTAAGGCGCGACGCAATAAATTACTGCGGCCTCGGGTGGAATAATTTTCTTCACGGGTGGCCTGATACGACGGACACATGGTGCCTTGGCCGGCGGATTTGCGACAGGCGCCCGCGCCATTACATTTTTCGACCGCGTCGAGCAGGGAGAGGTCTTTGCGCCAGTTATAGCCGGTGCTAAAGGTTTGTTGTGCGCGGCGTTGCGCACGCAGGTTTTCTGTAATCGGCGTGTCGCTCAAAATGACGCCGGGATTAAAGAGATTGTGCGGATCAAACAGTTGTTTGAGTTGTACCAAGCATTGATACACCGCGTCTCCGAGCTGGCTTTTTAAATAGGGCGCGCGGATCCGCCCATCGCCATGCTCACCGGACAGGGCGCCTCGGTATTTTTTGACCAACGCAGCACTGCGCTCAGCAACCTGCGCAAACAGGTCAGGACCTGTTGGGCTGGCTAAATCTATTTCTGGGCGCACATGAATCAGCCCAACCGACGCATGGCCATAATAGACGCAACCAAGTTGCAGTTCGGCCATCAGCGCTTGGGTGTCGCGATAAAAATCGGGTAAGGCAGCTACCGGCACACAGGCATCTTCAATAACGGCGACGGCTTTTTTGCGGGTTGGTTTGCCCATTAGCAGACCCAGTCCGGCTTTGCGCAAATTCCAGACCTTTACACTATCGCTCGGGTCGATAATCGGGCAGGCGTAGGCACCCTGTTGTTGCATCCAGGCCTGGTCATGGGCAAGGCGTTGCGCGAGTTGTTCAGCGCAATCATCAAAGAGTTCAACAACTAAAACCGCCGCCGGGTCGCCTTCTACCCAAAAGCGATTGGCCATTTGTTCACGATTATTCAGCGTGCCATCGAGGGTTGCTTTGTCAATTAGCTCTATGGCCGCAGGCTGCTGGGGCAAATAGGCTGGCACCACCTGCATTGCGGTAAAGATGGAGTCAAAATGGGCACAAAATAGCTGACGATGTTTGGGCAGCGGCACTAAATTAAGGGTGGCTTGAGTAATGACCCCGAGCGTGCCCTCACTGCCACAAATTAAAGGCACCAGGCTAAAGGGCTTGCCTTGTGGATTAAAGGGTTGGTGTTGGGTGTAGAGCACATCCAGCGCATAGCCGGTATTGCGACGGATGATACTGGGGTCGGGGTAGGCGGCTGCTATCGCCTCGCCCTGTTGCTGTAATAGCTCTAATACGCCACGATAAATTTGACCTTCTAAATCCGTTTGTTGGCATTTTTGTGCTAATTCGGCTGCGCTAAGTGGGCCAATGCTGACCTCTTGACCATCAGCTAGAATCATCTTTAGCGCTTTAACATGCTCACGGGTGGTGCCATAGTAAACCGAATAGGCGCCACAGGAGTTGTTACCGATCATACCTGCAATCATGGCGCGATTAGACGTGGAGGTGTCAGGCGCAAAGCGCAATCCATCTTGGCGAACCAGCGCGTTTAGATCATCCTGAATCACCCCTGGCTCGACATCGACTTCGCGTTGCGCGGGTCGATAATCCAACACGCGGGTAAAGTGTTTTGATAGGTCGAGTAGCAGGCCTGGTCCAATCGCTTGTCCGCCTAATGAGGTGCCTCCGGCGCGCGGCGTAATCGGTAACCTCGCCTCCAGTGCTTGACGTACCTGTGCCAGCAAATCGGCTTGATCGGTTGGGTAGGCAAAGCGCTGCGGGATAATTTCAAATACGGAGGCATCGGTGGTTATGCGAGTCATAATCTAATCGGTCACTCAGTGTAATAGTCGGGTGCGTAGCGTGCCCGGAATTTGTTTTAATTGTGCCAGAGCCGCATCACGGTCTTTAGCATCGAGGTCAATGACCACATAGCCAATCTCGCTGTTGGTTTGCAGGTATTGTGCCGCAATATTAATGTTTTGTGCAGCAAAGGCGTGGTTAATTTGTGTCAATACCCCGGGTTGGTTGTGGTGGATGTGGAGTAGGCGGCTACGTCCAGTATGTTCGGGGAGTGCGACTTCGGGAAAATTGACCGCCGACAAGCTGGTGCCAATATCGGAATAAGCGACTAGTTTAGCGGCGACTTCTTGACCAATACTGGCTTGGGCTTCTTCAGTGCTACCGCCAATATGCGGGGTGAGCAACACATTATCCAGGCCACGCAGTGGTGATTCAAACGGCTGCTTATTGGTTTCCGGTTCAGTTGGGAAGACATCAATGGCAGCACCGGCTAGCTGACCTGATTTAAGCGCATCGGCCAAGGCGTGTATGTCAACGACGCGGCCACGGGCGGCATTAATTAGTAAGCTACCGGGTTTCATTTTAGCCAGCTGGTCATGGCCCATCATCCATTCGGTGTCAGGCGTTTCAGGCACATGCAAGCTCACCACATCAGCAGCGGTCAGCAAGGCATCCAGGCTCGCCACTTGCTGAGCATTATTGAGCGGAAGTTGTTTGACAATGTCATAAAAGATCACGCGCATACCCAGGTTTTCCGCCAAGATGCTTAGTTGCGAACCGATTCGTCCATAACCAATAATGCCAAGGGTTTTGCCGCGTGCTTCAAAAGCCCCTTGCGCGGTTTTTTGCCAAATTCCGCGATGGGCGAGGGCATTCTTTTCGGGAATGCGGCGCAATAATAATAGGATTTCGCCTAGCACTAATTCAGCCACTGAACGGGTGTTGGAAAAGGGCGCGTTAAAAACGGGGATACCCAAGCGCATGGCGGCGGTTAAATCGACCTGATTTGTGCCAATGCAAAAACACCCAATGGCGTTAAGTTTGGGCGCTTGGGCAAGCAGTTCGGCGGTTAGCTGGGTACGTGAGCGAATGCCAATAAAATGACAATTAGCCAAGGCGTCTTTTAACGCACTCGGGCTGAGTGCCCCAGCATGGCTAGTAATATTGTTATAACCTTGCGCCCTAAAATAGGCCTCTGCGCTTGGGTGGATGCCCTCAAGCAACAGAATTTTAATTTTATCTTTAGCTAAGGATAGCTGAGTGTCGTGCATGATAATAACCTAGTAATTTAGTTGGTTATTAGTATAAAGTAATTTTATAATCTGACCAAGTGCTATTAATAGCGAATCCGTGCTTTTATTGTGCAATTACCAATATTGGTGAAAGTGATGGGTCGGTCCATGCCCTGACCCGACTGTTAACTGATCTGCGTGCGCAATGGCGGCGTTGATATAGTCTTTGGCCTGTTGAATGGCTTGCGCTAAATCACCGGTTTGCGCCCAAAAACTGGCAATCGCTGACGACAGAGTACAGCCGGTGCCATGGGTATTTTGGGTGGCAAGTCGAGGATGGCTAAACCAAAGCGCTTGCTCAGCGGTGAGCAGTAGATCTTGGCAGTGATCACCTGGCAAGTGGCCCCCCTTCGCCAATACCGCTTGCGCGCCAAGGTCAAGTAGTTGTTGCGCTTGTGAAAGCATCTGTTCTGGCGTCGTGGCTTCATCTTGCGCCACTAGTGTGGCGAGTTCTGGCAGGTTGGGGGTCACCAGGCCTGCTAGCTGTAATAAGCGATCGCGCAATGCAAGTTGGGTGGGCGAATCAATTAATGCCGCACCCCCTTTGGCAATCATCACCGGATCAAGCACAATCGGGCCGTTAAAGTCGGCCAGTCGGTCGGCGATGACATCGATAATCCGCACATCGCTGAGCATGCCAATCTTAATGGCATCAATGCGAATATCCTCTAGTAAGCTATCAAATTGTTGCGCGACAAAATCGGCGGGTAAAGGGTGAATTGCTTGCACCCCCTGGGTATTTTGTGCCGTGAGGCCGGTAATCACCGACATGCCATAGCACCCACAGGCTGAAAAAGTCTTTAGGTCAGCTTGAATACCCGCGCCGCCTGACGGGTCGGAGCCTGCAATGGTTAAAAGATTACAAATTGGTTGGTTTATCTTAGTCTTCGTCATCTTCGCTGTCCTTATATTAGGCTTACTTCGGTGCTGATTGCATGGCGCTTAACCAGGCCTGGCGAAATTGGCGAGTCACGGCGGCTGGATCGTCCGCACCGCAAATAGCCGAGGCGACCGCCAGACCCTGTGCACCGGTTTGATAGACCTGCTTGACATCGGCCAAGCCCAGCCCGCCAATTAATACCACGGGCTTATGGCTTAAGGCCACGCCCGCAGTGGCACCAGCCCAGCCGATGGGCGGTAGATGATTTTGTTTAGTGGCGGTGGCATAAACCGGGCCATGACCCACATAATCGGCATAAGCGAGTTCATCCGCTTGCAGCGCAGCCGCATTCGGCGCGGTTCGTCCAATAATGGCGTGTGGGCCAAGGGTGGCGCGAGCCTGGGCTAGATCGCCATCACCCTGACCCAAATGCACGCCGGCGGCCTTGGCTGCTTGAGCAATCGCCACGGAGTCATTAATAATTAAGGGCAGATTAAAATCATCTAGGCGTTGTTTGAGTTGTTCTGCGAGAGCTAAGCAGGCCTGCTCATCGCCGCGTTTATCGCGCAATTGAATCAAGCTAATTCCCCCGCGTGCCGCCGCCGTAGCGACCTCTAGCGGCGGATGCAAACAACGCGACGGGTCTAAAATTAAATAGAGGCTTAAATCCACGTTACTTTCCAATGCTCACCTACCAAGATTCGCTAACTTGCGTTTCGACCCAGGCCATAAAACCCTCATGCCAGGCCATGTGTTGTTTAGCGGCCAGATCAAAATCAAACGGATTACTGGCTTTGGCCAGTTCGTGGGGTGCTTTAAGCAGTTTGTAAGGGTTTTCAGCTTGCGCGGCTTGATTACCTTGTTGATAGGCATTGGCAAGTTGTTGTTGCTGATGGGCATCCTGTGCTTGTTGCTGCAACCAGGTATCTTGCGCGCCGTACTGATGCACATAACGCAGAATCTCTAGCGCTTGTTCCAATTCATTACGGCTTAATTGCGCCAAAAAATCGGCAAGATTAAAATCCGAGGTGTGTTGACCTAGGTGCGCCAACAGCGACCAGTGTTTTTGGGTAAAGTTGGGTGGCGAACTTGTCTCTAATGGTGTCATCAATCATCCTGTTTAAGCTAAGGTGGCTAATCGAGTTGTGGCATTCTAATCGGTTTTGCGGTCATGGTGTAGGGTCTTCATTGATGCGATAGGGCGCAAAGACCTGACGCATATCCACTCTCGCGTGTAATTTGGCGGCTAATAAATACAAGCCGCCTAGTTTACGATGAAAAAACAGTGCATCCGCAGGGGGGCTGTGCCAATAGTTTTGCTCAAAACTCAACGCCATGCCTTGATCCTTAATTCGCGCCAACATATCGGATTGCGCAAAATCAAAGGCGCCATGATAACAAAAGGGTTCGCAGGCCTGCTTAAATAGCCGAATCACGGTGTCTTGTTGTGCCGGCAAAATGTTCTGCTGGAAAAACCCAATTTGGCGGGCCGCATCGGCCATCTTGTCAGCACGGTTATCTTGAGCGGCGCTAATTAATTGGCGGTAGCCTAAGGCAATATCAGCGCTAAATGAGCGGGTGGCGCCAAAATCGAGCAGCACAATGCGTTGGGTATCAGCTTGGTATAAAAAGTTGGCAAAATTCGGGTCAGTTTGCATCCGCTGCCAGTCAAACAGTTCGGTCAAGAGTAATCTAAACAGCGCGGTAACCAATTTATCCCGCGTGGCTTGGGGTGCGTTAGCCAGGGTTTCGATGGGTTCGCCGGCCATAAAACTCATTGCCAAAATCGCTTGATTAGATAAAGTTTGATCTACTTTTGGCAGTATAAAGTAATCGTTCAGATCACTGTTTTGGAGCGCGGTTGCCATGTTATTTAAGGCGTCGGCTTCATGCTGATAATTGGTTTCTAGTAGCAGTTGTTGTTTGGCTTCGGCAAGAATCGGCGCTAAATCGACATCTTTGGGTATTAATCGTGACCAGCGTAATAAACTGGCTAAATTATCAACATCACTGTCAATGCTATTAGCCACACCCGGGTATTGAATTTTGATGGCTAAATCTGCACCGGCGAGGGTATGGGCGCGATGCACCTGACCAATGGATGCGGCGGCAATCGGGTAAAAGCTAAATTGACTAAACGCCTGCATCCAGTCATTGCCCCAATGTTGGTTAAGTTGAGCTTGCAGTTGCGAAATGGGCATAGATGGCGCTTGATTACGCAATTGCGCGAGGATGGTGGCCAGCTCATCGGGAATCAGTTCACCGGCATCAAGGGATAGGAGTTGGCCCACTTTCATCGCCGCACCGCGCATTTTGGCCAGTTCATCGGTCAAGCGTTGAATGTTTTGGCTGCTCAGTACCAGTGATTGCTTGGTTGGTTTTTCGCCCTGCAACCATTGTTTGGTACCTTGGTAAAGAATAGATCCGGCCATGCCACCGGCCACCTTGCCTAAGCGTGCTAGGCGGTTAAGGCGATGACTGGGTAGTGGATAGCTGTTTGGTGGCGCGAATTTCGTCATGGGGTAACCTTGATCAAAAATGAAATTAACACGGCTATTAATGTGGTGTATTGCATAAGTTTTGTATAACTCTATACTGTTAAGGTGAATAAACGCAAGATTGAACTTGGATAACAATTAGCAATAAGCACAGGATATTAATTACAGGATTAAGTAGCGTGGCAGACTTAGTAGAAGGTGATTTGGATCGTATTATTGAAATGGCTTGGGAGGATCGTACCCCGTTTGAGGCCATTGAGTTGCAGTTTGGCTTAACAGAGCCGCAGGTGATTAAGCTAATGCGCAATAACCTAAAGCCGGGTTCTTTTAAGCGTTGGCGTGAGCGGGTCACCGGGCGCGCCACGAAACATTTGCAATTGCGCGAGTTTACGGTGGGACGGGGCTATTGCGCGACGCAATACAAAGCGCCGCAGTATCGTCAACGCTAATGACCAAGAGGATGCGATGAATCAAGACATACTCGTGGTGGGAGCCAGTGGCGCGATTGGTCAGGCGTTAGTTAACCAAGCTGTGTTGCACCTACCGGCGCAGGCACGTTTAATCCGTATGGCACGTCAGCCACAGTGTTTACCGCCTTTAAATACGTCGCATCAAGTCATTGATTTAGCGATGGATTTTAGTGAGCCAGCGCAGATTGCTGAACTATTTGAGCAGGCTTACCAGGCCTGGTCGCGGGCATCGGGCTTAGCTAATCCTGCCGAACACCTAGCGCAGGTGTGGATCGCCACAGGTTTGTTGCATGATGCGACGATGCAACCGGAAAAACGTCATCAATCACTTAATGCGGTGGCGATGCAGCGCGCCTTTGCGGTGAATAGCATTGGACCAAGTTTGTTGTTATCACAACTCATTGATAGGTTACCCCGGCGTATTGCGCTTAAAATCGGGGTATTGTCTGCGCGCGTCGGCAGTATCAGTGATAATCGCATGGGGGGCTGGTATAGTTATCGTTCATCGAAAGCCGCGCTAAATATGTTGCTTAAAACCTTGGCGATTGAACTGGCGCGAACCCATCCACAGGTCACCTTGATGGGGATGCAGCCGGGTACCACGCGCAGTAATTTGTCGGCGCCGTTTAGTCGTCATGTTGCTGACAGTGATTTGCAGTCGCCCGAATTTACCGCCGCGCACTTATATCAGGTGCTCGCATCGTGTCAGCCCAGTGACTCCGGGAAGCTGATTGATTTTATGGGCGAATTTTTTGAGCCTTAAATTCAGATCTATTAAATAATTAGGAAAAGCGCATGAAACAACATCTAACCCCCGCTGCAGAGCAAAGGCTCTTCCCCAATTTCCATCAATCGCCCGGCGAGCAGGCCTGGTATTTTGTCAGTGATCAGGTGATGGGCGGCGTCTCCCATGGCGAGGTGCGCACCTATGCCGAGCAGGGTCAAATCCAAACCTGCCTGCAGGGGCAGGTCAGCCTAGAAAATAATGGCGGTTTTGTTCAAATGCAATGGGTGCTGGATCGAGGCGTTGATTTGTCCCAGTTCAGTGGTTTTTATGTGGATTGGCGGGGCCAGGCACCGGCCTTGGCGCTCCATCTAAAAACCGATCAATTGATGAGACCTTGGCAATCTTATCGTTATGAAACCCAAGTTAGCTCGCAATGGCAGCGCGAATATATTGCTTTCACCGATTTTGCACCTTACCGGACCGATACCCCGTTGGATTTGGCGCATGTGCGTCGATTAGCGGTAATTGCGTTGGGTGAGGCCGGGGGGGTGCAGGTTTGCGTCAGAGAAATGGGGTTGTATCGCTCATGACGCACCAAGCATTATCGCTAACGCCGCTGCCATTGCAGTTTAGCCAGCGTGAAGAGCTGGTGGCACAGGTATTGGCTTTGTCGCCTGATTTGACTGCCATGGATGACGATCCCGTTGCGAGCTGTGTGTCCGATATTGTGGGTGGAGCCGATGAGGCCGCGATGGCACTGCAGCTTTGGCCTGTTGCTGATTATGGTAAAACGCGCAATTATTTAAATGGTGCGGTGTCGGGTTTGTCACCCTATGTACGCCATGGCGTGTTGACGCCAGCCACCCTCAAGCAGGCCTGCTTAGTGCAGCAAAGTTTAGACGAAGCGCAAAAACTCTTGCAGCAACTGAGTTGGCGTGATTATTTTCACCATCTTGCACAGCTCAATCCTGCCGATTTATGGCGGGATATCGAGCCTTATAAAACCGGTTTTGTGGCCAGCGATTATTCGGCCGAACTCCCCGCCGATCTGATGCGCGCACAAACTCCAGATGCGTTTATTAACCAGTTAATTGAGCAACTCTACACGCAAGGTTATTTGCATAATCACGCGCGGTTATATTTGGCCAGTTATTTGGTGCACTGGCGGCGTGTGCGATGGCAGGCCGGCGCACAATGGATGTTGGGTCATTTATTAGATGGCGACTTGGCCAGCAATAATTTATCTTGGCAATGGGTGGCGTCCACTTTTAGCAGCAAACCCTATATTTTTAATCTTGATAATGTGGTGAAGTTTGCCGGTCAGCCCCATACCTTTGATCTCTCCCCAGCGCATAACCCCAGTTTAGCGGCCAGTTATGAGACGTTGCAGCGGCAGTTGTTCCCAAATTTAGGGGGAGATCATGTCTAGCCTAAGTTCGAATGTTAATCTTAATCAAACTCCAGCGCGGTTGTTCTGGTTACATGACGAAGCCTTAGCCAAACCAGATGATTATCGGGCGGGCGATAAATTGGTGTACCTTTGGGACGCGAATTATTTTGCCCAGCAGGCCTGGTCATTAAAAAGACGGGTGTTTATTTATGAATGCCTAGTCGCGCTGAAGGCGGAAATTTATGTTGGCCAGCCGGCTGAGTTTTGGCCTGTATTCTTGGCGCAACAAGCGCAGTCGTTGGGGCAAGGATCAGAGCCAATTGTGTATGTGGCTGCGGCACTGGATCCTGTGTTGCAGGCCTGGTTAGCAACCTGTCCGTCTGAGGTTAAGTTGGAAGTAACGTCTAACCCGAGTCATTTTTTGTTGCCGGACCTGCAACCGACGCGGCTAAAACGCTTTAGTCATTTTTGGTCCGCGCAAGCCAAAGCCTTGGGTGTGCCCGCATTTGGACGGTCAAATGGATCATCAAAGCATAAACGCCTAAGGAAGCATCAATGAGCAATACTTATCAAGCTCTGGCGAAAGTTTTTACCTATGCGGGAATGTTGCCGTTTATCTATGGTGCGCTAGCGGCGTTGGATTGGGCACCGGGTTTGGGGTTATGGCCAGATTGGATAAGCTGGCCGCAAGCGATGATTTTGTATGCTGCGGTGATTCTAAGTTTTTTAGCTGGGGTGCAATGGGGGCGAAGTTTGCAGGCAGGCTTGACCGAGTCGGCTAGCTTGGGCTTATTAGTCAGTGCTAATGCTATCGCCGTGAGCGTTTGGTTGCTATTGATGTTCAATCAAAGTAGCTGGGCGGTGTTGGGTTTGATGATGGGGTTTATGCTGGCCTTGGCGGTAGATTATGTGGCGTTACGTCAACAAGATCAGCAGGCCTGGTTTTTTAAGTTGCGCTGGCAAGCGACTCTGGCCGCATTGATTTCATTAGGGGTAGCATTAATTATTTATTATTAAAATAATTGTCACTCTTTTAAAAATCACCCATAATAAATACAAAACACAACATCGTAAGTTGGTTAATGTATGAGTGGTCAAGAATATAAACTTTCAGCTGAATTAGTAATCTTATCTACGGCAGATTTGCATGGAACGATCATTGACTATAACGCGGGCTTTAAAGAAGCGTCGGGCTACAGTGATGAAGAATTAAAAAATCAACCCCATAGTATTCTTCGTCATCCTGATATGCCTAAAGAGGCATTTAAGGATTTTTGGGATACCATTCAAGCAGGCCTGCCATGGCAGGGCATGGTTAAAAATAAGCGCAAAAACGGCGACTATTATTGGGTTTCGGCCAATGCGTGCCCCATATTCAAAGACGGCAAGATAACCAGTTATCTGTCGGTTCGTTATCCCGCAACAGAAGAGCAAAAGCAGTGGGCCACCCAGCTTTATGCCGACGTAAAAGCTGGTAAAGTTGGCTTTCCTTGGACACCTCGCCCATCAAAACAGACTGAAAAAGCCAAACTCACTCTGCCGCTGTTAGCTGGTTTAGGCGGCACTGTGGCAGCCGGTGTCACGATTGCAATGACTGGCGGTTTATTAGGCTTGGCTTGGTTAAGTTTACCGGTGATTGGACTGAGTTATCTTGCCTATCAGCTGCATGGCAAGCAATCCATCTCGGCTACGATTCTTAAAGGCATCGAAGATATTAACAATAGCCAATTCCGTAATCGCATTAACGATAATTCTGAACTTGGTTTTATGATGAACTTGATTCGTTCACGGGTGGCTGAATCTGCGGCGCGAAATTATGATGCGCTGCGCGCTTCGCAGGAGCTAACGACTGCCCTGAATGCTGCCAGCACCAATATCATGGTGGCCGACGGTGAGTTCAATATTAAGAGTATTAACAAATCACTGCGTGAGATGTTTACCCGTAATGAAGCGCAACTCAAACAAGCCTTGCCTAATTTCGATGCCACTCGGGTAGTGGGCTCTAATATGGATATTTTCCATCAAAATCCTGCCCATCAGCGTGCAATGGTGGGCAAAATGGTTGAGCCTTGGACGGGTGAATTGCGTGTAGCGGGTCTGGTGCTACGCCTTACGGTCGTACCCATTAAAGTCAATGGCGAAAAAACCGGGTATGTCGTTGAATGGTTAGATCGCACCCAAGAAGCCAATATTACTGACGATATCGTGCGTGTTATGAGCGATATGAACCACGGTCGGTTTGATTCACAGGTGACAGCGGTCGCGGATGGTGTGCTTAAAGTCATGAAAGGCAACATAAATGGCGCCTTAAGCCAGGTTAATCAGGCCGTGTCTGAAATCAGTACAGTTTTAGAGGCGCAGTCCAAGGGGGATCTTACCCAGCAGTTGCCTGAAAATGCTTTCAAAGGT
Source organism: Thiomicrospira sp. ALE5 (assembly GCF_900112445.1). Taxonomy (GTDB): domain Bacteria; phylum Pseudomonadota; class Gammaproteobacteria; order Thiomicrospirales; family Thiomicrospiraceae; genus Thiomicrospira. Next base: position 945,789 of record NZ_FOYY01000003.1, on the reverse strand, counting down.
CAAATGCATGACCTGGAAAATGCCATTAATTATGCGGCGGACCGTTTAAAAGAAGTGGTTGGCTCTGCCATTGAGGCAGCTCAGGTAGTAAGTGATGCCTCTGCACAAGTGTCGCAGGGAGCGAATGATTTATCTGAGCGTGTGCAATCGCAGGCCGCGGCACTGGAGCAAACCAGTGCTACCATGCATCAGATGAGCTCGGCGATTGAGAATACCAGTCAGAATTCACGTCGTGCTGCTGAGTTGTCGCTTGAAGTGAAATCGCAATCTACTGAGGGCGCACAGGTAATGGAAAAAACGCTTACCGCGATGCAAGCCATTGAAGAGTCGAGTCATAAAATTGCTGATATTGTTTCCTTGATTGACAGTATTGCCTTCCAAACGAATTTGCTTGCTTTAAATGCCGCTGTTGAAGCGGCTAGAGCGGGTGAACATGGACGAGGCTTTGCCGTCGTGGCGGGTGAGGTGCGTGCTCTAGCACAAAAATCAGCAGAAGCATCGAAAGAGATTCGCGGGTTGATTGATGCAAGCGTGGAGCGTGTTGGCAACGGTACGCAGTTAGCACAAAAATCAGGCGATTATTTAAATCAAATCACTCAGTCTATTGAAGAGATGGCGGATATGATTCAACAAATTGCCGATGCGTCAGCAGAGCAAAGCCAAGGTATTGCACAAGTGCATGAGGCGATCACCCAGATTGATGCGGTTACCCAACAGAACGCGGCCTTGGTAGAAGAGACAACTGCGGCTGCGGACACCTTAGACAGCGAAGCAACTAATTTGCGAAACACCATGGCCTATTTTAAAACAGGAAGTCAGCCACAAGCACTGGCAGAAAACACGACGCAGCCTGCTAAACCAAGGCTCGATAACAAAAAATCAGCACAGGCCGCCTTACCAAAAACTGTATCACCAGCATCTAGATCGGATGAGTGGGCTGAGTTTTAACCCGCTAAACTTATTATGATCAGAGACTTTTAAAAACACACCGACCACGGCATAATCACCTTCAAGTAAAAACTAAAGGTAAAAGCCATGGCCGGGCAAGAGTTTATCCTTCCAAAAGACTTAGTTATTCTTTCAACATCTGACTTACACGGCAACATTATTGATTACAACGAGGGCTTTAAAGAGGCTTCGGGCTATTCAGATAGTGAATTGATTAACCAGCCCCATAATCTATTAAGACATCCTGATATGCCCAAAGAGGCGTTTAAGGATTTTTGGGATACCATTCAAGCAGGCCTGCCTTGGCAGGGTATCGTCAAAAATAAACGTAAAAATGGTGATTACTATTGGGTATCTGCCAATGCCGCCCCCGTGTTTAAAGATGGCAAAATTACCAGTTATCTGTCGGTGCGTTATCCGGCCACTGATGAGCAAAAGCAATTTGCATCGCAACTTTATGCCGATATTAAAGCGGGTAAGGTGGGTTTTCCGTGGACGCCAAGACCGGAAAGTCAGGTGGGTTTACTAAAAACAACACTACCATTACTTGCTGGTGTCGGTGGCGTGCTAGCGGCAGTGGCAAGTAATGCTACCACGGGTGGATTAATGGGATTGGCTTGGTTGGGTCTATCAGTTGCTGCAATGGGTTACTTGGCCTATTTGGCGCATACTAAGCAACATTTTTCTGCTAACTTGCTTAAAGGTATTGAAGACCTGAATAATAGCCAGTTCCAACAACGCATTAATGATAATAGTCAGCTTGGTTTTATGCTGAATTTAATTCGTTCGCGTGTCGCGGAGTTTGCGGCTAGAAACTATGACAATATCCGTGCTTCTGATGAATTAATTACCGCGCTCAATGCGGCCAGTACCAATATTATGGTTGCTGACCAACATTTCACTATTAAAAGTATCAACAAATCCCTTCATCAAATGTTTACGCGTAATGAAGCACAACTCAAACAAGTCTTGCCAAATTTTAATGCTTCTAAAGTGGTGGGTTCGAACATGGATATGTTGCATCAAGATCCAGCCCATCAGCGTGCATTGCTAGAAAAAATACAAGAACCTTGGACAAGTGAGTTACGTGTTGCAGGCTTAGTTCTACGCTTAACGGTGGTTCCGATTGTCAAGGATGGAAAAAAACGCGGGTATGTGGTCGAGTGGTTAGACCGTACCCAAGAGGCCAATATTACTGACGACATCGTGCGTGTTATGGATGATATGAGCAATGGTCGTTTTGATTCGCAAGTGACTGCAGAAGCGGAGGGTGTCTTGAAGACCATGAAAGATAATATCAACAGTGCATTGATGCAGTTGAATAAGGTTATGATGGGTCTTCATGCTGTACTTGCTGCGCAGGCAGATGGTGATTTGACGCAAACATTACCTGACGGAGTATACAAGGGACAGATTCATGATTTAAAAAATGCGATTACCTATGCGGGCGAAAAATTAAAAGAGGTTGTTAGTGCATCAACTGAAGCGGCGCAAGTGGTCAGTGATGCGTCTTCGCAAGTGTCTGAGAGCTCGGCAGATTTGTCTGAAAGAGTGCAATCTCAAGCCGCTATACTTCAGCAAACAAGTTCAACGATGCATCAAATGAGTTCGGCGATAGAAAACACCAGTCAAAACTCCCAAAAAGCCGCCGGGTTAACACACGAGGTTAAGTCTCAGTCTATTGACGGCGCGCAGGTTATGGCGCAAACGCTGGCTGCCATGGAAGCGATTGAAGAGTCGAGCCATAAAATTGCTGATATTATTTCGTTAATTGATAGTATTGCATTTCAGACCAATCTATTAGCATTGAACGCGGCAGTAGAGGCAGCGCGAGCCGGTGAGCATGGGCGAGGCTTTGCGGTAGTTGCCGGCGAAGTACGTGATTTGGCGCAAAAATCGGCTGAAGCATCGAAAGAAATTCGTGGTTTGATCGACGTTAGCGTTGAACGCGTTAGTAAAGGCACGCATCTTGCCAAAAAGTCGGGTGATTATTTAAATCAGATTACCGACTCAATTCAAGAAGTGGCCGATATGATACAGCAAATTGCTGATGCCTCAGCAGAGCAGAGCTTGGGGGTCGCGCAGGTGAACGAAGCGATCACCCAGATAGATAGTGTTACTCAGCAAAATGCTGCTCTGGTTGAAGAGACAACTGCAGCGGCCATCTCGCTTGACAGTGAATCAAGTAGTTTGCGCAACACCATGGCTTATTTTAAAACAGGGAGTCAGACACGGGCACTATCCGTAAAAACGCCACAGCCCGCTAAATCCGCGCTCGCTAATAAAAAATCAACCCAAGCTGCCTTACCAAAAACGCTATCACGTGCGTCCGAAGGGGATGAGTGGGCTGAGTTCTAACTTGGCAAATAATAATGACAATAAAAAAGGGGCAATTGCCCCTTTTTGTTAACTTAAGTGATTAGTTAATCAATTAACTGAATCCTTAAGACCTTTACCTGGCGTAAATTTGACTTGTTTGCGGGCTGCAATTTGAATTTCTGCACCGGTAGAAGGGTTGCGTCCTGTACGAGCAGGTACATCTTTGACACTAAATTTGCCAAAGCCAATTAAACTAACATCTTGGCCTTTTACCATTAAGTCTGTTACTGCTTGAGTAACCTGACCAATTGCAGTGGTGGCATCTTTTTTAGAAAGACCTGTGTTAGCGACGATCTGTTCGACTAATGCTTCTTTAGACATGAATAAACTCCCGTTATGCATGATTGATGTTTTAAAAGAATGAAAAAAGAATTCGAATCTTTAATTAAATGTTGCACGTAAAATTTATGGCCAATCAAGGATATTTTACTTAAGCGCTGGCTGCAAGTCTTTCGATGCAGAAAAGTCCAGAAATTTAATGGCCTAAATGAATATTAGGTAAAAATCGCAAAGACTGCAACATTTATTGATTGTTTATGGCTAAATTAACAATTTAATAGCCCAAGTTGTCATGGAGCAGTGTTATGAAGTGGTTACGAAATATTTTTATGCTGTTTTTGCCAGTATCTTCTGCTTTGGCACTCGAGCCAGGTGATATGGCACCTGATTTTAGTTTAATGAATCAGCATCAGCAAATTGAATCCTTAGCCAATTACCGTGGGCAATGGGTAGTGGTGTATTTTTATCCTAAAAACGATACGCCAGGTTGCACGACTGAAGCTTGTAGTTTTAGAGATAACATTAATGCCATCATCGCTAAGCAGGCCACGGTTTTCGGTGTCAGTGTAGACAATGTAGCCAGTCATGCAGCCTTTGCCGAAAAATACCAGTTGCCGTTTAGTTTGTTGTCCGATGAGCGTGGCGAGGTGGCTAAGCAATATAATTCATTATGGCAGTTAGGGCCGTTGCGTTTTGCGCGTCGAAACAGTTTCATTGTTGATCCCAATGGTCGGATTGCCAAGGTTTACAAGGGTGTTGACCCAGAAGCGCACGTCGCCGAGGTATTGCGTGATTTAAACGCACTGCAGCAAGGCGCTAGCTAGTTTTAATGTCGCAGCGATTATTATCAGTTGCAGGGCAAAATTGGATTTTAAAGCGCGACCGTCGGCGCAAACGGGTGGCATTGCGCGTTGATGGGCAGGGGTGTTGGTGTTTAGCACCCTTTGGCGTCTCTGACGCATGGCTAGTGCAATTTATAACTGACCACCAGGCCTGGTGGCGTAACCAACTTAAACAACTTCCGGTTCCCCTTAATCTAAAACCTAATCAACTTTGGCCCTATCGCAATTTAGGGCGAATTATTACGCCGCAAGATTCGCTCACATCCCTCAAGCGCTGGTACCTCGAGCAAGCCGGTACTTATTTACCGTATCGCTTAGCCCATTGGGCCGATATTATGCCTAAACAACCACAAGGATTGAAGATTCGTTTTTACAGAGGGCGTTGGGGGAGTTGTAACCGTCGCCAAGAGTTGCAGCTTAATTGGGCATTAATCGCCTGCCCGGACGCAGTTATTGATTATGTGATGGTGCATGAACTAGCCCACCTCGTTCACTTTAACCACAGTAAAGCGTTTTGGCAGTTGGTTGAATGCTATTATCCTGATTATCAGCAGCAGGCCTGCTGGTTGCGCCGAGAAGGCCATCATTATTTAACCCAATTAAAAAGCTTGAACTTTTAATCATTCTTGATAGGCTGATGACACAAAATTAAACGCTATGAGGCATTATGTTAGTTGATTGGTTATCAGCATTGTTCGGACACTGGATAGTCTATCCAATGTTATTAAGTATATTGGTGGCTTTTACCAGTATTGCGACGGTTTTATTGTTCGTAAGTGTGAGCTTTTATCTATCAAGGCAATTAGTACGCCCTTGGGTGAATCGACTTATTGATTGGTTTGAAGGTGATACGCTTGATGTGACCTCAGCACAGCGTCCTGCTTTGGCCAGTCATATCGCACATCTCATCCCCGCCATCCTGTTGGTTGGCTTGGTCCCTTTTTTCTTTGGTAGTTGGCCTTGGTGGGAAAGCCTGGTGCACACCTTGACTTGGCTCTATTTATACGTATTCATTGCATTAACGTTTGCGGCGCTGGCCGACGTCATTCAAGCTATGCTAGCGGCACGTCATCAAGATTCTAATATTCCGTTTAAAGTTATTTCCCAGTTAACTAAGCTGGTGATTTTTATCGTGCTGGCGATTATGGCGGTGAGTTTACTCATGGGGACCTCGCCGGCCTATTTACTAAGTGGCTTAGGGGCACTTACTGCAATATTGCTGTTGGTGTTTCGTGATGCCTTATTGGGCTTTGTGGCCAGTATTCAGATTGCCGTTAATCGAATGGTAGCACGAGGAGACTGGATTGAAATGCCTAAGTATGGTGCCAATGGCAGTGTGATTGAGCTGGCGCTGACTACAGTAAAAGTACGCAACTTCGATAATACGGTCACCACCTTGCCAACTTATGCACTGATCTCGGATTCGTTTAAAAACTGGCGTGCCATGCAGGAGTCCGGTGGTCGTCGTATTATGCGGGCGATATTAATTGATATTCTGTCTATTCGCTTTGTTGATGCGGATGAGCTGGCTAAAATTAAACAAGCACCTATGCTGGCGGACTTTTTTGGCGAGCAAAAATTGGTGAATCTTGAACAACCCGATCTAACCAATACCGCATTATTTCGAGCCTATGTTGAATGGCAGTTGCGTAAACACCCTTTGATCAATCAAAACCTAATGGTGATGGTGCGACAACTTCAGCCCAGTGAGGTAGGGTTACCGATTGAAATTTATTGTTTTAGCGCGGATAAAGACTGGGCCAATTATGAGCGAATCCAGTCGGACATTTTCGATAATTTATTAGCTACTTTGCCTTTGTTCGATTTACAGGCTTTCCAACGGGTTGGCAGTCGTCGTAATGAATATGATGTGGATAAAACGAGTTTCGGAGAATAATGATTGTGGTAAGTTACATTCGGTTTTTTAATGAGTTGACTTTAGATGACTTGCCGCTGGTGGGGGGCAAAAATGCGTCACTGGGCGAAATGGTGCAGGCTTTAGCCAGTCAAGGTGTGCCGGTGCCAGAGGGATTCGCGGTGACGGCAGAGGCCTATCGCGAGTTGCTATCGGCCAACAAGCTGACTGGAAAAATCTCGGCTGAAATGCAAGCACTTAACCCCGATGATAAGGATGATTTAGCCACACGCGCAAAGCGGGTTAGAGGCTGGATTTATGATGCCAAGTGGCCAGCGGAGATGATTAGCCAGTTGCATCAAGCCTATGGGCGTTTGCAAGCCGAGTCGGGTTTAGGTGACCAATTGAGTTTAGCGGTGCGTAGCTCCGCGACGGCAGAAGATTTGCCGAATGCCAGTTTTGCCGGTCAGCAAGATACCTATCTTAATATTCAAGGTGAAGCCGACTTGTTAGAAGCCTGCAAACGTTGTTTTGCGAGTTTATACACGGATCGTGCAATTCACTATCGTATTGATAAAGGCTTTGATCATGATCAGGTGGCCTTATCGATTGGCGTGCAGCGCATGGTGCGGAGTGACTTAGCTTCATCTGGGGTGATGTTTACCTTAGATACAGAAACCGGGTTTGATCAGGTGGTGTTTATTACCGCCGCCTGGGGGTTGGGTGAAAATGTCGTGCAAGGAGCGGTTGATCCGGATGAGTTTTATGTGCATAAACCAACTTTAGCACAAGGGTTTGAGCAGGTACTCAAACGCCATAAGGGTGCCAAAAAGATTAAGATGGTGTATGCCGCAGCCTCAGCCGCAGCCAAGTCACCCGTGCGAAATGTGCCTACCTCGCGTGCTGAACGCGAGGTGTTCTGTTTGAGTGATACCGATGCGGTGACGCTGGCACGCTATGCGATGATTATTGAGCAACATTATTCGGCGCAAGCCGGTTACACCAAGCCGATGGATATAGAGTGGGCTAAAGATGGTTTAACCGGCGAATTATTTATTGTTCAAGCGCGCCCAGAAACGGTTATTTCGCAAAAAAATAAAGCGATTCAGCGAGACTATCGTTTAGCGACGCCTCCAGCCTGTGCGCCGTTGGTGGTTGGGCGAGCTGTCGGCGGTAAGATTGGTCAAGGCCAGGTGCGAGTGATTAAAGACCTGTCTGAGTTATCGAGTTTTAAACGCGGTGAAATTTTGGTGAGCGATACCACTAACCCTGATTGGGAGCCGATTATGAAAATGGCCGGTGCGATTGTCACCAATCGGGGCGGGCGCACCTGTCATGCCGCGATTATTGCGCGTGAGCTAGGGATTCCTGCTGTGGTGGGATGTGAGCATGCCACGGAACATCTCACCAGCGGTATGGATGTAACGGTGAGTTGTGCCGAAGGCGAGCAGGGCAAGATTTATCCAGGACTGCTTGATATTGACATCACAGAAACCGACTTGAGTGACCTGCCGCTGCCTGCCACTCCGATTATGCTGAATCTTGGCAATCCTGAATTGGCTTTTGCCTATGCGCATTTGCCGGTAGCTGGCGTAGGTTTAGCCAGAATGGAGTTTATCATTAATGCGATAGGTGTTCATCCACAGGCGCTATTGGACTTTGAGCAGTTGAGTGATCAGCCCTTAAAAACCGCTATTGGCGAGCGTATTAGGGGTTATGAATCACCGCAAGCTTATTATGTGCAATCCTTAGCGGAAGGGATTGCTACCTTAGCGGCGGCCTTTTATCCCAAACCCGTGTTGGTCCGTTTTTCGGATTTTAAATCCAATGAATATGCCAATTTATTAGGTGGCAGCCTGTATGAACCAGAGGAAGAGAATCCGATGATCGGTTATCGGGGTGCGGCGCGTTACATTGATGCTGATTTTGCACCGAGTTTTGCGCTGGAGTGCCAAGCCATTAAACAGGTGCGAGAAAAAATGGGGCTGACCAATGTCAATGTGATGGTGCCATTTTGTCGCCGTGTGAATGAAGCGCAGGCGGTGGTGAGCTTGCTGAATCAATTAGGCATTCGATCTGGCGATCAGGGGTTAAAAATCTACATGATGTGTGAAATCCCTAATAATGTCTTGATGATGTCAGACTTCGCCGAGTATTTTGATGGTTTTTCGATTGGCAGTAATGACTTAACGCAACTGGTGTTAGGGGTGGATCGCGATTCAGCTAAGGTGGCCGCCTCTTATGATGAACGAGACCCAGGCGTGAAAAAGATGTTGCAGATGGCGATTGAGCAAGCGCAAACCTTGGGTAAACCCATTGGTATTTGTGGTCAAGCGCCATCTGATTATCCAGAGATGGCTGAGTTTTTAGTGCAGCTAGGGGTGAGTTCGATGAGTTTAAACCCAGACTCGGTGTTAACGAGCTTGCCGAAAATTTTAGCCGCCGAGCAAGCGAGCACCTAACTCAACGCAAGGGTAAAGATTTATGGTAAGCTATGCGGCTATTTTTCTTGGCTGGTGCCTATTAACCATCTGATTTATAAGGTAAAGCAACATGAGTGATCTATTAACAAAGCAAGATACGTCTTTAACGAGCTCGATTGTTGGCGGTGGGTTATTGATTAAAACCTATGGCTGTCAAATGAATGAGTATGATTCAGAAAAGATGGCTAATTTGCTTGAGAACACCCATGGTTTGCGTTTGGTTGAAACCCCAGAAGAAGCCGATGTAGTGTTGATGAATACCTGTTCGGTGCGCGAAAAAGCGCAAGAAAAAGTATTTGATGAACTGGGTAAATGGAAAAAGTGGAAAGCGGAAAAGCCTAATCGGGTGATTGGCGTTGGTGGTTGTGTCGCTTCACAAGAGGGAAAGGTTATTCGTAAACGTGCGCCCTATGTGGATGTAATTTTTGGGCCACAAACCCTGCATCGTTTACCGAATATGATTAACGATGCGTTAGGTGCGCGTGCACGAGATGGCAAGGCTAAAGCGGTGATTGATATTTCTTTTCCAGAAATTGAAAAGTTTGATCATTTGCCTAAGCCAGAATCCACCGGCGTATCGGCCTTTGTGTCGATTATGGAAGGCTGTTCAAAATATTGTACCTTTTGTGTGGTGCCCTATACCCGTGGCGAAGAGGTCAGCCGGCCGTTTAATGATGTGCTAGCTGAGGTACGTATGCTAGCCGAACAGGGGGTGCGTGAAATCAATTTACTGGGTCAGAATGTTAATGCCTATCGGGGTGTGATGGCCGATGGTGACATCGCCGATTTAGCGATTTTAATGCACGCAATACGTTTAATTCCAGGCATTGACCGGATTCGTTATACCACTTCACACCCCAATGAAATGACCAGCAATATTATTAATGCGTTTGGTGAAATTCCCGAGTTGGTATCTCATTTACACCTACCGATTCAATCTGGTTCAGACCGAATTTTGGCCTTGATGAAGCGTAATCACTTGGCGTTGGAATATAAGTCGATTATTCGCAAAGTGCGGGCGCATCGTCCAAATTTAAGTTTGTCGGGTGATTTTATTATTGGTTTCCCCGGTGAAACTCATGCAGATTTTGAAGCCACTATGAAGCTAGTCGAAGAGTTGAAATACGATCGTTCGTTTAGTTTTATTTATAGCCCACGCCCCGGCACGCCGGCATCGAGTTTGCCTGATGATGTGTCGATGGATGAAAAAAAGCAGCGTTTATATGCGTTGCAAGCCTTGTTGAATGAGCAAACTCAAGCCTACAGCGAAGCGATGATTGGCACTAAGCAGCGGGTATTAGTTGAGCGTTTATCACGACGATCCACTGATGAAGTGGCTGGACGCACTGAAAATAATCGCGTGGTTAATTTTCCTGGCCGTATTGATATGATTGGTCAGTTTGTAGATGTCGAGATTCATGAAGCCTTAACTAATTCCCTGCGAGGTAAGGTGGTTGATGAACCAGAAGCAGGCTTGCAACGTGATCCTGTAGCCTACTATGCGTTGTAATGTCTTATGAGTGAAAGCCAATTGGACTCGATTGTATTTGAGTTAACCCCAGAATCAAACGAGCAGCTGCAAAATTTTTGTGGCTGGCACAATCAGCACATTAGTGACCTAGAGCTAAAGCTTGGCGTGGAGATTAACCATCTAGGCTTTAAATTTAAAATCACCGGCCATCCAAGCCGTTTGGTAACGGCTGAGCGGGCTGTACGCACTTGGTATGCGGAAGCGGAACATAAAACGCTGTTGCCTGAAGACCTGCATTTGTTACTGAGTTCTGCAGATATTCAACAAGGTCTGGCGCAGGCCGCTGCAAGCAGCACCGAGGGTTTTGAACTTATTCGTGTTAAGCGTAAGCAAATTAAAACCCGTAATCCCAATCAAACCCAGTATGTCCGGGCGATGAAAAATAATGAAGTGAACTTTGGCATAGGCCCGGCGGGTACGGGTAAAACCTATCTGGCGGTGGCCTGTGCGGTAGCGGCGCTCGAAGCGGATCAGGTGCGACGAATCGTCTTGACCAGGCCTGCTGTCGAGGCCGGTGAGAAACTGGGTTTTTTACCAGGCGATCTTACTCAAAAGGTGGATCCTTATTTGCGCCCGCTATACGATGCACTGTTCGATATGTTGGGCTTTGAAGCTGTTGAGCGCTTGATCGAAAAAAACGTTATTGAAATTGCGCCGCTTGCTTTTATGCGGGGCCGTACGCTCAATGAAGCCTTTATTATCTTGGATGAAGCCCAGAATACCACTATTGAACAGATGAAGATGCTATTAACCCGAATGGGTTTTAATTCTCGTTTGGCCGTGACCGGAGATATTACGCAATGTGATTTGCCGAAGCATCAAAAATCCGGTTTGCGAGATGCGATTGAGGTTTTAGCGGATTTAGATGAAATCGGTTTTACGTTTTTTCAAGTCAAAGACGTCGTGCGCCATAAGTTAGTACAACGCATCGTGCAGGCCTATGAACAATCAAAGCCAATGCCCCATAATTGAGCCTAGCCATGTTTGAACTTGATATACAGGTTGTTGAAGATGATCCAGAGTTACCGACTGAGGCGCAATGCTTAGGCTGGTTAGCGTCGGCGCAGGCCGAATTAGTAGCCTTTGATGCTGATGAGTTTGCGGATCAAGATTATATTATCACGCTTAGATTTGTGGATGCGGCTGAAAGTCAGCAGCTAAATGAAAGCTACCGAGGTATTAATAAACCGACCAATGTACTCTCTTTTCCTGTCGATGATTGGGATGATGCCTGTTTGCCCCCTGAGCTATTGGCCGAATTGGGTAGGCCGCATTTAGGTGATTTAGTATTTTGTGTGCCAGTGATGTTAGCAGAGGCACAAGACATGGCCATTGCGACAGAAGCTCATTGGGCGCATTTATTAATTCATGGTTACTTGCATTTACATGGATTTGATCATATTAAAGATGACGAAGCGGCGCTAATGGAGCGATTGGAGTCGTGTATTCTGCGCAAGTTAGGTTTTGCCGATCCTTACTAATCTTATTATTTTAATTTATTTTATTGCAATGGAGTTAAGCCCTCACCATGAGTGAAAGTGACAGTAGTAGCAGGTCGTCTTGGATAGATCGTATCGCCCGTGTATTTTCGAATGAACCGGAGGATTTAGACGACCTTATCACCCTGCTGAAAGATGCGCAACAGCAGGGACTAATCGATCATGACGCTTTTTTTATGATTGAAGGGGTGTTAGATGTTAATGAGATGCGGGTGCGCGACATTATGGTGCCGCGCCCTCAAGTCGATGTCATTGATGAGTCTGAACCTTTAGACGTCATTTTGAGTGAAATTGCCCGCTCTGCCCATTCTCGTTATCCCGTTATTTCCGAAACGAAAGATCAAGTATTAGGTATTTTGCTGGCAAAAGATGTTTTGAAGCTCATGGTGCAGGGTCAATTAAATTCGATTGAAGACCTGCGCTCAATTTACCGCAAACCGGTGTTTATTCCCGAGAGTAAGCGGGTTAACGTGTTGCTGCGTGAATTTAAGTCTAGTCACAACCACATGGCACTGGTGGTAGATGAGTATGCCGGACTGGCCGGCGTAGTTACCATTGAAGATGTCCTTGAGCAAATCGTCGGTGAAATTGAAGATGAGCATGATGAAGATGAAGAAGCTTTAATCAAGGCGCAAAATGGCACCAGTTTTAAAGTACAAGCCATTACACCACTTGAGGTTTTTGCCGAGACATTTAAAGTAGTATTGGATCATGACAGCAATATTGAAACACTTGGTGGCTTAATTGCAACACACTTAGGACATGTTCCGCAAAAAGGCGAAGAGCTTGTGCTGCAAGGGTTTAATTTTCGTGTTTTAAAAGCGGATAGTCGGCGTGTCCATTTATTCTTAGTCAAGCCGGTGAATAAAGCATCAGACGCTGGGTCTGCTGATATTGATGATTAAACTCAAACATGCATTAGTCGCGTTTGGCCAAGCCTTGGTACCAAATCGTTGGGCAGGTTTAGCCATTATTTTTGGCGCCATGACCGTGTTGGGTTTTGCACCCTTTGAGTTATCTCCGTTCGCTTTAGCTGGCCTGACCGGCTTGTTTTGGCTATGGTTGGCCAAGTCAAACAGTTTGGCAGATGGTGCGCGATATGGTCTGTGGTTCGGTATTGGCCAATTTGGCGTGGGTGTAAGCTGGTTATTCTCGAGTATTTATTTTTATTCAGAAGCAGGCCTGCTAGCCGCTATTATTCTCGTTGCCTTGTTTGTGCTGCTGTTATCCAGTTTTGTCGCTTTAGCAGGCCTGGTAATTCGTAAATTAGCATCGCATAATTGGCCGGGTGCAGCCCTGTTGTGGTTGATGCCAGCTGTTTGGGTGTTGGTCGAGTGGTTGCGCACCCATACCTTTGGAGGCTTGCCTTTCTTGTTAATGGGCACTTCGCACTTGGACACCTGGCTGGATGGTTATGCACCTGTATTCGGTGTTTATGGTGTGAGTTTTGCTGTTGCAATGACCGCAGGCCTGTTGGTATGGATGCTGCAGTACCGTCAAGTCTTGCCTGCCGCTTTAGTGATGGTTTTCTTGTGGCCGCTTGGCGGAAGCTTGCAAAAAGTAGCTTGGGTTAACCCTGTTGATGATCCGGTATCGGTTGCCTTGATTCAGGGTAATATTTCGCAAGATATTAAATGGCAGACATCAGAGTTTGCCAATATGATGCGCTTGTATACGCGTTTAACGCGTGAGCACTTGGATGCGCAAATTGTGGTGTGGCCAGAAACGGCGATTCCTGGCTATTATGATCAAGCAGCAGCAGGCCTGCTACGACACTTTGTGGGTGATGCACAATTGCAATCGCGTGATATTGTAGTGGGAGCCATTACGCGCCCCGACCCGAGCGCCAATCAATACTTCAACTCTATGATTAATCTGCGTCAACCTGATCAAATTTACCATAAACGTAAGTTGGTGTTATTTGGTGAGTATTACCCGATGTCTGGGGTCATTGAATCGGTTGCTGACTATCTTAATTTGCCCTTTTCGCAGTTTAGTGCCGGTCCAGCGCGACAGCCATTAATGGAATTGGCTGGGCATTCTGTGGGTGTATCGATTTGTTTTGAGATGATGTTTGGTGCTTTGATTGCCAGGGATGTACCGCAGGCCAGGTTTTTAATTACCGCCAGTAATGATGCCTGGTTTAGTCATACCTTAGAGCCGGCACAACTGCGTCAAGAAGCGCAGATGCGTGCGCGTGAGCTTGGGCGTGAAATAGCACGCGTGACCAATACGGGCTATACCGTCATTATTGGCGTAGATGGTCAGGTTAAGCAGCAGATTCCAGCCTATGAAGTGGGTGTATTGCGAGGTCATATTCAGCCTTATGAAGGACAAACTCCCTTTAGTCGTTGGACACATTGGCCTGTTTTAATTTGGTCGTGGATTTTGCTAATGATTGCGGTTTATCTTAAAAGAAATAACTTTAGTGAAATTGTACAAGGTTGGTTGCGTTAAACAAAAAACCCAACATTAAGCTGGGTTTTTTATGCGTAGGTTTCTATCTGGAGATCGCTCTCCAGAGAATCGATTAAGCTGAGTAATACATATCAAACTCAATCGGATGCGTGGTTGCGCGCATGCGAGTCACGTCTTCCATTTTCAGTGCGATATATGAATCGATCGCTTCATCAGTGAATACGCCACCTGCCGTTAAGAACGCGCGGTCTTTATCAAGCGCATCTAATGCCTCTTCTAGAGAAGAGCACACTGTTTCAAAGGTAGCTTCTTCTTCTGGTGGTAGATCATATAAATCTTTCTCAGCCGGTGCGCCTGGGTCAATCTTGTTGATAATACCGTCTAGGCCAGCCATTAACGAAGCGGCAAAGGCTAGATATGGGTTAGCCGTTGGGTCTGGGAAGCGTAATTCAACACGACGACCACGTTCTGAGGCCGCATAAGGAATACGGATGGACGCTGAACGGTTAGAGCCTGAGTAAGCTAGTAAGATCGGCGCTTCGAAGCCGGGTACCAAACGCTTGTAAGAGTTAGTGCCTGGGTTAGTGAAAGCATTTAATGCACGAGCATGCTTCATCAGACCACCAATGTACCATAGTGCTTCTTGTGACAAACCAGAATAGACATCACCCGCAAAGATATTTTTACCACCTTTTGAAAGCGACTGGTTAATGTGCATCCCTGAACCATTATCGCCTACAACAGGCTTAGGCATAAAGGTAGCGGTCTTGCCTAACTGGTGGCAAGTATTATGCACGGCATACTTAAGCATTTGCACTTCGTCAGCTTTAGCCGTTAGAGTGTTGCCGGCAATGGCTAACTCGCATTGGCCACTGTTAGCCACTTCGTGGTGATGCGCTTCAATTTTCAAGCCAATTGCTTCGGCCATAGCGCAGATATCAGCACGAACTTCATGTAGCTGATCAACCGGTGGAACTGGGAAATAACCACCTTTAACTTTTGGACGGTGACCCATATTACCGCCTTCGTAAACTTTTTCAGAGTTCCATGATGATTCACCACCATCGATCTTAACAAATGAGCCAGACATATCTGCACCCCAGCGCACATCATCAAACACGAAAAACTCTGGTTCTGGGCCAAAAAATGCCGAATCAGCTATGCCGGTAGACTTTAAATACATTTCCGCTTTCTTGGCAATGCCGCGTGGATCCTTTTCATAGGGTTCTAATGTTGAGGGTTCAACAATCATGCATCGGATAACAATGGTGGGATCATTGGTAAATGGATCTGAATAAAAACCATCAGTTTGAGGCATCAACAACATATCAGAGTTTTGGATTCCTTTCCAACCACGGATTGATGAGCCGTCAAAACTATGGCCGTCTTCGAAAAAGTCTTCGTCTACCTCAGTAGCAGGAATGGTGACATGTTGTTCCTTGCCAATCGTGTCGGTGAAACGCAAATCAGCCCATTTAATATCTTGTTCTTTGATGAGATCGAAAATAGCTTGCGACATAATCTTTATCCTTCGTTGTGGTTGTAATTATATTGTCATTGATATTAAAGCGGAAACCGTGCCAGTTATTCATTTTTTGTAATTTAGTTGCGTGTACCCTGTTGATTTAAAAATGAATTTTGTATTCGAATTTGGTTTTTAGTCACCTAGTCCTTAAACGGCAATATTCTATTTTGGTGCATTTGATTTGCTTTTGGTGCGATTGCAGGCTGAAATTAAATCTATTTTGACACATAGCTGTAATATTGGCTCGATATAGTGTGTTGAAATTAATCTAACAGGGTGGAAATCCGTTCAAATGAGCCAGCTTGCCAAAGACAATCTTAATGAGGCCTTAACTGGTCAACGCTCGAAACGGCGTTTATTACGTCGTCGTATTCTTGATCATACCGCAAAATATGGTATTAGTAGCGGCGGAATAGGGATTATTTTTGCCGTTTTCCTGATAATGTTTTTTTTGATTTATGTTGTGTTGCCGATGTTCGTGTCAGCAGACATAGACAAACGCACTGAGATGCTCGTGCCGGGTGGAATTGATCAGAGTACAGTGCATTATGCCATTGATGATTATAAAGAAGTCGGGGTACGTATTACTGATCTGGGTCAGATACTTGGCTTTTCTACAGAAAATGCCGATGTGTTACTTGATGAAAGAGTACCTGTGCCAGTGGGCACGCAAATTACTAGCTTCACCCTAGTAGATGAGCCAACGAATCGTTTTGCGTTTGGTTTAGGTGATGGAGGCGTCATATTAGGCCAAATACGTTTTGAGTTAACCTATCCTGATGGTCAACGGGTCATTACGCCGGTGGTGGATTGGCCTTTTGGAGAAGAGCCCAAGGCAATCCATGATGGTCCTGTTGATCGATTAGCGGTACGAGATGTTGATGAGCGCATGATGATTGTTGCTCAATCTAATTTTTCAGATAAAGTCAGTATTCAAACCTATACCAAGCGGACGTCGTTTATTTCTGATGAAATTCAGCTTCGCCCAAGGGCGCAATCTCAAATTAGTACCGATTTTGTTGCCGACTACATAATGCTTGCCAGGAATATGCGTGATTTGGTGTTGGTTGCGCGTGATGGTCTCGCGCGTTATTACCAAATAAGTAATATAGAGCAGCCGGAATTGTTGCAGCAGCTACGTGTTGTTCGTCCTGATGAGACGATTACAACGGCTAAATACCTCAATGGTAATACCTCGATGTTATTTGGTACCGATAAGGGTCGCGTAGTTCAATGGTTTCCGGTGCGGGATCGTAATAATGATTTCGCATTACAAGAAATTCGTGATTTTTCACGCAGTGAGCAGCCGATTACCGCCATAGGTATTGAAGGTACGCGTCGCGGGTTAGCCCTTGGTGACAACGATGGACAATTTAATCTGTTCTACTCTACGTCGGAACGTCACTTAAAAGGAGTGGCTACGGGTTTACAAGATCCGATTAACTTTATCCGCTTTGCACCGCGCGAAAACGGTGCCCTAGTTGAAACCCAGTCGGGACGTTTAATTAGCTATGACATTCACAATCCTCACCCTCAAATTTCATTTTCATCCTTATGGAAAAAGGTGTGGTATGAGGGGTATTCAGAGCCGACCCATACTTGGCAGTCTACAGGTGCAACCGACGACTTCGAAGGCAAAATGTCACTCACGCCCTTAACCTTTGGGACGATTAAGGCCGCGCTCTACTCAATGTTATTTGCCGTACCGATTGCGATCTTTGCTGCCATCTACACCGCGTTTTTTATGGACAAAAAAACGCGTCAATGGATTAAGCCGTCTGTTGAGCTTATTGAAGCCTTGCCTACCGTTATTTTAGGTTTCCTTGCGGGTCTTTGGTTGGCACCCTACATGGAAGCAAATTTACCAGGCTTTTTTGCCATCGTTTTTGTCGTACCCATAGGCATACTGCTGTTTGGATATGGCTGGTCTCGGTTGCCCGAAAAGATTCGTTTAATGGTGCCGATTGGGCGTAGAGCGGTTTTGATGTTACCGGTGGTCATTTTCTTGGGTTGGTTTGCCCTCAGCATGAGTGTACCGATTGAGAGGATGTTCTTTAACGGTGATATGCGTGATTGGTTGACCAATAGTGCTGGGATTGATTTTGATCAACGCAACGCGATGGTGATCGGCTTTGCAATGGGCTTTGCTTTAATTCCGACCATCTTTTCGGTGGCCGAAGACGCGATTTACAGTGTGCCACGTTATCTAGTTAACGGTTCCTATGCGTTGGGTGCCAGTGGTTGGCAGACTATGGTCGGTGTCGTGCTGCCAACGGCCAGTCCGGGTATTTTTTCAGCGGTTATGCTGGGCTTTGGACGTGGGGTGGGCGAAACGATGATCGTATTAATGGCATCGGGTAATACGCCATTAATGGACGTCAATATCTTTGAGGGAATGCGAACCTTAGCGGCCAACCTGGCGGTTGAAATGGCGGAAACCGAAGTCGATAGTACTCATTATCGTGTGCTGTTCCTGTCCGGTTTAGTGTTGTTTATTTTCACCTTCTTTTTTAACACCCTAGCCGAAATAGTGCGTCAGCGTATGCGTAAAAAATACGGTTCACTTTAACGCTATTACCCAAGATAAAAGGAATTAGTCATGAAAACATGGATGAGCAAAGGCGAACATTGGGTATGGTTTAGTGCGTCTGCCGTTAGTATCGCTGTTGTACTCGTATTTGGTTTACTGTTAATGATTTCAGCACGTGGGTTAAGTCACTTTTGGCCGCACTCGATCTATGAGTTTAAAGTTGAACAAGCAACGGAATCTGCAGTCTATACCGCTGAAATTCATAACACCCGCGTGCGCGTGTTTGAAGATCCGCAGAACCCCGGAGTCAGTTTGCGTGAAAATCAAATTTTATTAAAAACAGCGAACCGTGAAATTTATGGTCTCGATTTTAGGTGGATTCCTGAAAATGCAATTACATCGAAGCGGCTTGCCGAAGGTTTAAGTGTTTTTGAAAGATATGAACATGGTGATATGTATGCGGTCATCGAGGCATTTGAGGTTAATGGTGAGCGCATTGACGATCTAGTCTTAGTTAAAGATCGGATGCGTTCACAGCTAGCAAAAAGTCATCAAATTCGCCAAGAGTTGCGTCATATTGAAAGAGGGTTGATTGGTAATATCAATTATCAGTTAGAGCAGCTACGTTTTGAACAACGTCGTTTAGAGCAAAGAGGGCAGTTAACGGAACAAATCATCGCTGATTTTGATGCTGATCGTGCGCGTTTAAATCAAGAATTTAGCGAGCTAGAAACGGTACGCAATGAGCTATATAACCAATTAAGCCAATTAGGCACAGTCATTGTAAGTCTTGCTGATGGTGCTGAGCGTCGGCTCGGTTTAGATCATGTCGTGCGGTTTTGGCAACCAAATGAAATGCACCTTGGTGAAAAAACCGCTTTCTTTTTTGGCTCAATTAAAAATTTCTTACTCGATGATCCACGTAATGCCAATACCGAAGGCGGGGTATTCCCTGCCATCGTCGGTACCTTTACGATGGTCATCTTGATGACCTTATTTGTGATGCCAATGGGTATTTTAGCCGCGATCTATATGCGCGAATATGCCAAAGAAGGACCAGTTTTAAAGTTGGTGCGTATCTCAATCAATAACCTAGCAGGGGTTCCCTCAATCGTATTTGGTATTTTTGGTTTAGGCTTCTTTGTCTATGTGCTTGGTTACAACATAGATCAAATGTTTTACAGCCATGTGCTGCCTAATCCCACTTTTGGTACACCAGGCCTGCTGTGGGCGGCGTTAACCATGGCCTTGTTAACCCTTCCGGTGGTGATTGTGTCAACCGATGAAGGCTTGTCAAGGATTCCACGTTCGCTTCGAGAGGGGGGGCTAGCGTTAGGTGCTACCAAACTGGAAGTGATATTGCGAATAGTGTTGCCGATGACAACACCAGCCATTATGACGGGTTTAATTCTGGCGATTGCGCGTGCTGCCGGAGAGGTCGCGCCACTCATGCTTGTGGGTGTTGTAAAACTGGTTTCCGAGTTACCGGTGAATGCGAATCCGCCCTTTGTGCATTTGGATCAGAAGTTTATGCACCTCGGCTTTCATATTTTTGATGCGGGCTTCCAAAGCCCCAATGTTGAAGCAGCGCAGCCATTAGTTTATGCCACCTCGCTGTTGCTGGTACTGGTGATTGTGACCTTAAACTTGGGCGCGATTATGATCCGCAACCGTCTTCGCGAAAAATATAAATCGCTCGAACATTAATTACCAGAAATTAATTGACAGAATTTAGGTTAAAAGGAAAAAGTAATGAGTCAGAACATTAGTGTCAATACTGGGCGAGATCACCGCAATATGAGTCTTTCAGATGAAAAAATTGCGATCCAGGTCAAAAATTGGGATTTATATTATGGCAACTCACAGGCGTTAAAAAATGTCACGATGGATATTCCAGAGAATCGAGTCACTGCTTTTATTGGTCCGTCAGGTTGTGGTAAGTCAACCTTGTTGCGTTGCTTCAATCGCATGAACGATTTGATCGATATCGTGCGCGTTGAGGGCAAGATGCATATTCATGGCCAGGATATGTACGCCAAAGAAGTGGATGTAGCTGAAATTCGTCGTCGCATTGGGATGGTATTTCAAAAGCCGAATCCCTTTCCTAAAAGTATCTATGAGAATGTGGCTTATGGCCTGCGTTTGCAGGGTGTGAATAATAAGTCAACGCTTGATGATACCGTCGAATGGGCCTTGCAAGGTGCCGGTTTGTGGAATGAGGTGAAAGACCGTTTAAATGAAAATGCCTTGGGGATGTCGGGTGGTCAGCAGCAGCGTTTGTGTATTGCACGGGCGATTGCGATTCAGCCAGAGGTGATGTTACTAGATGAACCTACTTCGGCCTTAGACCCGATTTCAACCTTGGCGATTGAAGAGTTGATTTTTGAGTTGAAAAAAGACTTTACGATTTTAATTGTTACCCGCAACATGCAGCAAGCAGCCCGAGTATCGGATTACACCGCATTTATGTATATGGGCGAACTAATTGAATACACCGATACAGATAGTTTATTTACTAATCCACAAACTAAACGAACCGAGGATTACATTACCGGGCGCTACGGTTAATACCCACAAAAGGATAGGGATAAGATTATGGAAAAAAAAGAGTTTACTTCACATGTATCTGGCTCATTTAACCGTGCGCTCGAAGAATTATTTAACCAGGTTTTAGAGATGGGTGGCCTAGTCGAGCGTCAGTTGGCTAGCGCTATTCACGCGGTGCAAAATTACGATATTCAAGAAGCTAGAGAGGTTATTAATCTTGATAAGCTGGTTAACCAACAAGAAATTGAAATTGATCGTTTGAGTGTGCGGTTATTGGCGCGTCAACAGCCCACCGCGTCTGACTTAAGGCTGGTTATTGCGTCGATCCGTTTAGGGGTCGATTTAGAACGCATGGGCGATGAGGTGGTCAAGATTGCCAATATGGTTATCCAGATTGCTAAGATGGATGATGGACGCTGTCAGGGGTTAGAAGGGTATAAACAACTGATTGAGATTGCTTCGCGTGCTACTGAAATGCTCCAGAAAGCCTTAAATGCATTTGCGCGTTTAGATATAAAAGATTGTAGCAGCATTATTGAAGAGGAAGAGCGTGTGGACGAACTCTTTAAAGTGACGACTGATGAAGTCATGGCACTTTTTAAAGATTCGGATGTCGATGTGGTATGTTTGTTTGAATTGATTTATGCTTTACGAGCAAGTGAGCGCATTACCGATCATGCTCGAAATATGGCAGAAACCATTATTTATTTAGTGAATGGCCAGGAAATGCGTAATATTGATCCGAATCGTTTAGCTGAGTTTTTAGAAAATATTAGTTAATTGATTACCATGATGAGAGACTTTATGCCCCCTGCCAAAATACTCGTCGTAGAAGACGAATCGGCTATTCGTGATATGTTGCACTTTACCCTAAGTTCAGCAGGCTATGACGTGGTTTTGGCCGCTAATGCTGAACAGGGCTGGCAAAAAATACAGGATGAAACGCCGGATTTGCTTATTCTGGATTGGATGTTACCGGGTATTAGTGGGGTTAAGCTCGCGCAACGTATTCGACAGGATGAGAAAACGCGCAGCTTACCGATTGTGATGTTAACGGCGCGTGGTGAAGAAACCGATCAAGTAATGGGTTTTGATGCGGGCGCTGATGATTATGTGGTTAAGCCGTTTTCTCCTCGGGCTTTAGTTGCGCGTATTCGTGCCTTGTTTCGTCGCCAGGATCCAGAAACTCAAACTACAGAAGTGTTGCAACTTGGTGAGTTGAGAATGGATTTGGCCAGTTATCGTTTTTGGGCAAAAGAGCAAGAGGTCCGTATGGGGCCTACCGAGTTTAAGCTGATGCAGTTTTTTATGCAGCATCCTAATCGAGTTTATTCTCGGGGCCAGCTATTGGATCAGGTCTGGGGTCAGCAAGTGGTGGTTGAAGAGCGTACAGTGGATGTGCATATTCGCCGCTTACGCAAGTTGCTTGAACCGCTACAATGTGAAGATTACATCCACACTATTCGTGGTGCAGGTTACCGTTTTTCGGAACCTGATCCACGTTTTTCAGATGAGTAATGGGTCTGTTGAGTGCTTGGTATAAAGCCGTTTTTTGACTTATCAACAAGGATGCGTTTTCACGAGGAAGTGATTGGCATAGCAGGGCTGGTGCTTCTGGCCACAGTTCTTGGATTGTTTACTCAGGCTTGGGGCTGGTCATTTGTGGTTGCGTTTTTGTTGTACGTATTGCGAAATATGTATTTTTTTGCGCAGTTTTTGCGCATGGTCAAAAGTCCAGACTTAGTGGCACAACAAGTACCTTTTGGTGTGTGGGGTGATGTTTTTGATGCCTATTTTGAAAAGTCATACAAAGAAAAACGCCAAATTAAGCGGCTAAGATCGGAAACGGATCAAGTTCAGCAGGCCATGAACCTATTGCCAGATGCACATATTTCATTATCTAAGAATTTTAAAATTGAATGGATTAATCACGCTGCCGAAGATTTGTTAGGTTTAAATCAACGGGACGTAGGTCAACTTATTACTAATTTGCTGCGTCAGCCTGAAATTATCGCTTATTTTGAGATGGCTGATTTTGAGCAAAGCGTTGAGTTTTATCAAACTCACCAAAGCACCCAGCGACTAAGTGCATCAATGGTGCCTTATTTTCAACACCATTTTTTATTTATCGTGCGTGACATTACCGCCGAGCATAACCTTGCCCAAGTTCGACGTGATTTTGTGGCAAATGCCTCACATGAGTTGCGGACACCCTTAACGGTGGTAACCGGTTATTTGGAGTTGATGCAAGATGAGCTCGCTAGCTTTCCACCCTTATGGCACGGTCCCGTTGAGCAAATGAGCAGCCAAGCTCAGCGAATGCAGAACATTATCAACGACTTGTTAACGCTATCCTCAATTGAAGCGGATAGTTATAAAACACCGCCCGATGTGATTGATATGCAAGATGTATTAATGGCACTTGAACAGGAAATGCACCAACTTAGCCAAAACGAACACGATATAAAGTTCGAAATAGCGACCCACAAAAACCTTTTTGGGTTAGTAGATCCGCTACGCAGCGTGTTTGTGAACCTGGTGAGTAATGCCATTCGCTACACGCCAGCAGGAGGCAAAATCACGGTGCGTTGGTTTGAGAATAAACAACATCAATTGGTTTTTCAAGTTAAAGACACCGGTATTGGTATTGCACGAGAAGACATCCCGCGATTAACCGAGCGCTTTTACCGTGTGGACACCGCACGCTCACGTAGTTCAGGCGGCACGGGTCTGGGGCTAGCCATAGTCAAACATATTATTGAGCGTCATCAGGCCAAGTTGGATATTCAAAGTCGTCTAAAAGTCGGTTCAACATTTCGCGTTATTTTTCCTACAGCTATGGTTCGCGATCCGGCCTAATATCGACCTGTTTAGTGCTTGTCATAAAACTGTCAAATCTTCTTCATTTAACTGTTATTTAGCTCCCGCATACTAATCCTGAAGTTTAAATTTATTTAATTCTCTTAAGGAGCTTAACTATGCTACGTCGTAAATTATTAGCCACCATGGGTTTTGCTGCGGCCGCTTTAACAATACAGCCAGTTTTAGCGGGTGTGGATCCTACTTTGCCAAGTTATGAGCGGACTTCAGGTATCTCTGGCTCTTTGAGCTCAATTGGTTCAGATACCTTGAACAACTTGATGACTTTATGGTCAGAAGAATTTAATCGTATGTATCCGAATGTGAATGTGCAGATTCAAGGTGCTGGCTCATCCACTGCTCCGACGGCTTTAACTGAAGGTGCAGCTCAATTTGGTCCTATGAGTCGTGCCATGCGTTCAGGTGAAATTGCGGCTTTCGAGGCGCGTTATGGTTACGCCCCGACTGAAATCGGTGTGGCAATTGATACTTTAGCGGTATTTGTGCACAAGGATAACCCTATTGAGGGACTTACCCTGTCTCAGGTGGATTCATTATTTTCATCGACCCGAGCGTGTGGCGCACGTGAGGATGCCACCACCTGGGGTGATGTGGGTTTAACGGGTGAGTGGGCGAATCGCCCCGTCCAATTATACGGGCGTAACTCAGTATCGGGTACCTATGGTTATTTCCGTAATGTAGCCCTTTGTCGTGGCGATTTTAAAAACTCAGTTAACGAGCAACCTGGTTCAGCATCGGTTGTGCAAGGTGTGTCAGCATCAGTTAACGGCATTGGTTACTCAGGAGTCGGCTATCTAACTTCAAGTGTTCGCTCAGTACCTTTAGCACGTGAAGCCGGTGAGCAATTTTTTGAAGCGAATGCAGAAAATGCCGCAACGGGTGATTTTCCATTAGCGCGCCTGTTGTACGTTTATGTGAACAATCCACCTTCACAGCCTATGGAACCAGCGGTTAGAGAGTTTATGAGAATGGTGTTGTCTAAAGAAGGGCAAACCATTGTGAATAATGATGGTTATGTGCCATTACCCCGCGCGGCCGCAGAGCGTGAGTTACGTAAACTCGACTAATCACTATGCCGTTACAGGTTAGTTGATCAAAAAAACCCAGCCCTGTGCTGGGTTTTTTATTATTTAAAAAGCTTTCTTTCATGTTTTTATGCTTTAATGATGTTGATTGTTTTTCTAATTGGATAGATTGCTGTTAGATCTGTACTAGACAACCTGATTTCAAGCTGGTTTCCCTATCCAGCCCTCTACGTATTAAAATTATTAGTAATAAGTATTCTTGTTCATAAGGTGAATGAATATGTTTAAGTCAATCAGAGCTAAACTCTTGGGAAGTTTTATTGTAATTACCTTGATGGTGATTGGATTGGCGGTATATAGTATCGTCAAGGTACAGGAATCGGCCGGTGGTTTTGCTGATTATCGAACCTTAGCCATTAATGCGGTGGTTGCGACTGATGTTGATTCTAGCATGTTTGCGACGCGCATGAACTTGATGCGTTATTTAAGGAGCTCTAGCCCTGAAAATGCGGAGGGTTTTAATGCGCGTTACAACGAGCTCGTTAATGAAACAGAGCGTTTAACCGAACGCTTGACAGGCTCTGAGCGTGAGCGTCAAGCTCAAGAAATCATGGTTGCATTGCGCGAATACCGCACCAATTTTGATCGCATTCAATTACTCATAGCGGAACGCGATACATTGGTACATGCCCTTACCTTTGAAACCGGGCCGCAAATCGAACAAAACATTACTGACATTTTGCGTAGCGCTGAAACTCCTGAGGTGGTTCGGGATTTAGGTTTGCTAAATCGTAACTTGCTTGTAGCGCGTATTGCTGGACAGCGCTTTATTCGCGAGGGCACGCCGGACATCATGGAGATCGCCTATCAAGAGTTTGAACGTTCTGAACAGCGTCTTGCAACTCTGCGCGAAAATATGCAAAACCTTGATCTAATTGCTCAAATGCGCGATACCGAACAATTGATTGATGTTTATGTTCAGCAAATGCGTGATTTGCAACGTGTTATAGATCTAACCAATTCAAATATCAGCGAAATGGATCGAATCGGTAGCGATGTTGAAGGTCGCTTGCAAGAAGTGGTATCACGTATCCAAGCAGAACAAAACCAAGTCGGTCCGATGGTGCAGGCGCTCAATGAAGACATTGTGCGCATGATGATTATTATCAGTTTGTTGGTGGTGGTTTTATCGATTGCGGTCGCCGTTTATATCCCACGTTTGATTGCCCGCGGTTTATCAGCGATTCAAGGCAGTCTGGCGCAAATTAGCCAAACCGGCAATTTCAGCATACGTGCCGATGACAAACGCCAAGATGAAATCGGTGAGATGGGTAAAGCGGTCAATTTCCTGTTGTCGAATATGCAAGATGCCATTAGTGAAGCGAATGAGGTCGTTAAAGCATTGTCAGAAGGGCGCTTTGATCAGCGTGTCACCCGTGAGCTGGTGGGTGACCTTAATAAACTCAAAGACGGCATTAATACCAGTGCCGACAATATTACCGATGTCATGGCGCAGTTGAAAAAGACGATGGGCTACCTACGCGACGGTCAGTTTAGTGTCAATATCGACACCCAAGCGCAGGGTGAATATAAGGCGATGATTGACTCTGCCTCAACGTCCATGGCCGCCATGAATCGCGTGATTAGTGAAATTAACAGCGTCATGTCTAATGTATCAGAAGGCCAATTCTCCGAGCGGGTGAAAATTGCAGCGGCTGGCGATATGAATAAGCTAAAAGATTCAATAAATGCAACGGTTACGGTGCTTGAGGATGTTATTGGCGATATCACCCGTGTTATGGATGCGCAAAGCCAAGGCGATCTCACCCAAGCGGTCACCACCGACTGCCAAGGCCAGTTAGATCAACTCAAAACGGCTATTAATGCGAATGCGGACAATCTTGCGGGCATTATTGCCGGTGCCCTTAATAGTGCAGATGTGGTTAATGGTGCGGCAAACGAAGTGTCTAAAGGTTCACAGGATTTGAGCCAGCGTGTACAAGAGCAGGCGGCGGCGTTGGAAGAAACCTCTGCCACTATGGAAGAGATGAATTCGGCGGTTCAAAACAATACGCAGAATGCCCTTGAGGCAACGCGTGTCGCACAGGATGTACAGCTTAAAGCCAATGACGGTTCGCAGGTGATGCAGCAAACCATTGCAGCGATGAACGCTATTCAGGAATCGAGTCACAAGATTTCTGAAATTGTCAGTTTGATTGATGGTATTGCTTTCCAAACAAATCTATTGGCCTTGAATGCAGCGGTTGAAGCGGCACGGGCAGGTGATCATGGTCGTGGTTTTGCCGTTGTTGCGGGTGAGGTGCGTGCCTTGGCACAAAAATCTGCCGAAGCGGCTAAGGATATTAAAGCATTGATTGATGAAAGCGTGGTTCGGATTGATGAGGGTAGCAAATTGGCATCCTCATCTGGTGACATGCTGGCCGAAATTAACAATGCCATCGAAAATGTAACATCGATGATTGAGCATATTGGTGAAGCATCAAGAGAGCAGGCCGATGGCGTCAATCAAGTGCATCAGGCGGTAGCCGACATTGATCAGGTTACGCAGCAAAATGCGGCACTCGTAGAAGAAACATCAGCAGCAGCGGAAAGCATGAGTGAGCAAGCTCAAGAATTGAGTCGCAATATGGCCTTCTTTAATACTGGCCGAGATCTTCACCGTCCCGTTAAGCAACTTGAACAGAGCAAGCCTATAATGGCAGACAAACTTGTAAAACCAGCATCATTGCCAGGGTCTGCTAAGCCGTCTGACACTAAAACCACGGATGCTGATGAGTGGACGGAGTTTTAGTTGTTCGTTGCAAGGATGGTTGCTTCATTGATTAGCCCGAATTGTTCGGGCTTTTTATTTAAGCGCTAAATAAGGGCGCAGTTGCAGATGATTGACCTGATTTAAGCAGGTCTGCTGATCAGCTTTATCGAGTTGTCCTAATAAGTACCAGGCCTGCTGATTTTCGGGCATCTGCTTAGGTAAGTGATGAACAAAGTCTGCCAGTAGGTCTGCCAGCGTCCCTTCATAACAACCTGGCAGCCCATCTGGGTGTGCTACGCGATTGACTACGCCCCAATCCTCCAATAATGGCACGGCACCCAATGCCGACTCGGTTAACTCTAATATAAATCGCGCCGGTTTCAGTTGCACCGGTAGTAGGGGATCATGTTTGAGTAGCGCAATCATCGGTGCCACTACTAGGCCTGCTTGCATTGCTTGATGGCGTTCTTTTGCGGCGGCTAAGACCCAAGCGAGGCTGCTGCGATCTGCTAACCAAATTTGTGCTTGTTGTGGCCAGACCTTTACGCCATCGGGGCGAATGAAGTCTTGCCGCAGCGTGACATGCAACAGGTCTCCGGTCTGCCATGTGTCTAACCAGGCCTGGTCACTGAGCCATTGGGTTCTAACCCGACCATCTGCGGTAGCTTGGTTGTGCCAGGCTTTAGCGGTGATGTGCTCGGTGAAATGGCCAACCCTACCAAATTCAATCTCATGCGCTTGTTCTGTTTGCCACAACCAGGCCTGGTTGGGTTGGGCGTTGCAGCTTAATAGGGTGATCAGGCTATTCATCAAGACTTATGTCGCTTACACGGCACGGTTTTGATAAACCGTGCGACCCTGAAACAGCGTGGTGACCACCGCTGATTCAAAACGCCAACCGGCAAAAGGTGAGTTTTTACCCGCTGAAATCAGTTGTGCAGGTTCAAATGCCCAGAAGGTTTCTGGATCGACCAAACAGAGATCTGCACTGTAGCCACTCCCCAGCCTTCCGGCCATCACATTAATAATATTGGCGGGCTGCCAAGTTAAGGCACTGATGGCACGTTCCAAGGTTAACTGGCCACTTGCAACTAATTTAAGTGTTAAGGGTAGAAGTGTTTCTAAACTACTAATACCGGGTGTGCTTTCACCAAATGGTAGTAGCTTATGGTCTTTGTTTAGCGGGGTATGGTCGCTGACAATGGCATCAATTGTGCCATCAGCTAAGCCTGCAACCAACGCACGTTGGTCGTCCTGGCTGCGCAACGGCGGGCTAACATGAAATAGACTGTTAAACTCCAGCAAGTCCATTTCAGTGAGGTGTAGCTGATGGGCGGCTACATCACAGGTGACCGGTAAGCCTTGTGCTTTTGCTTGGGCAATCATCTGCACAGATTCGGCGCAAGAAAGTTGCGAAAAATGAGCGCGGACGCCACTTTCAGCAACCAAAATTAAATCACGCGCCAGCGCAATGGTTTCCGCTGAACGCGGAATCGGATTCAAGCCAAGGCGGGTACTGACCGTACCGGAATGGGCAACGCCGTGATTTTTGAGTTGCTGATTTTCGCAGCGCAGCATCACCAGTAAATCTTGTGAGGCTGCATAGTCGAGGGCGTTTTTGAGTACCAAGGGGTTTTGAATCGGTTGATTGGCTTGGCTTAGCGCTACGCAGCCACCGGCTTTGAGGGCGTTCATATTACTGAGTTGTTCGCCAGTAAGCCCTTTGGTTAGCGCACCCAGTGGCAAAACAAACGCCGTGGCGGCTTGGCGCGCCCGACGTTGAATGAGTTCGGTGACGGCTTGGGTGTCGGTGACCGGCTGGGTGTCGGGTGGGCAGCACAAGGTGGTAATGCCGCCGGCCACGGCCGCTTTGGTTTCACTGGCAATGCTGCCGGCGAGGTGTTTGCCGGGTTCGCCTAAGCGGGCTTGCAAATCTACCAGGCCAGGCAGTACCCACAAGCCTTGCGCATCTAAGACATCTAGGTCTTGGTTAGTTTCGAAGCCTGCAGGCGCTTGATCGCCAACTGCAGCAATATGCCCTTGACTAATATAGATATTGGTTACTTGATCGAGCTGTTGTGAAGGATCAATCACTCGGCCCTGTTGAATAATCATTTTCATGAGTGAGTCTCCGTGCTGGCTTGGGCATCGGCTTGTTGTAGTTGGGCGGCATTACTCATAATAGTTGCCATGACGGCCATGCGCACGGCAATGCCATAGGTGACCTGCTGTAAGATCACCGATTGTGGGCCATCAGCCACCGCTGAGTCAATTTCAACACCGCGATTAATCGGGCCGGGATGCATGACAATGGCATCGGCTTTGGCATAATTCAGACGTTCTTCAGTTAATCCATAGGTTTTAAAGTATTCTTCAGCGCTGGGCAGTAGCGCACTTTGCATCCGTTCATTTTGTAAACGCAGCATGATGACCACATCGACGCCATCTAACCCTTGCTTCATATCATGGTAGACCTGTACGCCTAAGCTTTCAGGATAGGATGGGATTAAGGTTTTTGGCCCAATAACGCGAATTTCACGCGCTTCTAACAGGCTGAGTGCTTGAATTTGGGAGCGCGCAACACGTGAATGCAAAATATCGCCCACAATCGCCACGTTTAAATCAAACACATCGCCTTTAAGTTTGCGGATCGTAAACATGTCCAGCATGGCTTGAGTTGGGTGCGCATGTTGACCATCCCCGGCATTCAGCACATGCACGTGCGGGGCGACGTGCTCAGCAAAAAAGTGCGCGGCACCACTTTCGGCATGACGTACCACAAACATATCCGCTTGCATGGCTTCTAGGTTCCACAGGGTATCGAGTAGCGATTCGCCTTTTTTGGTCGCCGAGGCGCTGATATTGAGGTTCATTACATCAGCCGACAGGCGTTTTTCGGCAATTTCAAAGGTGGTGCGGGTGCGGGTGCTCGGCTCAAAAAACAAGTTCATAATGGTTTTGCCGCGCAGCAGGGGGACTTTTTTGATTTCATTGGTTTGCGGATTGATGAAGGACTCCGCCAAATCGAGGATTTCTAACAGGTGAGTTTGTTTTAAACCCTCCAGCGTTAGAAAGTGTTTCAGTTTGCCTAGCTCGTTAAGTTGAATGTTGGGGGCATTTAGGCGTGGGCTCATAGGGTGTCCTCCAAAGGTTCAATGCGCAGGCTCAAGGGGCGAGGGCCTTGTAATTTAAAGCGGAGCGCATCTGCAGTGGCATAGGCATAAAAATCGGGCTGGATAGGCAGTTCGCGTCCACCTTGGCGATCAATCAGGCAGGCTAAAATAATTCGTGCTGGGCGACCATAGTCAAAAATTTCGTTCATTGCGGCACGAATGGTGCGTCCGGTGTGCACCACGTCATCCACCAAAATAATGGTTTGATCTTGCACATCCCATGGAATATTAGACGGTTGCACTTGGGCGCTAAGTCCGCTGGTGGCAAAGTCATCACGATAAAAGCTGCTGTCTAATACGCCAATCGCTTCATTAAGTTGCAGACGTTCGGCTAAGGCCAGCGCGATATATTCGCCGCCGGTGCGCAGCCCAATCATTTTGCTGTCGGCGCTAAAAAAGGGCGCTTGACGGATAGCATCAGCAAGTTGGTCTAGTAAGGAATCTAAATCAAGGTTGGGCATGATCATGCGGTCTCCAGCCAATTGGTCAGTAAAATTTGGGCGGCGTGTGCGTCAAGCAATGAATCGTGGCGGGTGCTGGCTTTTTTGCCAGCGGACTGGGCGCGCAGGCGCTGTTCGGCTTCAATAGAACTCAGTTGCTCTTCGATTAAAAACACCGGTAGGTTGTAGCGACCACCGAGGCGTTGGGCAAATTTGCGGGCATTTTGGGTAAAGGGCTGTTCTTCACCATTTAAACGTAGCGGTAATCCCACCACCAGCCCCACCGGTTGCCATTCAGTAATTAACGCGCTGATGTCATCCCAATTTACTTGGCCATCGCGATTTTTTAGTACACATAAAGGAGTGGCCGTGTCGCTAATGGTTTGACCTATCGCCACGCCAATGCGTGCCAGCCCGTAATCAAAGCCGAGCAAACTCCCCGATAAATCGGCTTTAGTGCGGCCTTGTGCTAGGGCATGTAGATTAAGCATGGCCGGCCTCACTGCTTAAAAAAACCGGGTCAATGCCGAGTGAGGCGAGGGCATGATTCCAGTGCTGATCAATGGGTACATCAAACACGATAGCCGGATCATAGGGACAAGTAAGCCAGGAATTGCGTTGGATTTCTTCAGTTAACTGGCCGGGATGCCAGCTAGCGACGCCTAAAAATACTAAATGAGGGGCTTCTGCTTCACCAGAAGCGATGGCTTTTAAAAACGCTTCTGATGTGCTCAAGATTAAGCCGCCCTCTAATGCAATGCTATTGGGCCAGTTGTTATTGTTGCGGTGCAAAATAAAGCCGTGTTCTTTGTCTACGGGGCCGCCCAAACGAACATATTCTGCTAATTCTGCTCGGGTATCCTCTTGGCCAACAGGGGTAAAATTAAAGTAGTCTAGTAAGTCGTTAACCTTGAATTTATGCGGTTTGTTAAGCACTAGGCCGGTGGTTTGTTGGTCGCTGTCTTCGGCAATATAAATCACCGTTTTTTCAAACCAGCTGTTATCCAAGCTGGGGTTGGCAATTAAAATTTGGTGTTGATAACTGTGTAATGTTTCTATCTTGGGCTGCAACGTAGGCCTCGTGTCATTCTGTGAGTCAGTCTGTCGGTGTTTAGGTCATGAAATGCCCATTATTTTAACAGATTTATTTAATAGCATTCGCTGGCTTATGGGTTCGTCTTGACTAACCAGGGCGAAAGAGCAGGGCTGACAATCAGCTGATTTTGCTGGTCGATGAATAGATAGTGACTCAGCTCAAATTCAGCGACTAAGGCTTGCCAATCTTTAGGGCCGGCAATGAGTAGAGCCGTTGCAAGGGTGTCAGCAACCACCGGATCTGTGTGCCAAACGCTAACAGAGGCAAAGCTATCAGCCGGTGCGGCGGTGTTGGGGTTAAGCAGGTGGCTGAAGCGCTGCCCTTGCCAATCGAAGTATCGTTGATAGGTACCGGAGGTGAACAGGGCCATATTGGCGGGTAGGCTCACTTCGGCGATTGCGCGCTCTGGTTGTTGCGGGTCGCGTAGTTTGATGGTCCAGTTTGTATCGGGTTTTTTATCACGTGTATCAACCGAAAAACTGCCTAGGTCGCCGCCTAGATTAAGCAGGGCGTGAGGTATTTGATGGTCTTGTAAAATTGACCAGGCCTGCTGCACCGCTAAACCTTTGAGATTGCCGCCAAAATCCAAGCGCACCTCTGTGTTGCGGCTAGTGAGCTGGCCTTGCTCAAATGCGAGGTCGGCAATGGAAGGGCGCTGGTCTAACCAGGCCTGGCGCAGGTGAAGCTCGGGCGGTGGGCCTTGCCAGTCGCGCTGATGAAATCCCCATAGTGCAATCAGGCTACCAATGCCGGGGTCAAAAAGATGGTGAGTGCGGGCGCTTAATTGCTGAGTTTGTTGGATGAAGTCTTGGATATCGGCAGGGATTTCAATGGCCTGATCTTGCGCAATGGCTTGATTAATTTGATACACCCAGCCATGGGGTTCCCAAGCATGCCAGGCCTGGTGCATGGCTAAAAAATGTTGTTCGATAGCATGAATTGCACGCTGGGCTTGCGGTGCGGGGGTGTCATAAATATGCACAGTCACTTCAGTGCCAAACACATAGAAGGTTTGCACAACCGGCGGCGGGGTCGGTTGGCAGCCACCGAGTAGCAGCAGGCCTGCTAACACTAGGCCTAAGATTACGCGTGGAGTTCGAGAGGTGGTTAATCGCGTGCTTGGCTGCATGTGGTTAATGGCGCGCTGGTTGTTGAATGGCTTGCTCTTGCAGCGCCTGTTCTAAGCGTTGCATTAACTGGTCGGCAATTTTGAGGCCAAATTGCGCATCCAGCTCACGGATGCAGGTCGGGCTGGTGACATTAATTTCGGTAATGTAGTCGCCAATCACATCGAGGCCAACAAACCATAATCCTTTGGCGCGTAAAGTGGGTGCAATCCGGGCGCAAAGAGCCTGGTCGCGCTCCGTGAGCGGTTGACCGACCCCCCGTCCACCGGCCGCCAAATTGCCGCGATTTTCGCCAGCAAGAGGAATGCGAGCCAGCGCAAAAGGCACGGGTTCACCATCAATAATCAGAATACGCTTGTCGCCTTGCGCAATCTCCGGTAAGAATCGTTGCGCCATGATCAGGTGTTGGCCATGGTTGGTCAAGGTTTCGATAATCACATTGAGATTCGGGTCGCCTTGTTTTACTCGAAAAATAGACGCGCCACCCATGGCATCAAGTGGTTTAAAAATGGTGTCTTGATGCTGCGCCACAAAGGTTTTGAGCAGATCAGCTTGCGCGGTCACCAGGGTGTCGGTCATGCAATCGCTAAACCAAGTGGCAAAGAGTTTTTCATTGGCGTCGCGCAGGCTTTGGGGTTTGTTGACCACCAGCACGCCTTGTTGTTCGGCGAGTTCTAAAATTTGCGTGCAATAGAGATAGTCTTGATCAAACGGGGGGTCTTGGCGAATCAGCACAATATCTAATTCATTAAGCGGGCGATCTTGGCGGTCATGAAGTTCAAAATAGTTTGGATCATCAGCCTGCTCCCAGACACGCAGCCTTTGCATCCGTGCCATGGGTTGACCTTGTGCTAAGAACACATCGCTCGGATTCATATAATATAAAACATAGCCGCGAGCTTGGGCGGCCAAAAGCATCGCAAATGAGCTGTCTTTATAAGGTTTTATCTGTTCGATTGGATCCATTATGATCCCGAGTTTAATGGTCATCGTGCCGTCCCAAGCGTCTGCTAAAAAGAACTTTATTATAGGAGATTTAGCGGGGCATTTTTATGTCGTTTTGTTTGTGCTGTTTTTTGTTCTAACTTGGTGCGGTTTGTTTCAAGATTTTCTTACAAAACGTTTTATTTTTTAGTTTTTTATGCCTAATTATATGTTTTCTAATATTAATTAAAATTTTGGTTTTTTATGTGCTTTAATCTAGTAAATATAATAAACATGAGGATGTAATGATGCTGTCGGCATATAACCCCGCCTTTTATGATGAGTCTATGCTATCCGATACTGAGCCACGTGCCGGTTCGCAGGACTTGGTCAATAATTTTCGTGCCTTAAATTCGGACCAGTTGCAGGGCTTGCAGGCCTTGGCAGATGCAACGATTGCCAAAATGGGCGTGTCCTTCACGGTTTATAGTGATGAAGGCAATATCGATCGGGCTTGGCCTTTTGATATTTGGCCGCGCGTCATTGAAGCCAGTGAATGGCAATCGGTGGCAGCAGGCCTGCAACAACGCTTACGCGCACTGAATTGTTTTATTGATGATGTCTACAACGAACAAAAGATCTTCAAGGCTGGTGTGGTGCCGGCTGATATTGTGCTAAGTTCGCGCAATTTTCGCCCTGAGTGTGTCGGGATGCGTCCAAAACATGGCGCCTGGTCTAATATTTGTGGCAGTGATTTGGTGCGCGATGCACAGGGTCAATTTTATGTGTTGGAAGACAATCTGCGCGTGCCATCGGGCGTATCCTATATGTTAGAAAACCGCGCGGTTATGAAGCAGGTGCTCCCTGAGTTGTTTGAACATAGCATGATTGCGCCTGTCGGGGATTATCCCAATAAATTATTGTCGATGCTCAATTCGCTTAATCCTAATGACTCAGTACTGGCTGAGGTGGTGGTGTTAACACCGGGGATTTTCAATTCGGCCTATTATGAACACGCCTTCTTAGCCCATGAAATGGGGGCTGAGTTGGTGGAGGGTAGCGACCTGGTCGTCGGTGATGATGACTATGTCTATATGCGTAATATCGAAGGTTTAAAGCGTGTTGATGTGATTTATCGTCGCATTGATGATGAGTTCTTAGACCCTGAGGTATTTCGGCCGGACTCGACCCTAGGTGTGCCGGGCTTAATGCGTGCTTGGCGTGCCGGCAAGGTGGGCATTGCTAATGCACCAGGCTGTGGTGTCGCAGATGATAAGGTGGTCTATGCGTATGTGCCAGCGATGATTGAGTTTTATTTGAATGAGCAACCTTTAGTGCCGAATGTGCCCACTTACCTGTGTCGCAACGACGATGATCAAGCCTATGTGTTGGCGAATATTGAGCAGTTAGTGGTGAAGCCGGCCAATGAATCGGGTGGTTACGGCATGTTGGTTGGGCCGCACGCCAGCGCTGAACAATGTGATGCGTTTCGTGAGTTGATTAAACAGAATCCACGCAACTACATTGCCCAACCTACTTTGCAGTTGTCAGTGGTGCCCACCCTAACGCCGAAGGGTATTGCTCAGCGCCATGTTGATTTGAGGCCGTTTATATTGCAAGGCGCAGACACCTACGTTACGCCGGGCGGCTTAACCCGTGTTGCGTTGGTTGAAGGCTCGTTGGTGGTGAATTCGTCACAGGGTGGCGGCAGTAAAGATACCTGGATTGTAGATTTGGAGGTGGATGATGTTATCTAGAGTTGCAGAGCGGGTATATTGGGTTGCGCGCTATATTGAGCGTGTTGAAAACAGTGCACGGATGATTTTGGTGCATTCTAATTTAATGTACGACTTGCCCAAAAAAATTGATATTAGTTGGTATCGTTTGATTGAATTGGTTAGTGCCGAAGCCTTGTTTGATGATCTTTATGATGCGAAAACTGAAAAAAATGTCATGGCGATGTTAATCAGTGATACGCGCAATCCTTCGTCATTGGTGTCTTCACTGCGGTTTGCGCGCGAAAATATTCGCACCACGCGTGATATCTTGCCAAAAGAAACCTGGAACATGATTAATGGACTGCACTTGATGCTGGCATCACGCGAAAGTGATTTGAGTTCGCGAGCCAAACGCAATGATTTAATGGAAGAGGTGATTCGTGCCTGTCAGGCGATGACCGGGATGTTTTCCGGTACCTTGAGTCAGAATGAAACTTTTTCATTTTTGATGTTAGGGCGCAATCTAGAGCGCGCCGATATGACGTCGCGCTTACTGGATGAGGGTGGCTTCTTTTTAGGTCAGCAAAAACATCTTGAGCAGGTGCAGGCTTATGAAAATGTACTCTGGGCCAATGTATTGCGTTCAGTCAGTGGTTATTTGATGTATCGTCAGCATGTGCAAACCCAAATTAATGGTGAAGACGTGGTGCGTTTTTTGTTGAATGATCGCAAATTTCCGCGCTCCGTGACCCAGTGTTTACAAACCATTGAGCAGGTCATACAGCAATTACCGGGCGATGGCGTAGTGAAGCAGCAGGTGGCTTCG
Organism: Thiomicrospira sp. ALE5; assembly: GCF_900112445.1. Taxonomy (GTDB): domain Bacteria; phylum Pseudomonadota; class Gammaproteobacteria; order Thiomicrospirales; family Thiomicrospiraceae; genus Thiomicrospira. The sequence goes on along the minus strand of NZ_FOYY01000003.1, from coordinate 908,971 downwards.
TTAAGGGTTTACTTGCAGGATTGGCGTAATTTTGAAGCCGGATCGGAGGAATTACATGGTTACCTTGATCAGTTGCAAAAACACTTAATGTCGCTTAATAATGCGATTTACCAGGCTTGGTTTGTGCATAAATTAGCGGCGGCATAAAATGACAAAGAGCGTTAAGCAATAGGTTAGCAAAGGACGGCTATGCAACGATTTTATTGTAATTGTGGTCAGGAGGTCTATTTTGCCGATACGCATTGTATTGCTTGTGGTAGAGAGTTGGGATTTGATCCAGCACAACGCCACATGTACTGTGGTCGGCGCGATGGCAAGGAATTCATTGCTGAATTACCTAACGGCTCTGAAAAGCGCTTTAAAGTCTGTGATAATCACCAAGAGCCGGTGCATTGTAATTGGCTGTTGGCGTTGGATGATCCGCATCACCAATGTATTTCGTGTCGTACCACCCATATTATTCCAGACCAAAGTTATGCTAAAAATGGTGAGCGTTGGCGTCTTTTAGAAAAAGCAAAGCGCCGCTTATTTGATACGTTAATTAGTCTAGGGTTGGATGTTCGTGGCGTGCCAGAGCGGCCTCAAGGATTGCGGTTCAATTTTTTAGAAGATCAACGCAGTAATCCAGCGGTTGATCTTGAGTTTGTGTTGACTGGGCATAGTCATGGCCTAATCACCTTGAATGCGGCAGAAGCCGACGAAGGTTTCCTGCACACTATGAAAGAGCGGATGAATGAGCCTTATCGCAGTTTGTTGGGGCATTTTCGTCATGAAGTCGGCCACTATTATTGGGAATATCTACTGAAACCTGAAAGCTTAGTTCAGTTTAGAAGGGTGTTTGGTGATGAGCGATTTGATTATGGTCAAGCCTTACAAAGTTACTATCAATTTGGTGCGCAACGTAATTGGCAGGTGAGTTTTATCAGTGCTTATGCTAGTTCGCATCCTCTAGAGGATTGGGCGGAAACCTGGGCGCATTATTTACATATAACCGATACATTGGAAACGGCTCGGGTGTATGGCTTAAGTGAATATGTGCAGGGCCGGCATGACTTTGACCGTTGGATGGATGAATGGCTAAAAGTGGTTAAAGTGATGAATGCATTAAACCGAAGTATGGGCTTGGCAGACCCTTATCCATTTATAGTGAGTCCAATTGTGATGAGTAAATTGCGCTTTATTGATGAATTAGTGGATAGCCAAGCTCGACTAGATTGATACTACAGGCGCCAATTCATTAATAGATCACTAGGTAGGTAATGTGCTGTTCCGTGTACTTGTTTAAGTTTATCAGCCGTATAGGCATGATGAATAACGGCCATTTGTGCAGCAAGGCTGAGCGCTATGCCTTGGGCGACTAGGCCTGCTATGAGTCCGGTTAACACATCGCCCATACCACCTTTGGCCATGCCGCTATTGCCATAGCGGCAGACGATCATGTCTTGGCCATCATAAATAAGTGTCCCCGTGCCTTTTAATACAATCACGCCACCATAGCGTTTATGCAGGGCTTTAGCGGCGGCAATCCGGTCTTGCTGGACTTGGGCGACTGATTGTTTAAGCAATCGTGCGGCCTCTTTCGGATGGGGCGTTAAAACCCAGCGATGATAGTGAAAGGGTCGGTGTGCGAGGCAATTGAGCGCATCCGCATCAAGAATTAAGGGTTTATTGGTTTGGCAGGTTTGCTCAAATATACGCCATGCCCAATCGCTTTGGCCGAGTCCCGGGCCAATGGCAATCGTTGTTGCTTGTGCTAAATGTTCGGCGAGGGTGCTGTCATTGCTGACCATGAGTTCGGGCTGCATTTGCGTAAGTGGCAATTGATGTTCTGTACGACTGATGACTTTAACTAATCCGGCCCCTGCGCGTAAGCAGGCCTGGCTTGCTAAGGCGACAGCGCCCATCATGCCATAGTCGCCGCCGATTAAAAGGGCGGTGCCATAGCTACCTTTATGGCTGTTATGGAGGCGTGTAGGAAGTGAGAGCTCATTGATAGACGGTGCTATGGCTTCAGGTTGGAAAGCATGCAAAAGGTCGGGATCAAGTTGAAGATCGCAATGATGAATTTGCCCGCACTTATCACGCCCATCGAGCTGATAATAACCTAGTTTATGGCAAATAAAGGCGGCGGTATGGCTGGCGTTAATCGTGTCAGGGTGTGCCAGGCCTGTTGCACAATCCAATCCTGACGGACAATCTAACGCCAAGACCGGTTTTTCCGCGAGATTAACGGCTTGGGTAATAAGGTTCCAGGGCTCACTGAGTGGTCGGTTCAGGCCAATGCCAAATAGGGCATCAACTATAATGTCTGATTCTAGAAGTGTTTGGGCTGAAAAGCCTGCTACTGTGATGTCATGTTCGCTGATTTGCTTGGCCGCACGTTGAGTTAAAGTTGCCTTGGGGACGCTGATTTGACAGACCGTAGCTTGTTTACCAGCCTGTTTGGCATATTGCGCAAACAAATAGCCATCACCTCCATTGTTCCCAGAGCCCACCAAAATGTAATAGTGACTTGCTTGTGGCCATAGCTTTGCGGCTAATTGCCAGGCCTGCTTGGCGGCACGATTCATCAGCTCCCAACCATCATCACCGAGTTGTTTTTGGGCGAGCTGGTCGATGGCTTGGTTTTGGTGTGGCGTAAATATCGGCAGCATGGCAAGCCTTTTAATCATCTAGTTTAGGGTGATTAAAGCATAATTCCAGCCATAAAAAAACCGGCTTGAAGCCGGTTTTAGCACGAAAAACCAAATAAATAAATTACTTAATTTTCGCTTCTTTAAACATGACGTGCTTACGAGCCACTGGGTCGTATTTTTTGATTTCAAACTTGCCCGCCATGGTGCGTTTGTTTTTATCAGTGGTGTAAAAATAACCTGTACCCGCTGAAGAAACTAGTTTAATTTTATCGCGCATAACCGTCTCCTATTAAACCTTCTCACCACGTGCACGCATTTCTGCAAGCACTGACTCGATGCCGTTCTTATCGATAGTACGCATAGCGGCTGGCGTTAAGCGTAGTTTTACAAAACGGTTTTCAGACTCAACCCAAAAACGGTGTGCTTGTAAATTTGGTAAAAAACGACGACGTGTTTTACGGTGAGAGTGGGAAACGTTATTACCGACCGCAGGGCGTTTTCCTGTGACTTGGCAAACTTTAGACATCTCTCAATCCCCTAATCTTTTAAGATTTAACACTAAATTAGAAGGCGCAATATTACGCTTTCAAAAATTCTACATTACGGTAATAAATTACCTAAAAACAAGAATGACGCATTATCCATAAATAGCTTTCGGATTGCAAGTGTTATTTGTTTATATCTCACCTGCTTGCGCCATCGAGTGCCAGCGGCCATGATCACCAAGGATAATGTGGTCGAGTAATCTGACTTCAACTAAAGCAAACGCCTCTTTAATAGTAGCCGTTATACTGCGATCTGCTTGGCTTGGATGGGGTTTGCCTGATGGATGGTTGTGGGTAATAATAGCGGCCGCAGCATTGTGCTTTAACGCCAATTTCACTAACTCGCGGGGGTGTACGCTGGCTTGGTTAACCGTCCCCAAAAATACGATATCGAACGTAATCATTTGATGTTGCTGATCAAGCAGCATCAGCCCAAATTGTTCGCGTTGGCTATGGCCAATTTGTTGCATAAAGTATTGCGCGCTGAGTTCTGGCGCATTCATCGTGTTACCTTTTTTTAGGCCACTTTCAAAATGCCGCCGCGACATTTCAAGTACAGCACGTAATTGCGCGTATTTTGCAATACCTAGCCCTTTAGCTTGGCAAAAATAGCTTTGTTCGGCGTTGAGTAGGCTATGTAAGTCGCCAAACTCGTCTAATAGATCTTGTGCTAAAGTAACGGCACTTTTTCCCTTCACGCCAACGCGCAGAAAAATTGCTAATAGTTCTGCATCGGTTAAGCTGGCGGCACCAAATGCGATCAGCTTTTCTCTTGGTTGGTCAAATGGATGCCATTCTTTGATGCCCATATTTTAATTGCCCCTTATGATAAGCATAAATACTTATTATAAGGGGCGGTTGTGACGATTGAAAGCCGTATTTTATGTTGCGGCTTGCGCCTTTTTTTGTCGTTGTTGTTTGATGAGTAAAGCGGTTTTAGCCACTTTTGCGAAGTATGGGTATTGATGTTCCACACGTTTATACATTTGAACGGGACTTTCCCAAGGCATTTCGAAAGCAGTTTGTGCGATTTCAAACCATTTATCTATTTCTTGATCAGTAAAATATCTATTGATTTCAAAGTAAGATAATTTGGCCAGAATGACCGCTCTAAAGGTTTTATTCCATTCTAGATCGGTCAGCTTAGGATGGTTTTTTTTATAAAATTCGTTTGGCCCGTCAACTAGAAATTTGAGCAAGACTTTTAAGGTTTCGTGTGTGAGTAGATCTTGTGCAGCATCACTAGCAGCAAAGCTTAAATTATTTAGAAATTGAAGTTCAATTTGATGGCTTGTGCCTGGCATGGTTAGCTGCTCCTATACTAAATTAGTTAAAGCACTCTTGGAGCTCGTATTTTTGAATTTGCGCGAGTAAGAAGGTATGGTTAATGCCATTAAAAAACTCCAAGTTGATCGCAACGCGCTCATAAAAGGTTTCGGTTTGGCTTTGAATGCTTACTACTGTGCCATCAAAGTTTAATAGTTTGTCTTCATCTTTAAAGTAGATTAGCACATCTAAAGCTTCGCCAACCCTCAACCCTTTTTTGAGATTAAGTGCCACGCCACTCGCACTGACATTAACTGTGTCAAAGCGCCAGTCTTCAGGGTGTTGGCGTTGTATATGATCCTCGTGCAGTTGGCGAAATATGTCTGTATAAATGTTGAGCAGCACACTGGTATGCAAAATAGCTTGCATTAACGGAATGTTTTCGAACTTTGGGGCGTTGATTTTTTCACATAGTTCATCAATTTTGAAGCCCATTGGTAATGGTTCAGGTGAGTAAAAAGTATCCGAAGATGATTGACTCATCACCTCATCTAATCGTTGCAAGAAATATAGGTATTTTGTTTCTATGAGTTTGATGTAAGTGTAGGTTTTAGGTGCAGATTCTTTAATGGTTTTTATTAACGTCATGCCTTCAAAGTAGGCGTTGAGTTTAAAAATGGTATTGGGATCTTTTTTAGCATTGTAGCCCTTTGTGAGTTCGACTAGGCAGTGTTCAAAAAAGTCGAGGTGTTCTTGAATTTCAGCGAATATTTTTTTAACGAGGTCTGAGTTTTCACTCAGCTGGTTAAGTGAGATATTGACTCGGGTTTTTTGTTGATGGATATGGGTCTGAACACTGGTTGGGATGTAGTTGGCACCTGTTGCTAGGATGTCGCGGTCAGTTATCGGCGATTTGGGCGTCACGTATACCCTAAGCGGCATATTAATTCTAAAAAACCTGCGTACGTTGCGGGAAGCTCTTGTCATAATAGGATCAGTTTTTTCGTTGTATTTTATAAAGTGCCACTTCACCGAGTAGATTTGGAAGCATGCGAGTACCTAGATTACTTTTGTGCTGGTTATTAACGACGGCCTTGGCAACAATCTCAATATTATTCTCTTCACATAGGTCTTCAAAATCATTAAAGGTACAAAGGTGAATGTTCGGCGTGTCATACCAGCGATAGGGTAAGGTATCCGTTTCAGGCATTCTCCCTTTCAATAATAATTGAGCACGCATTTTCCAGTGACCAAAATTTGGAAAGGTGATAATAATTTGTTTGCCAATCGTTAACATATGCTTTAACAATAGGTCTGGGCGCCGAACCACCTGTAAGGCTTGCGTCATGATAACAAAATCAAAGCTACTGGGATCAAAGTAGTGGATTAAGTCTTCAGAGTCAAGATTGCTTTGAATAACATTGACGCCGTTTTGTAGAGCGAGCACATTTTTATGCGGATCAATTTCCATTCCATAGCCACGGATATTGCGTGTTTGCTTAAGGTGGTTTAAAAGGGTGCCATCCCCGCAGCCCAGGTCAAGCACATGGCTTTCGGGTGTAATCCAGTCAGTAATGAGGCTAAACTCTGGTGTGATGCGGTTCATGTTACCCATCCTTTTTAATACGATTCATGTAGGCACGAAAAATACCTTCATAATGGGCGTTTGGAAGTAAAAAGGCGTCATGACCATGCTCGGACTCAATTTCTGCATAACTCACGCTTCGGTCATTATCAAGTAGAGCTCGGACTATTTCGCGTGAGCGAGCAGGGGAAAAACGCCAATCTGAGGTAAATGAGACAACTAAAAAAGCCGCCTGAGTTTTTGCAAACGCAGCGCTCAAGTCGTTGTCGAATTCTGCGGCCGGATCAAAATAATCTAATGCTTTAGTCATCAGTAAATAGGTATTAGCATCGAAGTTTTGCTTGGTGGCAAACTTTTCGCCCTGATAACGTAAATAACTTTCTACTTGAAACTCGACATCAAAGCTATATTTAAGACGTTCACTACGCAGCTCGCGACCAAATTTTGCGCCCATCATATCATCAGACAAATAGGTGAGATGCCCTAGCATTCTTGCCAGAGCTAAACCGCCTTTCGGTGTGGTATTCGCTTCAATAAAACGCCCATCGTGAAAGTCAGGGTCGGTCATAATCGCGCGGCGTGCCACTTCGTTAAAGGCAATATTTTGTGCGCTTAACTTGGGTGCCGCGGCAATGACCAAGGCATGGCGTAATTTATCTGGATAATCAATCGCCCATTGCATGACTTGCATCCCACCCATTGAACCACCAATAATGGCAGCCCATTGATCTATGCCTAGATGCTGGCGAAGGGTGTTTTGACTATTAACCCAATCTCGACAGGTAACGATAGGGAAGTCTGGTCCATATACTTTACCAGAGAGCGGGTTTAGACTGGTTGGGCCGCTAGAGCCGCGACAACTCCCTAGGTTATTGGAGCAGACGACAAAAAACTCATTGGTATCAACCGGTTTGCCAGGCCCTATGTAGTGATCCCACCAGCCTGGCTTGTTATCCTCTTCATAAAAGCCGCTGACATGATGATCACCGCTTAGTGCGTGACAAATAAGCACAGCATTAGATGCATCTTCATTAAGTTCACCATAGGTTTCATAAACCAAGTCATATTGCGGCAGTTCGGCGCCACTAACCAGTTTTAATGGTGCCGATACATGTAGTGTGCTTGGCGTGACATACAATTTATCCGTCATCTTAGGGTGCTCAAAAGTTATGCCAGAGTATTGGCAAATTGGGCGATGCTGCCCACAATTAAAATTTGACTTAATTTTATCACGGCAATGGCCACAATCGGTGATAGATCAAAGCCACCCAAGTCGGGCATAAAGCGACGTATTGGCGCGAGCATGGGTTCGGTCATTTGGCGAAAGATGTCAAGATTTGGGTTGCTGTTACTACGTGCTAACCAGCTCAAGATGACTTGGATAATAATAAGCCAAAAGGCCAAATCAAATAAAAAGTTGAGTACTTCACTCAGTGCAAAAAGGCTAATAAAACCGGCACTAAAACTGCGACCTGTTATCCAGCCAATCATGACGGCAAGGGCGGCTTGTAAAATAACTGCAACAATCAGCGCGGCTAAATCCCAGCGTGGCCCGAGTTTGTTAGTCCAGTTGAAGGGTGCGCAAATGGGCGTGGTTACCTTGCCAATAAATTGTACGATTGGATTACGCCAGTCGGTGAAGGTAGCGCGCATGATAAAGCGCAGCACCAGTGCGAAAACAATGATGCCAACACTAAACTGTAATAGAAATAGACCTGCTTGTGTTGTAGGGCTCATGCTTGTTCTCCCAGTTCATCTGCGAGTTTTTGCGCACGTTGATAGGCGGCTTGCATAGCTTGTGCTACCGTGTGGTCAAGTTGTGCTTGCTGGAAAGATTTAATCGCTTGTTCAGTAGTGCCATTCGGTGAGGTCACGCGCGCGCGCAGCTCGGCCAGGTCAACATCACTTTCAAGCGCCATTTTTGCGGCGCCCAAAGCGGTTTGCAGCGTCAGTAATTGTGCCGTTTCAGCGGGCAAGCCTAAATTTTTGCCGGCCGATACCATAGCTTCCATAAATAAAAAGAAATAAGCCGGGCCACTGCCTGATAAGGCGGTCACAGCATCCAGCATAGCTTCATCTTTAACCCATAGTGTGATGCCAGCTGTACGCAATACTTGCTCGGCTTGTTCGTGTTGGGCAGCGGTTACATTGGCATTGGCAAATAATCCAGTTGCACCGGTTTGAATGAGCGCGGGCGTGTTGGGCATGGTACGTACAATTGCACAGTCTAAGCCTAACCAGCGCGATAGTGTATCGGTCGTAATGCCAGCGGCAATTGAAACAAACAATGGTAGGCGTTCGCGATGCATCAACAGTGGTGCTAATTCATGACAAACAGCTTGGAGTTGTTGAGGTTTGACTGCAAGCACCAACAGGTCATAGTCGAGAAGGTCGAGGTTGTTGGTACAAATGTTGATACCATGTTGTTGACTCAGTTCTGTCAACTGGTCTGCGTGCATATCGCTAGCGGCTAATGCGTCAGTCGGGTGGCCGCTGGCAATCAGGCCACCAATAAGGCTTTTTGCCATATTGCCAGCACCTAAAAATGCAATACGAGTTATCATGTTGGCATGGGCTCCAAAATATTTGCGTGTTCAAAAGATTAGTGTCATTATGCCAAAAATTCACTCTAAAAGGGCAGGCAGTTGCGAAATCAAACGTTAACAAAGACGTGGATCTTGTTTAAAAAATATAATCCGTTCATGTGGTTAGCGGTTGGCCTAGTGAAGTTTTATCAGCTTTTTATTAGTCCATTGCTGGGGCCGCGATGTCGCTTTTATCCCACATGTTCGCACTATACAATTGAAGCGCTTAAAACGCATGGTGTGATTTATGGCAGTTGGTTAGCGATTCGGCGCATTAGTCGGTGTCATCCGGCCAATCCAGGTGGTGTTGATCCGGTGCCGGAATGTGGTTGTAAGCTAGGGCCGTTGCATTTAGGAAAGTCCTGTGACGAGAACAAAGACGAAAACAAAACAGATAGTATCCATGATGATAGTCAGTGTGGGCATAGTCAAAGCGAACATAATGATAAAAAAGCAGCCAGTAAACAACCCTAGGATTTATTGACTGGCTGCACAGGGCTTAACGGTGAAACAAGCCCATCAAGTTAGGCTCAGCAATGTATCCGCCTTCAATACCCTTGGTCACAATGGCGACAGCATCGTGTGGATGCAAGCTTTCTAAATGATTCACTCTTACCCAAAAATCGGTTAAATGAGGTTCAGCATTAAGCGTGGTTTGTAAGCGACGCGCGGCATCTTCACAAAACATGAGATTGCTGGCGTTTAGTCGAGCAAATTCTTGTTCATCTTCACGTTTAACTGCCGCTTGAACAGGCGTTTGCAGGCTGTTTTCAATCAAGCTAATCCAGCGCGAAAAATCTAAGTCATCATGATCGGTAATGGCTAGCTTCACCTGCGCATAAGAACGTTGGCTGTGCGGGGTGGCACAAATGCCTTCCGGCGTGCCTAACCAGTTGAATACCTGTTCGTAGTCAAGTGATGCTTGCGCTTTAAACTGCGTTTCAAAGGCTTGTTGGATCAATTGGCGTGACAGCGCAGCTGAACACGGACAGGTTGACGAGTAGGGCACTTCTAAACTAATTTCGCAGTGAAATCGACCATTGTTCAGTTCGCCGCGTAAAGTAGCAGGATAGTGTTTCCAGCCGGCATTGCTACTTAATAACGATGAACGGCGCTCATAATAGTCAAAACGGAATTCGACAAAGGCTTGATCACTTAAGGTTTCGTGAGAAGACACAAACTTTTCTAAAATGGTTTTTACACGAGCAGGGGTTAAGGTTTGCTCGGTAGCCATTTGGTCGAGTAGCAGATACAAGCGAGACATATGAATGCCTTTGCTTGTAGGATCTACCAAATTGACATAGGCTTGAGTGGTGGAGGACAGGCGAATTGGCGAATGCGCGCTGTTAATCAGTATAGGCAGTTCAATACCACTCATGCCAACCCAATTAAGTTTGGGTTGTGGAATAGAGTGAGGTTGGCATGCGATATCGGGCATGTGCTTAGTCATGCAATTTCCTTCTGTTGCCAGCGTTATGACGTTTTAGACTATTCGTAACGCAAAAGTTAAAAGACTCGTCATAGTAGCAAGCTTTCTAGACAAGGTCACGTACTTGCACGCACTTACTTAGTTTTTCTTCAAAATCAGCGCGTGCCTGTTCAAAAGCTTCATAGGGCCAATCAACGAGAATTTCAAGTCGGTTATCTAAATACCAGGCCTGGTCAGCGAAATCGAGACCGGACGGGCTCCATTGGACGGCTTGCCAGTCTTTACCGGTGCGCAATACCCCTTTAAGACGGAGCAGGCCTGCGGGTGGGGCAGCCATCAGCTGCTTTAGCAGGGTTCGTGACCACAGCTGTTCTGCCTCACCTTGCCAGCTTAATAGGCTAATGTCACCTTGTTTCACTTGAGCGATCAAAACGCCCGGTAATGAAGAATTAACCCTTTGGCTGGTTTGGCCAAGTTGCGGTGTGTTGGTGTCATTAAGTAAATGAAAGCTCAAGTTCTGCCGGGGCGCTTGCCAACAACCGGCTAGTTGTTCGCTCGTTAAGTTTAAATGAACGGGTTTTGTGGGGCCCAGCGTTTGGGTTAACCAGGCCTGCTGCGTTGCTGCCTGTTGAGATGAAACTAAATCAGACTTGCTAATAATGATTTGGTCAGCCAAATTAAGCATATCGCGCAATAAACCAGAACGTTGGTAATAAGACTCAGAAAACTGGGTGGCATCCACGAGAGTAATCACCTGGATAATTTTAAAAAAAGTATGCGATTCTTGCTGATTAAAACGACGGATTGCGCGAATAATCGCGGCTGGGTTAGCCAGGCCGCTCGGCTCAATAACGAGCCGATCAGGATGCTGTTGCGTACTGAGTTGTTGCAGTTGCCGAGTAAATAAATGCTCGGCTGTACAACAAATACAGCCACCGGCTAGCGGCGTGATGCTGATGCCATCTGTGGCTAGTCGAGATGCGTCAAGATTCAGCTCGCCAAAGTCATTGAGCAAAATCTGCCAGGTTTCAGCGGTTGCTTGTTGCTGTTTAGATTCTATAAGTTGGCGCAGCAGGGTGGTTTTACCGCTGCCAAGTAATCCTGATAGGATTAACACTGGCAGGGTATTTGGAGCGGTTTGATGGGCCGGCTTAGTCGGTGAAAAGATCATGGCCTTCTAGCAGCTCATTAACGAGTTGCTCACGCTTAAGCTCTAAACCTAAGCCTTGACAAATCCGGCGCGTGTCACGATACGCGTTGTATAAACAGGTGGTGGCACCAGGTGACGGTGTCATATTAAAAATCAGGTTTTCACCAACTGGTGTAATACTCGCTTCACCGAGTTTTAATTGCATACTGGTTTTGTCAATAACTTGTGGGCGCAAGCCACCGACGCCTTCTGCAAACTGGAGGTCGTCTAATTGCAGGCCAGGTAAAATTTTACGGGCATCCTTCAAAAATAACCGTTTACGAATGCCAGGAATTTCAAAGGCAAAATTGCGGAAAATATAATTGCGGATGTCACTATCTTTCATTAAGTCCCAAAAGACTTTAGTGACCTTGAAGTCCAGTTTTAAGCTTTTCCAAAATTCCCAATAGGTGCCACCGGTGTAACGTTCAAGCTTTGGTAGCATCAGCGCAGTAGGGCCAAAACGGGTTTTATTGGGTTCAATCAGATCTGGATCACCATGCAATGCGGCAAAAGGAAGTTTGTCGTTTTGAATGGTGTACACTTTGCCATTGAGTAACTTGGGCGTGTAGTAAAAACTACCCGCCATCGGCAGAATCGACATATCCAAACCATGCCCAAGCTGGTTAGCAAGCAGTAGGCTGTGCGCACCGGCTGATACCACCACATAGCGCGACATAAAGGTGCCTTGTGGTGTGGTGATTTCATAGTGATCATCAAACTTTTGAATTTTTTGAGCTTGTGTACTCAGATGAATGGCAATGTCGGCCGAATGCTTGCGCGCGCTGGCAATAAAGGATTTAGCAATCAGTCCATAGTTAACGGCACTATATTCATCAGTACAGCCCGATGCCAGAATTTTTTCAGGGCGCGGCTGGCCACTTACTAAAGCGACATGGGGCTCCACCTCAGCAATTTTGGCGGCATCCCATAATTCCATGTAGGGGAAGGTTTCAGCAAACTCTTCATGGCGCTTTGCTAGCGTTTCGCATTCCTTATCACCGACGGCTAAGATCATTTTGGGGAACTTGAACAAGAAGTCATTTTTTTCAACTTGCTTGGCATAGTGCACCAGCATATTCGCTTGGCGTTTGACTTGGCCGGCCTTCGCTAAACTATAATTGGTTTCAATGTCCCCGCAGTGTAGGGTTTGACTATTGCTGCGGGCATTGGAGTTAACCGCGGCCAGGTTGTCATACTTTTCTAATAGTGCAATGGACTTGATATTGGTGTAACGCGCTAGCGTGTAGGTGAGCGCACAACCGGAAATGCCACCGCCAACGATGACAACGTCAAAAACACGTTTTTTCATTGATCTTCACAAGGTAAATAAATTACTTTTAATTATAGGATATTTTTGGTTGTACCAAAAATTATTTATAGAGGAGTTGGCACATGCGTATCTGGTTTTTGGCGTTTATTGTGTACTATTGCTGGGTGCGTTGTTTTATGTAGTCCATTAGGTCTTTAAGTGGAATACAAAGTTTTTCAGCCACCTCATTAACTGAGTGATTAAATTCCTGTACCATTAGATAGGCACTTTCAAGCTTTGCTTTTGCCGCACTATCATGGCGCTCCTGCTCAATCCACATCTTCGATTTTCTCTTCAAATAACGGGGTAATATAGTGCCCACTGTGAATTTTTAGCGTAGCAAAATCCATCAGCTCGGCAATGTCTTCTGGAAAGAAGCCTTCAATTAATTGCTGCACGAGTTCGGGATAAAAGAATAGTTCTTTATACCCCGTGTCATGGTGCTTAGCTTCTTGGATGCCAGTCAAGATAATGTTCCTTTAACGTATAATTGCTCACAATTAAAATAGACGCTTATTGCGCGAGATTAACACAAAATTTACCGCTTTCAGCGGTGTGCTAATTTTAATTAGGTCTTGCAAAGGTCTTTTGTCTGTGATGTAGCCTTAGTGTGGCATTATAAATGTATCGATTAATTGAATAATGGCTTTTTGTTGATCAAGATGCAGCATCGGCCAAGCTTGTTCAAGGCGGTTGCGTAAGGCTTTAGATTCATAACTTTGATAGTAGCCGTGATCTTCTGCAATCAGCGATATAACCGGTATTGTTTTCGCGCCCAAATAAAACCAGCCGACATCGGTTTGGGTTGCATCTGCTACCTGTTTAAGTTGTGACGCTGCGATTTTACTTTGTGCTCGTTCGTAGCGAGAGAACTGTTGTTGAGATACATCAATACATTCAGATAATTCATCGGCGCTAATGCCGAGTTCTTTGCGGCGGCGTTGGATTTGTTTGCCAATAGCGATATCAATGTCACATGGAAGGGGTTTAGCCATAATACATACACCTTTTAATAAGTAAGTAGATAGTGGTATGTATCGATGATGGCCTGAAGGTAATTAAATGAGTAAAACAGGCATTTTGCACCCTTAAATAATTAAGGGTGCAAAATTTTAATTATTAAACGGGTAGTTTTTAATTTTTACGGACTGGGGTTGGGGTAGCGCTGATGAATCGCTTCAATCTGTTTAAGCGCATCATCCGACAGGGTTACTTGGTGGCTAGCAATATTTTCAGCTAACTGCTCCAGATTGGTGGCACCAATAATATTACTGGTCACAAATGGCCGACTATTAACATAAGCGAGCGCCAACTGTGCCGGGGTAATATCGAGTTCTGCTGCCAACGAAACATAGGCTTCAGTAGCCGCATCGGCTTGAGGGTTAAAGTAGCGATCGAAACGTGGGAAGAGGGTAACGCGGGCATGTTCAGGGCGTTGTCCTTGACGGTATTTACCGGTTAAGACGCCAAACGCCAGTGGGGAATAAGCCAGACAGCCCACATTTTCACGATAAGCAATTTCTGCTAACCCCACCTCATAGCTGCGATTTAAGAGATTGTATGGGTTTTGCACTGACACAGGCTTGGGCAGGCCGAGTTGATCACAGAGGCCGATCACTTTCATGGTGCCCCAAGCGGTTTCATTCGACAAACCGTAGCTGCGAATCTTGCCGGCTTTGATTAAATCCGCTAGGGTGCGCAGGGTTTCAACCAAGGGCGTCAGATTTTGTTCAGCTTCAGAGGGTGGGGTAAAGCCAAGTTGGCCAAAGTAATTAGTGTGTCGCTCCGGCCAGTGCAATTGATAGAGGTCTAGGTAATCGGTATTAAGGCGGGTAAGCGAGGCCTCAAGGGCTTCGGTAATAGTTTCACGGGTAAAGCGGGTTTGGCCGTTACGAATATGCTGAACAAATTCACCCGGCCCCGCGATTTTACTGGCTAAAACAACCTGGTCACGGCGCCCGTGCTGTTTAAAGTAATGGCCGATAATTCGTTCGGTAGCACCGTAGGTATCGGGTTTGGGGGGCACAGCATAAAGCTCAGCGGTATCCCAAAAAGTCACGCCTTGTTCCAGCGCAAAGTCCATTTGAGCAAAGGCCTCCGCCTCCGTATTTTGCTCGCCCCAGGTCATGGTGCCTAAACAGATTTCGCTGACATTGATATCACTGTCGCCAAGCGGACGATATTTCATATTACGTTCCTTTTGTTAATGTTCGCTAGTTAATATCCAGTGCATAAGGGCGCAGGCTGGCCATATCGATATACTGTAGCAGGGCTTGATCGGTCGCGGCAAAGCGGATTTTGGGTGCCAGGCCTGCTTGATAGGCTTCGACCCAGCGTAATGCGCACAAGCACCAGAATTCCCCCGGCTTTACACCTGGAAAATGCGGGTGAATCGGTGAGGAAAGGTCATTGCCTTGTTGTTTGGAAAAACGCAGAAACTCGTCGGTCATTTGAGCGCATACGACATGACGGCCTCGGTCATGTTCATCGGTGCGGCACAAGCCATCGCGATAAAATCCAGTAAGTGGCATGTGTGAGCAGGGTGCTAGCGGTTCGCCGAGTAGATTACGTTTCATGGTGATCTGTCCTATGTTTTAAATTGTTTATTCACTAAGCAAGCGTTTGACTGCGGCAACCGGCTCAGGTTCATCCCATTCGATGCCACCAATCAGGGCATAACGCAGTTGCCCTTGGCGATCAATTAAGTAAGTCGTTGGATAAGCCAAAATGCGCCAGGTTTGAATCGCACTGCCAGCGGGGTCGAGCAATATGGGGAAGTTGACCGGGTTGTCGGCTAAAAATTGCGCAAAGTCCTCAGGTCGTTCGGCCAGGTTGACGGCTAAAATTTCAAAATCTGCATCGCTAAATTGATTTTTGAGTCGGGCCATCGACGGCATTTCATATAAGCAGGGCGGACACCAGCTCGCCCAAAAATTCAGCAATACCACTTGGCCTTTATAATCACTGAGTCGATGCGTTTGGCCATCTAGGTCGACTAAATTAAAGTCGCGTCCTTGTTCACCACGATATAGCTGCAGCCGAGCGGTCGTTGTCTCAGCGGTTGCCAAGGCGGCGCTATTTGTTAGCTTCTGCTCTGATGTGGCTGCTAATGAGGCTACAGGCGCGCTTTGCCGCGCAGTTTGCATGAGCGGGAAGAGTAACTGGCTGGCGCGAAGGATTTGCTGACCGAGTTGTTGGGTGGCCTGTTGTTCGAATGCGGTGGCATCGGGACGAAAATAAAAACGATCTCGCAGGCCTGCTAATAGATGAATATAGCTTTCACTGCCACTTTGTTCAAGTTGTTGTACGAGTTCTGTCAACTGCCAGCGCCATGGTGACAGTTCGGCTTGCAAAATATAAATCGGGAGATTGGTGGCGCTGACAGCGGGAAGATACTCAGCAACTTGCCCCGGTTCAGGCGTGGCGATGAATAAATCAGGGTTAATTAAAATCAGCCCCAGCTGGGATTGCGCGGTTTGTTGATAGTGAGCGAGGGCTTGAAGTGCGGCAGCCGCTGCGCGATTGGGTGCGATAATCCAGGTAGGTAGGCTGTTTGGGGTAAGTTGATGGCTGGTTTGGATTAAGCTGATCCAATATTCGGGTGCGATCTGGCTAAAGTTATCACGACTGGCGGCTTGCATCAGACTATTGAAAAAATCAGGCATGATACTGTCAAACCCCTGTTCAGCGAGAGTTTGTGCGAGTTCGAGCTCACTATCCAGGCGACCATACTCGGAGGGCAACCAAAGTAGCTGGCCTTGCCGCGGTGCACTAGCAGCTACATAATGAATATCAATTTGCTGGCTCGCTGACCAGTCCGCTAAAGGTGCTGGCATGGCTTGTGCCGGGTTACTTAGGGCAGCGAGGCTTACAAGGCCAAGCAAAAAACATAGCACTAGTTTGTTCTTAGTGGCCGGTTTAAATAGCAGGCCTGCTAATCTATGGGATAAGTTCAATATCATCTGAATTCTAGTTTATTAATCATTCGTTAATACTATCACAGGGTACAAAAATCCAACCTTCCGACCAGGGCGTGTCTTTTGGTGGTTGGGCTAATTGTTCGGGTTGGCTTGCTAAACAAGCGGCGACCAGGGCGCAATAGGCGGCATCATACACATCTCCTGGCTCGGGGCAGGCCTGCTGCCAACTAATCTGGCTAAAAGCCCGTTGCAAACTTGGCGATTTTTTGGCAAGACTAGGGTACACCTCAAACGCACTCAGTGTTCCAGTCGCATCTTGCCAAATCCCGCAACTGGCTTGATAAGGGGCAACCTTAGCTAACAAATGCCGACCCTTAGTAGCTTGACTACCAATCATATCTTTTATAGCAGAAAGGGGCGTATGGCCTCGTGCTAATAACCAGCGTTCGGTATAACGATATAAGTAGGGATTGCTGGCCGAGTCTTCAATCTGGGCAACAGGTTTAAATTGAATAATCAGCTCTTGCCAGGCTACGGACACCCCCAGCGGGGTATCAATGCCCAAATAAACAGGATAAGGATGTTGCTCAAAAAAATCAGCCGGCAGTGCCAGTAACGATGCGACTTGGCTTAACCAGGCCTGGTAATCGTTTGAGACATTAATGAGTTCACGCAAATTGCCGCGCCAGCTCTGGCCAACTTGTTGATGTTGCGGGTCAAGTAATACTAACGCATCGCGACTGCTTGGGTTTTTATCGCAATTCCAACCGCCGACATCCCAGCCGAGTGCAAAGTAATTCATGCTCACCTTCAAAATTTTATTTGGATCATAGCTTAATCCTAGCATTTAAAGGTGCAAAGAGCGCGCATAAAAAAACCCTGTACCTAGTCTAGGTACAGGGTTCAGCTTAGGTCACTAAAGCTTTTGGTTTTATTCTAGATCAAAACGATCCGCGTTCATAACCTTGGTCCATGCGGCAACAAAGTCGTTAACAAACTTCTCTTTGTTATCGTCTTGAGCATAGACTTCAGCATAGCTACGCAAAATCGAGTTTGAACCAAACACTAAGTCCACGCGCGTGGCGGTGAATTTAGTGGCACCGGTTTTGCGATCAACAATGTCATAATGCGACTTGCTAGCAGGCTTCCAGCTGTAAGCCATGTCAGTCAGGGTCACAAAGAAATCATTAGTTAGCGCACCGACTTGGTCAGTAAATACGCCATGCTTGCTACCACCATGGTTGGTACCTAGCACACGCATACCACCGATTAAGCAGGTCATTTCATGCGCGGTTAAGCCCATTAATTGCGCACGGTCTAGCAACAATTCTTCTGGTTGTACGGCATAGTCTTTTTTGACCCAGTTACGGAATCCATCATGAATTGGCTCAAGTACCGCAAATGACTCTATATCGGTCATTTCAGGTGTGGCATCACCACGACCTGGCGCAAAAGGCACCTCAACTTGAACACCCGCTGCTGCGGCCGCTTGTTCAACACCAACATTACCCGCAAGGACAATCACATCAGCGACTGAAATACCAAACTCGGCGGCAATAGGCTCTAGTTTGGCGAGCACTGCTTGCAAGCGAGCAGGTTCGTTACCTTCCCAATCCTTTTGTGGCGCAAGGCGAATACGCGCACCGTTAGCACCACCACGAAGATCAGAGTTACGGAAAGTACGTGCACTGTCCCAAGCGGTCGATACCATATCGCTAATGCTTAAACCCGTTGCGGCAATCTTTGCCTTAACCGCTGCGACATCATAGTCCGCTTTGCCAGGATGAACCGGATCTTGCCAGATTAAATCTTCGGTTGGGGCGTCTGGGCCAATGTAGCGAACACGGGGCCCCATATCGCGATGGGTCAGTTTGAACCATGCACGGGCAAACACTTCCGAGAAATAATCTGGATTTTCGTAGAATTTTTTCGAAATTTCACGATAAATTGGATCCTTAACCATGGCCATATCGGCATCAGTCATAATCGGGTTGTAACGAATAGACGGATCTTCAACATCAACAGGCTTGTCTTCTTCTTTGATGTTAATCGGTTCCCACTGCCACGCGCCGGCGGGTGATTTTTTCAATTCCCAATCGTAGTTGAATAACAAATAGAAGTAACCGTTATCCCATTTGGTTGGGTGAGTTGTCCATGCACCTTCGATACCAGACGATACAGTATCACGACCAACACCACGGCCAGTTTTATTGTTCCAGCCTAAGCCTTGCTCATCAATATCCGCCGCTTCTGGGTCGGGTCCGAGGTTTTCCGCACGACCATTACCGTGACATTTACCTACGGTGTGACCACCGGCTGTAAGAGCAACGGTTTCTTCGTCGTTCATCGCCATACGAGCGAAGGTTTCGCGAACGTGGTGCGCAGTTTTAAGCGGATCAGGTTTGCCGTTTACCCCTTCTGGGTTAACGTAAATCAAGCCCATCTGCACCGCAGCAAGCGGGTTGTCCATTGACGCTGCATCTTCAACGTCGCCATACCGCTCGTCAGAAGGCATTAAGAACTCTTTTTCAGCGCCCCAGTAAATATCTTTTTCTGGGTGCCAGATATCTGGACGACCAAATGCAAAACCGTAGGTTTTCAAGCCCATGTTTTCATAAGCAATGGTGCCAGCAAGCACTAATAAATCAGCCCAGCTTACTTTGTTGCCATATTTCTTTTTGATAGGCCACAATAAACGGCGCGCTTTATCTAGGTTAACGTTGTCTGGCCATGAGTTAAGCGGCGCGAAGCGCTGGTTGCCGGTGCTACCGCCGCCACGTCCGTCTGCAATACGGTAGGTACCCGCTGCGTGCCATGACATACGAATCATCAAACCGCCATAGTGACCCCAGTCAGCTGGCCACCAGTCTTGACTTTGGGTCATGAGATCATGCATATCTTTTTTAAGGGCGTCGAAATCAAGTGTTTTAACTTCTTCGCGGTAATCAAAACCGGGGTCCATCGGATTAACTTTTGAATCATGTTGATGCAGAATGTCCAAGTTCAGGGCGTTAGGCCAAAAAGACATCGCAGATGTCCCCATTTGACTGTTGGCCCCGTGCATAACCGGGCATTTACCTGCAGTTTGATTGTGTTCCATGGCTATCTCCTCTGTTGTGATAAGACCGTGCAGAAGGCCTAGACCCGCTGACTTGTTTTTCATTGTAACGAAATTATTTATTAATATTTATAATTGTTTTTATATTATTGATAGATTTTGTTTATTGGTTTTCTGGGGTGTCGTGGCGCGCAGACTTTTGCCCCATCTTGCTAAAACATTACCATTAGGTTGAATTATCTTAATCTCTCGTTTGTGGTTAAATAATGACATGTTTATTAAAGGACGATTATTGTGACTATTCAAGCTGAAACGAAGTGGTTAAAAGATTATCAAGCCCCGGTGTTTGAGGTGATCAATTTAGATCTAACATTTGAATTATCACCAACACAAACCCAGGTCACTAACCGGATGGTCTGTCAGCTGGCAGCTGAACAGCCGCTGGCGGATATGCTGCTTGATGGCGAAAATCTGCGTCTTATCTCGATTAAGCTCAATGACCAACTTCTTAATGAGGTGAATTACCAGCTTACTGACACCCAACTTCGATTGCCCAAAGCTTTGTTTGCCAATAGTTCCTCGCCTTATCAGCTTGAAATAGTGACCGAAATTAACCCGCAGGCGAACACCGCGCTAGAGGGCTTGTATCTGTCATCGGGTCGCTTTTGCACGCAATGTGAAGCCGAGGGCTTTCGCAAAATCACCTATTTCTTTGATCGCCCCGATGTATTGACGACTTATCAAACCACCCTGATTGCTGATAAAGCCGAGTATCCGACCCTGTTAGCCAATGGCAATTTAGTCGCGCAAACTGACTTGCCAGATGGCCGTCATCAAGCCGTTTGGCAGGACCCGCATAAAAAGCCTTGTTATTTATTTGCGCTGGTGGCTGGATCTTTTGGTTGTTTAACGGATCATTACACTACCGCAGAAGGGCGAGAGGTGTTGTTAGAAATTTACACCGAGCCACGGCATCTTGCCAAATGTCGTCATGCGATGGATTCGTTAATTGCTTCGATGCGTTGGGATGAGCAGCGCTTTGGGTTAAGTTACGATTTAGATCGCTATATGATTGTCGCGGTAGATGACTTTAATATGGGCGCGATGGAAAACAAAGGCTTAAATGTCTTTAACTCGAAGTTTGTGTTAGCCGATGCCGATTCCGCGACGGATGTCGATTTTGAAGGGGTTGAGGCGGTCATTGCGCATGAGTATTTTCATAACTGGACGGGTAATCGGGTGACCTGCCGTGATTGGTTTCAGCTCACGCTAAAAGAAGGCCTAACGGTTTTTCGTGATCAAGAATTTACAGCCGATATGTTATCGGCTCCGGTTAAGCGCATTGAAGATGTTCGTCGGTTACGAAGCCATCAATTTGCCGAGGATGCCGGCCCGATGGCGCATCCGATTCAGCCGCAATCCTATATAGAAATGAATAACTTTTATACTTTAACAGTTTATGAAAAGGGTGCGGAAGTGGTGCGTTTGTATCAAACACTGTTGGGTCGTGATGGTTTTCGCAAAGGCATGGATTTGTATTTTGCGCGCCATGATGGTCAAGCGGTGACCGTCGATGATTTTAGGTTGGCGATGGCGGATGCGAATCAGCAAGATTTAACGCAAATGCAGGCCTGGTATCAGCAGGCCGGTACGCCGCTGGTGAAGGTAGTGGCCGACTATGATGCAAATCAGCAGGCCTGGTTGTTGCAGTTTAGTCAGCAAAATCCATTGGCACAAGCTAAGTCGCAAGTCAAGTCGCAAGCCGATAAAACACCATTACTTATCCCGATTAAACTCGCGGCATTTGATGCTTCAGGCCAGGCCTGGTCATCCTCTTGTTTGGCGACAGCGGCACAGGATGCCATCGCGGCGGGTCAATTGCGTTTAATAGAGGGCGAGTGGGTGTATTTATTAACCGCCTCTAATCAAACACTCGAAGTTAAGGATGCGCCGGCGGATTTGGTCTGGTCGTTGTTGCGTGATTTTAGTGCGCCAGTGGTTTTAGACTATGCCATGCCAGCGACGGCACGAATGCATCTGGCTAAGTTTGATACCGACCCGTTTAATCGCTGGGAAATGGTTCAGCAACTGGTCTTGGCGGATTTAGTTGCGCAGGTGAATCAGGCGGCGGCTACACCGACGGCTGACCTAGTGGTCAAACCGAGTAATGAGGTTGTAACGCTATTTACCAGCTTATTAACGGAAGCTTTGGCCAAGAGTGCGCAGGCGGATGTGGATTGGGCTTGGTATGGTTATGCGTTGAATCTACCGGACATGAGCTATTTGATTGAACAGTTTAATCCGGTACCGATTGTCGCGGTGTTGCAAGTCTATCCAGCCTATCAGCGTGCTATTGGCTTAGCATTAGTGGACTTGTGGCAACAAACTTATCAGGCTCAGGCCACACAGTTATCGAGTGATTATGCTTATAACGCCCAGGCAATTGGACGCCGTTTGCTTAAAAATCGGGTCTTGCAGGCCTGGTTGGCCAGTGATGATCAACAGGCGTTAAGTACAGCAGCGGCGCAATATCATGCCCAGGCACACATGACGGATGTTGCTGCCAGTTTACAAGGCGTAATGCAGTGGCATGAAGTCGCGGCAGCTCCTTTGATGGATGATTTTTATCAGCGCTGGCTGGATCAACCTTTGGTATTAGACAAGTGGTTTGCTTGGCAAGCCGGTTTTGGCCAAGCGGCAGGTATAGCTGGTGTTGATGATTTGTTAGCCCATGCTAAATTTGCTTGGACGACGCCCAATCGTGTGCGAAGTGTCTTGGGAAGTTTTGCGCGTATGAATCTGGCACTGTTCCATCAAGCGGATGGCGCAGGCTACCGTTGGTTGGCTAAACAGGTGTTGCATTTAGATGCCATTAATCCACAAGTGGCGGCACGGATGGTGGTGCCGTTAATTCAATGGCGTCGTTATCAGCCCGAACAGCAAAAGCTGATGAAACAAGTACTCGAAGAACTGAAAGGTGCAATTCAGTCAAAAGACGTGTTTGAAATTGTTAGTAAAGCCTTGGTGGACTAGTTCGGTGCTGAGTAGGGTGCGGGCTAGCTGGCGGCGCGGAAGGCTTGTGACAGGCGTTGGGCTAGCTGTTTGGGGATTAGCACTTTTTGGGTTAGCTTGGTCAGCTGTGATGGCACAGCCGCCCACATCTCAGCAAACGACGCAAGCTACCAGGCCTGCTGAAGCGGTGGATGTGTCGCGATTGCAGATGTTGGATTATGAAATTGCGCTGCTGCGTGCAGAAATCGCGCTGCGCCAAGGCGATCGAAATGCTTTTTTCCCCGCCTATGAGCAATTGCGTCGTTTACCTGCAATTCATGAGTTTGAGCTGCGTTGGCAATGGGTGAGCGAGCAAGCAGAACGACTGGGGTGGCTAACCGAAGATGTGGTGTCTGCACAGGTTACTGGCTTTGCTCAAGCTTCATTAGCTGATCGGATGACCTTAATTGCGCCTTTGAGTGGCGAACTTTCACCTGCTGGGTTGGCGCTCAAACAAGTCCTTTTGGCCCATTATCCTCACAAGGATCTGTCTTTTGTTGATACTACAGATGAGCCTGTTGCGGTGCTCATTGAGACGATTGAAGCGACCGGTGCGGATTTATTGATTATTCTAGAGCGCCGTGAACTGACCTCACGATTAGCGCAGCATTTTCATGACCAGCCCGCGATCCTTTTCCATCCTGCTCGTGTTTTAGACCCAAGATTTCAGCGGGTTCTCAATCCAACTTATGAACAACAAGCGATGGCGCTAGAAAGTTGGTTAACAGGGCAGCATGCACAGGGTATCACTTGGTTGCAATGGCGTGATGCGTCGTCCCACCTCATCAATCGCGTTAACCTCCAGTTAGGGGAGAATTATCAACCCTTAATTGTCGAGTCTAACGCGCAACTAAACGACCTAGTCGCACAACGCTTTGGGCACCAAGAGAGTCGAGCTCGACAAAATTGGTTAGCGCGCGTGATTGAGCGACCGCTGACAGGTATTGGGCGGAGTCGGCAAGATCAAACATTAGTGGTCTTTTATGGACCGATTGAACAGGCGATGTTGTTGAGGCCATTATTGGAATATCATCAACAGGATCTGCCTATTTTATGGTTGCCTTCTGAACTGCCCGACCCCACTTTTTTTAAGTCAAATTTGTCGCGTTGGCAGTCAACTTATGCGCTATTACCGAGTCATTTTTTAGCCGAAGTTAATCAAAATAAATCGTTTGAGACAGAAGATGGCTTATTTTTTGCTTTGGGTGAAGTTGTGGTTGAACTTATTAGACGGTCAGGGCATTTGCTACCCGATCAGTTTGCTACTGAGTTTGGTGAGGTGTTTGTTACTGAGCGGGGCGAGTTTAGCTTAGGCCAGCAGTGGTATTATTTAAATGCCGGTTTAGTCCCAGTAGAGAATGTTGATTAAGGATGTGGATTAATGGCTAAAGCTTTAGCATGCTAGGTCGTAAAGAGTTATAGATATTTTATTTTTTATTTTACAGACTCTTGTTAGCAGCAAGATGGATGGAATATGGCTGAAAAAAACGAGACCACTAACGACGATATAGACGATATAGACGCGTTATTAGATGAGCTATCAGAAGGTGAATTAGATGAAGACTTAGCAGACTTTACCGATAGTCTGCAAGAGTCAGATGACTCAACGGCTGCAGAGCCTGAGCCTGAGCCAGATCTTGAAGAAATTCCAGACGAACCCAAACAGGCAAGCGTTACTGAAGCTGAAGATGATTTGCTCGAAATTAATGATGACTCATTAGAAGAAGAGTCGTCTGGCATACTTTCGGATCCTGTTGCGATGGCACCTGCTGCGGCAGCTACTACAGCCCCTGCAGCTGCGGCTGTTGCTGCTGAACCCAAGCGCAATACGGATAAAAAGGTTAATGAGTCATCAAACACATCAAATAATGATGCGCATGAAAAACATACAGAGGTAGCGAGAATGGAAACGTCATCAAATCAACCCGTGACTGTCGCGCTCACAAAAGATCAAAACACTGAGCTAAAAAAGATCAGGATGATGGGGTTGGCTACTGCAGGTTTGGCAGTATTCTTTTCATTGGGTGCGTTTATCATGGCGACCCTTGCTTGGAACGCGAGTGGCACAGGTCATTTAGATCAATCTTTGCAACTGCAGCATGAAACGAGTGAACAGCAGCAATTACTGTTGCAAAATTTGAGTCAGCAAATAAGTAATTTAGAGCAAAAACTCGATGTGAGTCGCTTATTAATCGATGATGTGTTAGCGGCGCAACAAGACGCTAATCAATTAAGCGCCCGTCAGCGTCAACACGAGTCTGAAGTTGCACCGCCGCAGCAAGCGCCAGCCGCTGCAGCGGCTCAGGTTAATACACAGGCATTGGAGCGTCGCATTGTTCAACTTCAACGCACTGCGAATACGATTCAAAGTCGGGTAACCCAGGTGGATGAAAAAGTGGCAAAACTTGACCAGCGTCAGGTTGCAACTGCGCAAGCGGTGCGCGAGTTTGAAAGAGCGTGGCTGGAACAATTACTTGCTCAACAAGCTAAAGAAGCAGAAGAAGAGGCGAAGCCATCTGCGCCAGTTGCACCTGATGCATATCGCTATATTGCACCGTCTAACCAGTTTAGTTATCCATAAAGTATAGATGCCAAATTAAAGTACGAGAAGGAATTTTGATATGAAAAAGTTATCTGCAATCACACTAGGGCTGGTTACCATTGGACTTATTTCGGGTTGTAACTCGACCCCAGATCCAAAGCCTACGCCAGTTAACTATTCACAAGTTGAGTTTAAAAGCACAACAGTCTCACCTGAGGCGAGAAGAACATTTGATGGCGCCGGTTCGGTTTCGAAGCCAGAGCCTTCTAATCAAGCGAAAAACAATAATGATTCGGACGGTAATTCGCAGCCAGCATCAAATGGCATCGCAACCCAGTCTGTGCCAGTTAATACGCCCAGGGAGCGGATTCGAATCACCGCTGTGGGTTATGGTACAGAGATCGCTTACCAAGGCATGACACCTGGCCAAGTTCGACTAATGGCGATTCGTGCTTCAAAGTTGGATGCCTATCGCGCGTTAGCGGAGCAGCTTTACGGCATTAACATTGACAGTAATACGTCTGTCGCAAGCTTAGCAACACAAAATGATAGTTTCCGAGCGCGTGTCAATGCGATGGTACGGGGCGCGCGAGTGATCAGTATTACCCCAATGGCGGATAATAACTATGAAACTGTTTTAGAGGTTTTTGTTGATCGTCGTTTCTTTGACCAGGTGTTTGTTTATCAACCCGACCAAGCCATGTCTAGCATGAGTGTTGACCAAGCCTGTGGTTCGGGTATGCAGTGTATACGCCCAGAGCAATTACGTTAGACATCACTTGGATCTTCAAAAGTCGGTAGTGCTTTGACCATACGGGTCCAAACAAGAGGACGTAAATCCGGCAAACCCGCGCGCCATACCGTGGTGCGCTCTCCCATCACCAGTGGTCTTAAATAGGCCAAGCCTGCTTCAGTTATATCCATGCCATCTTCGCTTATATAGTGATCGGGAACATGAAACTCCAACTCGGCCACGTCAGCTAATGGGTGGTTTTCAAATGTCCAAGTGAGTGGTTGGTTGCTGTAAGACTCGGTTGAAGCCTTAATTAATGGCAATATACCATGTTCACCTTGCTGGGCAGCATGAACGGCGGCAGCGCCTGCTTCATAAGCCATTTGCCAATCAGTAGCAGAAACACATAAAGCCGAAGAGCGTTGCAAATAGTCAGGGTTGGCGCTGTGCGTTTTGATACCGAGTGTTTGTTCAACCAGTTGGGCGAGTTTTTGAGCAACGCCGCCAAATTGCCGATAAACTTTGCCATGAGCCTGTTCCTCGCGAGCAACGGATAGGCATTCGCCACTGGCATGGCAAAGTCCTTCAGATGCCATACAAACACAATAGCCATGAGACTGGATCAAGCTAGACACTTTGGCTAAAAATGCAGCTTTATCAAAGGCACGCTCAGCAGGTAATATAATCAAGGGTAGGTTAGGAATAACATCTTTTACCAAGCCTGCTGACAAGGCTAGCCAACCAACATTACGTCCCATCGCCTCCATAACAAAGAATTTAGTCGAACTTGCTGCCATAGATTGGACATCCAGTGTCGCTTGTAAAAAATGACTCGCTAAGAATTTAGCCGCGCTACCAAACCCCGGGCTGCAATGACTGAGTGCTAGGTCATTGTCTATGGTTTTAGCGATACCAATACAGCGAAGAGGGTAGCCTTGTGATTGGCAATAATCGGCGACTTTTTTTGCGGTCAGCATGGAACCATTACCACCGTTATAAAAAAAAGTGCCAATGTCATAGTGGCTAAAGATATCAAGTAAACGCTGATATTGGTCTGGGCGTTCTGCTAGTGGCGCTAAATCAAAACGGCAGGCTTGAAAAGCGCCGCCAGGTAGGTTCTTGAGTCGGTCAAGATCGGTGTCTGATATATCAGTGAGGTCAACTAGTTCCTCATTCAGTAAGCCTTCAATGCCATTAATGGCCGCAAATATGCGCGGGGTTTGATTATATTGGCGAAGGGTTTCAATGACACCCACCGCACTTGCGTTAATGACGGCTGTGACGCCGCCGGCTTGAGCGTAAAGTGCATTATGCATAGTGTGTTCCTTTGAATATATCAGGTCAAAATAAGGGGGCAGCTAATTCAAGCCTGGGTTGAATTGCAAGCTTATTGTCAACACGCAAGTGGAGTTGGCCTTGTAAAAATTGTTGTAATTTTTTGCCTAATAATACATGACGCCAGCCCTGGTTGAGTTGGGAGGGTTGATTGAGTATTAAGGCCGCCAGTTCTTGCTTATTAGCTAAATTGGGTAGATGAATTCCATGTGTAGATGCAGTTTGTTGGCTAATGGCTAGCAGCACGGGTAACAGGGTTTGCTGGTTAGTATTAAGTGCAATGGGCTCGGGTAGTTCTGGCCAACAGTCTGGGTTTTGAAGCGTTAAGTCCAATTGGTTGATAAGATCTGCGCCTTGCTCGCGGATAATTTCTGGCGTAAGTTTATTGAGCTTTGGTAGTTCCTCGACTGTTCGAACGGGGCGTTTAGCGAGTTGTAGTAAAGCATCATCAGAGATAACCCATTTTCGAGGTTGATTGCGTTCGACTGCCTGCCTTTCTCGCCATGCGGCAAGTTGTTTTAATACACCTAATTGTTTTGGTTTTAAGCCCGATAGTAATTTAATTCGCAACCAGGCCCGGTCTGGTTCAATAGCGTACAGGGTTGGATCAGTTAGGGCATTAAAGTCTGCTTCGAGTGCTTGGCGTTGGGTTGGGGTAAGTAGATGCAGGATTTTTGGATAGGCCTGCGCCAAGTACCAAACATCTGCTGCAGCATATTCCAATTGCTCTGCAAGTAGCGGACGTTCTAACCAAGGTGTGCGTGCTTGATCTTTGTTTATCTTATCATTACAAAAGGTCTCGACCAGGCGCGCATACCCCGCTTGATCACCTAAGCCTAAAAATACACCCGCTACTTGCGTATCAAAAATCGGGCCTGGCATGACATAAGCGTGTTGATACAACACTTCAAGGTCTTGTCGCGCAGCGTGAAACACCTTTAAAACTTTTTTGTCTGCCAATAAAGCCCAAAGTGCATCTAAATCATCAATTGATAAGGGGTCAATTAAGTAAACTTCAAGGCTGGGTATCGCAATTTGAATCATAGCAAGCTGCGCAAAAAAAGTATCTTGGCGCATAAATTCAGTATCGATGGCGAGCCATTTTTCTTTGAGAAGGCCTTGACAGAGCTGGTTTAGCGTTTGGGTATCAGTGATAAGTTGGTAATTCATTAGGGTGTCTTGTTTAAATATTATGAAAAGATTCTATCAAGTTTAGTTATGTAAACCTAAGAATTATCTATTATAAATTTGGTATAAAAATTTGTTATTGTAAAGCTGTAGCAAAAGTTATAACCCTCATAATTTAATCGTAAAGCGATCTAGGAGAAAAGGGTTTCACAGAGGGTTGTACCTTAGATTTAAATAATCGATAAAGGAGGCAATCATGTCTGGCAATACTCAAGTTTATGGTCATGCTCCATCTAACGATCATATCCACGATCATGTCACCGAACAAGGTGAACATATTATTTCAACCGATGCCAAGCTAACTGACATAGCAAGTTGGTTAAAACGCGGCTGGCAAGATATGGCTGAAGCACCGGGTATTTCTTTATTTTATGGTGCAATAATGGCGCTATCAGTCTTATTAGTGTTCTTGTCATTTAGACATAATCCGATTCACATGTTTACCATTGCAACCGTTTTTGTAATGTTATCACCCTTCCTTGCAACGGGTCTGTATTACACCGCTAAGCAGCTTGAAGCAGGTGAAAAGCCAAAGTTGTTTGATTCAATGGTGTCCTGGAAAGCGAATGCCGGTGATATTGGTTTCTATGCGGCGGTATTGGGTGTTATTACGGCTGCATGGGCTATCTTTACTCCATTGCTTGCCGCGATTGTTGCGCAATCACATGGATTACTAATTGTCGATCCATCTTTGGGCTTAATGGGCTTTGTGTTATCTGAAGCAGGTCTTACATTTATGACCTATTTCGCTTTGCTAGCCATTGCATTAACAGCGTTTGTATTCACCATTAGTGTGGTCACTATTCCATTATTAATGAAAGATAAGAATATTGGTGCAGTGCAAGCGATGATTATTAGTTTCCAAATTTCTATGGAAAACAAACTAGTCATGGCGGCATGGGCTACAGTCATTGCGGTATTGTTGGCAGTAGCTATCTTCTCACTTGGTTTGGGAATGCTGATTGTAATGCCATTATTGGGTTATGCGAGTTGGCACGCATTTAATGATCTAGTTAAGATCGTTCCAGCTTCTAAATAATCCGTAAATCGCTTTCCCCCTAAACTCAGCCTTGTGCTGAGTTTTTTTATTTCTGATGTTTAAAAAGCTATAATAGTGCAAACATCAGGAGTGGCTATGCGTATACATATTTTAGGTATTGCAGGAACATTTATGGGTGGCGTGGCGCAGCTTGCAAAAGCGATGGGTCACCAGGTTAGCGGTTCAGATAAAGCCATCTACCCTCCCATGAGTGATCAATTAGCGCAAGCGGGTATTGCCATATCTGATTTAGATGATTTAAGTTTTTTGGATCAGGATATTGATCTAGTGGTTATAGGTAATGCCATGACCCGTGGCATGCTAGCGGTCGAAGCGACCCTAAATCGTCATCAAGCTTATTGTTCAGGGCCTGAGTGGCTAGCGCGTTATCTACTAAAAGATCGCTGGGTGTTGGGTGTGGCAGGCACACATGGAAAAACCTCTACATCGGCCATGTTAAGTTGGATTTTAGAGTCAGCAGGCCTGGCGCCAGGGTTTTTAATTGGCGGGGTGCCTGAGAACTTTGGCCAGTCAGCACGTCTTGGTTCAGCGCCATTTTTTGTAGTCGAGGCCGATGAATACGATACCGCTTTTTTTGATAAACGATCCAAGTTTGTTCATTATCACCCAAGAACCTTGGTGTTGAACAACTTAGAGTTTGACCACGCTGATATTTTCCCTGACTTAACTGCGATTCAAACACAATTTCACCATCTTGTCCGAACGGTGCCAAGCAATGGTCTAATTGTGATGCCCGCACAGGAATCCGCACTCGATTCAGTACTCGATCGTGGCTGTTGGACGCCGGTTTGCCGTCACAATGCCGAACAGCCAGCCGCTGATTCTCATTGGCATTGGGTCCTGATTAAACCCGATGCCAGTGAGTTTGAAGTCTGGTTTAAAGGCGATTTGCAGGGTGTGATTAGTTGGACCTTAACCGGTGTCCATAACGTTCGTAATGCGATGAGCGCTATTATTGCAGCGCAGCATGCTGGTGTGCCTGTTGCGCAGGCCATTAGTGCTATGGCTTCATTTAAAGGGGTGAAGCGTCGTATGTCTCATCTCGCGAATTTGGCAGATATTAATCTGTATGATGATTTTGCACACCACCCGACAGCCATTGCGACAACTTTGGCAGGACAGCAAGCTAAGATAGCCTTATCTGCAACACCACGACGACTGGTGGCCGTGTGTGAACCACGATCAAATACGATGCGCATGGGTGTGTTTAGTGAGCAGCTGGTGGCCGCTTTTGATTCAGCAGATCAAGTATTGTTATATATTGACCCCAAATGGGGTTGGAAATTGCCAGAAGCAGTCCGGTTTAAGCGTCATATTAAAATTTTTTCGAATTATGAAGCCTTGTATGAGGGCTTAATGGCGCAGATCCAACAGGGCGATGATGTCGTCTTTATGAGTAATGGCAGTTTTGCTGGTTTACCCGCAAGAGTCACTCGAGCTTTAAAACAAAAACTCACTGAGCTTGGTGTTATACATTAATTTAACAAGAGTCCATTAACATGATTCTATTTAGTACCCCGCATCATGCGGATGTGAAAATGTTCGATGATCTGGCCAAGTTTGCGATACAAAAAATGGGTGCCAGTGATGCGCTGCCGAGTGCTTTATCCGGCGAGCAACTGAGAGTAAGTTATGCAAATTTAATCAAAGCACGAGAACAGGCTCAGCAAACGGCGGCCAAATGGGGTGAAGATGGTGTTGCTTTGGCTGTTCGACTCGCGCCACTTGAGGCATTACTTGATTATGCGGTCGCAAATAAACAAATGGTGATGTGGGAGCACTCGGCTTGGTAACAAGATATGGTTTAAAAAAATGGTTATTCGGTTTAGGTTTAACCAGCTCTTTACTGGGCACGGTTAGCAGCAGTTGGGCACTCGATGATGCCGAGGCATTGGCTGAGTGGCAGTCGTTTTTAAATCAGCAAACCGAGCTGGTGACGCGAACAAAACTGAATGCGGACTTTGTCCCGGGTTCGATTACCGTGTTACATGGTCAAAATTTGGTTAACTACGGGGTTCGAACCTTAGCTGAAGCCTTAGCTTTAGCGCCTAATATCGAAATGCAAATTAATTTGCTAGGCCAGCGGGTAATTGTTATGCGCGGTGTGGGTGCGGCCTTTTCTAATTCAAGTGTCAAAATCATGCTTGATGGCGTTAATACGGTGCATGCGAGCCAGGGGTTTGCGCAAACCCTATTGCATATGCCGGTTGAGCAGATTGAGCGGATTGAGATTATTCGCGGTGCGGCAACCGTTGTGCATGGTGAAGATGCGATTGCCGGTGTGGTAAATATTATTACCCGTGATACGCCGCATGCCCATCTGGCCGTTGGCTCGAATGGTTATCGTGGTGCGTCGATTTCTCAAGGCTCGGACCTAGGCGCAGGACGGGTGCGCATTAATTTGAGTGCTTGGGGTCATCAGGCGACGGGCGTGCGCGCTGAAGGTGATGCGGTAACGGTGTTTTCGGATGCCATTGATAACCGCACCGGCTTAACATTTGGTTTTGAGGAATATTCAGTTGCCCCAGGCCGAGTCAATAATCAGCGCGCCTTTGAGCAGCTGCAGCTAGGTTGGCAATCCGAGCAAACGCAGCTCAATTTTGCATACAATCGCCTGCGCACCGGTGATTTTTATGGCGTGATTGAGTTTTTACCGCCCAGTGACGAGCGTTATGCGCAGACCTATGAAGATTATCTAGTCAGCTTGAATCATGAGCAGGCATTGACCAATAATCTGCGCAGTGTCACGCAGTTGTCGCTAAGTCAATTGAGTTATGATCTAGATACGCTATATGTACCTAAAAACTATAGTGATGAATCACTAGCTAGTTTGGATGCTTTAATTGATTTGACTTGTGCAGGTGAGCCGCCCCGCTGTATAGAAAGACTTAGAAAAAGTATTGTGCCTTACACTTATCAACAAGCCTATGTTAACCAAGTCCAAGAGCAGCAGGCTCAATTAGAGCAGCACTTCATCTATGATCTCAATGATACGCATCGCGTCCTGTTTGGTTTAGATTTTCGTTGGTTGGAAATTACAGATGCAAATGCAAAGGGCATCCAAAATCTGCCAAGTAGCGATCATGAAAATGTTAAAACTCGTTCAGGTTCAACCGGTGATAGCAGGCATACATTAGCGCTGTTTGTGCAAGATGAATGGCGGATGAGTGAAGATTTTACATTAACGGCCGGATTAAGATGGCAGCAAAGCTGGATTAACTATACCGATCGATCAAAGGATGGTCAACAACTCAGCAATCCATGGCAAGATCTTGAAGTCGCTCAGATTACACCGAAGCTGGCTGCCGTTTGGCAAGTTGAACCACAACATATTTTTAAGGCGCAGTACAGCCAGAGTCACATTACGCCGCCAATTAATCAAGTGACCGATGTGGGTAGTGTAAAACCAGGAGAGCGCTTGCCTTATGCAGCTCAAACGGATCACTATGAGCTAAATTATATATATGCCGGTTATGCGCAAACCCATCGGGTAAGCTTGTACCACTCTGAATTTGCCCAACTGGCACAGGGCACAAATTACTATCATTATTTTAACGAATTGAGTGCGAGCGACTTTGGTCAACAAGATTATGCTGGCTTAAGTCAAATCCGAGCGCGTGGCATTGAATGGGATAGTGATTTTCGGTTAACTTCGCGTTGGCGAGGGTTTGCAAATTTAAGCTTTAATCAAACAGATGACCTCTCCGGTAATGCTGTCGTCGGGTCTCGCCCTTATTTAGGCCGCTTAGGCTTGGATTATAAATTTAATGATGCGCTGCATTTAGCCGGTAGTGTGTCGCATGCCGCTCCTTTGGCCTTAGAGCCTTATGATGACCGTGATGATTTACCGAGTTACTGGTTATGGAATGCGGCAGCAAACTATATGTTACCCGCCCGCGGTTGGCGGGCTAGGTTAGCTGTAAATAATCTCACTGATGTGCAGGTTGCCAGCCCATCACCGCTTAATATTACGTTGAGTAAGCTTGCAGAGAGGCCTGTTGCTCCTTATGCCAATGGCTATTTGCATCAAGGCCGTAGTATTACTTTGAGTCTAAATTATCAGTTTTAAGCACTAACCATGCGGCACTAATCAGTAGGGCTGCTTGTATCCAGCCGGCCATGTCTAGGCCATGGTTTTGCAATTCTAAGTAAATGGCTACGCCAACCAATGCGATGGCAATGGCTCGGCGGCGTTGT
This sequence comes from Thiomicrospira sp. ALE5, assembly GCF_900112445.1. Classification (GTDB taxonomy): domain Bacteria; phylum Pseudomonadota; class Gammaproteobacteria; order Thiomicrospirales; family Thiomicrospiraceae; genus Thiomicrospira. The sequence continues at coordinate 875,340 of NZ_FOYY01000003.1, read as the reverse complement.
TGTTTGGCTTGGTTTTCCAAGGCTTTTTCGAGTCGCGCGATTTGACCGGAATGCAATTCTAATTGACCATGCGCGGCTTTATTCAGCACCGAATGCACCAGGCCTGGTAGTTGCGGCGCGTTTTCAATCCAAAATGGTAGGTTGCGCTTGGTGTTTTTGACGAGGCTTTTTAGGCCAACCCGTTCTTTCATCCAGTCTTCTAAAAAGGGTTTAGCGGTATCCCATAAATCCAATTCATCATCCAGCTGACGCCCTAAGCCTTCAATGTTTAATAGGGTTTTTTGCAATAACACCAATTGCGGTTGCACCTCCATACCAAAGCGACGTGCGGTTTGGAATAAGCGCATTAAAAATAAACCAAATGAAATCTCTTTTAACGGACGATCCCAAATCGGTTCACAGACCGCGCGAATGGCGGATTCAAGTTCATTAACGCGGGTCTCTTTTGGCACCCACTCAGATTCAATATGCAGCTCAGATACGCGCAGATAATCGCGATTAAAAAATGCCAGAAAGTTTTCGGCTAGATAACGCTGATCTTCCGGTGTTAGCGTACCCATAATCCCGAAATCAATGGCGGCATAGCGACCATCAGGTAGCACAAAAATATTGCCCGGATGCATATCCGCATGGAAGAAGTTATGTTTAAACACCTGGGTAAAGAAAATCGTTACGCCCTTGGCTGACAGGTCGGTCAGATCAATGCCTTGTGCAATCAGTTTTTCGGTTTCAGAAATCCGCGTGCCATAAATACGCTCCATCGTCATCACGTGTTCATTGGTGTGCGACCAGTAGATTTCAGGTACATACAGTAGGTCTGAGCCTTCAAAGTTGCGTTTAAGCTGTGCAGCATTGGCGGCTTCACGCATCATATCCATTTCATCGAGGATGGTTTTTTCAAATTCGCTCACCACTTCGGTGGGGTGTAAGCGGCGACTTTCCTTAACCGCGATTTCGACCAAACGGGCCAAGCTGAACATAATGGACACATCTTGCTCAATCACCGGTTTAATATCGGGGCGCACTACCTTGACGACGACGTCTTCACCGCTATGGAGTTTGGCGGCATGCACTTGCGCCATCGACGCCGAAGCCATCGGCGTGGCCTCAAATTCAGCATAGGCCTCAGCAATTGAGCGCTTGAGTCCTTTTTCGATAATTTGACGTGAGCGGGTTTCATCAAACGGCGGGCAATCATCTTGCAGTTTGGTCAGTTCAACCGAAATGTCTTCAGGTAACAGGTCTTTACGGGTTGAGAGGGCTTGGCCGAGTTTGATAAAAATCGGTCCAAGTTCTTCCAAGGCTAGGCGCAGGCGCAGACCCCGATCACCTTGGTGGGTCGCGCGCCAGTTCCAAGGGAAAAGCACACGATTAAGCCAAATCAATGCGCGGTATTTGCTGTTGCCCAGCACCATTTCATCGAGTCGATAATGGGTAATGACCCGGTTAATTTTGATTAAACGAAATAACTGTTTGATGGGGTTCATAAGAGGTCTTTAAGGGTTAATGGCGTTGTTCATACGTTGAATTCGCGCATCCATTTCATTAAGGCGGTTGTCAAGTTCAGCGACTTGCTGGGCAAAGGTTTCGAATTCAGTGCGTGCCGGTAATAGATCCAATTCATAACGCAGATATTCTTTGAGCATCTGCTCGCCGTCATCCTTAAACGCACGGGTTTGGTCTTTAAATTGGCGCACGCGATAGCCTATTTGAAAGGCGAGTGGATCGCCGACTAGCTTCGCTAAATCTTCTTCCCAATCTCGTTTGGCACGCTCTGTGGTCATTAAAATTTCCATCCTCTGTGTAATGCAACAATTCCGCCGGTCATATTCATATAACTGGCACGATCAAAGCCGGCATCCAGCATCATCTGTTTTAAAGTGTCTTGATCAGGATGCATGCGGATGGATTCAGCAAGATATTGGTAACTTGCCTCATCTTTGGCGATTAACTTGCCCATTTTGGGCAGGATTTTAAAGGAGTAAACATCGTAAGCTTGACTCAGCAGCGGGCTATGTACTTTAGAAAATTCTAAAATAAGTGCCTGCCCACCGGGTTTCAGTACACGATAAATTTCAGCTAGTGCTTGGTCTTTATGGGTGACATTGCGCAAACCAAATGCCATGGTCACCACATCAAAATGATTGTCTGGAAAACTCAAGGCTTCGGCGTTAGCGACGTTAAATTTGACCTGGCTGCCAACGCCGGCATCAATTAAGCGATCACGCCCAACACGCAGCATGGATTCATTAATATCAGCGAGGACCACTGTGCCGGTTTTGCCGACTTTTTTCGCCATTGCTAGGCTTAAGTCTCCGGTGCCGCCCGCTAAATCCAATACCGTCATACCAGGGCGTACGCCACTAAGTGCGATCGTTTGTTGTTTCCACAGTCGGTGAATGCCCATCGACATGACATCGTTCATCAGGTCATAGTTGTCAGCGACGGAGTCAAATACACCTTTAACTTTTTTGACTTTTTCATTTAGGGGGACTTGGCTAAAACCAAAGTCGATGGTGTTGTGGTCTTGTTGGTTCATTTTCCCGCTTCCTTTTTAAGTCGCGTTAAGTCTGGGTGGCTGTGGCCGGCACGCATGACGCGGCGTAAATAATCCACCCAGCAGGCCTGGTAATTTTGGCCAAGTTCATACAAACGTTCCCAGGTGTAAAGGCCACTGTCATGACCATCATCAAAATGGAGCCGAATCGCATAGTTGCCTACCGGACTAATCGCCTCAATACCCACATCCTGTTTATCAAGTTGCAAGGTTTCTTGCCCGGGCGCGTGGCCTGTTACTTCGGCAGATTGTGAATAGACCCGTAAAAACTCACAGCTGTAATCAAATGTCTGCCCATCATCAAAACTTATCAATAGCCGGCGAGAGGCTTTTTTGAGCGTAATATCTGTTGGGTAAGGCATGATTAGGCCGCCTCTGGGCTTGGTGTCTCTATGTGGCAGTTGTCATATAAATCAGCAATAGGGAAGCAGAGATCAAAATCTCCCCATTCTAAGTCCCCATCTGTAAGGCGATAGGCTTTAAATAAAGAGAGATCTTGATATTTGCTAATCGCTGGATTGAGTGATGATTTTATAAAGTGCGCAAAATCTATCTTTTGAATTTTTCCGTCATTGAAAAATAGTTTAAGTTGATAGTCACCAAGATAATCAACCTTATCAATTTTGAGGGTTATCATCGTTTTACTCTCCCTTCAATATGAATACAGGTGATGGATTTGTGATAAACAAAGTAATCAATCCAACGTTGGATAATTTGATCGCTAAACGCAGCAACAAATTCTTTAAAGTCTTTTTGTTTCGCAGGTTCTAGCGGTCTTTTGCCACGCACCTCTTTTATTAAAATATCGACCAGCTTGCCATCTATTATGATTAACTCTGCCTTGTTTTCCATACCTTGAAACTTACCATAAACATGAATTGGCTCGTGTTCATTCGAATAAAACATAATGATAATACCAAGGTATTCAAAAAGTTTTGGCATTCAATCCGTCCTTAGAGAATATATTGCGATAAATCCTGGTCTTTTGCGAGGGCACCTAAGCGCTCATCCACAAAGGCCGCATCGACAACCAAAGCTTGACCTGACTGGTCAGGTGCATCATAAGAGGCTTCTTCAAGCAGGCGTTCCATTACCGTATGCAAACGGCGCGCGCCAATATTCTCGGTGCTTTCATTGACTTGATACGCAATTTCAGCCAGGCGCTGAATGCCCTCTTGGGTAAAGCTGACATTGAAACCCTCGGTGCCTAATAAGGCGGTTGCCTGGGTGGTTAGCGCCGCTTTCGGTTCGGTCAGAATGCGCACAAAATCTTCAACGCGCAAGGATTTTAGCTCCACTCGAATCGGCAGGCGGCCTTGCAGCTCAGCAATTAAATCAGCGGGTTTGCTGATATGAAACGCTCCAGAGGCTATAAATAAGATATGGTCAGTTTTGATCATGCCATATTTCGTTGAAATGGTGCTGCCTTCGATAAGCGGCAGTAGGTCGCGCTGTACGCCTTCGCGTGACACATCACCGCCACTGGCCCCACTGCGTTTGGCCACCTTGTCAATTTCGTCGATAAATACAATGCCATTTTGTTCAACGTTTTCAACGGCTTGAGTTTTAATGTCATCGTCGTTGACTAAACGCTGCGCTTCTTCATCTACCAATAAGCGCAAGGCTTTTTTGATAGGCAATTTGCGTTTTTGTTTTTTGTTGCTGCCTAATGATTGAAACATGTCTTGTAGTTGCGAAGTCATGTCTTCCATACCAGGAGGCGCCATGATTTCAACATGCGCAGGGCTCATTTTAAGGTCGATTTCAATTTCTTTATCATCCAGTGCCCCTTCACGCAGTTTTTTGCGGAATTTTTGGCGTGTGTCAGCCATGGCTTCGTGGCTATCGTCTTCTCGTCCTCGTGCAGGCGGTAGTAAAATATCTAAAATGCGTTCTTCGGCGGCATCTTCAGCGCGGGACTTGACTTTTTGTACGGCCTGTTCGCGCTGCATTTTGACGGCGTTATCGACCAGATCACGAACAATAGAATCGACATCGCGCCCCACATAACCTACTTCAGTAAACTTAGTGGCCTCTACTTTAATAAAAGGCGCATTGGCGAGTTTGGCTAGCCGGCGGGCGATTTCGGTTTTACCCACCCCGGTTGGGCCAATCATTAGAATATTTTTTGGAGTGACTTCGGTGCGCAGCTCTTTGGGTAGCTGCATCCGGCGCCAACGATTACGCAGCGCAATGGCGACCGCTTTTTTGGCGTCATCTTGCCCGATGATGTGTTTGTCGAGTTCATGAACTATTTCTTTTGGCGTCATCATGCTGGTTGCGCACCTCAATATCAAAAATTTAAAGCTCCTATTATAGTCCAAATGGCCGCTGTTCGAAGCCCTATGATGTGCGCAATTGGGGTAAAAATGTCAACAATGAATGGGTTAGATGACATGGTTATCCGGCTAGTTTGCTGTCATAATAAGGCTTTTAGGTGATTTTAATGGATGTGCTGTTAACGCAATTTAGTCATGGTGCGGGCTGCGGTTGTAAGATTTCGCCTAACCAACTTAATACAATTTTAGCTGGTGCAAGATCGAGTCTAAATTTTCCAGGGCTTGTGGTGGGGCATGGTGCGAAGGACGATGCCGCTGCGTTTGATATCGGCGATGGCCGAGTGGTGTTATCGACCACCGATTTTTTTATGCCCATAGTGGATGATCCCCATACGTTTGGGCGTATTGCCGCGACCAATGCGCTGTCAGATATTTATGCAATGGGTGGGCAGCCCTTAATGGCGATTGCGATTCTCGGTTGGCCAATGGATAAGCTCAGTCCAGAGATTGCCGCCGAGGTGATTGCCGGCGGCCGCCAAGTCTGTGAGCAAGCCGGTATTCCGCTAGCGGGAGGGCATTCTATTGATGCGCCGGAGCCAATTTTTGGTTTAGCGGTAACCGGTATAGCCAACCAATCTCACTTAAAAACCAATAGTATGGCGCAGGCAGATTGTGATATTTTTCTGACCAAACCATTGGGTGTGGGGATTTTAACCACCGCGCAAAAACAACAAAAAATTAGCGCAGCTGACCTAGCCCATGCCATCAATAGTATGTGTCAGTTAAATACTATCGGGGCGCATTTAGCTGATTTTGATGGGGTGACCTGTATTACCGATGTGACCGGGTTTGGTTTGCTGGGACATTTGCTAGAGGTTTGCGAGGCAAGTGGTATTCGTGCGCGTTTAGATGCCAAGACGATTCCTTTATTGCCCAATGTTATCGCCTATTTAGAGCAGGGTTGCGTACCGGGCGGCACGCTGCGTAATTGGCACAGTGTCCAAGACAAGGTCGCGGCCTTGGATGAGCAGACGCAGCGTTTATTGTGTGATCCGCAAACATCGGGCGGATTGCTGGTGATGGTTAAACAAAGCGCGCGAACTGCGTTTCAGGCCTGGTGCCAGCAACAGGGTGTTGATTTACAGCCGATTGGACAGACTTTCAAATCTGCGTTAAATCAGCCCAATGCGCCGATTATCGAGGTTGTGCAATGAGTCGTGAGTTACCGACAGTGGACAATTATGCCGCGATTGCCTTAGCGCAAACCCCGTTATTAGACGTGCGGGCGCCGGTTGAATTTGAACGAGGTGCGATTCCACAGGCCACTAATTTACCACTTATGAATGACGATGAACGTCATCAAGTCGGACTCTGTTATAAACAGCGCGGCCAGCAGCAGGCGATTGCATTGGGGCACCAGTTAGTGCAGGGTGAGTTGCGTGCAGAGCGTTTAGCAAGCTGGCAAGCCTTTTTTAGCCAGCATCCCAATGGCTTGCTGTATTGTTTTCGGGGCGGTCTGCGCTCGCGTACGTCGCAACAGTGGCTCGCTGATGCCGGTGTGGAGGTGGCGCGTATTGCCGGTGGTTACAAAGCTTTTCGCCAGTATTTAATCGACACGCTTGATCAAGCGGCCGAGGCATTAGAGCAGGGTGCATTGGCTTCTTGGATACTCGCTGGGCGCACAGGTTCGGGCAAAACGGCGTTATTAGCACAGTTACCCGGTGCAGTGGATTTAGAAGGACTCGCCCAACACCGAGGTTCGAGTTTTGGTGGTCGTGCTTGGTCGCAACCCTCGCAAATTGATTTTGAAAACCGTTTGGCCTACCGTTTGATTGAGTTGAATGCGCAGCCAATCCGACAACGGGTTTTCGAGGATGAAGCGCGTAATATTGGTTCGGTACATTTATCTGCGCCCTTGTTTAATGCAATTAAAGCTGGTCAGCGGATCGTGTTAGAGGTGCCGTTTGACACGCGCTGCCAACATATTTTGCAAGAGTATGTGATTGAAGGGCAGTTGGAATTTGGTGGTTTAAATGCGTGGATGGCGCATATGCAAGCGCGGTTTGCAAGGATTGCCAAACGCCTTGGCGGTGTGGGTTATACAAAATTAAGTCATGCTTTTGAGCAGGCCTGCATTGAGCAGCAAGCAACGGGTGATTTTGTCGCTCATATAAGCTGGATTGCACCCTTGTTGCAAGACTATTATGATCCTATGTACGATTATCAATTGAAGCGACATAGTCAGCCGGTCATTATGCGTGGCGGTGAGCAAGATGTTTTAGATTTTATGCAGCATAGCAGTAGCGCCAACTAAGCGCGGGTGATGAAAGCAGGTGATAAGGATAAGCAGTGAATATCAAATTTAGCAAAATGCATGGCTTGGGCAATGACTTTATGGTGGTCGATGCCATTAGTCAGTCGACTGAATTTTCACCAGGCCTGGTGAAAGCCTTGGCCAATCGCCATTGGGGGGTGGGTTTTGATCAATTGTTAGTGGTCGAAAAACCGCAATCGACCCACGCCGATTTTCGTTATCGGATTTTTAATGCCGACGGTTCGGAAGTGCAACAATGCGGCAATGGCGCACGCTGTTTTGCTCGCTTTGTCTATGATCAAGGGCTGACGCAAAAACGTGAAATTCCGGTCGAAACCGCCTCGGGTTTGATTGTGTTGTATTTGGAAGCCGACGGCCAAGTGCGCGTCAATATGGGCGTGCCGCGTTTTGAACCTAACGCCTTGCCATTTGAGGCTGAGCAGCAAGCCCCGACCTATCAAATTGATGTTGATCACCAAGCCTGGTTAATCGGTGCGGTGTCGATGGGCAATCCGCATGCGGTCTTGATGCCATTTGAAGATGTAGCACAAGCACCGGTCGAAAACCTGGGTGCGGCGTTAGAATCCCATCCGCGCTTTCCTGAGCGCGTGAATGTCGGCTTTGTGCAACTGATCGATGCCGAGCATATTAAATTGCGGGTGTTTGAACGCGGTGCAGGCGAAACCCAAGCCTGTGGCACCGGCGCGTGTGCCGCGATGGCGGTGTTGCGTTTGTGGGATAAGGTGAGCGAACAAGTGACCGTGTCTTTGCCAGGCGGTGATTTGCAGATTCGTTGGTCGGGCAAGCTGGATGAACCTTTGTGGATGACCGGTCCGGTGGCGACGGTTTTTTCGGCGGAGTTAGATGCTTCATTTTGGAACGAAGGAACTTAGATGACCACAGATAATAAAGGGCTGAGAGCCGATGAAGTAGCGGAATATCTCGCTAAAAACCAACAGTTTTTTCATATCTTTCCGGGCCTGCTAGATGAGCTTAGCATTCCCCATCCGGAGTCAGGTAAAGCGGTATCCTTACTAGAACGTCAGGTGTGGCAGTTACGTCAGCAAAAGCAACTCTTGCAGGATCAGGTTGATTCATTGGTCAGTATTGCCGGTGATAACGGGGTGATTATGCAAAAGCTGCATCACTTAGCCTTGCGTTTATTACAAGCGCCCACCCAACAAGCGGCTTTGGATGCACTTTATCAGCAGTTGCAAGGTCCGTTTGCAGTGGAACAGGTGACCTTATTTAGTTGGGAGTTGCCCAATACCAGTTTAGCAGGCCTGCAGCAACTAGGCGTGCGTCAAGATTGGGTAGCGAGTTTAAAGGCCAGCCTGACGCCAGGGCAGCCGGTGTGTGGCTTTATTGAAGCACAATGGAAGCAAGGCTTATTTAAAACCACTGAACCGATTGAGTCGATGTGCTGTGTGCCCTTGGGTTGGCAATCGGTGTGGGGCGTGCTGGCGTTGGGTAGTCACAGTAATCGTTTTCAGCCTGATTTAGGCATTTATTTTTTAAAGATACTCGGTGAGCTGGTCAGTTCACAGTTTAATAATTTGTTTAATGATGCGTTACCCGCCGAGCCTGAATTAACCCTGAGTCAGTCCTAATATGGGCCACGAAATCCTACCGATTGATGCTTGTCTGAGCGCCTTGGTGGCCGAGTTAAATGCGCAACACTATTCGCCTCATTCCATTGCCAATTATCAGCGTGATATTTTGGCTTACCAGGCCTGGTGCCAAGCGGGTACTGGCACTAAGTCCTTAAACAGTCACGATTTTTGGTCAGCGCAAAAGCTGCAAGACTTTGAGGCGTATGTGATGGCCATGAGCGAACAGGCGCTGCATCCACGTACCATTCGTCGCCACTTGTCAGCTTTGCGGCGTTTTTATCAGTTTATGCTTCGGCAAGGTTGGGTAGCGGACAATCCCGTGCAGTGGGTGCAAGCCCCCAAAGCCGATAAGCCGCTGCCAAAAAGTGTCTCAGTGGATAAGATGCAACAACTATTAGACCAGCCAGCTGACACCGCTTTGGCGCAGCGTGATCAGGCGATGTTTGAGTTGCTTTATTCGTCTGGGATCCGAGTAGCTGAGTTAGTGAGTTTGCGCTATCCGGACAGCCTAACCCAATTAGATGAAGGCTATATTAGTGTGGTGGGCAAGGGCAATAAGCAACGCCTTGCGATGGTGGGGCGGACTGCGATCACCGCCTTGCAGGTCTGGTTGCAGATTCGTCCGCAATGGGCTAGCCATGATGATGCGTTGTTTATTAGTCAACAAGGCAAGGGCCTGACCGTGCGCAGTGTGCAAAAGCGTTTAGCGCAACGTGGTCAAGCCGCCGGTCTAGATAGCCGTATCAGTCCGCATCGTTTGCGCCATGCCTGTGCAACCCATGTGTTAGAATCCAGCGGAGATTTACGGGCGGTGCAGGAATTATTGGGTCATGCGCAACTGAGTACGACTCAAATATATACCAAATTAGATATGCAACATCTGGCGCAGGTGTATGACAAGGCGCATCCACGCGCGCGAAAAACCAAGTAGAAAAGAGGAAAACCTTTATGGAACACCGTTCGGATACCATTTATGGAACGACGATTTTATGTGTCAAACGCCATGGCAAAATGGTCATAGGCGGTGACGGTCAGGTGACGCTCGGTCATATCGTGATGAAGGGCAATGCGCGTAAAGTGCGCCGCTTGTATGATGGCAAGGTGTTGGCCGGGTTTGCCGGAGCAACGGCCGATGCCTTTACGCTGTTTGAACGCTTTGAAGGCCGTTTGCAAACCCACAATGGTCAATTAATGCGCGCCGCGGTCGAAATGGCGAAAGATTGGCGTACCGACCGCGCGTTGCGTAAACTTGAAGCGATGATGATTGTCGCTGATGCGGACACCATGCTATTGATTTCCGGCACTGGCGATGTCATTGAGCCTCAAGATGATTTTATCGCGATTGGCTCAGGCGGCAGCTATGCGCACGCAGCAGCGCAGGCCTTAATGCGTCATAGCGAATTGGGCGCCGAAGAGCTGACCCGCAATGCTTTAACCATTGCGGCTGATTTATGTATTTACACCAACCACAACCTCACAATTGAGGTGCTGGAAAAGGCTTAACCTATCCCTAGCGCCTTAAGCATTGGGTATTCGCGGTTAATAAAATTGCTGGCGCGCTGGGTCAATTCAGCCAAGTTGTCTTCGGCTGACTCAAGCGTGCGACCATACTTCATCACCCCTTCACCGAGGGGTTCTAAAATCGTCCAAACAAACTCGGCTAAGGCTTCAGGCGTTTGCTGACCTTGTTGATAGCCTTGCAAAAACAATTGACTGAAACGTGCTACTTCAATTCCACCGCCGGTGACCGGACAGGCTAAAAAATAAATACTGGCACTGCCATGGGCTTTAGCCATGAGCGCTTGGTTAAACTTATCACAGCGATTTTTCACTGCCGCAATAGCCTCGTCACTTTGTGCCGATTGAATTTCACCGCGATGGGTAAAAATAAACATCGCTTGTACAATTTCCTGCAAACCAATCTTGCCGTGGCTGGCCAGCGCCTGTTCGATTTCACCAAGGGTGTGGACTTGGTAATCAGCTAAATAGTCGAGAATGGGGTTGTAAATATCAGCCGCTAAATCGGCAATACCGAGCGCACCTTCTAATACTAGCGAAATCGCGCCGCGTGGTTTGGTCATCACCACACGTTCGGCACGCAGCCCATTAATCACTTCAACGGGATTGAGGCTTTGTGCGCCTTTAGTCCAATAATCTTTGCGGAATTTTTTATCGACGCAAAAATCGCGCGTGTTTTCTCTGAGCGCCACATCGTCAATTTGATTAAGTAATTGTTGTTGTTCAGCGGACAAGTTAATCGCTTCAATGAGATCAAGATAACTGGCCGAGCTCGCGTAATCTAATTTGGCCTCCGCCATAACCTCGGCCATATCGGCAAAATCCATCGGTTGCCAATCGCGATTGAAATATTCATGCGCCAGATAATGGGGATCTTGACCAAGCAATTCTTGCAGTTTAGGCGCAACCTGACTATTGGCCGTGGCGTGCAAAGGTTGGGTTTTTAAAACTTGATCAGCAAATTGCAAGGCTTGGCGAATCCGTTGCGCACTGCCTTCGCCCGGTGCACCCATGCGCTGGGTATGCTGTACCAATAAACGGCGTAAAGGCATAATCTGCGCCCAACCGACTTGGGTGTTATAGCTGACATAGACCACGCCGCCGACCTTTAGGTTTTTCTTGATAAAGGCCATGATCAGTTGACGGTTTTCATTGGATACCCAAGTCCACACGCCATGTAAGCAAATAAAGTCAAATTTGGGCAGATCATCACGCGCTAAAAACTCGGCAAAGGATTCATCAGTAAACTGGGCATTGGCTCCACTGGCATTGACCAGGTTTTGTGCGCATAAGGCTTGCGAGGGTAAAAAGTCGTTACCCCACCATTGCGCTACCGCCGCGCTGGCATGGATCGCTGCGCTTAACCCTTGTCCAAAACCAAGTTCGCAGGCGGTACTGACTTTGGGTGGTTCTATGCCGGCATTCAATAAGGCCAAGCGCATCCGCAGTGGATTGAGTTCTTTGTAATAACCATAGGTATAGCCAATATCGGCTACATAACCTGATGTCCAATCACTCATTTGTCCGTCCTTTTAGCTGTATTAAAGCGTTGTGATTCAAAGTGTAGTCATTATAACCCTTCAAATGGGTTAGGCCGAGGCGTTTGTGTTGATGCTGGATTTTGTTCCGTACTGGCGGGCTTTGGCAACCAGTGTTCGGATTTACCGGTGAAAAAATAAACCGTCAAGCCAATCCATTCACGCCAACCCGCTTCCAGTGCCTTTAAATGATCATAGAAATCAAAATTGACCTGGCGTAGTTCACGACTATTGCTACGGTAATCCACGGGATAGGGAATCACATTAATCCCTTGTTGGCGTGCAATACCGACCGAGCGTGGCATATGGAAGGCAGAGGTGACCAGTAGATAAGTGCCGTCAGGTTTGAGTAGCGGTTGGGTATTGCGAAAGTTTTCATAGGTATTACGCGATGCCGATTCCAAGATTAAACGCGAAGGATGCAGTCCCATATCAAGAAATACTTGTTGGGCAATATGGCCTTCTGCACCGGTGTTTTGTAATTGAATCGAACCGCTGCCACCGCTAAAAATTACTGGGGCAAACGGATAGATGTCAGCCAGTTTTTTGGCGGCAATATAGCGGTCACCGCCCAAGCCCAATTCGGCCACATGCCAACTTAACGAGCGTTTTAAATCTTCGCCGCCGCCCAGAATAATGATGCCATCAATATGTTCGGGGAGTTCGGTTGGTGTGCTAAAACGTTGTTCGAGCGGCTGAATCACCCAGTCGCCAACCGGATAGCTAAGCACCAGGCCTGCTAGTAAGGCATTAGGAACCAGTAGCCACTTCGCCAGTTTTCTTAAGTTCATGAGCAGTAATATGCTGCCTAAGATAAAGATGATAATGATCAGGTTGCCGGGACTGAGTAGCGCCCAAGCGAGTTTTGAGAGATAAAAAAACAAGGTATCAGTCATGGTGGTGTCCTGTTATTAACCTGTGGATTAAATTTTTAAACTGCTCTTGAAAGCCTTGCGGCTAAATCCCATATAAAAATTAATGAAATTTGAGGATTCAGCCATGATGGATAAATTTACTAGCCAGTTTCAAGCTGCATTAGCACAATCGCAGTCGCTGGCAAATAGTCAAGATAATCAATTTATAGAACCTTTACACATTCTAGCGAGTTTATTGCCTGAGCAGGGGCATTTATTGCGGCTGGCAGGGGTGGATGTGAATGCGCTCAATCAAGCTGTGCAAAGCAAGCTTAAAACCCTGCCGCAAGTCAGTGGCGCGGGTGGTGATGTGCAGATTTCGCGTCAAACCGGCGCGATTTTGAATTTAATGGAAAAACAAGCTCAGAAAAATAGTGATGCCTACATTTCGAGTGAGTTGTTTTTTCAGGCCGCTTTGCAATCGAAAGATACGGTAGCGGATGTATTAAAACAAGCAGGCCTGCAGGAAGCCAAATTAACCCAAGCCATTCAACAAGTACGAGGAGGGGAAAGCGTGCAAGACCAAAACGCCGAATCCACGCGCCAAGCGCTGGAAAAATACACCATTGATTTAACTGCACGCGCCGAATCGGGCAAACTCGATCCGGTGATTGGACGCGATGACGAAATCCGCCGTGCGATTCAGGTTCTGCAACGCCGTACCAAAAACAATCCGGTATTAATCGGTGAACCTGGCGTGGGTAAAACCGCGATTGTGGAAGGCCTGGCGCAACGTATTATCAATGGCGAAGTACCGGAAGGGTTACGTAACAAACGTGTGTTATCGCTGGATTTAGGCGCGTTACTGGCCGGTGCAAAATACCGTGGTGAGTTTGAAGAACGCCTGAAAGCGGTGCTGAAAGACCTGTCGAAAAACGAAGGTCAGGTGATTTTGTTTATCGACGAAATTCATACGATGGTGGGTGCGGGTAAAGCCGAAGGCGCAATGGACGCGGGCAATATGCTCAAACCGGCATTGGCGCGTGGCGAACTGCACTGCATCGGCGCCACCACCTTAAACGAGTACCGCGACAATATTGAAAAAGATGCCGCGTTAGAGCGTCGTTTCCAAAAAGTCTTGGTGGACGAACCGACCGAAGAAGACACGATTGCGATTCTGCGTGGTTTAAAAGAACGTTACGAAGTGCATCACGGCGTGGCCATTACCGACCCAGCGATTGTGGCGGCGGCGCGGTTATCGCAACGCTATATCACCGACCGTCAATTGCCAGATAAAGCGATTGATTTGATCGACGAAGCCGCCTCGCGCATTCGGATGGAAATCGACTCCAAACCGGAAGAAATGGACAAACTTGACCGCCGTTTAATCCAGCTCAAAATGGAGCAGGTGGCGTTGAAAAAAGAGAAAGACGAGGCCTCGAAAAAACGGCTTGAGTTGCTGAATGATCAGATCAAAGAGCTGGAAAAACAATATTCCGATTTTGAAGAGGTCTGGAAAAAAGACAAGGCCAAGTTGCAGGGCGCTCAGCAATACAAAGAAGCACTCGACAAGGCGCGAACTGAAATGGAAGTGGCGCGTCGTGAAGGCAACTTGGCGCGTATGTCAGAATTGCAATACGGCGTGATTCCTGATTTAGAAGCCAAAATTAAGGCGGCTGATGAGCTGGAAATGACCGACGGCAAAAGCGAAATGCACCTATTGCGCAACAAGGTGTCTGAAGAAGAAATTGCCGAAGTTGTGTCGCGTTGGACGGGGATTCCGGTTTCGCGCATGATGGAAGGCGAGCGCGAAAAACTGTTACGTATGGAAGATTCGTTGAGCGCGAGAGTTGTGGGGCAAGCTGAAGCGGTGCAAGCTGTGTCGGATGCGATTCGTCGCTCACGCGCGGGCTTGTCTGACCCGAACAAACCCAACGGTTCATTCTTGTTCCTCGGGCCAACCGGGGTAGGGAAAACCGAGTTGACCAAATCCTTGGCGGATTTCCTGTTCGACAGTCAGGATGCGATTGTGCGGTTAGATATGTCAGAGTTTATGGAAAAACACTCGGTCGCGCGTTTAATTGGTGCACCGCCCGGTTATGTCGGTTATGAACAAGGCGGGTATTTAACCGAGGCGGTGCGCCGCAAGCCTTATTCGGTGATTTTGCTGGATGAAGTCGAAAAAGCGCACCCGGATGTGTTTAATATCCTGCTGCAAGTGCTGGACGACGGGCGTTTAACCGATGGTCAAGGCCGCACGGTGGATTTCCGCAATACGGTGATTGTCATGACCTCGAACCTCGGTTCGCAGATAATCCAAGAACTGTCGGGTGAAAATAATTACGATGCGATGAAGTCAGCGGTCATGGAAGTGGTCGGTGGTCATTTCCGCCCTGAGTTCGTCAATCGTATTGACGATATTGTGGTGTTCCACCCATTGGGTAAAGGACAGATTCGCGCGATTACCGACATTCAACTTGAGAGCTTACGCCAGCGCTTGACCGATATTGATTTGAAAATTGAGGTGTCGATTCCAGCGTTGGATGTGCTGGGTGAGGCTGGGTTTGATCCGGTGTACGGTGCGCGTCCATTAAAACGTGTGATTCAGCAGCGTCTGGAGAATCCGCTCGCGCAACGCATTCTAAAAGGCGAGTTCCAACCCGGTTCAACTATTCATGTTGAGCTGGAAGACGGCGAACTCAATTTCCACTAATTAGCTACTCACTTAAATCTGTCATGCTCCTAACCCCGCACCAGCGGGGTTTTTTATAGCCAAAACCCAACCACCAGGCCTGGTTGTGGTTTAGCGGTCAGTAGTGATACTTTGGTTGGTTTTTGAGGTTTAAGCATGAAAGCAGAAATGGTGACGACGTTAAAACGTCAAGCGACCAAAATTTTGGCGGCTGTGTAGATAGTTTTATTCTGGTGTCGCTGGAAAAAGTAAAGCCCAAAAAACGACAGCGTTATTTGGGCTAGGGTTATTAAGTAATTAGGCGGGGTTTTAAGTGCCGATGCCCCCGCCATCGGTTTTAGTAATCACCACGGTGGCTGATCTCGGCACACCATAGCCCATGGGCCAACGTGAACTAAATTGATTGCGTTTAAATGCGTCAGCCGTAGTGGTCGCGCCAGGGTGTTGCACGTTGATAAACAACGTTTTGCCATCAGGTGTGGCGGTAATGCCGGTGATTTCTTTGCCAATTGGACCGACTAAGAACCGGCGTAAATCACCGCTGGCTGGATCGCAGGCTAACATTTGATTATTACCAAATTGGGTAAACTCACCCGTATTCAATACACGCTCACTCATATCAGTTTGAATCCATAGGCGCCCATCCTTATCAAACCATAAGCCATCTGGGGCATTAAATTGATTGGTGTCATTGAGC
Source organism: Thiomicrospira sp. ALE5 (assembly GCF_900112445.1). GTDB lineage: Bacteria > Pseudomonadota > Gammaproteobacteria > Thiomicrospirales > Thiomicrospiraceae > Thiomicrospira. The sequence continues at coordinate 859,278 of NZ_FOYY01000003.1, read as the reverse complement.
GGCACACCCGCAAACTCAGAATCACTTTGATCACCTGCCAACAAAAAAATATCCCAGTTAAATTGATTTGGCAGGGTGCTAGACTCTTGCCAGCGGATGATATGACCATAAGGATTGCCGGCACGCGGATTGGCCGCATCTACTTGTTCGGCTTGGCGGCGGGTGTTATTAGTTAGGGTGAAATAAACCTCGCCTGAATTTGGGTCAATCGCGCCCCATTCAGGGCGATCCATTTTCGTGGCGCCCACTAGGTCAGCGGCTAAACGCGTGTTGATTAATACATCACCTTGACTATCAAAGCCATTTTCAGCAGTCAAAGGTCCTTGCCCAAAAACCAAAGGCAGCCACTCACCCCGACCATCCTCATGAAATTTGGCTACATACAAAGTGCCTTCGTCCAACAGACTTGCTTGCGGCTTATGTTTAGAGTAGGGGGCATCGCTTACATAACGATAAATATATTCAAAACGGGCATCATCGCCCATATAGCATTCGATGGGTTGACCTTCAACGGCGGGTCTAAAAATGACGCCCTCATGAGCGAAACGACCTAAAGCAGTTCGTTTAATCGGTGTGCTATGCGGGTCGAGTGGATCAATTTCAACTACCCAGCCAAATTGGTTGGGTTCATTAACAAATTCATCGTCGGCTTTAAAACGTTGGAATAGGTCAGCATGAGCCGCCGAACTTTTAGCGCGCTCCCAGCCATAACGCCCCGAGGTTTCCCTGCGCACGCCATAGCGTTGTTGTTCACGTGGTTGACTGGTGGGGTTATAAAAATAGCCCGCCCAGTTTTCTTCACAGGTTAAATAGGTACCCCAAGGGGTGACGCCATGCGCGCAATTATTAATCGTGCCACGGCCTTGGGTACCATCCGGACTAAACGGCGTGCGCATTTTTTCATGTCCACGCGCTGGACCGCTAATCTCCATCAGGGTAGTGGCATCGATGCGGCGATTGAGTGGACTGCTGGTGGGTAGCCACTCGCCTTGCTCATCGCGTTTGATATGCACGACAGTGACACCGTGTGCGGCCATTTCGTCTAATACCTCTTTGGCGTCACGATGCCCGTCTGAATCAATATACACCGCAGACGAGCTAAAGGTGCGACCCTGATAACTGTTATGTAAAAAACGCGGCTCAATATACTCATGATTGAGCACGAGTAGGCCTTCATCATTGCCGCCATAGATGGGAAAAAAGTGCATCCCATCATGATGACTGCCTATCGTGAGATCTAGGTCAGGGTGGGGCAGGCGCGAGCCAAATGGCAAAATGACCTGGTATTGATAGCCCTCAGGCAAGATGATTGTATCGGCTTCACTGACCATGACAGGGTTAAAACCCAGTCGAGAAGCAGGCCTGCTGACGGATGATGGCGTGTTTTCGTTTGCTAAAGCCGCTCCTTTGGGGAAGGTTAAAAACGCCAAGCCTAAGCTGCCGATTAAAAAGTCGCGGCGCTTGAGCTTGGGGGCTAATACCTGGTAAAACGCTGGGTTATTGCTGGTATTACACAAGCGCTCATCCGCGTCTTGATGATCAATACGATGGTTAGTTAAGGTCATTACTTTCTCCTTAAGCAGCAGGAAGCTGCACCAAATTAGCCTTATTGGAAGCTGGTAAAGCGTGGCGCTTGGAAGGATCAATCAATCTAAATTGACTGACCTTTTGTTCAAGACGCGTGACTTCATGAATAATGTTGGCTGAGGTGCTGGCAATTTGTTCAACCAAAGCAGCATTTTGCTGGGTGGTATGGTCAATAGCCGACAGCGCGTCATTAACCTCTTGAATGCCTTCATTTTGACGATTTAAGGCAGTATTCATTTTGCCAATTTTAGTGTTAATCTTCTGTACTCTTGCCAGGGTGTCAGCAAATATTTGTTGGGTTTGATGGCTGAGGGTCATGCCCTTACCAATTCGATCAATATTCATGTTACTGGCTTGTCTAATTTGTTTGGAAACCTCAGCCGTACGCTGTGCTAGATTGCGTACCTCTGATGCCACCACTGCAAAGCCACGTCCAGCCTCACCCGCTCTAGCCGCTTCCACTGAGGCATTGAGTGCCAAAAGATTGGTTTGGAAAGCAACTGAATCAATCGCGTCAGTCAAGGCACTGATATCATGGCTTGCTTCTTGAATAGCGGTCATCGCATTAACCATTTCACTGACCGTTGCCGAGCCTGTCGTAGAGGCCTGGAACATTTGTTCTGTGCTTTGCGTGACATCTTGCGCATCCGCCATAGTTTGATTGACATCTACCACCATGTCGAGCATGCTTTGAGTGGTTTGTTGCAGTGCAGCGGCTTGTTTTTGGACACGATCATTGAGATCTTGATTGCCGCTACTGATCTCATGAATACCGTGGGCGGCATGATCTGAGGCATCTCTTACTTCGGTCAGCATTTGGCTAATACTCTGTGCCATGCGCATCATGTGTTGGTTTAGCTCATGAAGCTTGCCATTAAATACAGCCTCAGACTGGTGGCTAAAATCCCCCTGACTAAATGCTTCAAGCGCCGCTGATTTAGCATCTAGTGCTTCCGCTAGGCGATCTAAAGATTCATTCAGATAGCGTTTTAGATTAGCCAGATCTCCCGGCATCTTGAGTGTAACACGTTGGCTAAAGTCACCTTCTCGCATGGCATGGGTCACGTGACGAATATCTTCTATTGCTTGGTTCTGGGTGTTCATCGCGTCTTTAATAGCTTGGGTGACGACTAAAAATTGACCCTGCTGATTTTGGCTGTCAATGCTGAGTTTATAGTCCCCATCTGCCAGGGCTTGCGCGGCGGTTTCGACTTGGTTAAGCGTTTGTTCGATATTGGCCAAGCTCGCGTTCATTTCTGCAGCTAGCTTGGCTAAGTCACCGCGGTAATCGCCATTCATGCGTTGCGAGGTTTGTCCCAGGGCTAAATTCTGGCTAACCTGGGTTATTTGGTTAAACGCATCGGTAATCTGATCAAGCAGTGTCATCATAGCTTGCTGCATATCCACCAGTTCATTGCGACCAGTTAAAGGTGACATGGTAGAAAAGTTGGAGGTTTCGTTGAGATTTAACAGTTGTTTTTTCAGTTGATCAATTGGCGAAACAATCGAGCGACTAATCATCAGATTGACTAACAACATCAGCAAAGCGGCTAAACTACTGATAATAACGAGTTGCATAGCCATTGCATCAGCCTCTTGTGCTTGTTGTTGCAAACTAGCGGTATTGGCAGCTTGCAACAATGCGCTAGTGGTGACCAAAATATCGTTGCCCTGGCCTGAAAGTTCTGCCAATGAATGATTGTTTTGTACCTGGGTAATCAGCGTATCGCGGATATCACCAAACGCATCAAAATAATTGCCCCAAGCGTCGTCAAGTTGACTGGCGAGCTGGCGATTAAAAAAATCACCCCGTAATGCGTCTTGTACGCTTTGTACCAACGGTCGTGCTGCAAAGCCCAGGCCAATTTCATCAAATTGGGATTTGATATCAGGGTTTTTTGCGGCAATCATTTCAGCGGTTAGTCGTTGTGAGAGAACCAGCCGCTCTCTTAAGCTAGCAAGACTATTGGCTAATTCAGCGTTGGCGGCTGTTTGATTATAGCGATTGAGTTCATCCAACGCGTTACGAAGACTTAAGCTAGACGCCTGAATACCAAAATCCAAGGTTTGTAAAATACGTTGTTCCATAAACACACTGGAGTTAGTGGCGTTTTTTAGATTACGTAATATCCGATCTAAACCATAAAGGGTGTTAATAAAATCAACGTTTTCTGCGTTGTGGATATCAAGGATGAGTAAACTGCCCCCCTCATCATAATCTAATTCAGCACCTAGCTCAGTAAGCAGGCCTGCCAAGTCAGCTATTTGTTCATCCACTTTAAGATTGAAGTTTTGTCCTGTGTCAGCATCGCCCGTTAAAGTATAGGCATTTGAAAGTTGTAGAGTTTCAATAAAGTTTTGATTAAAAAACCGCAGTGGCTCGCCAAGTTGTAGATCGGTTTGAATTAAACGTTGGGCTTCGCGTGCACTGGTATTGGCGGTTTGCCAACCTAGTAGCACCAGTGTTGCAAGTGCCAGAAAGATCATCGCTAAATTTAAAAATAAGCGTGATTTAATGGTTAGGCTATTTAAAAATGCCATGGCTTAATCCTCAAAAATTTATTACATAAACAGTAATAAATTTTTTATGCAGCTAGGTTATGTTTTTATGACGCTTCAGCGTCAAAAACTTGTCAAGCAAGCGTCATTAAACCGACATCTAGTTCGCGTAGCCTAAAAGCTTTATTTAATAGGAACGCGTATGGCACTGCTCCAAAATTGGCCGCTTCAATCCGCGCAATCAGTCCCACCTCGTTCGGCCGGTTGGCCGCGTAATCTGCTGTTGCATCATCCTAAAACGCATCGCCAACTTCATCGTCCGTTAGCCTTTATTACCGATATTCACGGGGACGCGCCGGCCTTAGTGCGCTCATTAATAGCCGGTGGCTTAGTGACGCCCCAGTCTTGCGTGGCCCATCTTGAATGGACAGCATCCGGCAAGCAGCGCCAATTAGTGTTGGGTGGCGATTGTTTTGATAAGGGACCAAGCACGCTGGTATTGTTGCGACTGTTAAAGCAGATTTGGCAAGCTAAACCCGATTCAATTTGGTTAGTGGGCAATCATGATTTGCGTTTTATGTTGGGGATGCGCGCGCTCGAGCTAGACGACCATCCGCTGCATAGTCATTTCTTCTCTCGAATGGGTAAAAAAGCCATAGGGTTGTTGGCAGAGATGCACGCAGAATGTCCGGCTGATTATCCCGTCACCCATCCAGCCTGTTGGGTTGATGCCTATTGGCCGCAAGCCTTCCGCCAGCAGGCGCAGTCTTTATTAGGCAAACGCCTAGTAAAAAAAGAAATTAAATAGTTGCACGTCAAACAAGCTGCTATGCAGCAGGCCTGCTTAAAGCTTTTTAATTCAGAACAGGCAATTAACCAGGCCTGCAGTTGGGCCGTGGCGCAGTTTTTAGCACCGGGCGGCGAGTTCTCAGATTTAATTGATACGTGGCAGTTGCATTGGGTGGCGGGGCCCTATTGGTTTTGTCATGCCGGAGTGAATGATGCCGCGATTGCATTGTGGCAAACAGGGCAACAGCAAAATACTAATGCCTTAGAGCAGCAGTATCAGCAGGCCTGGCAACATGGCGATTTATTTAATTTTTACTATGGCCCGTTAGGGGCATTGACGCGCACCAAATATCGTAAATATGATTGGCCTTTAACAGCCCAAGGCGCGCAACAGCTTAAAGCGGCGGGGATTGTCGGCTTGGTAAATGGTCACCGTGATAGTGTGCAGGGGCAGCAGTTGTATGTGCGCCAAGGTTTGTGGAATTTTGATTGCGATACCCAAATGAATAGCCATTGTCGCGCACGGGAAGGTTTAGCTCATCCTGGGTGGGGTATCACCCTATTTGAACCCTCGGGAGAGGTGGTGGCCTTAAGTAGCGATCATAGCGGCCGGCGCTGTTTTCAGTTGTAGGCTATTGGGGGTGAGGGGTGAGGTGACCGGTGGCTTCGCGCTCGTCGCGATGGCCCAAAAAAAAGACCGCCCGAGGGGGGCGGCCAAAACGACTTCGCGAGGACCCAAAGTCGTGACTAACTAACGAAAAAGGAAAACACAGCTTTACGGCTTCAACGCAACTTAGAAGTTGTAGATTAAGCCGACAGAGAACGCAGACATATCTTTACCTGCAACAGCTGACTGACGAGTATCACGGCCACCACCTACAGCTGAGAAAGTAGCGTTATCTTGGTTGTTGGTCATAGCGTAAGCACCGTAAAGGGTTAAATCACGACCAAAACGACGGTCTAAGCCCACTGCAAACATATCTGCACCAGTTTTCTTGGTGCCGCTTTCGTTGCTGGCATTGTAGTATTGGCCACGTACAACATAATCACCTATGCGGTATGAAGCACCTATACCAAATACATCACGAGAGCCGATTTCTTCATCTAGGACTCCATTATTATCAAAAACTTTACGCTTGTTTGAGTTTTGGTAGAAAGCAGCCACTTTTAACTCTTTAGTAAAATCGTAAGTTAAACCCAAACGATACGCCACTGCATCATCATTTTTCTTGCTGCCAGTACTAGCAGCATAACCTTGACCTAAACTTTCTACTGCGGCTGACATACGTAAGCCATCTGCACGATAATTAAGTGCAGCACTGTAAGCTTCACGACCATTGTCTAGTTGTGCGTTGCTACCGGCATCAGCTTCATTAGTTGCAGAGTATTGTAGATCAAGATTAAAGCCATTTAAGTTAGGTGTGGTGTAGCCGATACCATTACGGAAACGGTTGTCGAAGCTCAGGTTATCACCTGAAGTAATGTTACGTGCATCACCGATACGGTCACCAAACATGTCAGTGAAGCTACGGACTTTCTTTAAAGGTGTGTCAAAGAAACCAAGACGTACAGTACCAAAATCGCCTTTTAAACCAGCAAAGCTATCGCGAGTAGCGAATTGACCACCAGACTGGTCAAAACGAACGTTTTGCTCTAGTTGCATGATTGCTGTTAAGCCTTCAGTCACTTCTTTTGAACCTGAAACGCGAAGACGTGAAGAGTTAGAAGACATGGTTAAACCAGATTTTTTTGCATCTGCTGCACCTCTAGCGCCTGAAGCACCATTGTCAATATGATCAACAGATAAGTGCGCGCGACCAGAGATTTTCAATTCTGCTGACATGGCCGGAACCGTTGCAGCCGTTAAAGCGGCACCAATAGAGAGTGCTAAAAGTTTCTTTTTCATTTGGGTTGTCCTTGTAAAGTAAAAAAAGGTGTGCCAACAAACACAGGCAACACTTTACTGATCCCAAGGATTGTGTAGGTGACGCTTTGGTTAAACAAAATGACGATTTAGTTACGAGATTTTTACAAACTTGACGCTTAATATGGCTAGGTGGGTTAAGTGACGGAACGCAGGTGTGGCGCTACAGCGTCTGCCAATCCATTTGCACTAGGTTGCGTGCGTGGTTATTGAATACCAGGCCTAGCAGATGCAGCTGTTTACCGGCTTGTTGCTGCGCAAGGTAGTGTTGCGCATAGGCTTTGGTTTGGATTTGCGCTAGCGCGGGATTAGGCTGAGTCGGTTGATAGGCCTCGGTTTTATCCAGTTTAATTTCAGTGACGTAGATATGCTCACCAAGCATAATGGTCATGTCTGCTTGACCGTGGTTGTTAATGTCTTCAGGGATAATCTTGGCGTTAATGCTAGAGAGCCAAGCAAACAGCACCGAGGCGTAATAGCCTTCAGCATCAGGCAGGTCGTTGTTGGTAAAATTGCGCCAAGGTATCGCCGCGAATAGCGATTCGATTTGTTGTTGGATTGCCGGGAAGTTGGCTTGCGTTAGCGCATTGTAAAGCGATTTTTGATAGCCAACCTGATCGAACTGTTGGCTATAACCCGCAAAGAATTGATTATTGAGTGCCAGCATAACTTCTTTATTCGGTATCCGCAGATGATAAATTTGCCCACCCCAAGCGGATTCTTCTACCTGATCAATTGTTAAATAGCCCGCTTGAAATAACAAAGTGATGGGGTGAATCTGTTCAATATCAAATGAATCAAGAATTTCTTCACCCACTTCAATATTCGCGAGGTCTGGTAAAAAATAGCGCTGTTGGCGAAATAACTTGAGCAGAAAATTCGGGTTGCCGGTTTCAAACCAATAATTGCGGTAGGTTTGTTGATTGGAAATAAACAGCAGAATATCAAACGGGTTATAGACTGGCTCACCTAAGAACTGATAACCGTTGTACCAATCTTTGAGTTTAGTCCAATCAACGCCTGCCAAGTGTTCGGCAAAGCTGGTTTCCAAATCCTGCTGGGTGTAACCACAGAGGGTCGCATAATTGGCATCCAGCGTAATGTCTTTAAGCTGGTTCATGCCACTAAACAGGCTAACTTTAGAGAATTTGGTGACACCGGTCATAAACACGAATTGAATAAACGCATCTTGTCCTTTAAGCACCGAATAGAGGTTTTTTAAGCCATCACGAATTGAGGCGGCCAGCTCAGGTTGGTCAATGTTGTCTAGAATCGGTTTGTCGTATTCATCGACCAATACCACCACTTGCTGTTGATAGTGTGCCGCCGCAATTTGAATTAGTTGCGCTAAACAACCTGCGGGGTCATGCAGTGAAAACTGATCACACACCAGGTTGAGCCGCTGCTGATTCTCTTTTAACAGGTTGTAAATTAGCTGGTCTAAATCCTCACGGGATTCAATCACACCATTGGCGAAATTTAAATGAATAACCGGATAGGTTGTTGACCAATCCCATTTGTCTTCAATGTACAAGCCTTTAAACAGGGCCTGATTGCCTTCAAACACTTCTTTAAAGGTATCGACCAGCAAACTTTTACCGAAACGCCGTGGCCGCGATAGAAAAAAAGCCCCTGGCGATTGAATCATTTGATAAACCAGCGAGGTTTTATCGACATACACCAAATCATTTTCACGGATTTTAGCGAAGGTTTGAATACCAATTGGGAGTTTTTTCATAGGCTATTGCTGAGTTTATTGTGATTAATCTAGTCATTATCTTAGCACAACTCAGCTTGCTGCCTATTACCCATGATGTCGTAGCCAACTCAGGATAACAGCAGGCAAAATAAACCCAGGTTTAGCGGTAGCAATAACAAACTGGGTAGGCGTTTAAATTGCAATAAACCGAGATTGAGTAGCGCGACAGCGATAGCGGCAGGGCTGGTGAGGGTGTGCAGGGCGAGTGGGTTAATAATCATCGCGGCCAGTAAGCCAACCAGTGCCACCAATACCAGCGGTTGCGCACGCTGCCACCAGGCCTGCTTAAATAGGTTTTGTCCCAAGCTTAAGCTGATCCAAGCCAGTAATAACCCGGGTAAAAAAATCATCAAGGTGGCAACCAATGCACCGACAGGTCCGTGGGTCAGTGCGCCTAAATAACTGGCAAAACCAAACAAGGGACCCGGCATAAATTGCGCATAGGCATAGCCAGCTAAAAAGTCTTCGGCACTGATCCAGCCATTATTGACCCATTGAATTTGTAAAAAGGGCAGCACCACTTGACCGCCGCCCATTACAAAAAGGCCGGCGTGATAGACCGCACTGCTGATTGCCCAAAGACTGGGTGAGTTGTGGTTATTGAATAACCATGCCAGCAAGGGAAGCAGTAGGGCGAAGCCGAGTGTGCCGCCCAATAACCACCAGGCCTGCTGACGACTTGGACGATGCGGGATAAGGTGTGTTGTTGTTTCGGGCGAGGTTGTGGCAGGCGATGGATTCAGTGTTTGCACTGGAGCCGTTTGGGCGCGCCGAGATGCTAACCATGGCCGCAGTTGCGCCAATAAGGTTAACATCACCAGCCACACGAGCAGGCCTGCTAGGCTGTTTTGCCAGACTAGCCAACCCGTGCTGACCAAAGCCAGTGCCCAAAGTTGCGGCGTAGTACAAAACTTTTGCGCCATTTGCCAGGTCGCTTGTGTGACCAGTGCCAAGGCAAACACCAGTAAACTGGATAAGATAATGGGTTGCCAATGGGCGGGCAGTGCGGTGAGATTGTAGTAGGCTAGCGTCAGCATGAGGAAGGCGGTGGGCCAGGTAAAGCCAATGAAAGCGGCGATGCCGCCGGCTAATCCGCCACGATGGACGCCAATTAAAAAACCCAGCTGTGAACTCGCGGGACCAGGAAGGAGTTGACTGATTAATAGATAGTGGCCAAAGTCTTGCTCAGATAACCAGGCCTGGCGATTAACAAATTGGCGTTGAAATAGCGCGATGTGCGCAGGTGGCCCGCCAAAAGCTTGCCAACCCAGCCGAGTGAATTGCCAAAAAATACTGATAAAGGTCGTGAGGAGAGTGGGCGCAGCAGGGTGGTTCATTGTCTATCCTTTATTAGCAGGCCTGCTGCGCCGCGTTAGATATAAAAATTAGAAAGGCTTAGCAATCACAGCAATTCTATTTCGACATCACCTACGGGAATCACGCTGCAGGTTAAAATATGGCCTTGTTCGGGTTCGTAGATGGGGTCTTGAATCAACTCGACTTCGCCTGAGATCAATTTGACTTCGCAAGCGCCACAATTGCCGCCACGACACGAATAGGGCATATCAAATCCTTGTTCGTCAAGGGCTTCTAAAAGTGAAAATTCGCCATTGAATTCGGCGGTTCCTTGACCGATGACTGTAATAGTGGCCATGCTGACTCCTCTTGCGTTTTGAAAATAAAATCGTATTCTAGCAAAAATAACTTAGCCGCAACGCCCAACACCTAATCGATAAATAAGGAAATCATGTGAGTATAGCTGAACAGATTGAAGCCAAGATTAAACAAAATTTACCTATTTATGACATGCAGCTGCACAATGATAGCCATTTGCACGCCGGGCCTGCCACGGAATCGCATTTTAAACTGGTGTTGGTGAGTGAAGCATTTAATGGCTTGAGCCGTGTTAAACGCCATCAGGCGGTCTATCAAGCGCTCGGTGACTTGATGACGCAATTTCATGCGTTGGCCTTGCACACCTATACGTTAGATGAATGGCAGGCGCGACAAACTGAATTACCAGCGTCAACCCCCTGCGCACATGGCTAATCTCATGCGCATGATTAAGTTGGGCGGATTTGACAAGTCGCTAGCGAGCATGGTTGAATAGACAAGACAGTAAAGCTCCGCTATGGAGCTATTTTTTTATTAGCGGGTTTGCAAGCCTGCTGAGCTATTAAAAGGATGTGTTATGAAATTATGGATGGCCGCACTGGCTCTATCTGGTGGGATGATGACTACTCAAGTCGCGTTAGCACACAATCACACCGCACCGGTGTCAGCTGAAACCTCAGCGATGCCATCAGATGCTGATGTCGATTTGTTCGCGCAATCAATTATTAATGTTGAAAACCTTAAGCAGCAGTATCAACAAGAATTGATGCAGCGTCCTGAAGCGGAAGTAACTGAGCAGTTGCTAGAAGAAGTGAATGCTCGTTTTGAGCAGGAGGCGATTGCCTTAATTGAAAAAGAAGGCATGAGCGTGGAAAAATACAGTGCTATGATCGGATTGCTTCAGCAAAACCCTGAGTTTTTGGCGAAGGTTCAGCAACGAGTGGATGCGCTACAGTAATTTTAATAAAATTTAACCCTGAAAAAAAACCGTTTGTTTCTTTGAATCAAACGGTTTTTTGTGGGTCACTATTATCATTTAACTCTGGATCCAGTTCCGGGTGTTTCGTATGCCAGTATTGAATAAAATAGGGTTCATTCAGGTTTCTTTGTAACAAGACAATAGCCTGATAGTATTGAAGTATATAGTGGAATTGTTTTTTTCGCAGTGCGATCAGAAGAGCGCCGTAGCGCTTTGGTAAAAACGCACTAAAGTGGATGAGTAGCCCGTGTTCACCTTCAATGTCTTCAATGGCTTGTTGGAGACTCAGTTGCACTTGGCGTTGCGTATCATTTTCATAACTTTCAAAAGACTTACCTAAAAACCATATCAAAATCAGCGCGATAATAAAGCCATAAAGCATATTGCCAAGTAACCAACTCGTAAAAAGTGTCACCAAACCGAGAATAGTCACGGTAACTGGAAAGGTAAAGGTATGCAGCCATACACGTTTACCGAGGACTTGTTTTTCAACCTCTTGTGGGTTGAGTAGGTTTATATCTACCGCCTTTAAGCGTTGAATAAGGCTTTCAGCGGCTGGTGGGGTGTGAGGTTGGTTAGCCAAAAGTCACCTCAACCCGTTGCCGATGATTTGGCATGTTTGGGCGCTGCATAGCTAGGACAGTCAAGGCTATAGCGGGTGCGGGTATCGGCACAATAGGCTGTTAGTTGGCCTCCCCATAAACAACCAGTATCGGTAGCATGAACTTGATAAGCATCCATGGCCCCCAGTGTTGACCAATGACCAAAAAAGATTTGCTGGTCTTTGTTGCGTCTATTAGCGTGTGCAAACCATGGCAGGTAATTAGGGTGTTCAAAGTGTTTAGGGTGAGACTTGGTTTTAAACTCTAGCCTACCTTCTGCGTCACAATAACGCAGTCTAACAAAGGCATTGACAATATAGCGATAGCGATCCCAGCCACTTAGTTCAGGATGCCAACTGCGGGTTTTACTGCCAAATAAATGATCACGAACAAATTCAACCCATTGAGGTGAGCGCAAAATGTCATGAACTTCTTGGGCGTATGCCGTTGCCTGCGCAATAGACCATTGTGGTGGAATACCAGCATGTACCATGACCCAAGGGTGAAGGTTGTGCTGCAGAATTAGCGGTTGTTGGCGTAACCAGTCGATAAGTTCATCTACATCCTCGGCTTCAAGAATGGGGGCTAAGGTATCTGATTTAGCGCGGTATTTGTCGACCCCTAAATAACTGGCTAATAAATGAAAGTCATGATTACCCAGTACCATCTTGGCCGCATCTCCCATGTTTTTAATGTAACGTAGAGATGCGAGCGACTCTGGACCTCGGTTGATAATGTCTCCAACAAACCAAGCTTGGTCTTGACTGGGATCAAAATGAATCTTGTCTAAAAGCTCGACTAAGGGATCTAAACAGCCATGAATATCGCCAATTACATAGGTCGCCATAAATTAGGTTTCCTTGGTTAATATCGACTTAGTGTTTTGAGAATAGTGATTTGCAAGAGTAACAAACTCTGCGACCGAAAGTGCTTCAGCACGCAGGCGCGCATCAATGCCGCATTGCTCAAAGCCAGCATCATCAAGCCAGCCTTTAAGGTTGTTGCGTAAGGTTTTACGTTTCATCGCAAAGGATTGTTTAACAAGTGCGGCAAAGTCCACCATATTGTTCACTTGATAAGGCAGCGGACGTCTTGGAGTTAAACGTACAATGGCCGAATCGACTTTAGGCGGTGGGTCAAAATGCTCAGGCCCCACAACAAACAGCAGCTCTGCTTCGCAAAAATATTGCACCATCACCGATAAGCGACCAAAAGCCTTGTTACCTGGGGTTGCGGTTAGGCGTTCTACCACTTCTTTTTGCAACATAAAATGCATGTCGGCAATAGAGTCAAGGTAATTGAGTAGATGAAAAATCAACGGGCTAGAAATATTGTAGGGCAGGTTGCCGACCAGGCGTAAAGTTTGGTTGTCAGTGACCAACTGCGTATAGTCAAAACGCAGCGCATCAGCTTGGTGTAAGGCAAAAGCTGGGTAATGCCCTAACTTGTCACGTAAGGGTTGATGCAAGTCACGGTCGATTTCTATGATATCTAAGCGTTTGACTTGTTGCACTAGGGGGTTGGTTAATGCTGCTTCACCTGGGCCAATTTCAACCAGATGTTGGTCGGGTTGCGGATGAATTGCACTGATAATCTGTCGAATGATACTGTCGTTATTTAAAAAGTTTTGGCCAAATTGTTTTTTATGCTGATGCCCGCTGCTGCTGTAGCTTGCTTTGCGTAGTTTATTAATTCGGCTCATGTTGCGCCTCCAGCATTTCTAGCGCGACTTGGATAGCATAGCGAAAACTGCCTGCATCGGCTTGACCTGTACCGGCCAGCTCGAGTGCTGTGCCATGATCAACCGAGGTACGCACAAACGGCAGACCCAAGGTGATATTCACGGCTTGGCCAAAACCCTTGTGTTTAAGGACCGGCAAGCCTTGGTCATGATACATGGCTAAAAAGGCATCGGCTTGATTGAGCTTAGCCGGGGTAAATAATGTATCTGCGGGATAGCAGCCAGTGACATCCCAGTCTTTTGCTTGGCGTTGCGCAATAATCGGGTTAATAATGTCAATTTCTTCTCGACCCATGTGGCCATCTTCACCTGCATGTGGATTTAAACCGGCAACGAATAAGCGTGGTGTCGCTAAACCGAACTGGGTTTGCAAAGCCTGATAAGTAATATCAATCACGCGACTTACTAACTCGGGGGTAATGGCATCGGCAACGGCACGCAGGGGGAGGTGCGTCGTGGCAAGGGCAACTCTTAAACCGGGGGTAGCAAGCATCATCACCACTTGATCTACCTGACTAAGTTCGGCCAGCATTTCGGTATGACCACTAAAGGCCACACCGGCGTCATTAATCACCCCCTTATGCACCGGACCGGTAATCAGCGCACTAAATTCGCCGGCTAAACAGCCTTGCGTGGCACGGGTTAACATATTCAGCACATACTGGGCATTGGCCGGGTTGAGCAGGCCTGCTTGGCAGGGTACGGCTAAAGGTTCGTGCAATAGATAGAGTTCACCAGGCGGCAGTGCGGCTTGTGCTTCGTCGGGCTGATAGTCGTGCAGCCTAAGGGGGAGGTTAATGGCCTGCGCACGATCAAGCAGTAATTGGCGATCGCCTATCACCACCATCGGTACCGGCCAATGCAGTTGAGCCAATTCAACAATAAGATCAGGACCAATACCGGCAGGTTCACCTGAAGTGATGACTAAGCGACTGGGGTGATAGGACATCCTCTGCCTCACAACCGAATATCGATGACGGCATCATCACGTAAACGACGCATCCACAAATCAAAGGTCTCGTTGCCTTTGCGGTTACGGATAGCTTGAATGGCTTCTTGCTCTAAGGCTGTTTGAGATTGCGTTTGGGTGCGACGCTTATCAAGCAAGGTCACGATATGAAAGCCATTGGAACTTTCTATTATGGGCGAAATGTCACCTGGAGCCAAATTGCGAACCGTATCGGCAAAAAAAGACGGAATTTGATCATCTGACAACCAGCCAAGGTCACCGCCATTCAATGCTTGGCGACCTTCAGAATGCGTAATGGCGAGTTCTGCAAATGGGGCGCCATCAATTAACTGTTGGTGAATACGGTTAATACGTGCTTGCAAGTCGTTACGTTGTGCTTGGGTGGCTGAATCGGGGCGGCTAATAAGAATATGCGCTAAGCGATATTCATTGTTAGCCGCGTCCAGTTGACGACGTTGAATAAATTGCTGCACTTCGTCTTCGGTGACGGCAATTTGGCTGATGACTTCTATCTCTCGTAAGCGTTGAATCAGAATTTGACTTGAAATCTGTTTGCGAATTTTATTAAAACCGTCGGGTTGTTCGCGATTCAGCACATCACGCAGTTGTGCGAGCGTTAGGTTGTTTTCTTGCGCAATCTGAACGAGTTGACGGTTAATGTCTTCATCGGATACACGTAGACCTCGATCACGCGCACGCTCTTCTTGTAGTTTTTGCATGATAATGGAATCTAAAACCCGTTCTTGGATGACGCTGCGTTCAGGTGGATTTATACCACGTTCACGTAATTCAGCCAGGGATAGGTTGGTTTGCTCATCCAGTTCGCTAAGCAAAATAATATCGTTGTTGACGACGGCTGCAATGCGATCTAACGGCGTTTTTGCCTGTGCTACCCCCAGCGTTGCAATTAGCAGGCCTGCTAACAGCCAGGTTTGTAATGAAAAACGCTTCAAGCCGGTTAGAGCGGTATGTTTTTGAGCGGTCATAGTGAGTCCTTTAAAAATCCAGTTCGCTGCGTAAGGTATCAGCAAGGCGGTTGCCCACATTACTCAAACCCTTAAATTCAATAACATATTTAATGGTTGTATTATAACGGCCATCGAGCGTTTCTGCTTGCTCGATAATCAACTCTGATGCCCAACAGCAACTTTCATAACGCAGCCCGCCGGCGCGTTGTAGGGTGCGATCTGCTTCTAAGTCCCGTTGCGCATAGCCGGCCACTTGCCAGTTTTGACTCAGTTGATAGACACTGCCTAAGCCTAACGACTGTTGGCGTCTAGCTTTATCATCCAAGTTAAATCCTTGATGGGTGGCTAACACAGATAAACGCGGCTGCCAATGAGCCTCCAAGCGGTTATTGACTTGTTTGAGCTCCAGGGTTTGTTCATCCCATTGGCTGGTGCTGGTCGCGCTAAAAGGGTCAAAAAAACTGCGCAAACGCATAAAATAATCCGAGCGAGGGTCCGTTGCGATGGCTGGACCGGATAAAGTCACTTGACGGTCTTGCAGATAATAAATCTGGCCAACAGCGGCATCAAGTTTGGGTGCCCCTGCCGGGTTAATAAAGCGGGTCGTGACGGCCACACTAACCTGTTCGGTATCCCCAATTCGGTCTATGCCGCTAAAGCGGTTAAGTTGAAACAGATTGCCAAAATCTAAACTGGCGCGTCCTGAGTCATAAACAGGCAGACGACTTTGATCGACATAGGGCACATACAAATATTGCACTTCAGGCTCAAGGGTTTGTTGCCAGGCCTGGTTAAACAGAGTGATATCACGTTCAAAGTTTAATCCCCCGCGTAGCGCGGTCTGCCATACCAAGTTGGATGATTGTGCGGCGGTTTGAGGGTTAGGGTTGATCACTTGGTATTGACGCTGGTTGGCTTGCACTGTTGCATTAATAAAGCCATAGCTTTCGCTGATGCGATAATCTAGGCGTGGTTGCACTAACCAACGCTCGCCCATTTGCTCACGATTAATCAGACCGCGCACTTGGCCTTCGCGTTGAAAGTCATTAAAACCACGATAACGAACAAATTCGGTGCGTTCAGTATTTAGGCTCACCCGCCATTGCCCCAGGTTTTGACTGTAACCCAGACGCAATTCTGGCGCTTTTTCGAGGTAGTTATTTTCACCATTACGCAATGGCAAATAGCCCAAGTAATTTAATTCTGCGCGCCAAGGTCCTTGGTTATATCTTAGCTCAGCACGGCGTTCTAAGCGCGTATCACGGGTGCGTAAACTGCTGGTTTCATTAAAGTTGGTGGGCAGGTCATTGTAAAAGTCAGGATCTGACACCTCATGCCAAACCAGATTTGAGCGCATAGAGCGTGACCAGGTCTGCTGACCGGCAAGACTCACCCGCCAACGCTCGGTGCGGGCATCCAGCGTTTGATCTTGCCCGGCACGATCAACAAATTGCAACCCTTGTTCGCTCACCCGTTGATCATTTAAAAAACTGACACTAAGCTCGCCGCGATGGCGTGGCTGTAAATAACGCCACTCGTTATCCAGCATCAAGCCGCGCTGTTCAATGGCAACCAAAGTCAGCGTGGTGTCTAAATTGGGCGCTAAATTGACATAATAGGGTTGGGCAAACACGCCCAGAGCGCCACCGCCATGCGGGGCGTCAACGCTACCAAAATAAGGAAAGAGTAACCCGGTAGCACGGTCATCGAGTGGAATATCTAAATAGGGGCTGTAAAAAATCGGCACCCCATAAAAATCCAGGCGTGCATGCTTAACATAGAGCCGACGGGTGTTTTGATTCAGCTCCAGTTCGCGCCCGCTTAAGGTCCAATCTGGGTTATCTAACGCACAGGTGGTGTAAGAGGCTTGGTTAAGGTAGCTAATACCTTGCTCGGGTTGAACATCAATATGGGCAGCAAAACCGTGGGCACGGGTGTCGGTAAATTGATAGCGAATATCATCGGCTAAGGTTTGTTGCGATGTCGAAAAATGGCGCATGCTCTGTGCCTGCAAGATCAAATCACTTTGTTGTAGATTAACCTGGCCAAACAGTTGCACCCTTCGCTGTGTATTATCTACTATCGCTTGGTCAGCGCGTATCCATAAGCCATCTTGTTGTAATTCAACAGCGCCGGTGAGCCAAAAAGTATCGCTATCAGGTTGATTAAGTGACTGACTGGTAAGACGTTGTTGATCAGTTGGGAAGCTCAGGGTGCGGGGCGGCTCGAGCCAATCAATTAAGCAGGTTTCAGCCATAGCAGGTGTGCTGAAAATTGTCATACTCATACTTACAGTGAGCAGCGTCAATAGGCTAGCAATCCTAGAGCGCAGCCTAAGGATAAACGAGTAGAAAAGTTGACATTTAAAAACAGGCATTATTAAATTCAGGTTTTGAAAAATTCTTTGCGCTCATTCTACCTGAGAATAGAATGGGCGTCTTAGAAATGGGCGGGTGTTCCGCAAAAGGATAAGGCTTGCAGTCAGACAGTCAGCTTACGAGTCAATTTAACCATTCCCACAGCCATCAACCCGACCCGCGACTAGAACAGATGCAGGCCTGGTTAAGTCGGTTATCACTGTTGCAAAACCAGGCCTGGTTGCCCTTGCAAGTGGCGTCGGCCGATGCCAGTTTTCGGCGTTATTTTCGGCTTATCCGCACTGATCAGGCACAATCGTTTATTGTGATGGATGCGCCACCTGCGCTAGAAGATATGCAGCCGTTTGTGCGCTGGGCACGGGCCTTAGGTGCCTTAGATTATCGGGCGCCACGTATTTATGCCCAAAATGATCAAGCGGGGTTTTTGCTGTTGGATGATTTTGGCCACACCACCTTTTGGCAGGCGGTGTCACAGGTTCAGCAGAATAAGGACGCGGTCAATCGCTTTTACCAGCAGGCTTTATTGGACTTGGCACAGATTCAGTTAAATAGTTTTAAACAGGCGCAGCAGGTTTGGCCCCAGTCGGGGCTAATCATGCCTTATTCGGCACAAAAACTGGCCGAGGAAATGAGTTTGTTTCGTGATTGGTTAGCGACTAAATTTTGCGCCCAATCATGGACGGTCAACCAGCAGCAGGCCTGGTCGTCAATAACCGAGAGTTTAATAAACCGCGCCTTAGCACAACCTCAGGTATGGGTGCATCGGGATTATCATAGTCGCAATTTAATGTCCTTGCCGACCGCTGAAGAGGCAAACCCCATTCTTGGCGTGCTAGATTTCCAAGATGCCGTGTTAGGGCCGATTACCTATGATGCAGTATCACTGATTCGTGATTGTTATATTGATTGGCCGATGGCACAGCAGCAGGCCTGGTTGCAGCAGTATTATCAGCGTTTATTGGCCAGTGAATTGGTGCACGGTGGGCAATTAAACCTGCCGGACTGGCCGGCCTTTCAGCAAGATTTCGATTGGATGGGCGTGCAACGGCATTTAAAAGCGGCCGGCATTTTTGCGCGCTTATATCTGCGTGATGGTAAAGAGGGGTATTTAACGGCCTTGCCACGTACGCTGGGTTACATTCTACAACAAGCCCAGGCTTACCCTGAGCTGGCAGCGCTGGAAGAATTGGTCAGCCCTGTTCTGGCATATTGCGAGGCGTCGCCTCTATGCAAAAGATGATGCAGGCGATGATTTTGGCGGCGGGTCGTGGCGAGCGCTTACGGCCCTTAACCGATAGCTGTCCGAAACCGCTGGTGGAGGTCGGCGGGCAGAGTTTGCTGTGGCGTCATTTGGTTGCGTTAGAACAAACATCGGTGACGCAAGTAGTGGTGAACGGTGCCTGGCTGGCTGAGCAAGTGTTTGCTGAGGTGGCGCGTTATGCGCAGCAGGCAAAAGCCCGTTTGCCGAGCGATTGGCAGTGGCATGCCCAGTTGGAACCCGCTGGTGGATTAGAAACTGCTGGCGGCATTATCATGGCGTTACCCCAGTTAGGGGGGCAGCCGTTTTGGGTGGTCAATGCCGATATTTTGACCGATTTTAATTGGTCAGCGATGCCGCAAACGCTCGCCGAGGGGATGTTGGCGCATTTGGTACTTGTTCCCACGCCGGCGTTTAAAACAGCCGGGGATTTTGGCTTGGATGAGCAGGGGCGCGTGAGCGCGCAGGGCTGTTGGACTTTTAGCGGTATTAGTTTGTTATCACCAGACTTATTTAAAGGTTTAACCGTTTCGCGGTTAGGTTTAGCGCCGTTGTTACGTGATGCGATGGCGCAAGGACGCGTGACCGGCCAGATTTATAAGGGGTATTGGCAGGATGTCGGCACCTTAGAGCGGTTAGCTCAAGCGCGCCAAGATGCCCAAGCAAGATAGGATTTGAGTGGGTTTAGTGCTTAGCTTGGTGCTATACTGAAAGTGTAGGGAATTAACCTATTTGATCTTGTTAAGGAGACGATGATGAGTAACAAACACGATGCAATGATAGCGAAAATTTTTGCCCACCCGATTGCGGCGAATGTAGATTGGAAAAAACTGACTCATGCTTTAGAGCATTATGGTTTTACCGTTGATATGTCTCATCATGGCCGTGCTAAGATTGCGCGCGATGGTAATGAATTAGTGATTCATACCCCGCACCATGGTCATGATATTGAAAACAAAGATGACATTATGGCCTTGCGCCATTTCTTAACAGAGTTGGGTGTGAACCCTGTCGAGGCTTAAACCATGTTAATGTTGATTTCACCAGCGAAAGCACTAGATGAAACCCCGCGCCCCAGTGATTTAGCGATCACTGAAGGCCGCTTTATGACGCAGGCTCAAGCCTTAATGCAAGCGCTACAACCGCTTGGACCGGTTGAGTTAAGTCAATTGATGCATATTAGCGATGACTTGGCGGAGTTGAACTTTCAGCGTAACCAGGCCTGGTCAGTGCCCAAAGCAGATGATGAGGCGGCAAAACAGGCCTTGCTGATGTTTAAAGGTGATGTCTATCAGGGTTTGGACGCGTCGAGTTTGACAGAAAAAGGTTGGGCTTATGCGCAGCAGCATCTGCGAATTTTGTCGGGTTTGTACGGCTTATTGCGCCCAACGGATTTGATGTTGCCTTATCGGTTAGAAATGGGCACTAAGTTTAACAATAGCCAGGGCAAGGATTTGTATGCCTTTTGGGGTGAGCAGATTACTCAAGCTGTCAATGATGATTTGACGCAGGCGCAAGGGCCGTTGGTGAATTTGGCGTCGAATGAGTATTTCAAAGCGGTCAAACCGAAAAAACTCACCGCACCCGTGATTACACCACAGTTTAAAGATTGGAAAAACGGTCAGTATAAGATGATTAGTTTTTATGCCAAAAAAGCGCGTGGCTTGATGGTGCGTTATGCGATTGACCATCAGTTGCAAGAGGTGGAAGGCTTAAAACATTTTGATTATGCTGGTTACCAATTTGCGCCTGAGCTTTCAACTGAACAAGACTGGGTGTTTACTCGCCAGTTGGCGGATTAGTTAAGGGGTTGTGTGGCTAACATCGCTGCTAGGTCTTTTGGGCTTAGTGGTTTGGCAAAATAATACCCTTGTGCAAAATCACAGCCTTGCTCCAATAGAAAATCAACTTGCTGTTGACTTTCTACCCCCTCGGCGATTGTTTGATAGCCAATTGATTTGGCGAGTGAAATAATCGCTTTACATACCGCCTCATCTTCTTCATCAACACCTATGTCATCCACAAACGATTTGTCGATTTTTAATACCTGTAGTGAATATTTTTTTAGATAACTAAGCGATGAATAACCGGTGCCAAAATCATCAAGGGCGAGTTGTACACCAAGATCGTTAAGGCCATTAAAAATAGCGAGTACCGCTTCTGAGTTTGACATAGCAATACGTTCGGTAATTTCTAATTCTAGCTGTGTTGGCTCAATAGATGGATAGCGGCTTAAATGCTGTGTAATTCGACTGACAAAGTCGGGCTTAATTAACTCTTTGGCAGAGATATTTACGGATAACTTGAGCTTGGGGTAAGACTGATTTAGTTTGTTTAGATAATTCAGGGCTTGGTTTATCACCCAGTCGGTGATTTGGATAATTTGATCTGAGCGCTCTGCAATGGGGATAAATTGATCAGGCGCAATGATGCCAAGTTGAGGGTGCGTCCAACGCACTAGCGCCTCAATGCCTTCAATTTGATGATTGGCTAAATTGATTTGTGGTTGATAGACCAATGATAGTTGTTGTTTTGTAATAGCTTCACGCAGTGCAGTTTCGAGGGTAACTTTGGCATTAAGGTCTGATTCAAGTTCAGCTTTAAAAAGATGGACAGCATTGCGCCCGGATTGCTTGGCGTGATACATCGCGAGGTCGGCATGTTTTAATAGGGTGTTGTAATCCTTTGCATCGTCTGGAAATAACGCGATACCAATCGACGCCGAAATGTGAAGATTGGCATCTTGGATTAGATAGGGTTCGGCGAGAGTCGTCACTAAGCGTTCACCTAAATCCAGACTGTTAAAAGGGTTTATTTTGGGAAATAGAATGGCAAATTCGTCACCGCCTAAGCGTGCCAAGGTATCCTGTGGGCGTATCAATTGGTTAATGCGTTGCGTGACTTGCTTGAGGAGTAAATCCCCCATGTCATGTCCATGCACATCGTTTACTTCTTTAAAGTGATCCAAGTCAATAAACATTAAACTAAAGGCAATCGGTTCGCGTGAGGCCTCGCTAATGAGTTGTTCAGTGCGTTCGCGCAATAACAGACGATTCGCAACACCGGTTAGACCGTCATAAAAGGCTAGGTGCACCACTTCTTCCTCGGCTTGTTTTTTAGCGGTAATATCGTTGAATACACCTAGGTAGTTAATCAGATTACCCTGGGTGTCTTTAATCGCCGAGACAGACAGTTCTTGCGGGTAAATCTCCCCCGATTTACGTTTGTTCCAAATTTCGCCACGCCAATGACCAAATTGAATAAGACTGTCCCAAAAAGCTTGATAAAAAGTTTTAGGGTGGCGGCCTGAAGATAAAAACCGAGGGTTTCTTTTTAAACATTCTGGTTCGCTGTAGCCAGTAATCTTTTCAAAAGAGTTGTTGACTGAAAGGATAAGGCCATCTGGATCACAGATCATAATACCATCTTGACCTTTATTAAAAATCTCGTTTGAGATAGTAAGTTGTTTTTCATATTCAGTTTGTTCGGTAATGTCATAGGTAATGCCGCCAACAGCGAAGACTTGGTTGTTTGAATCAAATAGTGGGAATTTATCCGTTAAAAAATAGAGAATTTTCCCGTTTTTAACCATGTCTTCTTTCAATTGAAGTGGTTTTTTTGAACGAATGACCTCCATATCATGTTGAAAATGGCGGTTTGAGTCTTGTAACGACATCAGTTGCTCACGCTTTTGACCTATGACATCCAATGGGCTGGCGAGGCCAAACAATTCGGCGACCTTTTGATTGGCTAAAAGGCATTCACCGTTATGGTCAAACGCATAAATCATCACCGAGCTATGGTCTAAAATGCCTTGAAACATTTGCCAGTCTTTTTGGCGCTGATATTGGGCGGTTAAATCCATAATGGTGATAATGAATTGACGTTCATCAAGCTGATCAATGACCGGTTTGATCGGCATAATGCTGACTTTGACCGGAATGCGTTGCCCTTGTACTTCACAGTCAAACTCAGCCGATAAGGCCTCTTGATTTTCGCGGTCGTTTAAGCGGTTAAATAACCATTGACCATTATTTTTGCTTAAAAAACGAAAAATAGAGTGGTGGGTTAAATGGCGGGTGGTGCGGTGGGCAAAAAACAATTCAGCTTGATGGTTATTATCAAGAATAATGCCAGCTTGATCGAGTAATAAAGCCGGAATGGGTAAGTGCTCAAACAGTTTTTTATATTGAACCTGTTGGCGATTCAATTTGAGCTGGGTGTCTTGAAGTTGCTGGTTTTGGACTTCCAGCTCGGCTAAATAGACCTGCATTTCTTCAATCAGCGCTGAGATATCTGCGTGTGAAAGGCGCTCTAAGCCGCTGAGTTCCGGCTGTTCTTCTAATAGCTGCTTTGCGCGCTGACGTAGGGCGTTTCTTTCTAACTCATTCATGGCGTATCTTTATGCTTGTACCAATCAGTAATATTGGCATGACTCACCACCACCGCATAGTCTTTCTGGTTTTGAATTAGGTTCACATTCATCACAAACCAACGTTGTTCGGTAGCTGAGTGACAAGGATAGCTTAGGCTAAACTGTGTTTGTGAGCCTTCTAAAACAGACTTTAAGCCTAAATAAGCTTCTTGCGCGGTTGGGTCAGCGTTATCAAGGCTTTGTTTGCAAACCTCAAGATAATTGGCACCGACTCCGCTATGGGTTAATTGAGCATCGCCATTGGCTTTGGCAAAACGCACCCAGGCCTGGTTGACTAGTTTAAGTTCGCCTTCTATTGATAGCACGGCAATATGCTCTGGGAGAGCATCTAACGTAGCTTGTAGTCTTTTTCCATCGTTTATTGCAGTTACGTCAATAAAACTGGCCACAGCACCATGTTTGTCGCTTGATGGTATTTGGTAGGGCAGAATTCGCAGTAAAAATATTTTGCGATTTTGATGAATAAGTTCGGTTTCAAACGGGCGTGTGGTTTTTAAGGTTTGTTCAAAATACTCGATTAAATGTTCGTTGTTAAAACTGTGGTGCAAGTCGCTCAAAGGGCGTCCAAGGTCGGAATCACGTAACTTAAACAGCCCAACCGCATCGGGACTGAACCGGCTGATATTTAGATTGTGATCAACAAATATGGTCGCTACGCCCACAGCCTTCGCCATGGTATCCAGGTCGGCATTTAATTGGTTAAGGCGTAATACTTTTTCTTGGTATTCGGCATTGACCGTATTGAGCTCTTCGTTGACTGATTGCAGTTCTTCGTTAGAGCTTTGTAGTTCTTCGTTCGAGGCCATCAACTCCTCATTGGTAGCCTGAAGTTCTTCGTTTGAGGTTTCAAGTTCTTCAATCGTGGCTTGTAGGCTTTCACGGGTTGCCGCTAATTCTTGTTGCAACACCTCAATCCGCGCAGCGGTTTCATCGTCCAGGTTAATAGTTTGGCTTTGCGGGTCATTATCTTGCAAGGAAAGGGGTTCAAACAGCACCAAGGCAAATTTTTCGTCAGCATTGCTGCTAATCGGTCGGACGCAAACGCGTAACAAGCAAGGATTTTCTGGCTCGAGTTCAAGTTTTAAACGGTCGGAATAAAATACTTTTTGGTCTTTTAACGCTTTGAATAATAAAGCGGAAACCACGGAGATAAGCCCATCCGGTAAAATGCGGGTAATATCCATACTGGCAGCGCCGGCACGAATTTTATAAAAGGGTTTGACATCGCCGTACAGGTGAATGATTTCTTGATGATCGTTCACTAAAAAACCAGGCGGAGAATAGGCGTTAATCAATTGATGACTGGTTTCATCGAGCAATGCGACTTCAGCCGTTTCAAGTGCGTTCAGTTTGCTGAACTGTCTGGTTAGGCGAGGTTGGCTTTTAAGTGAGTTTTTACTATTGTCTAGGCCGATAAGTGGCATATTGACATAGTTTCTGCGGAAGATTTTACTTTTTGCATGAACCGTATCAAAGCCTTTGGCAATCGCGTTAATCGATTCGCTTGAGCCTAAAAATAAATAGCCGCCGGATTTGGTCGCGTACTGTAAGCGTTGCAAGGCTTTGTTTTGCGGTTCGGCTTGAAAATAAATTAAGGTATTGCGACAGGTGACTAAATCCATTCGGGTAAAGGGCGGGTCAGCGAGTAGGTTGTGTTTGGCAAATACCACGACTTGGCGCAATTCGGGGTTGACAATATATTCATTGCCGGATTTGCTAAAAAAACGTTGCAGACGTTCGGGGCTGACTTCAGCCGCAATTGATTCAGGGTAATGGCCGGTTGAGGCAAGTTCAATTGCTTGCGGGTTAACATCGGTGGCGAATATTTTTAAATTCGGCCAGCGCCGGGCGCGTTCAAAGGCTTCAAAGAACAAAATGGCAATCGAATAAACTTCTTCACCACTGGATATGCCGGCGGACCAGATACGAATACCGTTGCCGTTTTCGGCTTTGCTGACAATGTCATCTATCGCAATGGTTTGCAGATCATCAAAGGCCGGCGTGTCTCTGAAGAAACGGGTAACGGGTATGAAGAGTTCGCGTCTTAAATTCGCCAGTTCTGTGCGGTCTATCTCAAGCAGTTTGGCATAGTCTTTAACATCTGAGATGTGTTTAACTTGCATCCGTCGTTCAATGCGTCGGGTGACGGTGGCTTGTTTGTATTGGTGAAAATCAACGCCTGTGGTTTGCGCCAGATAGTGAAAAATTAAATGGGTGGGGTCTTCATAATCCAGGCCTTGTTGCGCCGTGTCTTGTTTAACAATTTTTTGTGGGTTTTTAACATAGTCGAGCAGTCGTTCAGCAAGCTGTTCAGCATCTAACACATCATCAATCAGGCCGGTGGCAATCACGCTGTTAGGCATGCCATTAAACTTGGCTTCTTTGGGTGATTGTGCCAATAAGAACCCGCCGGATTCATTAATCACATACGCACCGCGAGTGCCGTCTGAGCCTGTGCCTGATAGAATAATGCCGATGGCTTTGTCTCCATATTCTTCGGCCATTGAGGTGAAAAAAATATCAATCGGCAAGCTGAGTACATGCGGCGTTTTTTGGGTGAGGACAAAGTGGCCGCCAACCACGCGCATAATCGTGCCTGCGGGAATTAGGTAAACATGGTTGGGCTGAATCGGCATGCCTTCTTCAACCAGTTTAATCGGCATGGCGGTGTAACGCCCGAGTAAATCAGCCATCATGCTTTTATGGTCTGGCGATAAATGCTGGATTACGATAAAGGGTAAGCCGGTATCGGTTGGGCAAGCGGCAAAAAATTTTTCGAGCGCTTCAAGCCCCCCGGCTGAGGCACCAAGTGCAACAACAAATCCTCTGTGTTGAGTGGGTTGAGGGTGTTCGTTTGATTCCATTGATTTGTTCCTGATTGTCGGATGTGTTTTATAAACGCTGGAATGCGTTGATTAGCACTTTTGCAGTGCTGGGAATAATCCAATCTTCGGTCAGATCAAGTTGGTCGCTAGGCAAGTCAAGAAGTTCAGTTTGACGCTGGTGTGGTGAGACATTAAAAAACCGCATTGACCATTTACCAAAGCTTCGTTTTTCTATCGGGCGGCTATATATTTGGCGAACATCATAGTGACGGAAGTCTTGTTTAATCTTGCTGTATAAGGATTCAATGTCGTGTTGTTCGCCTTCAAGAAGTTGTAAAAAAATCCCGTTGTTATAAAGTAGCAGTCCTGTTATCTGCTGCATAGAGTTAAAGTAAATAGCTTCATTGCGTAATTCTTCCAGTTCAATTTCCGTCATCAT
Organism: Thiomicrospira sp. ALE5; assembly: GCF_900112445.1. Taxonomy (GTDB): domain Bacteria; phylum Pseudomonadota; class Gammaproteobacteria; order Thiomicrospirales; family Thiomicrospiraceae; genus Thiomicrospira. The sequence goes on along the minus strand of NZ_FOYY01000003.1, from coordinate 832,511 downwards.
GCTACTAGCACGACTAGTGTAAACAAGCTCAAACATTATTTTTCCTTCTATGAACCAATTGGTCATATACTTTTGCTATTCACATGGTTACTATTCTTAAAATATGAACAGTATTTACGATATCAGGCGCCACAATGCGCAACTTCTAGTTAACTTCATAGGTAATAAAGCGCTTTTCGCTGAAAGAATTGAGCGTTCGCCTACGCAAGTTAGTCGAATTTTGGGTGTCAGTCCCAGTCGCAATATTGGCGAAAAGTTGGCGCGCCATATCGAGCATTGCTTTTGTTTGCCCAAGTTTTGGCTAGATCAAGCGCATCAACAACCTGAAAATATCGAAAAACAAATTAACACGATTAACCAAGATCGCTATGAACATCTGCATCACGTGCTTTGCGAGCTTTACCAGGCCACCATTACCAAACGCATTGATGAAACTACTTACACTATGTTAGTGAAAGTATTTGAACATCATCAAAAATCAGTCTAAAAATTTACCAATTTGATACACATTTTATCTTCTAGTCTGTTACTGTCAACCAGTTTTTAATAATGGATACTTGTTAATTTTTGCTTGTGGGCTAGGCGTTTACCCGCCCGTTGGCGGAGTAAACTTTCCAACTTGGGCGTCGGATGGTCGGATGACGCCCAGATGGGACTTAGAAGCGGTAGGTAACCGCAAGTTGCAGGATAGGGAGGAAATCGAGTTTAGCGACGTCGTCTTTCAATTTACGTTCTTCGTTACGTAGCTCCTTGTTTAAGTCATCTTGTCGTCCAGGTGCATTGGTAGTACCTTTCAAGCTCACATCCGCCGCACCGGTAAAGATCGCGCCGACTTCAAATAAGGCACCCCAACCTTGCTTCGGGCTGTGACCCCAACCCAGTGAAAGAGTCGGTGCGTTATCCCATTTTAGTTTGCCGTTAATGGCTACAGTTCCATCAAAGGTATCATCACCCACAGTGACTGTTCCGGATTCTCTTGCATTCGCGGTCAATTCAAACTGGTTAATTGCATAGCCTGCCGATAAGAAAAAACTGCCTTGAAACGGATGATAATTTAAGCCCAATCGGTGAATACCGCCATCGGCTTTAATTTTGTAGTTGACGTTATCAACGCGATTAGTTTGGTTTAACCCCATGCCACTTGAAACCGAACCACGCGCGACTAAATAACTGTTAATAGGGTAGTTAAGTTCCAGTGTTGGGCCGGCCAATAGACCATAGCCTATGCCGACGCCAAGACCGCCATCGGCTTGCGCCTGGGTAGCCATCATGCCTAGGCCGATGGCACTAGCCAATAGACTGTTTTTTAATGCGTTTTTCATGGTTCATACTCCAATGCTAAGTTAAAAATACGGATTTACTAGCCAATTATGCCGTTTATGCTAGGGTAAAGCCATAAAAAATGCACAAAGCGGTACTATTAGCCGCGGTTGTTGTTAGGCTAAGCCGGTTTAAACAGTTGATCTAGATCGTCGGCATTAAAGCGTTCGTAGCGATTGCACATATCATTGTGTACGACGATTTCACCTTGTTCGGCAAGAATGGCGCGGGCTTCAGTTTCACCGAGGGCCTTTATCATGGTTGCAACCTGTTCACGGTTGCCAGGGCAGTTATAGAGCGGTTGACGAGCCGGGAAGAGTTCAACCTGTTCTTCGTGATATAAGCGCGTCAATAGGGTCGCGCTATCGAGGTTTAATAATTCTTCCTGTTTGACTGTGGCCGCCAAATGGCTGACGCGATCCCAGGCATCGGCATCGTGGCCATCGGTTTCGGGCATTTTCTGCAAATAGAGCGCGCCAATCGTCGTGTCGCTAACGGCAATAAATAAACGCGATTCTAGTTGCTCTGATTGGGTTAGAAAGCCTTGTAAATCCTGCACCAAATCATCCGATTCGCGGCCAACATAAGACTGATAAAAATGATCTGTTTGGCGGTTTTCTAGGGTGACTAATATTTGCCCATCCCCCAATAATGCCTGCGCGCCGGTTAAATCGGTTAAGGGGGCTTGGGTTTTGGCCACTCCGCGTAATTGCAAGGCATCGTCAATATCGACCACTAATAAATTAACCGGACCACTGCCTTGCACTTGTAGGGTGAGGCGGCCTTCGTATTTCATGCCATTAGCCAGCAATACCGCAAAGGCGGTTAGCTCACCAAACAGTTGCTGCAAGTTAGCGGGGTAGTGACGATCTAGGAGCATGGCTTGCCAGGCCTGGTGCAGTTGTAGCACTTGACCGCGCACAGCATGGTCTTGAAATAAAAAACGTTGAATCGAATCTTGAGCCATTAAAATTCACCTTTAGCTTGTAAATCGGCATGATAAGAGCTGCGTACCATGGGGCCACTGGCGACATGGCTAAAACCGAGCGCATAGGCATCGTCTTGCAGTTGCTTAAACTCATCGGGTGTCCAATAGCGTTCAACGGCTAGGTGATGAACGCTCGGCTGAAGATACTGTCCCACTGTTAGCATATCCACCTGATGAGCACGTAAATCTTTTAATACTTCAAGCATTTCGGCATAGCTTTCACCGAGTCCGACCATTAGACCCGATTTGGTTTTGACCTGTGGGTGCAGTGTTTTAAATTTTTGGAGCAAATCCAGTGACGCTTGGTAGTCAGCGCCTGGTCTGGCTTGTTCATACAGGCGCGGTACGGTTTCTAAATTATGATTAAGCACATCGGGTGGGCACTGGGCAAGCAGATCCAATGCGACGGTTAAGCGACCCCGAAAATCCGGTACTAGGGTTTCTATTTGGGTGTCGGGTGCGTGTTCGCGAATAGCTTGCACACAGGCTAAAAAGTGGCGCGCACCGCCATCGCGTAAATCATCGCGGTCAACAGAGGTAATCACCACATACTTGAGTTGCATGGCTTTGATGGTGGTCGCTAAGTGGTGAGGTTCTTGTTGGTCGAGTGCTTTTGGACGCCCATGTTTGACATCACAAAATGGGCATTTGCGAGTACAAATATCGCCCATAATCATAAAGGTCGCGGTGCCATGACCAAAGCATTCACCTAAATTTGGGCAGGAGGCCTCTTCACAAACCGTGTGCAGTTGATGCTCACGCAGGATTTGCTTGAGTTCGGTAATGCGATGAATGTCCTTGGCTTTGGGCAGTTTGGCGCGAATCCAATTAGGTTTGGCCAAGCGTTCACGTTCAGGGTCGGGGCGGTGCTTTAGCGCTTTAGTTTTATATTCGCCTTTACTCATCGCTTGATTGCGTGCTTTAAGTCCGCCAATGGTATCGAGGCTGATTTCCTGATAGTTTTGCATGGTTTAATCTCTTTGGGTCGAGGGGCTATTATAACGAAGATGCGCCATGTGCGTGAAGTGCGGCGATAAGATGGCTGAGTAACGCCTCGCCAAGCTGCTCAGAATCGTGGTTTGCATCGAAGTCAGGCACATGGTTGCTGACTTGTGTCATCTGGATGCCCGCTAGCCCGCAAGGGGTAATCCACTGAAACGGACTCAGGTCCATTGCGACGTTTAGCGCTAGACCATGATAGCTGCATTGGCGTTTAACCTTTAAGCCCAGTGAAGCGATTTTTTGACCGGCCACATATAAACCGGGCGCATCGGCGCGGGCGGTGGCGGTGATGCCATAATCAGCTAACAAGTTAATGCCGGTCTGCTCAAGCAGATGAACGAGTGCTTTGACACCGAGCTGGCGTCGTTTTAGGTTAAGCAGTGGATAGACGATCCATTGACCGGGTCCGTGATAGGTGATTTGACCGCCACGGTCAGTTTGGATCAGTGGAATCTTTGCTGGGCCTTGCATGAGGTCTAGCAGGTGTTTGGCATCGCCGTTCAGACCCTGAGTAAATACCGGTGGATGCTGGACTAACCAAATTTCATCAGGGGTATCTTCGTGGCGTGCTTGGGTGAAATCCTGCATCGCTTGGTAGCAGGCCTGGTAGTCAATTAATCCCAGGGGTTTAATCTGAATGGGCAAACCAGCTGCCATTATACTATTGCTTAAAGTGTCCAAAGTACATCTGGATGGGCATTGAGTTCGCCATAAATGCCATGAATTTGTTCGATATGCGTTGCGTAAAAGGTGATTCTTACTGACACATATTTGCCGTTTTTAGAGGCTTGCAAGCGTATCGCATCGCGGCTGACGTCAGGCGCATATTTTTGGGTGGTTTGATAAACCAGCTCAACAAACTCGTCACAGTGCTGTCCCATCGCTTTGAGTTCAAATTGGCAAGGAAACTCAATTAAGGTGTCGGGTTGTTGTGTTGCGGCGCTTGTTTTATTTGGGGTGGTTTGCGAAGTCATACCCATCCTTTAAGGTGTCGAATTACGGTGTTTATAGGCTTGGTAAAGGTCAAATATGTGTGACCAAGTAGGGCCAGCTTGACCGGAACCGACAGGTTGGTTATTCAGCTGTACAATCGGAATAATCTCTTTGGTTGAACTGGCTAACCATAATTCATCGGCGCTACTGAGTTCAGCTTGATCAATATCGCGTTCAATAAATTCTATATGGTGTTGGCGACACAGTTTTTCAACCACCTGGCGCGTAATGCCTGGCAAAATAAATTCATTGAGCGGCGGGGTATGAATAGCGCCATCTTTAATTAAAAACATATTGCTCGCGCTACCTTCAGTTACGCGTCCGTCAGGTCTAACTAACAACGCATCTTGCGCGTCTGCGGCCTGGGCCGCTTGTTTAGCCATGACGTTGGCTAAAAGGGTAATCGCTTTGATATCACAATGTTGCCAACGTAAATCGGCATGAGTAATCGCCGCAATACCCTGACTAACTTTGTGTTTGTCTATCGGCGCTAGAGGGTTGGTGTAAGCAAGTAGCGTAGGGGTTAATTCAGCGGCCGGCAAATGATCACGGGGTGTTTGCACACCACGGGTGATTTGTAGATAAATAAACTGGCTAGGCCAAGGATGGCGTAGAATGAGTTCGCTCAGCATCTCTAACCAGGCCTGCTGATCAAGTGGGTTGGCAATCTGGGTTAATTCAAGCGAACGTTCCAGCCTGGCATAATGCGCCGGCCATTCAAATAACTGCCCGTTATAAACCGGCACCACTTCATAAACGCCATCGCCAAATAAAAAACCTCGGTCAAGGACCGAGATTTTTGTTTCATGCAGCGGCTGAAATTGGCCGTTAAGATAGGCCCATTGCATGTGTGAAGTGCCCAAGGCTAGTCACCAAAGCTAAAAAGGTTTTTAAAGAATAGTTTGATGTTGTCAAACAAGCGTTTAAAAAAGGAGCCTTTTTCAACCGATTCAAGGGCGACAATGGCGGGTTCAGCCAAAATATCATTATTAAAGCTTATCTGTAAGCTGCCAATTTGATCGCCGGCCTGAAGTGGTGCATTAAGTTTGTTTGGGATCACCAATTCAATTTCAAGGTTTTGATATTGACCGCGTGGAATGGTGACATGCACGTCATCATTGACACCAATATTAACTAAGTCTTTAGCGCCACCAAATACACGTGCCTCTTGTAAGCGTTGTCCTGCTTCGTAAAGTTTATGCCCCTCAAAAAAACGGAATGCGTAATTAATTAAGCGCTGGCTTTCGGCGATACGCTGATTGGCGCTATCGGTGCCGGCAATCACACTGATTACACGCATATTATCACGCTGAGCCGAGCTGACTAGGCAGTAGCCCGCTGAGCTAGTATGGCCGGTTTTTAACCCATCAACAGTAGAGTCTTGCCAAAGTAAACGGTTGCGGTTGAACTGGGTGATACCGTTAAAGGTAAAGCTACGCTCAGAATACCAGCTATAAAATTCGGGAAACTCCGTGATCAGCGCACGGGCAAGAATAGCCAGATCATGCGCTGTGGTCAGATGCTCTGGATCAGGTAACCCGGTCGAGTTCAAAAAGTGTGTGTGAGTCATACCTAGCTTTGCAGCGTACTGATTCATCAAAATCGCAAAATCTTCTTCGGTACGGGCAATATACTCTGCCAATGCAACACTGGCATCGTTGCCTGACTGAATCACCATGCCACGAATTAAGTCTTCAACGGATACTTGCGTATCCACTTCGATAAACATGCGAGAGCCAGGCATGCGCCAAGCTTTGTGGCTAATCGTAACCATGTCATCAAGCTGAATGCGACCATTGCGAATTTCACTAAACACAACATAGCCGGTCATGATCTTGGTGAGGCTTGCAGGTTCAATTTGCATGTCGGGTTCGTGGCTAGTGATAATTGCGCCGCTGTCAAAGTCCATCACAATGTGTGCTGTGCCAGCGACATTGGGGGGGGATGGAATTATAAATGGGTTGTTAGCAAGCGCTTTAGCCGCAACTAAACTGAGGCTGAACAATAGTGTAACGAGCAGTGTACGACTTAGTTTCATAAAGCAAGACTCATAAATGCATTGAATAATTAGGCGACTAATTTACCATAAATTAGGCTGAGTTTGGGGTTAAAAAGTACTGATAGCCGATTAATCTGCCTTGGTGAATAAGAGCTTTTTATGGGTGTGGATCGACATCAAAATGCCAAAACTGATCAATAAGGTAACCATTGACGTGCCACCATAACTAATAAGTGGTAAGGGGAGCCCAACTACGGGAAATAAGCCACTGACCATACCAATGTTAACAAAAATATATACAAAAAAAGTGAGGGTAAAGCTCGCGGCAATGAGTTGGGTAAAACGTTCTTGTGCATAATAAGCGATGATAAGACCACGAATGAGTACAAATAGGTACACGCTGAGCAGTGCGATGACGCCAATTAGGCCAAATTCTTCAGCAAAAACGGAAAAAATAAAATCGGTGGTGCTTTCTGGTAAAAACTCTAAGTGGGCCTGGGTGCTCCCCAAAAAACCCTTACCTTCAATACCGCCAGACCCTATAGCGATTTTGGATTGAATAATATGATAACCGGCGCCGAGCGGGTCTGTTTCGGGATTCAAGAAAGTGAGGATGCGTTGTTGTTGATAGGCATGTAAAAAATTCCATGCAATCGGTGCGCTTGCAAGCAGTGCGGCAAGGGCACCGACAATAATCTTCCATGGTAGGCCGGCTAAAAACACCACAAACAGTCCACTCATAGCGATAAGCAAAGCCGTGCCGAGATCGGGCTGTAAAAAGATCATGCCAGCGGTCACCGCCGTTAAGAGTAGCCCCAAAATAAATCGCAATGGGTGAATGCGTAAATCATGGTTAATAAACAGCCATGCAATCATCATGGGGAGGACAATTTTCATCATTTCTGAGGGTTGAAAGCGTATAAAGCCTAAATCTAGCCAACGTTGCGCTCCTTTGCCCATATCGCCGGCAACCAAAACAGCCACCAACATAAAAAAGCCAGCTACAAACAACCAAGGCGTCACTATCTTAAGCCATGAGGGCGGGATTTGTGCAAAGACTAGCATGAGTAGGACGGCAATACCCATTCTGATTACATGGTTTTGGGTAGCTTGCCAGTCCGCACCAGAAGCGCTGTATATTGTCATTAGGCTAATGGTCAGTAGCATTGCAAGCCCTAATAGTAACCAGCCGTCTAGGTGTAGGCGAGCCAGCCAGTTTTTGGGGCGAACATAGGGTGATCCGAGTTTAATGTTTGAAAACAGTGAGATCATCGCAATTCCCGCAGATAGTAATCAATAGCACGCACTCCAATAGGTGCTGCGGTTCGGCCACCACCGCCACCATTTTCAACAATAATACTGATGGCAATATTAGGTTGATGAGCGGGCGCAAAAGCCACAAATAGCGCATGATTGTGTAATCGTTGATCGAGTTCTTCTTCTCGGTATTCTTGGTCATTCAAACTAAATACCTGGGCAGTTCCCGTTTTGCCGGCAATTTTATAGCCTTCAATTTGGCGTCCAGAGCTCCAGGCTGTGCCGCGTGGGGTATGAACGGAGTCCACCATGCCATCAATAACATATTCCCAGTGCTGTCGGTTTTCGATAGCAAGTTGGTCAACCTTGGGTTCAATGGCTTGATTAAAGTGCGGTGTAACGACTTGACCACGATTAGCTAAAATACTGGTCGCGTGTGCAAGTTGTAAGGGTGTAATAAGGTTATAACCCTGTCCAATAGAGGAAATAATGGTTTCACCTCGGAACCATGCTTCGCCATGCACAGCGCGTTTCCATGCTTGTGAGGGCAGAATGCCAGCTTGTTCGCCCGGGTGATCAATCCCGGTTCGTTTACCAAAACCAAAGGGAGCCAAGATGTCATGTAGGGTATCAATCCCCATATCTAAGCTCATTTTGTAGTAGTAGGTATCAACGGATTCAACAATAGAGCGTTTTAGGTCTGTCCAGCCATGGCCTTCACGTCGCCAGTTGTGGTAGCGCCGATCTTGAAATTCAAAATAGCCTGGATCAAAAATGCGTCTGGTCATGTTGGTATAGCCAAGTTCTAACGCACCTAAAGCAGTTATTGGCTTTGTTGTCGAACCCGGCGGGTACAGTCCACGACTGGCACGATTAATCAGCGGTCTGCGAGGATCGGTAAGCAAGCTGTTATAGTCGTTATGGCTGATACCATCAACAAATAAATTGGCATCAAAGCTTGGCGTGCTGACAAACGCTAATACTTCGCCACTGCTTGGCTCAATGGCCACTGCCGCAGCTCGCCAGCCAGAGAGTTCTTGTTCTAAAAATTGTTGTAGGCGGATATCAACGGTTAGGTGTAAGTCTTCTCCAGGGGTGGCTGGGATATGTTCAAGTATGCGAATCACGCGACCGCGTGCATTGGTTTCTACACGGCGGAGTCCAGGGTAGCCGTGTAATTGATCTTCATAAAAGCGTTCAAGTCCAGACTTACCAATGGTGCTTGTAGCGCGATAGCGGGCACGATCAATTCGAGGCAAATCTTGTTCGCTAATGCGCCCGACATAGCCGACCAAGTGTGCCGTTGATTGGCCATGAGGGTAGACGCGCTTTTGCCTAGCCGTTAATTGAATGCCAGGAAATCGGTGATTGTGGGCCGCAAATATAGCCGCCTGCTCATCCGTTAGACTGGTAGGAAATACGTGGGTTTGGTGGCGGGGCAAGCGCGTGATGCGCTGGCTAAATTGGCTTAAGCGTTCTTGATCAATATCGGGCAACAGCAAGGCAAGGTTATCAATGCTAGCCTGAAGGTCAGGAATACGTTCACGCGTAAAACTTAACGAGAAAACGGGTTGATTGTCAGCGACTAACTGGCCATTGCGATCGTAAATTTTGCCGCGCTCTGGTGCAACAGCTTGAACAGAGATGCGATTACCTTCAGCCAGCTCTAGGTAGGTTTCATGGTGATGGTATTGTAAGTAAACCATTCGCGCTATGAGGCCGCTAAACGCAAGCAAGATGATTAGTAATGCAAAAATGAGCCGGTTTTTAAAAGGCCATACCATAGCCTTGGGGGCGGCTTTCCAGCCCATTTGGTGTGATGAAGGTGATTTTTTGCGAAACCAATTCATAATCGTTTAATGGGTCACATTAATGCGAGTTAGCCAGCGAAAGCTCATGACGATAGGAATCCATAACAAGCCTGCCAAAAGAGGAGCCGACCAGTATGCCCAGATGCTATGTTCGTCTAGTTGAATCGGTGTAATCCAATAATAAATGATTTGGTATAGCAAGATGTAAAGGGTAATAAGCAAGGCTTGTTGCCAAATGCGGTAGCTTCGAAATCGCAATCTGATTCGCAACATTAAAAACATAAACACCACAAATAGTAGGGCATGCATGCCGAGCAGTGATTGGTAAAGCCCATCATAAAGCAGCCCAAGTACAAAAGCGCTAATTAAGTGAGATGCGTTAATTAAATGACTCGCCCAAAAGAAGGCAATTAGGAGTGCCAGCGGAGGTAAAAACAGGGGGCTAGTTAATTGCAAGTTAATCGCGTTGGCTGTGAGTGCAACAAAATAACCAAATAGCCACAGCCATATTACTTTGCGAAACTCTAAGTCATTGATGCGGTCCGTCATGGGGTCTGTCTTTCAATAATTAACACTTCATAGCTGTGATAAAGATTCGCTAAGGGTTTGGCTTCAATAGTCAAATAGCTATCACCAGGATAATGTTGGACGCGTGTTACTTGGGCAACTGGGTAGCCTGCTGGGAAAAGTTCGTCTAGTCCAGAGCTCACTAATATATCATCGACTCTAACCGAACTGGTAGTTGACATAAAATGCAGTTGTGTCATGCCTTGCCCCATCCCCGTTAAAATACCCCTTTTGCCTGTGCGTAAATTTCGTACAGAGAGTTGGTGATTCGGGTCACTTACTAATAGCACCCTGCTTTTAAAGGGGGTGACATGGCTTATTTGCCCAACGATACCATTAGCATCCACTACGGGTTGCTGCAGGCGCACACCGTTAATCGCGCCCCTGTTTAAGGTTTTATATTCCGTTAGGGGTGTGATTGAAAATTGTGTGACACTGGCAATTTGCAGGTCATACTGTCCCATGCGCCCTGTTGTACCAAGTAAACGTTGTAATCGTTCTAGTTCGTGTTGGGTTGTCTCAAACTGGGTTAATCGGTTACGAAGCAGTAGGTTTTCAGAGCGAAGCTGTAACAGTTCATTATGAATTTCAGTTTGTTCGGTGCTCGCGCTTAAATACCAGTTATGCAGGTCGAAGGGCACGTTTGCAACCCGTTCTACCGGCTCGAGTACCGTGGTAAGTAAATTTTTTATTTGACCCGAGTATTGACCATAATAGTCCGCTACCATCAAAAGTAGACTCAGGATAAAAGCCACTAAAAAGTGGCTAGCATCCTGCTGGGGACTGGTCGCATTGAGGCTAATGGTCAAACTCCTTTATGGGCTACTAAGCATGGGGTAGATTAATCGGGTGAAAAAACATCCATGCCTTTGTCATCCATCATCTCAAGTGCTCGACCACCACCACGCGCGACACAGGTTAAAGGGTCATCCGCCACAATGACGGCCACGCCTGTTTCTTCACTTAGACGTGTGCTAAGGTTGCGCAATAATGCGCCGCCACCGGTTAACACAATACCGTGCTCGGCAACATCGGAACCGAGTTCAGGCGGTGTGCGCTCTAGTGCTGTGCGTACTGCACCGACAATCGCTGAAAGTGGGTCTTGTAAGGCTTCTAGAATTTCATTTGAATTGAGTACAAAGCTGCGTGGTACCCCTTCAGCCAGATTGCGGCCACGGACTTCGATGGTTTTGGGTTCGGCTTCATAATAGGCAGATCCAATTTCATGCTTAATCTTTTCAGCACTCGCTTCACCAATTAACATACCGTAGTTACGACGCACAAACTTGATAATGGCATCATTGAAGCGATCGCCCCCCACTTTTACAGAGTCAGCATAAACAATCCCATTAAGTGAAATGGTGGCTACCTCAGTGGTGCCGCCGCCAATATCGACGACCATTGAACCACTGGCTTCGCTGACGGGCATGCCTGCACCAATTGCTGCGGCCATGGGCTCTTCAATTAAAAATACCTGGCGCGCACCCGCGCCGGCTGCAGATTCACGAATGGCACGACGTTCTACTTGGGTCGAGCCAGACGGAACACACACTAGCACCCGCGGGCTAGGTTGAAAGAATTTGGCTTCATGAACCTTGCGAATAAACGCCTGGAGCATTTTTTCAGTAATGTGGAAGTCTGCAATGACGCCATCTTTAAGTGGGCGAATCGCATTAATGTTGCCTGGTGTGCGCCCAAGCATCATTTTAGCCTCATTGCCTACGGCGACAATTTGTCGGTTACCGCGACCATTGTCACGAATAGCCACGACCGAGGGTTCATTGAGGACGACACCTTGTCCGCGCACATATATAAGAGTGTTTGCGGTACCAAGGTCGATAGAAAGGTCGTTAGAAAACAGGCCGATTAATTTACGAAACATGCGATGTCCTAAGTAGTGAAGTTTTAATGAGACTAATTTGTATTATTTTAACGCAATTTTGGCTGTGTTTTCAGAATAAAACGTTTATCTAGCATAGACTAAATTGGCGTCACTTGGATTCGATGTTAAAATCCACGGTTTAGATTTCGTTCAAAAAAAGGAAAGGTCGTCCTTATGGCTTTGTCAGAACAAGAAGTATTAAAAATCGCCAAATTGGCCGCGCTTGATGTCTCTTCGCAAGATTTAACGCAGTTGTCGGCTAAGTTGTCGAATGTGCTTGATTTATTTGCGCAGTTACAACAGGTCAATACGGATCATGTGTTGCCGATGGCGCATCCTCTTGATAAGGTGCAGCGATTACGGGTTGACCAAACGGTAGCGGACATTCCGCGCGATAAATACCAAGCCATCGCTCCGGCATGTGAGCAAGGGTTATACCTTGTCCCTAAAGTGATTGATTAAAAAAGAGAAGCGCACTTAATGAATATGATGTCCCTAACAGAGCTTAACCAAGCTTTGCAAACCAAGCAGATTTCGAGTGTTGAGCTGACCGAGTTTTTTTTGGCGCGCATTGCTCAACATGATTCACAGTTGAATAGTTTTATTACCGTAACCGCTGAGCAAGCTTTAGATGTTGCAAAAGCGGCAGATGCGCGGATTGCGCGCGGTGATGCGCCTAATTTGTGTGGCATTCCGATGGCGCATAAGGATATTTTTTGTACTGATGGCGTACTAACCAGCTGTGGTTCTAAAATGTTGGTCAATTTTACCGCACCCTATGATGCGCACATTGTTAGTCAGTTTAAAGCCCTTGATATGCCGATGTTGGGTAAAACCAATATGGATGAATTTGCGATGGGTTCTTCTAATGAATCGAGTTATTTTGGTGCGGTCAAGAATCCTTGGGCACTGGATGCGGTGCCAGGTGGGTCTTCGGGTGGTTCAGCGGCGGCTGTTGCAGCAGGACTGGTTCCGTTTGCTACCGGTTCAGATACCGGCGGTTCGATTCGTCAACCAGCGAGCTTTTGTGGCATAAGTGGTTTAAAGCCAACCTATGGTTTAGCGTCACGCTTTGGCATGGTTGCCTATGCATCAAGCTTGGATCAGGCCGGTCCGATGGCGCAATCGGCAGAAGATTTAGCGCTAACGCTCGATGTGATGCACAGTTTTGATTATCGTGACTCGACCAGTTTAGATCAGCCTAAACCCAATTATATGGCCGCCTTGTCCCAGCCCTTAGCAGGCCTGCGGATTGGTGTGCCAGCCAGTTATTTTGGTGATGGTTTGGATGCTGAGGTTAAACAGGTTATTGAGGCAGCGGTTGCCGAATATGAAAAGATGGGTGCGCAATGTGTTGCTGTTGAATTGCCTAATCAAGCGCATGCCGTGGCGGCCTATTACATTTTGGCGCCAGCAGAGGCGTCATCGAATTTATCGCGATTTGATGGTGTGCGTTATGGCCATCGTTGCGGAGACCCCAAAGATTTAGCGGATCTTTATGAACGTTCGCGTGCTGAAGGTTTTGGCATTGAAGTGCAAAAGCGGATTATGCTGGGCACCTATGCGCTGTCGGCTGGCTATTACGATGCCTATTATCTTAAAGCACAAAAAGTGCGTCGATTAATCCAACAAGATTTCTTAACCGCCTTTGAACAGTGTGATGTGATTATGGGGCCTGTGGCGCCGACCCCAGCGTTTAAGCTTGGCGAAAAAACCGATGATCCGCTGAGTATGTATTTAGCGGATCTTTACACGATTCCCGTAAACCTAGCCGGCTTACCGGCCATGTCGATTCCAGCAGGCCTGGTGCAGGGCTTACCGGTCGGTTTGCATTTGGTTGGGCCCTATTTTAGTGAAGCGAAGTTGCTCAATATAGCGCATCAGTTCCAATTACATACGGATTGGCATCGTCAAGTATCCCCGTTAGCACAAGGAGCCGCGTTATGATCAGTAGTATGAATTGGGAAGTTGTGATTGGACTTGAAATTCATGCGCAGCTGGCGTGTGAATCGAAAATATTCTCTAATGCGCCGACCGCTTATGGTGCAGAGCCTAATACACAAGCTAATATTGTTGACTTGGCCATGCCAGGTGTGTTGCCCGTATTAAATGAGCGCGCGGTGGAGTTGGCGGTGCGCTTTGGCTTGGCGGTTGGCGCAGAAATTGGTCAAACCTCGGTGTTTGCGCGTAAAAATTATTTTTATCCCGATTCACCAAAAGCCTATCAGATTTCACAATTTGAACTGCCGATTGTAGGTAAGGGTGAAATCACCATTGAAGTCGATGGCCAGCATAAGAACATTGGAATTACCCGCGCCCATTTAGAAGAGGATGCCGGCAAGTCGTTGCATGAAGATTTTCATGGCTTAACCGGAATCGATTTGAACCGTGCTGGTACGCCTTTGTTGGAGATTGTTTCTGAACCGGATATGCGTTCGGCTGCCGAAGCGATTGCTTATGCGAAAGCTATTCATGAGCTGGTGCAGTTTTTGGAAATCGGTGATGGCAATATGCAAGAGGGTTCATTCCGCGTCGATGTCAATGTGTCCTTACGCAAGCCAGGCGCGCTATTTGGTACACGCACCGAATTAAAAAACATTAACTCCTTTAAGTTTATTGAAAAAGCCTTGGCTTATGAAATTGATCGTCATATTGAAATCTTAGAAAGTGGTGGCGAAATCGTACAAGAAACGCGTTTGTATGATCCTGACCGCGATGAAACTCGTTCGATGCGCTCCAAAGAGGAGGCGAACGACTACCGTTATTTCCCTGATCCAGATTTGTTGCCCGTAGTGGTGAGTGATGAACAGTTGGCCGCAATTAAAGCGAGCCTGCCTGAATTGCCTGGACAAATGCGAGTGCGTTTTGAACAGGATTATGGTTTGTCTGCCTATGACGCGCAATTGTTGACGGCGGCCGCGGTCAATGCTCGCTATTTTGAAGCGCTAGTCGCAGAACTTGGTGCCCAGCAAGCTAAGTTAGCAGCCAATTGGATGAATGGCGAGTTAGCGAAAGCTTTAAATAAGGCAGAATTAACCCTTGAGCAATCCCCGATCAGTGGCGATGCCTTAGCAGGCCTGCTTGTTCGTATCGTGGATAATACTGTATCAGGCAAGTTGGCTAAGCAGGTGTTTGAGGCGATGTGGGCTGGCGAGGGCAGTGCCGATCAAATTATTGAAGCCAAAGGCTTGAAGCAAATTACCGACACCGGCGCGATTGAAAAAATCGTTGATGAGGTGTTGGCGGCCAATGCGAAGCAAGTTGAGGCTTATAAAGCGGGCCAGGAAAAGTTGTTTGGTTTTTTTGTGGGGCAAGTGATGAAGTTATCAAAAGGCCAGGCTAACCCTGCGCAAGTGAATGATTTACTGCAACAAAAATTAAAAAACTAAGTTTTTTGGTTATTGAGCGGGATCACTACTTGAAACCTCATAAAAAAAGCTTATATTAACTTTGAATAAATTTTTAATCTTCTCAATTAAGGAGAACTACGAATGAAACGGATTGGTTTATTTTTATTGACCAACATCGCGGTTATTGCTGTTGCATCGATCGTGCTCAGTTTGTTTGGTGTCGGCTCGACCCTCCAAGCCAACGGGGTTGACCTGGACTTAGGTAATTTGCTGGTATTTGCAGCGGTATTTGGTTTTGCTGGCTCGTTTGTGTCTTTGGCGCTATCGAAGTTTATGGCTAAAAAAATGACCGGAGCGCAGGTCATTGAAAATCCGCGTAATGCGGACGAGCAATGGTTGGTTGATACCGTGCGTCGTCAAGCTGAAAAAGCCGGTATTGGCATGCCAGAAGTGGCGATTTACAATGCGCCGGATCCAAATGCTTTTGCAACAGGTATGAGCAAAAACAACGCTTTAGTGGCGGTATCAACCGGTTTGTTGCGCAATATGACGCGTAATGAAGTTGAAGCGGTGTTAGGGCACGAAGTGGCGCACATTGCCAATGGCGATATGATTACCATGGCATTAGTTCAAGGTGTAGTTAACACCTTTGTTATCTTCTTTGCCCGTATCGCGGGTCACTTTGTTGATCGTGTTATTCTTAAAAATGAATCAGGTCATGGCATTGGTTATTACGTCGCATCGTTTATCTTTGAAATCATTTTCGGTATCTTGGCGAGTGTGATTACCATGTGGTTCTCGCGTCGTCGTGAATTCCATGCGGATAACGGCGGTGCCTATTTGGCCGGTAAAGAAAATATGATCGCGGCACTACGTCGTCTGCAAATGATGCAGCCAGGTGAATTGCCTGATCAAATGGCGGCGTTTGGTATTTCAAATCGTCCAAGCAAGCTAGGGGCGTTGTTTATGTCGCATCCGCCCATTGAAGATCGTATTGCAGCGCTAGAAGCGACTCGCCAAGAAGAGTTGAAAATCGCTTAATTAGTTAAATTAAGTTAAGTCATCAAAAAACCCAGCCTTGCGCTGGGTTTTTTGTATGGGTTGATTGTGTGTAACAGAGATTAAACTCTAGCCTGTGCCTCTGCTTGAATACGCTTGATCATGTGATACAAGCCGGTCGAACGGTTAGGTGATAGGTGCTGTAGTAACCCTGTAGTCGCTAAAAAGTCGAGCGGGGTGTTGATAATTTGTTCAGGGGTGTGGTCGTTGTACACTCGTAATAAAATAGCAATGAGTCCAGATACAATCGCTGCATCACTGGTCGCTTGCATCTGTAATTTGCCGTCTTGTTCTTCAATACTGATCCATACTTGCGATTGGCAGCCATGAATACGATTTTCTTCGGTTTTGAGTGCCTCGGGGAAAGGGGCTAGTTGTTTGCCAAGATCAATAATGTATTTGTACTTGTCTTTCCAGTTAGTAAAGTAATTCAGACGGGTTACGAGGTCTTGTTGATGTGCATCGAGTGCTTGGGTCACAGTTTTCTCCAGTAAAATAAATAAAACTTTTGTCGATTTTAATCCTTCGTCGCAAAGTTATCCAAGGTTTCCCAGTAGATTATCTTAATTATTGGCTTATTAAGCGCTAACCTTGCTAAAATACGGCTTTATTTTGTAATGAATTCATCATGATTAAACGAATTTTTAATGCCATCTCACGCCGGCTGGCACGAATCACACCAGAGCAAACACGTGAGGTAAAAGGTGATGAGCTGGTTGGCACAAATGTGCAGACCTATTCTGGTCATCAGCAGGGCATTCATCATCGACTGATTGCAAAACCGGCGCTTGATACGGTATTTAGTTTAAAACGAGCCGGCTATGATGCCTATCTGGTAGGTGGGGCAGTGCGTGATTTAATGCTGGGTATTGAGCCGAAAGACTTTGATATTGTCACCAATGCGTCACCAGATCAAGTGAAAAAAGTATTTCGTCATCGTTGTCAATTAATTGGGCGACGTTTTCGCTTAGCTCACGTTCGTTATGGCCGTTTAGTGATTGAAGTGGCGACGTTTCGGGGTGGCCAAGATGACAGTGATCCTGCCCGCCAAGTTGATGAGAGCGGTCGATTAGTGCGTGATAATGTTTACGGCACAATGGATGAAGATGTTTGGCGTCGTGACTTTACCATTAACGCCCTCTATTATGACCCCAAGCGTGATCAAGTTATTGATTATGTGGCTGGGCATGCTGACCTGCAAGCTGGGCAGATTGCTTTGATAGGCGATCCTTGGGTCAGATACCGAGAAGATCCAGTGCGTATGATTCGTGCGGTGCGCTTTGCCGCCAAACTTGGATTTAATCTTGCGCCCACGACTGAAGCGCCGATTGCAGAGCTGGGTAGTTTGCTCAAAGAAGTCTCTAATGCACGTATGTTTGATGAAGTGTTGAAGCTATTTCATAGTGGTGCAGCCATAATTGTGTTTGAAAAACTCCGCCATTATGATTTGTTTAAGCATTTGTTCCCGTTAACCGATGACGTGCTGGCTACAGAAAGTGAGCATTTTCCACGGCAGTTTGTTATGGCGGCTTTACAGAGCACTGATCGAAGAATTGCTGAAGATAAACCGGTGAATCCCGCCTTCTTGTTTGCTGCGATGCTTTGGGAGCCGATGATGCAAGCGCGTCAAGACTATTTGGCTGAAGGATTGTCGCCGCAAGATGCGATGTATGCAGCTGCAGGTGATGTGCTTAATATCCAGTGTTCCCATACGGCGGTACCTAAGCGTTTTACGGCTCAGATTCGTGATATTTGGAATTTGCAATTTAGACTGCACAAACGATTTGGTGACCGAGCCGCTACCTTGCGTGCGCATCCGCGTTTTAGAGCAGCCTATGACTTTATTGGCATAAGAGTGGCCGCTGGTGAAACAGAATTAACTGAGCTGTTTGACTGGTGGACTGAATACCAGGACAAAGATGCGTTGGAGCAGGTACGTTTTGCTCATGATGTGAAAAAGGGGGCTAAACCGCGTCGCCATAAGCGCTCGAATCGTAATTTTTATCGTAAAAAATCTGATCAGTTTAATGCGCATGACTAACAGCCATCCTGTAATGCAAAAACCCGCTGATAGCTGCTGCGATGATAACTGGGCGCAGGTTTATATTGGTTTAGGCAGTAACTTAGGTGATTCGGAGCAGGTGTTGCAGCGGGCCTGTTGGGCTATTGCACAATGGCCGTCGGTGCGAAATTTACGCATGTCTAATTGGTATCGTTCGCGGCCTCAAGGGCCCCAAGATCAACCTGACTATGTCAATGGTGCGTGTTGTTTTACTACCCATCTTGCACCTAGAACGCTATTGGCGGCGTTGCAGCAGCTTGAAATGGATTTGGGTAAAATTAAGCAGCGTCACTGGGGCGAGCGCTTGGTTGATTTGGATGTTATTTGTTACGGTCAGTTGATCTTAAATACGCCTGAGTTAACCCTGCCACATCCGATGGCGTCGCAACGAGATTTCGTGTTGGTGCCGCTACAGGACTTAGCGCCGGATTTGGTGTTACCTAAATTCGGTTCGATCCAGCAGTGTCTTGAACAACTTCCCGAAACATTTTTATATGCCGTCGCTGATACAAGTCTATGCCATCAACCCGATAAAAGAATAGAGTTATTGCATGAAAAAAACGCTGAAGCAGTTATATAAATTAGCCGATACGCAACAGCCGATTGCCTGTATTACCGCTTATGATGCCGCTTTTGCGCATTGGGCTGATCAAGCGGGTGTGGATGTGATTCTAGTAGGGGATTCATTGGGTATGGTTGTGCAAGGTCAAGCGACGACGCTTCCCGTTACGCTTGATGATATGGTTTATCACACTCAAATGGTACAGCGTGGAAATCAGCAGGCCTGGTGTATTGCCGATCTACCCTTTATGGCGGATAAGAATTTAGATTCGGTTTTGGATGCGGCTGCACAGCTATTAAAAATTGGCCAGGCTGACATGGTTAAGCTTGAAGGAGGACAGCGTATCGTACCTTTTGTACAGGCTTTGTCAGCACGTGGGATTCCAGTTTGTGGACACCTAGGGTTGCTCCCACAGTCTGTGCTGAAAAAAGGCTACCAAGTGCAAGGTAGTACGCCAGATCAAGCCGAACAGTTATTAAATGATGCAAAGGCCTTGGTTGCCGCAGGTATTGATCTGTTAGTCTTAGAGTGTGTTCCGAGTGAACTTGCACGACAGGTTACGGCTGATTTGCCGGTGCCCGTGATCGGGATAGGCGCGGGCACGGGTGTTAATGGTCAAGTACTGGTCAGTTATGATGTGCTTGGTTTGACGCCAGGTCGAATCCCAAAGTTTAGTGCAAATTTTTTGACCGGGCATCACTCAGTTTTAGCTGCGTTTGAGGCCTATGTTCAAGCCGTTAAAAACAAAACCTTCCCAACCGCCGCACATGAGGTAGGTTGATGCAAGTTTTACATGATATCCAGAGTCTTAAAACGCAGCTGGCGAAATGGCGCGAAGCGGGTAAAAGCTGGGCACTGGTGCCGACGATGGGGAATTTACATGCCGGTCATTTAAGCTTGGTGTCCTTAGCGCAAAGCCAAGCTGATTTTGTCGTGGTGAGTATTTTTGTAAATCCGCTCCAATTTGGTGAGGGCGAGGATTTTAATCAGTATCCACGAACGCTAGCGGCCGATTGTGCCCATTTGCAAGCCTTAGGGTGTGACCTGGTCTTTAGTCCTGCTGCGACCGAGCTCTATCCAGCTGAAGGCGGCCAAAGTCGTTTGTGTGCTGATCCTTTATTGACGTCGCGTTTTGAGGGGGCATTGCGTCCCGGTCATTTTGATGGCGTGGTCACTGTGGTAGCTAAGTTATTTAATCTAGTTCAGCCTTGCCTAGCCGTATTTGGCCAGAAAGATTATCAGCAATGGCGGGTGATTCAGGCCATGGTAGCGGATTTAAATTGGCCGATTCAACTGCTGAAAGGGCCGATTGCGCGTGATACAGATGGCTTAGCACTCAGTTCAAGAAATCAATATTTGGATGCAACTCAGCGCCAAATTGCGCCGCATCTTTTTCAACTTCTTGATGGCTTGGCCGATTCACTCAGATCTGCAAAAGATCCGGTTACCATTTGGCCAAGCCTGCGTGCTGATTTACAAGGTCGGCTTATCGCGGCTGGTTTTGATGCGGTGGACTATATTGCTTGGGTAGATCAACAAGACTTAACGGATGTGCGAGATAAATCGAAGCCAAGTGTATTGTTAGCAGTTGCACGTTTAGGCAGTACGCGCTTATTAGATAATATCGAGATTAAACTGCCGCTTTGAGGGGCGCAATGGTATTGCGCGTATGGCTGATTTTGTTATTGGCATCAACATAGACTAGCATAGGCTTGTAATGATCAGCTTCTGCCTCGCTCATTTGTGCATAAGTCGCAATAATCAGTAAATCGCCAGGCGCCGCTTTGTGAGCCGCCGCGCCATTGACAGAAATGGTGCCTGAATGTGCTTCAGCACTAATCGCATAGGTGGTGAAGCGCTCACCATTACGGATATTATAGATCTGAATTTGTTCGTATTCACGAATACCTGCCGCACTTAATAGGGCGGCATCTATTGCACAGGAGCCTTCATAATCTAGTTCGGCGTGTGTTGTGGTCACACGGTGAATCTTTGATTTTAAAAGTTTGATTTGCATAGTATTGTGTGCCTGCCTAAAAAAAGGATCAAAATAATTTGGCGCCCATTATACCCAATAGGGCGCCAATTACCAAATCATCAGCATGTAGCCTATTGCAGATTAAAAGGTAATCCCTAACCGGTATTACGCATACCGGCTGCGATGGCATTAATGCTGTTTAATAAGGGTTTTAACCAAATATCCTGTTGCTGTTCATCGACGCTTTCGTCTTTGTAGCGTTTGAGCAGCACGATTTGGATATGATTGAGTGGATCCAAGTAGGGATTGCGACGCTGGAGCGATAGCGCAATCGAAGGTGTTTCAGCCATTAAATAAGGGTTGCCACTTACCGATAATGAATGTTCACAGGTTCGAGCGTGTTCCTCTGCAATCATCGTATAAATATGCATAGCTTGATCCCGGTTACTGGCTATTTCACAATACTCTTTCCCTGTATTAAGCTGGGTTTTGTAAAGTGCCATTTGAATGTTACTCAACAATGCACGGAAAAATGGCCATTGATTGTACATATCTAGCAGGCCTGCTTGGCCATGGCGTTTAACCCATTCGTCAATGGCATAGCCAGTACCAAACCAAGCTGGGAAGGTGAGGCGAGCCTGTGCCCAGCCAAACACCCAAGGGATAGCACGGATGGATGATTTAGACAGGTTACCTTTTTTACGATGTGAAGGACGCGAGCCAATGTTTAATAAACCAATTTCGTTGACGGGTGTTGCTTCATAAAACAGTTTAAAGAAGCCATCAGTATGATCGGTAAGTAGGCGGTAGGCTGATTCCCCATCCTTGGCGAGCTGCTCCATCGTAGTCAGGTAAGCAGGGTTATCCTCTGTAATTTCTGTGACTAAACCAAGCGACGCTTTCATTAGGCCTGTCACACCAAGCGATAATTCATAGTTTGCGGTTTCAGAGTTACTGTACTTATAAGATAGTACTTCGCCTTGCTCGGTAAATTTAATTTCACCGCGTACAGTTCCCGTGGGTTGTGACAGGATGGCCATGTGAGTAGGACCGCCGCCGCGGCCAATCGTACCACCTCGACCATGGAATAAGCGACAATCAATTTCAAATGCATCCGCTACTTTCATGATTTTCTGTTGAGCCTGATAAAGTGACCAAGCCGATGACAGATTACCTCCATCCTTGGCAGAGTCAGAATACCCCAACATGATTTCTTGCTGGTTGCCGCTGGCTTTTAATAAGGCGTGATAAGTTGCATTATTAAATAGACTTTCAGTGACTGGTACAATATGTTCTAAATCTTCAATGGTTTCAAATAGCGGGGTAATGTGAATATCACAATAAGGCTCGCCAGCATTATAGCCTGCTAGACCTGCTTGGTGAGCAAGGAATAGCACTTCCATGACATGGCTGGCTTGATGTGTCATCGAAATGACGTAGTTATTAAAGGCCTTGGGGCTGATTTCCTTGCGAAGTTCTCTCAGTGTATTAAAGACTTCAAGTACTTCTGCGGTCATTGGTTCTAAGGCTAAGTGTTGCGTATCAATAATAGTGGCTGAGCCAATATGTTTGGCAAGAAGTGCCAATTTTTCGTTTTCACTCAACGCATTGTAGTCAATGTCAAGGTGGCTGAGAAGTTCTGCCACAGCTTCAGTATGTACGGTAGATTCTTGACGAATATCTAAGCGCATCAGATAAAAGCCGAAGGTTTCAACTAAACGTATGAGATCTCTGAGTGTTGCATTTGCGACACTTTGATCACCATGATTACAAAGGGAGTCATGAATTAATTGTAAATCTGCTAAGAACTCATCTTCTGAACTATAGGCAAAACGTGATGACGGTTGCGGTTGTTCGTTGTTCAAACGTGCTTCAATGTAGGCTAGATTTTCTCTGATGCGTCCGCGCATCAAATATAAGAAGCGACGATAGGGTTCGTCCTTAAAGCGTTCTGCACGCTTGTGGAAAACCTTTTCAAGTAAATCTGCATCTACAATCGTGGCACGGTTAATGATGTCTTGGTGGATATCACAAATATGCCGCGAATGAGTAAGCATAGCGCTGAGCTCAAGTAAGCGTTTTTCATATTCATATAAGATAGCACGCGATTGAAGGTAAATCGCTTCGCGAGTGGTTTGGTGGGTGACAAAAGGATTGCCATCTCGATCTCCACCTATCCAAGAGCCAAAGGTTAAAAATGGCGGGACTTGGTGGGCAATGTCTGGATAGTGTCGTCCTAAAGCACGCTCAAGATACCGGTATACTTGGGGAACTGACTGAAATAATGACTGTCGGAAGTAATAAATACCATTGCGAATTTCGTCGCTAACAGTGGGTTTGGACTGCCGAACTTCATCAGTTTTCCACAAAACTTGAATCTGATAGCGTAGTTTATCTATAACATCTTGTTTGGTGTAACTGTTGTTGTGTTTTTCTGCTTCGTTAAGTCCGTCGAGCGTAACAAAGATACGACGAAGGTTTTCCATAACGGCACGACGTTTTGATTCAGTCGGATGTGCGGTGAATACCGGTATGTACTTGATACGCCCCAGTAGTTTAGAGACATCTGCACTTGATAATCCGGCTTCCTTAAATTCGCCGATGGTTTGTAACATCGAACCAAACCATAAGGGACCGTCAGATTTCAGTTGGCTTTGGCGATCATGATACTGATGTTCTTCTTCAGCTAGGTTGGCTAAACTGAAATAAATGTTAAATGCACGAATAATCAGAATTAAATTTTCTGGTGTTTGCTGCTCGATAAACTCAACGAGGGATTGGCGCAGCGCAGGGTCATCTTGATCACGTAATTGGATGTAACCACGACGAAGTTTTTCAACTGCGTCTAGGGTTTCCTTGCCGACTTGGCTTTCAATGACTTCGCCTAGCAGTTGGCCGAGAAGTTTTACGCGCGCGCGCAACTGTTTATCGTGAGATTCAGTTTGAGCAGATACATTCATGTTAAACAATTTCCCAAAAAAATTTGCACAATTATAGCAGAATTATTAGGGGTGAGGCTGTTTAGATGGATGGATTGGCAGGCTGTTTGCCGCCAATCCTATGTGATAAAGTGAGATTAATTAGCTTAAGCCTTGGTAGCGTTTTGCACCTGTTTGGATTTCAGCAAAGGCACCTTCAGCATCTACCCAGCCTTCAATTTTAACCCACTTTCCTGGCTCTAAGTCTTTGTAATGCTTAAAAAAGTGTTCGATTTGTTCTTTAAGAAGAGGGATTTGATCAACCGCGGTGATGTTTTTGTAAATTGGGCTGAGCTTATCAACAGGTACCGCGATAACTTTCGCATCTTCGCCGCCATCATCAGTCATTTTTAACATCCCTATTGGACGACAGCGAATAACTGAGCCAACGAGCAGTGGGTGAGGCGTAACAACCAGCACATCTACAGGGTCGCCATCATTGGCAAGTGTCTGATTGATGTAACCATAATTGGCTGGATAGGCCATGGTAGCACCTTGGAGGCGATCTACCCAGACAAGGTCAGTGTCCTTATCCACTTCATATTTAATGGGCGGCGCAAAGGCTGGGATTTCGATAATTACGTTAATATCATTTGGCAGGTTTTGTCCTGCGGGTACGGCTGCATAACCCATGTCATATCCTTTAAAGTATTGAGTCTGTTAAAACAACACCACCCGCAGGGCGGGTGGCTGGATAAAATCAAATGTATTGGGTTAAAAGAACCTAGTCTTTTAGGTAACCCATCGCTTTTTCAACTTCGTTTTTAGAACCAAGCATCACGGGGCAACGCTGGTGAATGCCTTCTGGGTTAACATCCATAATGTGTTCGCGACCTGTGGTAGAAAGGCCACCGGCTTGTTCTACAATCATGCTCATTGGATTGCCTTCGTACATAAGGCGCAATTTGCCAGGTTTGTTAGGTTCACGGCTGTCCCAAGGGTACATGAAAATACCACCGCGCACTAAAATACGGTGAACTTCAGCAACCATAGAGGCTACCCAGCGCATGTTGTAACGCTTGCCAAGTGCGCCTGTTTCGCCTGCTAAACAATCATTAATATACTGGTTGGTGCCTTCTTCCCAGAAACGCTGGTTAGACATGTTGATGGCAAACTCATTGGTGTCTGCTGGGATTTGAACCTGTTCGCGGGTCAATACGAATTCACCAATATGACGATCTAGGGTAAAGAAGTTAACGCCTTTACCGGTAGTGAGTACTAGAATGGCTGAGGGGCCATATAGAACGTAACCGGCGGCAACTTGTTTACGACCATTTTGTAGGTAGATGCTCTGATCGTCACCTTGGCGGCTGTCATCGGGTGCTTCTAAAATAGAGAAGATGGTGCCAACCGAAAGGTTTACATCAATGTTAGAAGAACCATCTAACGGGTCAAATAATACCAAGTATTTACCTGATTCTGTACCAGCAACGGTATAGTCTTCTTCTTCAGAGGCAATGCCTTTTACACAGTTGTCTTCAACTAGAATTTTTTTCAGAAGGTCATTAGAAACCACATCTAAGAGTTTTTGTGTTTCACCTTGAACATTTTCAGTAACACTCGACCCCAAAATGCCCGCTAGATCACCTTGACCCAGTTTATGAGAAATCTCTTTACAGGCAATCATGATGTGGCTGATAACTTGTTTTAGCTCGCTATTGACCTCATCACGCTTTAAAATTTCATGTAATCTAATCATGGATTAACTCTCAGTTGGTTTGAAAAATTGGGTAAATTCTAACCTTTTCGGCTAAAAAAACAAGTTTTTTGCATGGTTTAGTCCGTAACTGTTGGGAAAAGTAACGGGGTTTGGATGGTTGGCGTACGGCTCATTCGTCGTTCCTGTACAAGGCTGAGTGTGCTGGTAAATGTAGTTTTATGGCGTTGCACACTTAATACATAATTTACTGTTTCATGGCCAATTCGACGACGAGCGATCTGTTCAACATTATAGAACCAGATGTAAGGATTTAAGCCTTCTCGTTCTGCCTCACGTTGGAGTTGCCTAACACGTGTTTGTCCAGCGTTGTATGCTGCAAGCGCAAAGTTCAGGCTTTCTTCAGCGGTGTAGTCCGGTCCTGCAAAAACTTGGTGCTTTAGGTAAGCCAGGTATTTTGTACCAGCATGGATGTTGTGCTCAAGGTCATTAATATCATGGATATTAATGGGTGGGGCTGCGGCAGTGCTGGGACGAATTTGCATAATGCCGACCGCCCCGCGCCCACTAGTCAAGTGGTTGCGAAACCGTGACTCTTGAAAAGCGACTGCGGCTATTAATAACCAGTCAAGGTCGTAAAAATCAGCATAAAGTTCAAAGTAGGGTCGAAGTTGACTGAGTCGGTCAAAGTTTTCAAGGGTGATATCGGCTGTTTCAAGCCAGCTATTGTCATTAAAGTATTTGTTAAAGAGTACGTTACTTAAATAACGACCTGGTCTTGCTTGGCGTTCTATAAAGTTATTGAGTGATTCTAGTAGCTGAGGATTATTATTTCTCACTGCCCAAGCAATTTGACCTTCTTGATGAAAGCGGATGTGGGGATGGAGTAAAAGATTGGGTAGTACGCTTGACCAGGCTTGGGCAATATGATCATCAGCAACAGTAAAATCGACAATTTGGGTGTTGACTAATTCGAGAATATCTTCAGCATCAAGCATGCTCGGCGCAGTCATAATGTCGATGGGTTGTAAGCCGAGTCGGCCTAAAGCCTGATTGGCCAACAGTAAATTAACCATATAGCTACTCTGCGCGACCACCATGACCCTTCGGCCAGAAAGGTCTTCAAGACGCTCAATGTGCGGCGCATTGATATGGCTAATCAATATTTCGTTAACACCAGAAATGTATGGTAGGGTGAATAATGCTAGGTTTTTGCGGGTTTCAGTTATGGTTAAACCTGCTGCGATAATATCGCCTCTTCCCTCGTTAAGGGCATCAAAAAGTTGGTCAAAAGGGGTGGGGATAAATACAAGATGCGTTTGGTAACGCTGTTGAAGGGGGCCACGATTCAGGGTTTGTTCGTAAGCGCGTAAAAACTCATATTCTAATCCAAGTTTGCCATGCTCAGCCATAAAATAATGAGTTCGATTATAGCTGATTAAGACTCGGATAAGCCTGCGCTCTCGCATTTCATCTAAATCACCCAAGAATGGTTGGGTAAGCCTGTCATGGTAGGAGTGGGGATTGGAATTATTGGGTTGACCAAAAGCGGTATTTAATGTGATGATGGCGCTAAAAATAATGATGAAGGTCACACACGCCTGTACCAGTTGGCGCGCTTTATGTTGGAAAAAAAACTCAATAATTTTTAGTCGGTTATGCATTGTTGTAACCCCTAAACATACATGCCGATTTTAGATGGTTGAGACAGTATAAGCCAGTATTTTAAGAAGAGACTTTGAATATGACCTCCACGCAGCACATTAAAAAAGTAAAGTTTGCCATAATTGGTGCCGGCTCGGCGGGGTTAACGGCTTGGAATGAAATAAAGCAAGTAACAGATGATTATGTGTTGATTGATTCCGGACCATTGGGCACAACATGTGCTCGAGTCGGATGTATGCCGTCCAAAGCGCTTATTCATATTGCTGAACATTACCATAGCTGGCATGAGGCAGCCTCGCTTGGAATTGAAATGCCGGCGCAACCCATCTTGCATAGTGATCAGGTGTTTGAACGTGTGCGACGCTTTCGAGATAGGTTTACATCGGGCCTGATAGCGAACACAACAGATACATTGACAGAACAGCATTTTATAACCGGACGTGCCGTTGTTTTCTCAAACGGTGAAGTTCATGTGAATGATCTTGTTATTGTTGCCGAGCGACTAATTGTTGCGGTGGGTTCGAAGCCCATAGTGCCGGATGACTGGTTAGAGAACCTTGGTGATCTGGCATTAACTAGTGATACAGTTTTTGAGCTAGATGCGCTACCAAATAGGCTAGCTGTCATCGGGTTGGGGGTCATAGGTCTTGAGCTTGGCCAAGCGTTTGCACAGTTGGGTGTAGAGGTTGAGGGCTTTGATGCACAAGCGCAAATAGGCGGTTTGCAAGACCCGATTTGTAATGACTTTATGCAGGAGTATGTTGCTCAAGACATGCCGATACATTTAAATCAGCAGGTTGTGCCGCTTCGTGAGCAAAATCAGGTTAAAATAACCTTCTCGGATGGTGAATGGGTAGGCGATAAAATACTGCTTACACTGGGTAGACGACCAAATAATGATTGGCGTTCTGAATCCTTGCAAGATTTGAATATCGACCCACAAACCCTGCAGTTAGGTGATTTACCTATTTTTGTTGCCGGGGATGCTAGCGGCTTTCATGGTATTTTGCATGAAGCGAATAGAGAAGGCAAAACTGCAGCACAAAATGCTATAAACTATCCAGAGACGAGGGGCCGTTGTAATTTAACCCCTTTGGCCATTGTATTTAGCCACCCTCAGTTATGTAGACTGGGTGTGGCTTTTAGTGATCTAGATCTCAGTGCAACGATTATTGGAACCTTTGATCTAAACTGTAATAATGGTCGTGCTATTGTGATGGATCAAGATTACGGGCGTATTCGCTTGTATGCTGATAAACAGAGTGGGCGCTTGTTAGGCGGGGAATTAGCAATGCCTAGCGCCGAACATCTTGGCCATCTATTGGCTTGGTCAGTGCAAATGCAACTGACCTTAAATGAATTGTCAAACATGCCTTTTTATCATCCAGTATTGGAAGAAGCCGTGCAAAATGTCATAGACACGATGTTGGATGAGTTTAATGCTGTGCATGGATTGGCGAAAAATAAATAGGGTTGGGATAGTAGTCTAAAGAAGACGCATCCTGTCCCTCCTAACTTAAGTAAGATGGAATAGAGTGACTGAACAAACAAATACACCCGTCATAGATCCCTTTGCTGATCGTGAAGCTGAAAAATATGACAATCCTATCCCAAGCCGGGAATTTATCCTAGAACACCTCGAAGAACTACAAAAACCTACTCGATTAGGCCCTTTGGCTAAAAGCCTTGGTATTGATGAAGATGATGAAGAGCGTTTTGAAGCCTTATCGCGCCGGTTAAAAGCCATGCTTCGTGATGGTCAATTGATTAAAAATCGCCGTGGTGCGTTTGGCCTATTACAAAAAATGGACCTTATCAAGGGATCGGTCACTGGCCACCCCGATGGTTTTGGTTTTGTGGCAAGCGATCAAGTAGAACGTGATTTGCTGCTATCCTCGCATGAGATGCACAAGGTTCTACATGGCGATGAGGTGATTGTGTCGATCATTGGTGAAGATCGTCGAGGACGCCAAGAGGCCGCTATTGTTGAAGTAACTCGTCGTGCCAATGAAGAAATAGTAGGCCGCATCCACTTTGAGCAGGATCTTGCCTGGGTTCATCCAAATAATAATCGCATTACGCAGGATGTATTCATTCCAGCGGATGGTTTGTTAGGCGCGACAGAAGGTCAAATTGTTCGTGTGTCTATTATGATGCATCCATCACATCGTCATGGTCCTGTGGGTAAAATCGTTGAAGTGTTAGGTGATTACATGGCACCAGGCATGGAAATCGATACCGCTATTCAAACGTTCAATATCCCCAATAAGTGGTCAGAAGCCTTGTTAACAGAGTTAGAGGCTATTCCGTCGGAGTTAACAGAGCAAGATTATGCCGATCGTAAAGATTTACGCAGTCTGCCATTAGTGACGATTGATGGTGAGGATTCAAAAGATTTTGATGATGCCGTATTTGCCAAAAGACGTAAAAACGGCTGGCGTTTAGTTGTAGCTATCGCCGATGTATCACATTACGTTAAGCCAGGCACAGAGTTAGATAAAGAAGCTTTTGAACGAGGTAATTCGGTTTATTTCCCACAACGGGTTATTCCGATGTTGCCCGAAAAGTTGTCGAATGATCTATGTTCTTTAAACCCCCATGTCGACCGGGTGTGTATGGTCTGTGATATGTCGATATCCGAAGAAGGCCAGCTTGAGAGAAGTCAGTTTTATCAAGCGGTGATGAACTCCAAGGCACGTCTAACCTACAATCAAGTTCATCAAATGGTAAATGATTCGACATCAGCCCTTAGAGACGAGTTTGCGCCGGTCGTGGCTGCGGTTGACAATCTGTATGAGCTGTATCAAGTTTTACATGCGGCCCGTGCTAAGCGCGGCGCGCTGGAGTTTGATACCGTGGAAACACGGATTGTTTTTGATGGCGAGCGAAAAATTGACAAGATTGTTCCCGTCGTTCGCAACCAAGCGCATCGATTAATTGAAGAATGTATGTTGATGGCCAATGTTGCGGCTGCGCGTTATTTAAAATGGCACAAGCTTCCTATTGTTTATCGTGTGCATGAGCCACCAAAAGCTGAAAAGTTAACCAAGTTACGTGGTTTTCTAAAAGACTTTGGTTTGGCACTTGATGGTGGCGATGAACCCACTGCGCAAGATTTTGATAAGGTGTTGCAAGCGGCACAAGGTTTACCATCAGAGCACCTGATTAAAACTATTATGTTGCGTACCATGAACCAAGCAGTGTATCAGCCAGAAAACAAAGGTCATTTTGGACTGAACTTTGAGCACTATGCTCATTTTACTTCGCCAATCAGGCGCTATCCTGATTTATTGATTCATCGTGCGATTCGACAGGCTTGGTTAAAACAAGGCGAACAAGGCTTTGCGTATAACGAAGAAGACATGACTCGAATGGGACGACATTGCTCGGATACTGAACGACGTGCTGATGAAGCGACCCGTGATGCCGTTACCTTCCTCAAGTGTGAGTTTTTATCACATCGTTTAGGTGAAGAATATGATGCGGTTATTAGCTCTGTTACCAACTTTGGGATGTTTGTTGAGCTTGATCCCCTCTACATTGAAGGCTTAGTGCATGTCACCGAGCTTGGCGAAGATTATTTCCACTTCGATGCAGTGCGCCATTGTCTAAAAGGTGAGCGTACTGGTAAGGTCTACCGAATTGGTGATCGGGTTAAAGTACAGGTTGCCCAGGTAGTGCTCGATACACGTAAAATTGATTTGCGTTTAATTAGTGGTACTGAGGAAGAGCAGGCTACATCGGATGCCATCAAACAGCCTGAAGAGTCCACAGTTGATGCAAATGAAGCTGCTCCAGAATCAGTTGAAGCAGAACAGGGCGAAGTGAAAAAAAAGCGGCGCTCTCGTTCGCGCTCACGACCGAATAATCGTAAACGTCGTTCACGCGCAAAGGCAAAGCATGACTGAAAAAGTCTATGGTTTGCACGCTTTAGAACCCTTGTTGGACAAGCACCCTGAGCAAGTTTTTCAGTTGGTTTTTTGTGAAGGGCGTTTGAATGCGCGGCAACAGTCCTTGCATGATCAAGCAATGCAATTAGGGGTGAAAATACAAACGGCACCTAAAAAAGTATTTGATCAGTTAGTGGGTGTCCATCAAGGAGTCTACGCAGATGTGGCTGCAAAGGCCGCCTATACGGAAGCGGATTTGATGGACTGGGTTGCTAATAAGCCTAATCCCTTATTGGTTTTCTTGGATGAGGTGCAAGACCCACATAATCTAGGTGCCATCCTCCGTACTGCTGACGCAACGGGTGTGACCGCTGTTGTGGTGCCAAAGAATAATGCTGTAGGGTTAAATGCTACGGTGCGTAAGGTAGCGTGTGGTGGCGCCGAATCAGTGCCGCTAGTAGTCGTCACTAACTTAGTGCGAACGATGGAGCAGTTACAGCAGCAGGGTGTGTGGTTTACTGGTTTGGCGGGTGAGACAGAGCAGACGCTTTATCAGGCTGATTTAACCGGTCCGGTGGCGATAGTCTTAGGCGCTGAAGGGAAAGGTTTGCGCCCTCTAACGCGCAAGACCTGTGACTATTTGGTAGCCATTCCGGTGCAAGGGCAGGTATCAAGTCTAAATGTTTCGGTCGCCGCAGGTGTGACCCTTTATGAAGCGGTTAGGCAACGCCAGTATCAATAAGCCGGTGTAACTATCCATAACTTACTGGTTTATTGCTCTGCAATATAAATAGCGCCGGTTTCTGGATCAATCTCCAAATCAACCGGTGTTAACTCTTCTCGCCAGCAAGGCCCTTCAACACAAACCCCGTCTTCGATTCTAAAAAACGCATCATGCACTGAGCATTTCATCGTCATTTCAAACGGGTTAATATCAATTTTATAAGCCTCATCCAATGGCACATCTTGATGCGGACAGTTATTTAAATAAGCCTTAACTTCATTGTCATGCTTAATTAACACAACCTTGTGTTGCAGCCCCGGAGCAGGCACGACGGTCGCACGAGAATTGGTAATATGTTTAATGTTCGCAATAGGTTTGCGAGTAACGAGAGGGTCTAAAAGATTATCTAAGCCCAGTTGTTGGCATTTACGTCGTGCCAGCTGATTGCCGGCTGAAACCGCCTCGGCTAGCGGCTTTTGGGCGATCAGCGCATCAACCGTGGCCGCAATAAAAGTATCGCCAGCGCCTAAGGTGTCTACAGGCTTAGGTAAGGCCTGAGTGGCTTGATGACAGGGCATGGCTCCGGGGGCAGCATACCAAGCTCCTTCACTTCCCCAGCTACATATTATCGTTGCTTGTGGAGCGCAAGATTGTAAATGATCAATGAGATCGGTGGCTGTTTGGAAGCCTGAAGCCTGGGCATAAGCAAAGCCTGTAAAAATAACGTTAACCTGGGTTAAAAGGCTTTCAAGACCATCTCTAGGCTTTTCCAGCTCAATTGAAATGGGTTGGTGGCTTAAAAAGGTTTTAGCAATGTTAAGCATACCACTTAGGGCTTCGAGGTTGCGTCCTTCAAAATGCAACCAATCAAAGGCCTCAATTTCAATTTTAGCAAAGTGGTCAAAGTCAACTTCAGGCAGATCACGAAAGTGAACAATGGTGCGTGAGCCATTTTGATTGTTAATTTGTACATAAGACGTAGGTGTTGAGCCTTGGATAAAGCGTTGAATATGGCTTAGGTCAATTTGGCGTGCTTCTAATGCGTTTTTTAATCGCTTAGCCGCATTATCGGTTGCGAGTGTAGCACAAAGGGCACAATCATGGCCCAGCTGTTGAAGGACC
Source organism: Thiomicrospira sp. ALE5 (assembly GCF_900112445.1). GTDB lineage: Bacteria > Pseudomonadota > Gammaproteobacteria > Thiomicrospirales > Thiomicrospiraceae > Thiomicrospira. The sequence continues at coordinate 799,645 of NZ_FOYY01000003.1, read as the reverse complement.
TGGAGATTGTTGGCAACATTGCCTCCTATTGCAAATAGTCGTTTTTCTGCACGTTGTTCAGAGTCTTCAATAGGGAAAGTGTTTACAAAAAGTTGTGTATCGAGAACGACATTGCCAATACCCAAAATACGTGCCATGGTAAATAAGACCCTTTGCTAATAATTAACAGCAAATTTTAACCTTAAGGCATTGATAGGTCACGTGTTTCGGATTAAAAACGTTTTTTATTTAAAAAAGTGCAAAATGTTACTTGCTTTTTAATTGGGTTTTGGGTTGTGCACGAAATAAACTTAAAAAACAACGAGCGTGCTTTTCAATAGGGGTTGACAAGGCTTTTATTTTCATATCTTATTGTTTTTATTGTATTTTTTGTTTTTCATGCTAAAGCATGATGTATTGGATTTATACACAAAGTCTGTGGATAACTTTGTGAGTTAATTTTTAAAAACCGCGCCAAGTTGTTACTATGACAGTCAAAGTCTTGAACTGATTAAAAAATAAGCAACCTATAACTATTCACAGTATTAAGTGTATAAAAAAACCTGCCAATATTGCAGGTTTAGTTAAGTCGCATATCTAATGAGTATTTAAGCCATCATCTTACTAATCGAGAAAAATAGACCCGCTGCGATTAATGCAGTAGCAGGGACAGTAATGACCCAAGCGGCGACTACTTTTAAAATCATTGAGCGCTTAACCAATTCTTGGTTATAGACTTTTTTAAGCCCTTTACGCTCCTTCTTAGTCAAGTGGGCATCATTCTTAAGACTCTTAGTTTTTAAGTCCTGTAACATGCGACCTTTTTCAGCCAGGTTTGCTTTATCAAAGCGACGTATAAACTCTTCGACAATTTCTCGCTCTTGGCCTTCATGATGCTCTTCAATTTTTTGAATCATACGCTGGTAGTTGGCTTTTAAGTACTCACGTAAAAAGCCTACACCAAAGATAGCACCAATCGTAACGTGGGTGGTACTGACGGGTAAGCCAAGTTGTGAAGCTAAAATAACCGTTAAGGCTGCCGCCATCGCAATACAGTAAGCGCGCATTTGATCAATATCGGTAATTTCAGAGCCAACGGTCTTAATGAGTTTAGGGCCATACAGTGCTAAACCAATCGCAATCCCCAATGCACCTACAACTAAAATCCAAAGGGGGATGGCGGCTTGTGAGCCACTAATATCACCTGAGGTGAGTGCATCATGAATCGCAGCAAGAGGACCAACCGCATTGGCCACATCATTTGAACCATGTGCAAAACTTAATAAGGCAGCGGCAAAAATAAGCGGGATAGTGAACATCTTGTTCACGCCATTTTTACAGTTTGAAGCCGCAATAGAAGCACGATTCACTAACGGACGGGTGATCAAGAAAACACTTGCTGCAACAGCTAAACCGACTAAAGCAGAGGTTAGGAAGCTAACCTTGATGATTTGACTAAATCCTTTCATCATCAAGTAGGTACCAAAAGCCCAGCCCATTAGTGCTAATAGCCACGGCACCATGCGTCGCGACGCATCCATCATATCTTCCTTGTAGGTAATGGTGCGTTTAATAGTATAGAGTAGCAAGGCCGCAATCAAACCACCAAGCATCGGTGAAATCACCCAGCTAGCAACGATTTGACCAATGGTTCCCCAGTTAACAATCGCCCAACCCGCTGCGGCAATCCCCGCGCCCATCACGCCGCCGATAATGGAGTGGGTGGTCGAAACCGGTGCGCCAAGTGCCGTGGCGATGTTTAGCCAAACAGCAGCAGCAAGTAGTGCAGACATCATCAACCAAATAAAGGCTTCGGTGTCATCTACATCAGCAGGATCAATGATGCCGCCTTTAATGGTGGTAATCACGCTACCGCCCGCAATGATAGCGCCTGCCGCTTCAAATACTGCAGCAATAATGATTGCGGTGGTGAGGGTCATCGCTTTAGAACCGACCGCAGGGCCGACGTTGTTCGCAACGTCATTGGCGCCGATATTCATTGCCATATAACCACCAATCATGGCGGCAATCACCAAGGTAAAGCTGATATGACCGTAATTGATAAAGGTGTATAGTATGACACCAATAATAAACAGTAACGCGATGCCTAAACGAAAGAGTTCTTTACGACCACGTTGACCCGCATCTTCGAGATGTTGAATATTTTTTAGTTCCATATATGATCCATATATATCAATTAACGAGCTGCAATAAAAATGTCAACGGATTGTAACACTTAAGAAATAAAAGTGAAGCAATTGTTTATCTTGTTGAAATACATATTGATTTTGTTGGAATTTAAAGAAGATAGGGTAGGAAAATGTTAAGTTATCAGCATGGTTTTCATGCCGGCAATGCCGCCGATTTGCTCAAGCATCTTGTGTTGGTGAACGTGCTGGATTATATGCTTAAAAAAGATAAACCCTTGGTTTATATTGATACCCATGCAGGATCGGGTGGCTATAGTTTGGCTGATGCGCAGGCTCAAAAGACCTTAGAGTTTAAACAGGGCATTGGACAGCTTTGGGTATTACCCAATCAGGTCTGGTCACCGAGCATAACCAATTATCTGGCCTTGGTAAGTGCCTTTGAACAGCAGGCTCGTCAACAGACACAGCAGCAGGTGTCTGGACGTTTTTATCCAGGTTCGCCGGCCATTGCGCAACTTTGCTTACGAGATATGGATCGCTTGGTCGCTTACGAGTTGCATCCGCAGGCCTTTTCACAACTCCAAGCGCACACGGCAACAGACCGGCGGGTTAAGATTTACCAACAAAATGGCTTTCAAGGACTGATTGCGCAAGTCCCTCCCAAAGAGCGTCGCGGGGTCATCTTAATCGATCCGCCCTATGAGCTTAAGCAAGACTATGACGAAGTCGTAACACGTTTGGTGGCCGCCTATAAACGCTTTGCGACCGGAACCTATTTAGTTTGGTATCCAGTGGTTGAGCGACGTCGGATTGATAAAATGTGGCGTGATTTAAAAGCCAGTGGCATTCGCAATATTGCGGTGTTTGAGCTGGGTTGGCAAGCCGATAACCCTGGTCGTGGTATGACGGCCAGTGGTATGATAGTAGTCAATCCGCCATGGACTTTAATGGCAACTATGCAGCAAGATTTAGCAGCACTCAAACAGGTTATTGCACCAGAAACTGGTTATTGGCATGCCGATATGTTAATGGCCGAGTAATATTAGTTGGAGGCGCCATGAAGATTGTTAAAGCCAATCAGACAAGGATGTCCCAGTTGTTAAGAATCTTGGGAATATGGGCTTTTTTGTTATTGATTTGGTGGGCTTTAGCGGCAGGACAGCTCAGTGGCTTTGCCTTGATATGGTCAGCTGCGGTGGCTATATTCGCACATTGGCTGTGGCCAACACTTCCTTATCGTCTATATTGGCGTCATTTCTTACCTTTGCTAGGCTTGTTTCTTCGCGCCTCAGTGGTAGGTGGGTTGGATGTCAGTCGACGCGCTTTTCAGCGTAAACCTCAAATTAACAGTTGTTTTATTGATTATCCATTACAACTGCCTGCAGGCTGGGCGCGTTCCGTCTGGGTGAGCGTCGTTGGCTTATTTCCGGGCACCCTAAGTGTTACGGATTCGGGTCAGGATGTACGGGTGCATGTGCTAGACGATGAAATGTCAGTTGACCAAGACTTAAAACAACTAGAGGCCTTGCTAGCCGCGTTTATTGGCTTGCAGTTACCGAGTCAGGAGTCATTATGATTGTCATTACGCTATGGTTTGCTGCTGGGTTATTGATGTTGCTGATCACGCTTGGACTCTGGCGCATTGTAAAAGGGCCGCATATTACTGATCGAATGTTAGCGGCGCAATTAGCAGGGTCAACCGGCGTCGCATTAGTGGTGCTGTTAGCATGGTTTATGGATAATCACGCTTTGTTGGATGTGGCCTTGTTGCTGGGCTTACTGGCGGCCATAAGTGGTATTGCTTTTGCCAAGTTATTACGACCGAAACAGGTCAGCAACATAAATAGGAGCCAGACGGATCATGTTTCTGATTGATATAGTCGCGCTATTAATGGTTGTAATAGGTTTGGTGTTCTTTGTCGCCGGAACCCTCGGCTTATTGCGCTTTACTGATGATCTTACCCGGCTACATGCCTTAACTAAAGCCGATAATCTGGGGTTGGGGTTTGTGCTGCTTGGCATGACGTTGTTGTTTTTTAATTTGCTGGTGATGCTTAAACTGTTATTGATTTGGGTGTTAGTGATAATCAGTGCGGCGACAGTCAGCCATGTGATAGGTCAGCGTGCCTACAAACAGTTGTTGCACCGCTCGGAGTCTCAAGATGATCATCGTTGATTTATTGCTTGCCCTCACTATTGTCTTAGTAGCGGCACGCTGCCTCTATACGTCAAATTTGGCGGAGTCGGTGGTGATGTTTATCGTGTTTGGCCTATTGCTATCCTTAGTTTGGGTCAGGTTATATGCGCCTGATACGGCCTTGGCCGAGGTGGCAATAGGTGCCGGTCTAGCCGGTGCGTTGTTATTGGCCACCCTAAGTCAGTTGCATCTTACTCACGCGGCTAAAGCCACCGCTATGGCAAGGATCAGTTTGATTATTCCGGTGCTGCTTGGCGGGGCGTTAGGAGTCAGTTTGTTAAGCTTGGTGCAGCCCGCGCCAGGTTTATCCGATTTGGTCATGAACAATATTACGCAATCCGGTGTGGAGCACCCCGTTACGGCGGTTCTGCTGAACTATCGCGCTTGGGATACGGCCTTAGAATTGGCCATACTCATGTGGGCGTGGGCAGCACAGCGTGCACTGGGACCTAACCTAGCTTGGCACGGGGTGAGATTGCAAGGATTGGTACTGGTGTATTTCAGCCGTTTAATGGTGCCATTACTGGCACTTGTTGCTGGATATGTTCTTTGGCAGGGTGCCTATGCACCGGGGGGCGCATTTCAGGCTGGGGCCTTGCTTGCCACGGCATTTATTCTGGCGTTTATTGTTCAACAGGCGCAACTCGGTCAGGCCAATCCTGCCGTTATTCGCCGGTTTATTCATCACTGGGCGGTTAAATTGTTATGGCTTGGCGGCTTGTTGGCTTTTTTTGTAGTTGGCTTAGCAGGCCTGCTTTTGGGGTATGGGTTTATGGGCTATGCCCCAGCCTATGCAGGTGCCTTGATTTTGGCAATTGAAATAGCCGCCACCTTTTCTATAGCGCTTATTTTGGCGGCGCTGTTTACCGGTGAGGGACGTCGTTATGAATGAAATCGCCATCTATTTAATAACCGGCTCAGTACTGTTTTGTTTGGGTTTATGGGGCGTGGTAATGCGTGAGCATCTATTGCACAAAATCCTTGGCGTCAACATTATGGGCTCGGCGGCGTTTATGCTGTTTTTAGCCTTTGCGGCACGAGCAGAACCGGCCGATGCGGTACCCCACGCCTTAGTATTAACCGGGATTGTGGTAGCCATCAGTGCTATGGCGCTTGCACTGGCGCTGATGAAACGCGTCGCCAAGGAATCCGAGCAACATCAAGCTACGCTGGAGGATTCGCAATGACGGTCTTACTGCCCGGTTTAGTGTTATTGCCGCTGATTGCAGGTGGGTTTGCAGCCTTATTTCGCCAACAAGGACGTTGGATAACGCTTGCCACTGGGCTAGGAATGCTCGTAATGTTGGTGTTACTGAGTATCGATGCATGGGGCGTGGGCCAGTATCAAGGATTATGGACCTTAGGTGGCTGGGAGCGACCATTAGCGATAGCTTGGTATTTAGATGATTTAGCCCATTTGATGCTGTTACTAGTGGGGCTGGTGAGCTTAGCCATTATGGCTTATGCTTGGTTTGATACTGAGACCTCAGATCATTTTTGGGGGCTGTGGCTAGGTGGCTGGGGCGCAATGAATGCGCTGCTTCTTTCAAGTGATTTATTTAATATTTACGTTACGATCGAGCTTCTAGGTTTAGTGGCGGTGGCGCTGGTGGCGCTATCGACCAAAGCGGGTGCTGCTGCCGCTGCGATGCGCTATTTGATAATTAGCTTAACCGGTTCGATGTTTTTTCTATTGGGCGTCGCGTTGATCTATGGCCAATATGGGCGTTTAGATCTCATTGGCTTGGCTGAAGTGGTTGAGCATAACTGGGTTACGCATTTGGCCTGGAGCATCATGTTATTAGGCCTGCTGGCCAAAACAGCGGCTTGGCCGTTACACGGCTGGTTGCCGCTGGCACATGGTCGTGCACCGACGGCAGCGAGTGCCTTGTTGTCGGCGTTGGTCATTAAGGCGTCGTTTTATTTAATGTGGCGATTTGGCGTGGGACCTTTTGCCGCGCTCAGTAATGAACTGATCGCTATGCTGTTAGCGCTATTGGGTACGATGGCTATTTTTTGGGGTTCTTGGCGTGCCTGGAAAACGCCGTTGCTTAAAGAGTTAATCGCTTGGTCAACGGTGGCACAAATCGGTTATCTGCTTATTGGCTTGGCCATCCTATTTAATCCGCAATCCATATTGACCGTTTCGGAGCAATTTAACCCGAGTTTACTGTTATTTTGGTTAATTGCGGCCCATGCCTTAACCAAGGCGGGTTTATTTTTAGTCGCGGGCAATTTAATTTTGCTGACGCACAGTTATCAATTAAAAGATCAACTCGCTGTTTTGTGTAACTCCCCTTTAACCTTGTGGACACTGGGCTTGGGCTCGGTAGCCTTAGCAGGCCTGCCTTTAACATTGGGTTTTATCGGTAAGTGGTGGTTAATTGAATCAAGTGTGGCCTTAGGTCAGTTTTGGTTGCTCGCACCTTTGATATTAGGTGGGGTATTTACGCTGGCCTATATGGGGCGTTTATTGCAACCTGCGTTTGAGCAGCGTTTGCTGTGTCAGTATGCACCCAAGCAGTCCGATGGCCGTCCGGCAGAGTGTATCAGTGAGCGCCAATTAGCTTGGCCATTACTGGCTGTGCCTTTCATCCTCGTGTTAAGCGTATGGGTATTAGCCTTGTTTCCGCTTTATCCATGGGGGGCGACCTTATGATCGAACAACTAATTAGCTGGACGACGGCTTATTCATTTTGGCCGTTGGTCATTATGGGCTTGTCATTTGGTGTGGCGTTATTGGTGTTTTTAATTGCCGAAGAGCGTGTTTGGTTGCGTTCAAGTGTTAACATCGCTGCGGCACTCATTAAGCTGGTGTTAGTGTTGGCGTTAATGCCCAGTTTGTTGCAAGGACACACCTATGAGTTTGGCTGGACGCTTGTGCCCGGCTTGACAATTCTGCTCAAAATAGATGGCTTGGCCATGCTATTTTTGGTGTTGTCAGTGTTTTTATGGTTGCTTACCACCCTTTATGCCATAGGTTATTTAGAGGGGGGCGTAAATCGCGCGCGCTTTTTTGGATTTTTTAACCTCTGTGTCAGTGCCACCACCGGTGTGGCCATGGCCGGTAACCTATTCACCTTTATTATTTTTTATGAATTGCTGACTTTAGCAACCTGGCCGCTGGTGGTCCATCGTGGCACCGAAAAAGCCTTGCAGGCCGGTCGAGTTTATTTGCTCTACACCTTGGGCGGGGGCTTGGTGTTGCTTACCGCCGCGATTGGCCTGCACCTTTTAGTGGGTACGCAGGCGTTTGTGGTGGGCGGTTATTTAAATGACTATTGGGCGGCTAATCCAGATATGGCGCCAATATTGTTTGGCTTAGGATTAGTGTTTATTGCCGGTTTGGGTGTGAAGGCCGCGTTATTTCCATTTCATGGTTGGTTACCCACAGCGATGGTGGCACCTGCGCCAGTGAGTTCCTTGTTGCACGCTGTCGCCGTGGTTAAAGCCGGTGCGTTTGGCCTAGCGCGCTTTGTCTATGAAATCTACGGCATTTATGTGTTTAGTGATTTGTATTTGCATTGGGTGTTGTTGGGCATGGCCAGCTTTACCATTGTCTATGGGTCGGTGCGCGCATTATTTCAGCAGGATATTAAAAAGCGCTTGGCTTTTTCAACGGTTAGCCAAGTGTCCTATGTGGCGCTTGGTTTGGCGCTGGCAGGACCAATTGGCGCTATCGGCGGGTTAATTCATATAGTGCATCAAGGATTTATGAAAATTACGCTGTTTATGGCCGCCGGTAATTATGCCGAAACCCTAGGGGTGCACAAGATTAAGGAGCTCAATGGGGTTGGCCGAGTCATGCCATTGACCACGCTAGCCTTTACGATAGGGGCACTGGGCATGATTGGTTTGCCGCCTTTGGCCGGATTTATTACCAAATGGTATTTGGGCTTGGGTGCGTGGGAAAGTGGTTTTTATTGGGTGATTGGCGTATTAGTTATTTCCAGCTTACTCAATGCCGCTTACTTTTTACCGACGATCTATCGCGCTTGGTTTTTACCGCCACCAACCCAATGGCCGCATCGTCAGGTGCTGAGTCAGCGTTTTGAAACCCACTTACTCTTGTTAGTGCCGCCATTGGTGACTACGGTAATGATTATTGTCTTAGGTGTTTGGGCTGGTCATTTAGCCACCCCATTGGGCTGGGTATCGGCTCTGGTCGCGAGCGAGTTTGAGTGAGTGAAGCAATGATTAATTAACGAACCTTGCTGATATAACAAGGCTTGGTTAAACTACTTAATCGTTTATTAGATTATTGAGTAACTCATGCAATCCGAAGCCGATACTCGCGCCAATTACATTGATCCCGCCTTAAACGCAGCGGGCTGGCATCCAAGTCAAATTATCCGTGAACACTATTTCACCGATGGCCGAAAAATGGCTGGTAATGTTCGTGGTCGGCGGTGTTTTGTTGATTATTTGCTGCATAAAGACAATCGCTACCTAGCGATTATTGAAGCCAAAAAAGAAGCTGAACACCCCACCAAAGGTTTGCAGCAGGCGATAGATTACGCCAAAAAACTCAAGGTGCGTTTTGTCTATGCCAGTAATGGCAAGCAAACCTATGAATTTGATTTAGATACGGGGCAAGGCGAGTACATTGAGTTTTACCCCACGCCCGAGCAACTCGAACAGCGTTATGCTGGCATAAATTCCGACATTGGCCAACAATTGCGCAATGTGCCTTTCCATTTAGAAGGTGCGATGCAACCACGCTATTATCAAGAGTTGGCTGTTCATGCGGCGACTGATGCCGTTGGGCAGGGCGCACAGCGAATCTTATTAACCTTGGCGACCGGAACCGGAAAAACTTTTATTGCGTTTCAAATCGTCCACAAACTGTTTCAGGCTCGTTGGAATCGTGATCAGTTTGGCGCACGTCGCCCAAGGATACTGTTTCTGGCTGACCGCAATATTCTCGCTGATCAAGCAATCAACACCTTTAACCCCTATGAAAAAGACCTGGTAAAAATCAATGGCGAAGAGGTGCGCAAGCGTCATGGCGTGGTGCCCACCAATGCGCATATCTTCTTTGCGATTTACCAGGCGATTGCTGAAAAAGAAAATATTGATGGCTATTACCAAGCCTATTCGCAAGATTTTTTCGATTTCGTGATGATTGATGAATGTCACCGTGGCGCAGCGAATGAAGCTGGATCATGGCGTGCGATTTTAGATCACTTTAGCAGTGCCGTGCATCTAGGCTTAACCGCGACCCCCAAACGCACCGATAACGTCGATACTTATGATTATTTCGGCCAACCGGTATTTGAATATTCACTGAAAGATGGGATTAACGACGGTTTTTTAACCCCCTATCGCGTTAAACGCATTCGTACTAATTTAGATGAATTGGTGCTCACCAAAGATGATCAAATCATCGAAGGCGAATCTGAACAAGACATTTATCAAGTCGAAGACTATGACCGTAAAATTGTGGTTGATGATCGCACCGAGCTGGTAGCTAAATCAATTCTCGAAAACATCAATCCAATGGATAAAACCATCGTCTTTTGCGAAAACCAAAATCACGCGCTGACTATGCGCGATATGATCAACAAACACAAACAGATTAAAGACCCGCACTATTGTGTGCGGGTGACCAGCGACGAAGGCAAAATAGGCCGCGAATTGCTGGAGAAGTTTCAAGATAATGATAAAGACATCCCCACCATCTTAACCTCATCGCAAATGCTCACTACCGGTGTGGATGCGCGTAATGTACGCAATGTGGTATTGGATCGCACCGTTGGCTCAATGGTCGAATTCAAACAAATTGTCGGGCGAGGTACGCGCGTGTTTGATGGCAAAGACTACTTCACCATTATTGATTTTCGTGGCGCGACTAATAAGTTTTACGATGATGATTGGGATGGCGAACCCGAACCGCCAGTTGGTGGCGGCATAAAAGAACCCCAGCCGCCTTATGGTCAACCGCCTGAAAAGCCGGAATCGCCAACTGGAGGCTCCACTGAACCACCTAAAACACGCTTAAAAATCAAGCTGGGTCAATACCGCGAAATCAAAGTGATTGATATTGAAACCCGCTATATTGACGAACACGGCAAACCGCTAACGATACAAGAATTTGTAGAACGTTTGATTCAACAACTACCAGGCCTGTTTAAAAACGTCGATGAATTACGTGAAATTTGGTCAGACCCGGATCAACGCGACCAGCTGCTGCAAAAACTGATTCATGCCGGATTTGATAAAGAACAACTCGCAACACTACGCCGCATGTTCGAAGCCGAAGCCTGCGATATGTTTGACCTTCTCGCCTTTTTAGCGTTTGAACAACCTATGGCAACCCGAAAAGCGCGCGCGGAAAAAGTGCGCAACAATTCCGATTTCTTTGCCCAATACCAACAACAAAAAGCCCAAGATTTCCTGCATTATGTCCTCGACCGTTACGAGCAAACTGGGGTCACTGAACTATCGCGTGATCGCATCCCAACGCTCATCGAACTCTCAGGACTTGGTACCACCAAAGATGCCTCAATCGCGTTCGGCGGCAAAGCCACACACCTGCTTGATGCCTTTAAACAACTCCAGCACCAGCTGTACTATTAATATAGAGCGCGCCATGTTGACCATCAACCCCTTAATCCATCAGCTAAAAACGCTGATTCAACACGCCAGAAATCAAGCCTATCGCGCGGTGGATACGATTCAGTTGCAAACCGATTGGCAAATAGGGCAGCATATTGTGCAGTTTGCATCAGGCCTTTCCAATTCGAGACGCACTGCGTCCCGAATGAAGCTGAACAATCCAACACACAACCTCTAAACAACAAAGAGTAACCATGTCACTACAACAAAAAATAGACCGAATTACTGATATTTTGCGCCGTGATGACGGCATTAGCGGGGCGATGCACTATACCGAACAAACCTCTTGGGTGTTGTTTCTCAAGTTTTTAGACGACTATGAAGCCGAAAAAGAAGACGAAGCCATTCTGTCCGGCAAACCTTACCAACCGGTATTGGATGAAGAACACCGCTGGTCAAACTGGGCCTGTCCGAAAACGCCCGATGGCAAGCTGGATATTAACCGCGTTCGCACCGGCGACGACCTCACCGATTACGTCAACAAAGAACTGTTTCCTTACCTAAAAAACTTTGCCAATGCCACCAGCGCTGATCCCAAATCCTTCACCTATAAAATCGGCGCGATTTTTCAATACCTCGACAATAAAGTTGCCTCTGGTCATACCCTGCGCGAAGTGCTGGATATTATCGACACGCTGAATTTTCAATCTGAAAGTGACTTGTTTGAACTTTCATTGGTGTATGAAGGGCTGCTGCAAAACATGGGCGATGCCGGCGGTTACGCTGGTGAATTTTATACTCCGCGCGCAGTGGTGCGGGCGATGGTTAAAGTGCTCGACCCCAGGCCTGGTCAAACCATTTACGATGCCGCCGCCGGTTCTTGTGGTTTTTTAGTCGAAGTTTTTGACCATCTCAAAGCCAATAAATCGCAACTCACCACCGAGCAATGGGATTTTATTCAACAGGATACGTTTTTCGGCTTTGAAAAAACCTCGCTGGCCTATGTGATGGGCATGATGAATATGATTCTGCACGGTATCGAATCGCCGAATTTATTTCGCGGCAATACGCTGACGCAGAATATCCGCGATATCCAAGAAAAAGACCGCTACGACATTATTCTTGCCAACCCGCCGTTTGGCGGCAAAGAAAAATCACAAATCCAACAGAACTTTCCGATTCAAAGCAACGCCACCGAACTGCTGTTTATGCAGCACTTTATGAAAACCCTTAAAACCGGTGGCAAAGCGGCGATTGTTATCCCAGAAGGCGTTCTGTTTCAAACCAATAGCGCGTTTAAACAAGTCAAACAAGAACTGCTGGAAAACTTTAACCTGCACACGATTTTAAGCCTGCCCGCCGGTGTGTTTTTGCCCTATTCCGGCGTAAAAACCAATGTACTGTTTTTTGAACGCAGCGGCGGCACCAGCGATGTCTGGTACTACGAATGCGAACCGGAACAAAAACTCACCAAAAACAAACCGATTACCGACGCGCATTTAGCCGAGTTTGTTGAGCTTTACAACCGCCGTGAAACCACAGAACGATCATGGACGGTATCCGCCAGTAAACTCGCGGAAGATTACGATCTCTCCGCCAAAAACCCGGCCAAACAAAAAGACACGGTACACCTCGCGCCTAATGACATCCTCAAACAAATCCGCATCAAAGAACAACAAGTAGCAGGCCTGCTCGACGAAATCGAACAGCTACTGGCGGAGAAGTGAGTATGGAACAGGTTTTATACGAACTGCCGGAGGGGTGGGAGTGGCACAAGCTGGCTGAAGCGGTTGAAAAAACGGAAAATCTAAATCCATTAAAAGACACTAATAAATTGTGGACGTATATTGATATATCTTCAGTTGATCGTAATAGATTTACCATCACAGAACCAAAAGAAATTCTTGGCAAAGATGCCCCATCGCGTGCGAAGAAACAAATACAGCTAAACGATGTGATCTTTGCCACTACGCGTCCAAACTTAAAAAATATAGCGTTGGTTCGTGATGAATACAAATCACCTGTAGCATCAACTGGATTCTGTGTTCTAAGAGCTAATGAAAAAGTTTTACCAGCCTATTTGTTTTATTTTGTAACAACGGACTTTGTTCAACGTCAGATTGAACCTTATGTAGGCGGCGCTTCATACCCCGCAATTACAGATGGAAATCTAAAGAAAGCGCTAATACCGATTCCTAGCATTGATGAACAAAAACGCATCGTCGAAAAACTCGATGCACTAATCACCCGCATCGACACCGCCATCGAACACCTACAGGAAAGCATCACACTGGCTGATTCGCTTTATACGAGTGAGTTAGCCAGTGTGTTTAGTTTAGGTCAAGACAAATCGCCATTAAAAGAGTTGAACGAAGTAGCTGAAGTGGCACGAGGCAAGTCCAAGCATCGACCTCGTAACGACAAATTATTATTTGGCGGTGAGTATCCCTTTATTCAAACTGGCGATGTTCGTAATGCACAAAAATACATCACCACATTTTCAGCTACATACAATGAAAAAGGGCTACAACAAAGTAAACTGTGGCCCAAGGGTACTATTTGCCTAACAATCGCAGCAAATATTGGTGACGTAGCTATTTTGGGAATGGATGCATGCTTTCCTGATAGTGTTGTTGGTATTTCATCCTTGGAACTAGAGACCGATTATCTTTATTACTTTTTGACAACGCTACAGCAGCAGCTTGACAGCAAAGCGAATGCCGCAGCGCAGAAAAACATTAATCTAAAGATTCTCTCTGAAATAAAAATTCCTGTGCCCACTATTGATGAGCAAAAAAATATTGTTAAGCAAATCAAAGAAATTGACCGATTAGCGGTAAAGCTGAAAGCTGAGATTTCTGAGAAAATAACAAAGATGCAGCAACTAAAAGCATCAATTCTCGATTCCGCCTTTAAAGGCGAACTCTAAGGAGGGAGTATGAGTGGTAGTCAAACCAAAAATGCAGCATTAACAACCGCCTTAGCCTTTCATTACCAAGTGTGCTGAATGTATTTTGCTTGAAAAGTAAGAAAGGTGAAATATGCCCCAGTCTTTTGGCGACTGAGGCGCAGCCACGAACCAAAACACTCGGTAAAGGTTCAATCAGCCATAGAGCTTGAGAGCAAATTATCACCTATTTAGCGTTTGGATCAATTTTTTAATTGAGTAAATAGTGAAAACCATACTTCCCTTTTTGGGAACTTTTTGTCAAAATACACCGGATCCAGAAAAGGCGGTTCATGCAAGTATTAGGTAAAGACAAATTGGACAAGTTCAGCAAAAAACATGCTGATGTGAGAAGTGCCATTAATGCTTGGCATGATGAAGTCTCCAATAAAAACTGCCGCTGGAAGGACTCTCATGACATTAAAGCGCGTTATCCAAGTGCCGATTTTTTAGCGGATAATCGCGTGATTTTTAATATCAAAGGCAATCATTACCGCCTTGTTGTCAAAGTTCGTTACCAAAATGGCATGGTTGTTATTGAATGGGTGGGAACCCATGCGGAATACGACAAAAAAACTTTCTGAGGAATCAACATGAATAACGTTAAAGTAATTAAAAATGAGCAGGAACACGCTCAAGCCTTGGAGCGTTTAATGGCTTTAATGGATCAAAATCCTGCTGAGGGTACAGAAGCTGCTGATGAATTAGAGTTATTAGCCTTAGTCATTGAAAAATATGAGGAAGAGCAGTTCACTATGGAGCCGCCAACGCCTATTGAAGCGATTAAATTTCGTATGGATCAAATGGGGTTCAAAAATAAAGACTTAATTCCCTACATCGGATCCGCTCCTAAAGTTTCCGAAGTATTAAATGGCAAAAGACCTCTTAGCCTTCCAATGATTCGCAGATTACATGAAGGCCTGGGGATTTCACTCGAAACATTGATTCAAGATCCAAGCCTTAAAAAAATTGAGCAATCTGATGTTGAATGGCTCTGTTTCCCGCTTGCCGAAATGCGCAAGCGCGGCTACTTTGGCGACTTTTCAGGCACCGTACATGAATTGAAAGAATATGCAGCGGAGAAAGTTTCTGAATTTTTATCCAATGTGGCAGGAGGCTTTAACCTAAAACCTGCGCTTATGAGAACAACGGCTCATGATGCTTTAAATGATAAAGAAGTTGATGCCTATGCACTCTGGGCCTGGCAGGTTCGAGTTTTACACTTAGCTAAAGAAGAAACCTTACCTGCCAACTATCAGCCAGGTGTCGTGAATCTTGAATGGATGAGACAGGTTGCTCAACTGTCTTGGTCAAATAAAGGCCCACTACTTGCCAAAGAGTTTTTAAATAAACATGGGATTCACTTGGTGTTTGAAGAGCACTTACCAAAAACCTATTTGGATGGTGCGGTCTGCATTAGTGAAACAGGCAATCCAGTGGTCTCGCTGACATTACGTCATGATCGTCTCGATAATTTTTGGTTTACTTTAATGCACGAACTGGCACATATTGCGCTTCACTTGGATGGTGAGGACGGCTGGTTCATTGATGACATGGACGCTAAAGATCGCCCAGAAATCGAAACTCAAGCCGACGAGCTTGCACAGTCGGCGCTTTTACCAAAGGAAGCAACGCACGGCATTTTAACGGCACAGGATGTGAATAACCTTGCTAAACAATGGAATGTTGCGCCTGATATTGTTGCGGGGCGAATTCGTTATGAAAGAAACAACTATAAGTTGTTTGGTCAACAATTCAAAACGAGTGTGAAGTGTGCTCTTGGCTTTTAGCTAATTTAATTGGCCTATTTAGGGTGAAATTATTATCTAAAACTATCAGCGACAGCTTTTGGTAGAGAAAAATTAGGGATAAAAATATGCCCCAGTCTTATGGCGACTGAGGCGCAGCCACGAACCAAAAAACTAGGTAAAGGTTCAATCAGCTATAAAGCTTGAATGCAGATTACCAACAATTTAGAGTTTTAGCCAATATTTTTTGGTTTCGTTTAATAAGTATCATAGTGTGAGTAATTAAAACTCTTTGGAGGCAGTCCATGACGTTTTCGTTAAATAAGCTGAATATTGAAGGCTTAAAAGGTGTGGGGCGGGTTGCGGCTGATTTTGAACATGCTCAACGCGCTTATGTGGTGATTGGTGAAAATGGTGTAGGTAAAACCAAGCTGTTGGAGGCGATGTTTCAATATGCACTGTATCACCATAGCGCTATCTTTTCTGAGCTTGGTTTGTCGCTTAAAGCAGAGTTATTGGTTTTTTCAAGTTGCAACAAGTGGAGATTATCTGATGATCTTATAAGTTTTTCATCGCTTCAAAGACAATATGAGAAAGAAGGTGTAAAGCTTTTTGCTGAACCACTAGTTTATTTGGGGTCGCAAAGCCGTGGTTTCATTGATCCGTCTCGCAATGCTAAGCCGATAACGGGAACATTTGAGCAGCGACATCACGCTTATATCAAAAGCTTGTTTGACGGTATGAGTCAGAACTTTTCTAACCTGAATATGAATGCCAATATTGAGCAGTGGTTTGTGACGCTTGCACAGTCGTCGAATCCTTATCAAAGCCGTGAAGATAATCGTGAGGTTGAGATTAAAACGGTGCTGCAACTTTTGAATCAGCTAGATGAACGCATTGATCCGCAGTTTATGGAAATTAGCGGTGATGAAAAGGTCAGTTTGAAAATTGATGGCCAGGTAAGAAAACTTAGTCAGCTTAGTTCCGGTTTTATGTCGATTTTAAAAATTATTCAAAGCATCGTATCCGGGTTTAGCTACTTTACGAATGAGCGCCAGTTGCAACATGTACCAGGCCTGGTGTTTATTGATGAGATAGAGAGCCATTTGCACCTGTCATGGCAAGCGCGGATTATACCAACGCTGAAAACGCTTTTTCCGAATGCGACCTTTTATATCACTACGCATTCTTCGGTGATTTTGTCGCAACTGAAAGAGGGCGAGGCGTATCGTTTGCAACGCGATAAGGAGGGTATCGTTAAAACACATCGAATTTGCTCGCCAGCGAATGCGTCGATGGTGGATATATTGAAGGATGTATTTGGCATTGATATGAATGCGCAAAAGTTAAACCTTGTTGAGCCAAGTGATCAAGCCAAGGCAAAAAAGCAGTTGCTTGAATTGATGGCTGGGGGCCAAGCATGAGAAGAGTATTGCTTGATACTAATATGATTGTGGCGGCGTTTGATGAATCGGGTAGTACGTCTGAGGAAATGAAAGCTAGTGCTAAAGCTAAGTTGGCAGGCTTGCTAAACGATGATGAGGTTGTGCTGGTAATCACGCCATTGATTCGCTATGAGGTTTTACGCGGTATCGCTTGGGCGGAGATTGAAAAGTTGAACGCGATGAAGCAAATTTTGAATGGTTTTGTTGAGCTGGATATTGAGCGTAAGGTGTCTGAGCTCGCCAGTGACTTATTCCGTTTAGATGATAGCCAAGTGAAAAACCCGTCGGATCGAAACATCAATAAACGCAATTTTGATATTTTCCATTTTGCTGTTTCAAAGCATCATGGCTTAGATTTGGCTTCAAATGATCGGCACATGCCCCAGTTGGAAAGCCTATATCAGCAATATCAGAGCGCGTAAAAACGGAGGCGCAGCCACGAACCAAAACACTAGGTAAAGGTTCAATCAGCTATAAAAGCTTATTTGCTGATTATTATTAATTTTAACTCATGTCAATTTTTTTATTTACTGGTCGGTGGGGCAGGGTGTTGATAAGATGCAGTGGAAAAAATGTGTTACAGGGAAAACAAAAAATGAAAGACGAATATACAGTGGCGTAGTTAAAACAGACTATTTGAAGGTAGTCCATGACATTACGCCATTCGCGAGAAAACTGGTTAGAGCAGATTCCTTCGAAGGGCTGTTCGATTAAATGTAAGTAGACTGTTTAGCTAGGAGGCGTGATGTTAGTTTGTGGAGTTGATTTAAGTGGTAACGATGCGATTGTTAGCTTGCTAAAGTTTGAAAAAGGCGTGTTTCACCAGCCGGCGTGTCGCACCACGCGGATTTCTTGCACGAACCCAGATAGCCGTGAGGCCTTAGTTTACTTTCAAAAAACCTTTGCGAAGTTGGTTGAGGATTATAAGGGAAGTGGACACTTGAACACTTTATTTAGTAATATAGCGTTCAAATGCGAGTGTGCTAAGTAATTAACTTGATTGCATATAGCCGTTATATGCCAAGTCTACTTGGCGCATTTATTCAATGATATCAAAGGAATTTTCTGATGCGCTTCCGTCCACTTTTTATTCAACTTGCTTTTGTTTCTGCAACTACGCTAGCCAGCAAATCAGCACAGGCTGGTCTATTGGGTTTTTTGGGGGATGTTGCGAGTATTTCATCGGCCATGTCTAGCAAAGGTGGTAGTGTGCTTTTGCCTGACTATGAGCTTAAAGTAAATCAGCAAGTTCAAAAGACATTAAAAATTCAGGGCTATTACACTGGGGCGATAGACGGCAATCTCAACACCTATGAATCCCGTCAAGCCGTTATGGCTTATCAAAAAGCCGCCGACCTTGAAGATAAAATGGCGCCTGGTTTTTTTGGTGGTAAATCTTTATTTCATGCAGGAATTTTGGACGACAACAGCAAACAAGACCTGCTCTATTACTACGAACTAGCTGAAGAGTTTGAAGCCAATACCTTTGGCGTTTTCCAAAATCAACCGCAACTCAAAACACTTCAAAAAGCCGCTGAAGCGCATGAAAAAGTGCTAACCGATGGCGATAACACGGTCTTGAGCGATTCTATGCAAAAAACCATAAATGCCTCAAAACGCAATGAATTGCCTGTTATTAAACTTAACGCACTTAATGATCAAGGTTATGTGGTGGACACAGCCAATGGTTTTGTATGGCAAGACAAAAACCTACCCACGGCCGTCATGTCATATGGCGAAGCCGAAAAATACTGTAAACAACTGACCTTGGACGGCATTAACAAATGGATTCTGCCTTGGCAAAGCCGCTTAACCAATTTGGCTGGTCAAGTTGATAAAGGGCGCACAAAACTGATTTTCACAACTCAAACACCCGTAGATTATGTTTGGTCAACCGATTACCGTTCTGCTTACCGTTTGGACAATGGTGAATACGTTAATCGCATTCGCAGCACCGCCGCTGTGCGTTGCGTTTATAAGTATTAATTTCTTTGGCGATTTAGACTTTTCTTTTTCAAGTTTGATTAAAGTTAAGGTTTTTTATGATTAGGTTATTTTTAAAAGCACTTTTTGTCATTTAATTTTTAACAAACTATGCACTGGCGAATCAACTGCACGTAAGAACCTTTTTTCCACTTCAAGTTGAAATTGACTTACCAACCACAAAGAGTCAAAAAGAACTCGACACCGAACTTGAAAATCTATTTGTGAAAGATTCATTTAAAGATGAATACCCAAATGCCCTGAACAATTACGTCAAGGAGCCTTTCCAACCGAGAAAGCCTTATTTTGAACCCTCACTCGACATGTAAAAGACTACCTATCATTCCAATTACTTTATGAATACGGCGGTTTTGGCAAAACTGTATTTTTCGAAAAATAACAACAACTGGGGTATTACCGCAGGCATTAAAGCGCAGTTATAAGTAGTCCTAGTTGCTATGTTTTTTATGGTTACACGCTGTGGCGTAGTGGAGGAAAAGATTTAATGTCAGAGTCTTGGAAACAGCAGCTATTATCTTGGGCATTACTGATGAGCTTAGAAAAAATAAAAAATCCAAAGGAAATTAAATGGACTTTAAAGAATTTGCAACTAATTATCTAAACCCTGTTTTCTTATTTTATCGAGTTTTACTTGGGGTGGCAGGGATTTTATTACTCTTATCAACAAAGTTTGTCGCTAACTTTGGTGGGCTCTCGGGGATTGAGTCGTTTGTAATCTACATTGCTAGCTAGTTTGTTTGTCAGCGGTTTTTTGGTTATAAAAATTATCGGACGCCCGTTTTTCCTTTATTTGGTTCTACCAATGGTAGGAGTGATTACGCCTTTAATAATGGCAGAATCAGGCAGTTTCTCTTTGACTTTGAGCATGCTGTACATGGCTTCGGTTTACCTGATTGCTTGGAACGGCATCCGTTCGTGGGGCTATGGCATTTCGATTAATGATCTTTAAAATATGACTAACAATAGGAGTTAATTCATGGCAATTTTTGCAACATCAGTTCGCTGCGGCGATAAAACTTACCACATCTCTGTTTCAGGTAAGGACGTTTATTTCAGTAGTAGCTCAAAAACGGGTGGTCTAACACTGCGAGGTATTAAAAATTACAATAATGAACTACGTACCAGCTTCGATAATAAGCCAGTGAATGAGTTTTCTATCTGACAGGCTTAGAAACTCCTTAAAATAGAGGTTGGTTATGGAAGTTAAAATATACAGAATGTCTTGGCTTAGTGAAATACACAATAAGCCGATCGTTAAGTATTTCTATTCACGTATGGACTATTATGCCGATGTCAGTGAGGCTAAAACAAAGTTTATGCCCGCAGTGGTCGATTTTGAAATGCTGAGTATCTTTAATTTGCAAAACGGGCCATGGGAGATTGTTGATGCGTTAGGTCTTCCTGAATCTCCAGGCTTACTTGGCCCTGCTTTGGATTGGTAATATTTTGTTATGAAATTACTAGCAATTGGCCCTACAGCAAAAAACATCCTAGCTGACATGCTATCAATCGCTCCAGACCTTCAGCTGAATTCAGTAGTGTGGAGTCGAAGTGATGGCGCACATCAGTTATCACAGGTTAAACGGGTCAATAATCTCTTTGAATTGGTCAACTATTTAGGCCGTGAAGAAGTTTTACACCTTGTTTACAAACCTGATTACCTTGATCTGTCTACTGATGAGAGTTTTATTTCAGTTATCAAAGCGATTAAAAAACGCTCAGGCTTAGTGTTTGTTCATCTAATATGGCCTTTTTGGGCAGAAGGAGACTCGTTAATAAAGGCGGCAGAAGAACACTCTAAGGCTTTTTGTCAGATAAAAGTTGATGGACTAATGCATTACCGTTTACCAATCAACAAAAAAATATCCAGTTTGAAACAAGCTTATAAAACACTTGCTGATCAAATTTGGCAGCCAATTTCGGCAATTGAAAACCTAGTTAATATGCCAGACCATGTCAATATGCCTGTGAGATTGGACAATGCCGACCTCAAAAATTTTGCAACCGATTTTGGGATCGATGACATTATCACTGCCGAATTTTCTGATCACAATATTGCCGACTTCTTTTCAAATCCAATCGACTTTTTTAACAAGCTAAAACCTTTAAGCGAGTGGAAAAATTGTTTAGTGCAAATTGTTGTCGGTAAAAATTCTCTTATCCAACACCCTCTCTTTGCAAAAACGTTAGGCTGGGGGTTAAGCAACGAACCGCGGTTTTCAGTCGGAAAAGATAACTCTTTTGAACAAGGTTTTCGCGTGACTTTGGTCATCAGCTATGGTCAACAAAGATTTTCTGCTATTGAGAGTGGAAAAAGTCAGTCATCGCCAGATAATAATCTCGCCGAAATGCCTTTTTGGGAAGTGGTGCCGCAAAAAATTAAATTGAATGAAAAAGATACCGAATATCTAAACCGATTTTTTATGCTAGGTGTAAAAGTCGATGCAGCCTATTTTTTTAAACTTTTACAAGGCTCTATTTCACTCGATTATTCTGAAAAACAACGAGTTATTATCAAGCTAAAAAAACTCAGATTAATAAGTATTAAAAAGTTAATTTCTACATTTGAAGAAGAAGAAAAAAAGATGTGGCAGTTTAGTCACACATCTCCACTGCAAATGGCAGAACGAATAAGTAAAACCAAACAGGATTGGACCAGTTTGAAAATTGAATTTAATTTACCTGACATACCTTGGCCATGCTGGTTTGGTGATATTGTTAAAGATTAAGCTTCCCAGGAATTAATATGAAAAATACAGATGAGTGGATGCTGGGTGAGCATCAAAATAATGATAACTCTTTTATATGGGCGGGCAGTCACCCCTTTAAAGACCAGATCGTATCTAAAATAGAAGCGCATTTATTCACTTACGATGAAGCGGTAAATAAGATTCATACAGTCAACCAAGCTAGGCTTAATAACCTCGATACATGGCGGTTGCCTACCATTGAAGAACTTAGGGCGCTCTATACGAGTGGACTAGAACCGAATGGATTAACAGATGGACATTGCTTTCGAAGCAATCAAAAGCATCCGGATTTAGCGATGCATTACGGTTTTGATTTTGACAGTGGCCAAAAGTGTTTAGGCGGCATTAATCACAAGATGCCTATCTTAATAATATGCTCTTTAAATAAACTGAGGTAATTGAAATGACTTCTATGAAAACAACCTTTATGACTGTTTTGCTGGTGATGACCTATATGCCTCATATCGTATCCGCTAATAACTCTGATTTGTTAAAAGCTAGAGCGCATTTTGCCGAAAATAAATGTGCGCATAGCATGATGTACTTTAATAAAATCAATTCTCACAATCGCTCTTTTAAAATCTTTGTAACCGAGCAACTAAACCTTGACGACCAAGTACGTGTTGCAACCTGTTTTGAGCGTGTGCCAAATGACTTAAGTTACTATGCATCATTGATTAAGTCCATCGGGAAGGATCAGATTGTAGATCAACTTTTATCCAAAGCAGAAGAATTAAGTAAAGAAGGCGAATTTCACTTAGCTAGCCATTATTACTTGAGTGCTCATCGCGTGAATCACTTACTTGATCTTCCAACGCATGATGAAGAAAGCCTTCTCACCTTGGCAATCAATTCTTCGATTGATGCCAATCAGCTGAGTATGGCATTAAAGTTACTTAAAGAAGAACAAAAAACACTATATGATCCTGCCCAAGCACTATTGCACTATCAACAAATCGCCAGTGTTTATCAAATGTTGGGCCAATACAAACAAGCGGAACAAGCGCTGCAGCACAGTCTTGATTCAATGCAAAAACTATCAAAAGGATTAAATACCGCAAAATTGCATTTTAAAATAGCACAGATGGCATTTAAACAAGGTGATGATCTGCGTAGTGAAGCACATTTAAAGGACGCTTATTTACAAAGCAAAAAAATTAACGATCCGATGTTACAAGCTGATATCGCTTATCTGCAAGCGGCAATATTAATTAAACAGGCAAAGTTTGATTTAGCACTTCCTTTATCAACAGAATCGCTTAAACACCATCAAGCCCAAACAGAACAAAATTCGCCCGGTAAACAATTAGTCATTGCAGAAAGACAAGTGCAATTGGCCAATATTTACCGAGGTTTGGAGCAATTTGACAAAGCAGAATCCCTCTATAGCCAAGCGGCCAAAACAACAGAATCTTTGCTTGGAAAAAAACATGATCACTATGCAAAAGTTTTAGAAGAAGAGCTTAAAATGTTATTTCGACAAGGGAAATATCAAAAGGCTGAACAGTTAATCGCGCAATATCAGCAACAAAATATACCCATATTTAAAAGAAATTTACGCTATGGATATGAGTACCCCTAAATTAATCGATGTGGAAACAAAGATTGGGCCATCTATTTACGAGGGAATCGTTATGCTAAACCGACTGTCATTTGCAAAAATCTCTACCATCACAGTATTAACTGCTTTGAGCTTATCGGCACAAGCAGTGGATTTTAATTGCCCTTTAACCGACTGCTCAAACATCAGCGCACCTTATAATCAGGAGCGCAAACCATCACACAACGGCATTGATTTTGCCGTGCCAGTGGGATCAGAAGTGTTTGCACCTGCTGATGGTGTAATTAAAATCGTTTCGCAAAGCCATTCAGCTGGCCAATATATTGTGATGTCTCACAAAAACAGCTACGAAACCCTTTACCTTCACCTGCAAAACAGTTTAGTTGAAGTAGGCCAAAAGGTTAAGTCAGGACAAGTGATTGCCAAAACCGGGGCAACCGGCATTGTTACCGGCCCTGTTTTACATTGGGAGGTACGAAAAAACAACCAACCTCAAGAACCAAGTTTTGCACATTAATGGGTAAGCTATAATTTTTAACGAAATAAAAAAATGAAAAACAAAAGGGTTTCAATGACACAAAAAACATTTCCGATAGGCTTTCCAGTTGGTCAACTAAAGAATAAGATTTTTGAGTCAATGTTTATTGTGCCTGCCCAGAGTGGCGGCTTATTTATCAAAACGGATGAAAGCAATGAAAACGAGGCGAATAATTTAATTGAAAGTTGTGCTTTGCATTTATTGAATACTCTTCAACCGGAACAGCTGAAAATTGACGTATTTGATTTTAGTTACCGAAAAAGGTTCCCCTATTTAGCCGACTTACAAAGTGATGGAGTGTATAAAATAGCACTTAATAGCAAACAAGCAGACCAAGCCTTCCAACAATTGGAAGACATGGCATTAGAAAGACATCACAAAATTTTATCGCCAACTCTTCCAACATTAAATGAATTTAATAAGGCAACAGAGCATCCATTTCCATATCAGTTAGTACTGATTAATATTGAATTTTTTCCTGACAATTACGTTAACAAAAAAAGATTCATTGATTTTATTAAAGAAGCCAAAGATGCAGGTATTTACATTATCGCTTTTGGTAATGAGGATATTATCGATCCATCAAATAGCACGCACAAGGTTCTGCAAGAAGAACTTATTCAAATTACCATTTATGACGATCATATCGATTACCAAAATCATACCCTGTTAGAGGATTTAAGCCAGCTAATCAAGCGCTTTGACTTATCAGTCCTGCCTTTGCTAGACGAGCGCGAAACATTATCGGTCCAATTTCGAGATAAAGTTAAAAGTAATGAAAATAATTATTTTCAAGACTTTATAAATATACCCATAGGAAAGTCACCTGATGGGAGAACCACTATTAATTTCAGTTTGGGGGATAAGTCGTCAAGCTACAATGCATTGATTACAGGCATGGTCGGGACAGGGAAAAGCACCCTGCTTAATAATCTTATAATTAGCATTGCAGAGGAATATACCGCTCAAGAGATGCGCCTTTATTTAATGGATTATAAAGAAGGGGTTGAATTTAAAGTCTTTAAAAACCACCCAAACTGCGAAAAAATCTTTTTAGACAACGCTAACTTAAATGCCGCCACAGAAATGCTGGAGAGCTTTGTCGATTTAATGGAACAACGTAGCCGCCTGTTTTCGAAATATGATCAGGTCAATAAGATCGCGGAATATAACAAAGTAGCTGATACGCCGATACCTCGGGTTATCTTAATCATCGATGAAGTCCACTCCCTATTTTCTGGAACATTTAAAACTCAAGACAAGTTCAAAGCACTTTTAGAAAAGGTGGCAAAAAAAGGCCGTGCGTTTGGCGTGCATATTATCCTGGCAACTCAAACACTGTCCGGCGCGATTAATCAGAACTTAAGAGAAGTAAAAAAACAGTTTCCTCTTCGAATGACTTATCGATTGTCTGAACAGGATGACGCAGAAGCAATTCTAACAATGGGCAATCTGGCTCCACTTCGCCTGAATAAGTTTGAACTTATATACAATAATCAGTCAGGGTTAAAAGATCACAATATCTTTTGTAAAGTTGACCCACCTAAAGATATACAAAAAATCGTAAACCAGATACAAGCAAGCCGTTCAGATGATGAAAAAGTCACGCCTATCATATATGAAAAATCAACCTCCGAGTTTGAGGACGATAAGGATAACGAGCCATTGCCATCAGTCAAATCCAATCAGCCTTTACCTTCAAAAAATAATTCACTTCACACTTCACAACAAGGTGATAAAGAATTTTTAGCTGGTTTTGTTAAAAAGGAGAAATTAGATCCTGTTCAAATAAATGCTGAAGATAAGGCAAAGGGATTAGACGATGATTAAACTAAAGAACTTTCAGAAAATTAACAATCAAGGCTCTTTTTCAGGCTATTTAGACTCAATTTTTAAATCCCATGACACGGCTGCTTGGAATAAAGCCTCCCATAATAGATCCATTCCATCCAGGAAAAAGTATATAGAAGACTTTCCAGATGGTGATTACCTTGAGCAAGCCAATGAAGAAATACGCCAAATAGAGTTTTGGGATGATACCATTGAACAAGAAACCATTAACAAAGTCGAAGAATATCTTCGCCAATACCCCAATGGTTTATTTGAAGAGGAAGCCAATAACCGTATTCAAGCGTTAAAAGAAGATTTAGATGCTTGGAATAAAGCCCAAAAGAAAAATCTTGAATCGTCTTATCAAGCCTACCTAAAGGCTTACCCGAATGGCAAATACACTCAACAAGCTAATCAAGCGATACAAGACATTAAAAAAGAAAAAGCGGATTGGCAGCACGCCAAAAAAGTGGACACGTTACAATCTTATCAAGACTATCTTTCAGAACATACATCCGGTGTCCACCAAGAACAAGCTAATCAAGCCTTACAAGCCCTTGAAGCCGATCAGCATTTATGGGAGCAAGCCCTAAGTTCAAAAACTGTAGACGCTTTTAACAACTACATGGCAAATCCCATGGCGATTAAATTCAAACAGCAAGCAACAAGTTGCATTGAAGAAATCGAGTATTGGCAAAACTTAAGCGATAATGATGAGTTAGGGCGGTTTAAAGAATACCTTTCACTCTACCCAGATGGTTTGTTTAAAACCGATGCCGAACAAACCATAGAGAAAATAGAACAAGCGTTAACTGAAGAAGAAAATAGTTGGCAAGTCAGTAAAAACGAATATAGCATTAAAGCGTTTAATGATTTCTTAGAGCGTTATCCACAAAGCCGATTTAGTGAAGAAGCCAAAACATCTATCGAAGAAATCGAGCTGATTGAGGCTTTTAATAAAGCATGCAGTATCGGTACAGAAGAAATTTTTAAGGCGTTTCTAAACAGCATCAATCGAGAACTTAGTAACGCAGACAATTTAATTAAGCAAGCTGAAGAAAATCTTGAAGCCATACAATACAAAAAACAAGAAGATGAATATTGGATTCAAGTTATTGATCAAAACAGCATAGAAGCCTATCAGCACTACCTATCAAAGTATCCAAAAGGGACTTACCTAAAAGAGGCGCAGCAAAATCTAGCTGCCCTTAGAAAAGAAGCACAAGAGCAGATAGAAAAAGAACTCAAAGAAGAGGAAAAGCAAGCTTGGAATGAGGCTCTGAATCAAGCCACCTTAGCAGCATTCAAAAAATTTTTAAAACAATATCCTAAAAGCCATTATCGAGATATTGCAGAACAAAAAATTAAAGCTTTGCAGAAAGCCGAAGCAAAATTTAAAGCGAATGAAATGGATGCCAAAGATGAAAGAGAATGGAAAAGGGCAACCACCGAAAACACTGAAGAAGCGTATTTAGACTACTTGGAAAAACACCCAAATGGCAAGTTTGCTTCACAAGCCACCGACAAACTTGCGGAGCTTTATCAAAAAGTTGAGCGCGAACGTAAAACAGAGAAAGATCGAAAAGACTTTTTTATTGGAGTTGGGTTGATTGCTGCTCTAATTGTTATGGGAAGCATAATATCCTCAATCATGGATGCAAATGAAAGAAAAGAAAAGCAGAAGTTTCAAGAGATAGCAAAACAAGTCATTGAAAAAGAAAAGCAAAAGCAAGATCCAAATTTTTACTTTGGACGAGCTATCCTAGCCAAGCGAGATAGCTATCAACAATTTGAGATGTACTTAAAAGCTGCTGAGTTAGGTCATAAAAGGGCGCAATATGAAGTTGCCAAAATTTACTATTTCGGACGAAACAAACGCAGTAAAGACTATCAAAAAGCAGCGGGTTGGTTCAGAAAAGCTGCTGAGCAAGGACATGCAGAAGCACAAAACGATTTAGGTGTTCTGTATAGAAAAGGCGAAGGCGTTCCTAAAAATTATCAAGAAGCCGTTAAGTGGTACAGAAAAGCAGCTGAACAAGGTTATGAAATTGCACAAAACAATTTAGGTTGGAGATATATAAAAGGCGAAGGCGTTCCTAAAGATTATCAAGAAGCCGTTAAGTGGTTCCGTAAGGCTGCAGAGCAGGGGTATGCTTCGGCTCAACATACTTTAGCTTGGAGATATATAAAAGGCGAAGGCGTTCCTAAAGATTATCAAGAAGCCGTTAAGTGGTTCCGTAAGGCTGCAGAGCAGGGGTATGCATATGCTCAGTATGAGCTCGGAATAATGTACAAAAATGGCTGGGGGGTTGAGCAAAATTATGCGGAAGCAGGTAATTGGATGCGAAAATCTTGTACAGCCGGTGATGACAGGGCATGTAAAGCATTATGAATAAATCAGGGTTTAAATATAAAATCTTCAAGATTTATACTGGTGATTATGCCGAAGAAGGCTATGACCAAGGTTTTAATGATAGGAAGCTAAATAAACCTCGGCAAGGCTGGGGCGTTTTTAAAAGCTTGCATCCAGCCAATTATTTTTGGAAGTTTCCTAACGCGATTGACTCTTACAATCAAAATTACAAAAAAGGGTATCTAGATCAACAAAGGGTAGAAAATGAGGTTTTTAGAGAAAAAGAAACAACCAACCAAAATGGAGAAGCGACAATGAGCATAGGGCATGATAGTTATCAAAATCAATTACGTTTGATGGAAAATGGTAGAGACAACTTACAATCGCTCCGTAGGCAGTTAAAGGCTATCTCTGAAAAGTATCTTGCGCAAATTAATGCTGCAGAAGCCGGGGGTTATATGAGTGATATGATTGAGCCGTTAAGAAAAAAATATTCATATTTTGAACAATTAATTGTGGCTTTAAGCCGTCTAATCGAAAGGCATGATGCCATCATTAGTGAACATCAAAATCGTATTCGTCACTTAATGAATCAAGCAGGCGAATAATCAGTGTGCGTAGTTTAAAAAGTTTAATTTAAAAAGTTTAATTTAAAAAGTTTAATTTAAAGGAGATACATATATGAGCGCGCAAAGTTTAGCTAATCAATTTGGTTGGACCATTACAACAATCGATGACCTTAACTTACTGGTTGGAGACTTAAACTATGTTAGTTCAAATTACAGCAACATGGTCAGTGAACTATCATCACGGAATTATGTTGAAGAAGCATTGGAACCCTTGAGGTTAATGAGCAAAGAATTTAACGCAGAAACGGAGCTACTTATAGAGCATATTAAAACCGAGCATATTGCTTATTTAGAAAAACAAAAGGAAGCCCTAAGAGCTCAAATGAAAGAGTTTTCTTAGTATTGATAGCTGTAAACAACGGGCTTCACCTCATTGGCTTGCAGATGTTTAATCTAATGATGTGGTTGATGAGGATAACAGTGGTTTTGGATACGTTACCCTCGTTAGGTAGTTCCAGTTTATTGAAGATTTTGCGAGGAATTGCTCTGCTGCTATTTTTGGCGATGCTCCCCCTGAATATGAACTTAAAACGACCCAATTTGATCCAAAACAAATTGCAGCGAATCCAAACTTAATTGAGCAGGCCTGTTTAGAAGATCTTTGCACTTATGTAGGAAGTATGCATTATGCGGAGCGTTACTCATCAGGCCGCATTGTATCAATGGTTGAAAGAGGGGATTTTTTAGCGATCGCCCAACGAGCGAAATGCCTATTAAAAAAGTAACATTAAGCATTTACTTTATTGGTTTATAAACCAACCACACAAAACTTCCAAGGCTAATCAATGAGCAAATAGCAGGGTTTTGGGAGCCTTGGGATAGAAAGAAAATAGTAACGTCCCCATATCAACTTATCAAAAAATAATCTTGTAAGGATAAAAGGAATGTATAAATTTTATTATCAATTTCAACAGTTGACCGCTGGGTTATTACTGGGACTGTTTTTGGTGACTGCGCAGGCGGAGTCAAAATCAACCGATGAAGAGGTTTCCTTGCCGCTAATTGAATCGCAACAGGCTGCGGTGCAGCAGGTTGATATTCGTTTGAGTGAGATTCCGCTGGGCGCGAGCAAGGTTGTGCTGGCTGAGCAGGATAATCTCACGCTTTATGTCTGGCCGACTGCGGCGGGTGGCTTTGAATTTATGCCTTTTAAAGGTGATTTGGGGGCAGTGAAGCAATTTGATGCCAACTTGGGCTATAACTGGCGCTTTGAGCGCAACGGTAAGCGCTGGCAAGCCAAGCGAGTGAATTATCAGTCTCAGTATGAAAAAGAGTTTGGCCACACCTACGACCGTTTAACACGAGGCAACCCAGTGTTGAAAGAAATTGGGTTATTCAATGAATCCAAGGTGATTGAATGCTTGCAAACACGTGGCAGAGCGTTTTCAAAAGATCCTAACCATACTTGGACAAGAGAAGAAGCGATTGAAAACTACGCTGGTGAGATTCGTTTATTTGGAAGGGATGCTATAACGAAACCCAGTTGGGAAGATTTAAAGGCTTGCAGCCCGGGTATGCTGACCTCACTGCTGTATTTGGATAAAGCGCGTTATAAAAACCTGTATGAAGTTGGCTTGTATCAGGCTGCTAAAGAAGAAGGTCAGTGGATAAATGAAGAAGCTCAGAGGATAAATGAAGAAGGTCAGAGGTTAGATAGAATTATTAAAAAGCTATCAGGTCAATAAGCTCCATTATTTAAGTTTTAAGAGCCTTCCCAAAAATGCCTAACGCAAACTTGCTTGACTCTCTTTTAGGGCAAATACAAACTGCTGCTGAGCGGGAGGGTGTGTTTTGGTCTAAAAAACAGGTATTAAGCACGGCTAAAACCACTTTGGGCTTGTTGCCTTCGGTGGCGGTTTGGTATTTGCTTTTGGTGCAAAGCTATGCGGGTTTTTTTAGGCTTAAAAACTGACAGTGTGTTTTGGCAAACTTATCCTGTTTTACATATGTTGGCTGGCCTAGTACTTTTGGGCATTACGGTTATGATTGCCCGAGTTTCTGAGCGAGCCAAAGCGCAAAACAAATTCAGTGCCTTTGCCATTGCGTTATTTGGTTGTTTTTTCTTAATCATGATTTCCCCAACTGGCTGGGGCTGGGTCGCTTTATTGTTATTGGGCATAGGTGTCTGTCCACTTCCCCTAAAATGAGACAGCGATATGCCTTAACCGGTGTTGGGCCGTTAGAGCAGATTCCTTCGATGGGCTGTTCGATTAAATGTAAGTAGACTGTTTAGCTAGGAGGCGTGATGTTAGTTTGTGGGGTTGACTTAAGTGGTAACGATGCGATTGTTAGCTTGCTAAAGTTTGAACAAGGCGTGTTTCACCTGCCGGCGTGTCGCACCACGCGGGTTTCTTGCACAAACCCTGATAGCCGTGAGGCCTTGGTTTACTTTCAAAAAACCTTTGCGAAGTTGGTTGAGGATTATAAGGTCGATCAGGTGGTGATTCGTGCGCGGATGAAAAAAGGTAAATTTGCCGGTGGCGCGAACGGTTTTATTCTTGAGGGCGTATTGCAAGTAATTCCCGATATTAAAGTGGGCCTTTTAACCGCCACTGAACAGAAAGCCGCGATTAAGCAATATGGTATGCCAATGTCGTTTGCTGAAACCGGGTTGAAGAAGTTTCAGGAGCCCGCTTTTATGACAGCGTTGGGTTATGTTGTCGGTCAGCTGGCCTGAGAGGAGTTATAGGATGTCATGGACTAGAAAACTAACGTTTGGTTTATTGGCGCTAATGATGTCGTTATCTTATGCCCATGCGCAAAGCAACTTTACCCTAGAACGCTTAGCGTCTGGCTTGGGTGTGGTGTGGGGAATGGATTTTGTCAGTGAGCATCAACTGGTGTTTACGCAGCGTTCTGGTGAGGCGGGGGTGTTAGATATACAAACCGGTCAAGTGACCTGGTTAGCAGGCCTGCCTGCTGTCGCGGCCACCGGGCAGGGCGGGTTATTGGATGTCAAATTTCTACGCAATGACGGTCATAACCAGGCCTGGTTGTACTTTACTTATAGTTATCCCGATGAATTTGGTGCGCGAACCACGTTAGCACGGGCGCAATTGCCGGATTTAGCGCGCTCGAATCAATTGCAAAATTGGCAAGATTTGTTGATTACCGAATCTTCAACCGGCAGCGGTCAGCATTTTGGCAGTCGGATTGCGTTTGATGATCAAGGCTATGTGTTTTTTGGCGTCGGTGATCGGGGTGAACGTCAGCAAAGTCAAAACACAGCTAATCATATTGGCACGATTATGCGCTTGCATTTAGATGGTCGCGTGCCGAAGGATAATCCGTTTGTCGGTAACCCCGCGGTGTTGGATGAGATTTGGAGTTTTGGTCATCGTAATCCGCAAGGGATGGCGTTTGATTCGGCAACCGGTCGGTTGTGGTCAAACGAACATGGTCCGCGCGGGGGAGATGAGATTAATTTAATTCAGCCGGGTGAAAACTATGGCTGGCCTGTAGTGTCGCAAGGCAAAGAATATTGGGGAGATCGCGCGATTGGCTTGACGAGTAAACCCGGTATGGTTGATGCGGTGAAGGTGTTTACGCCGTCGATTGCACCGGGTAGTTTACTGGTTTATCGCGGAGAGGCATTTGGGCAGTGGCAAGGTTCGTTATTTTCTGGCGCCTTGGCTTTGCGCCATTTAAATCGGGTGACGCTGAATGAGCAGGGTGAAGCGATGAGTGAAGAGCGATTGTTAACCGATTTAAATGAACGCATACGTTCTTTGGCGGTTGACCAAGCAGGCCTGGTTTATTTCAGTACCGATAGTGGTTTGATTGCGCGTCTTCGCCCAGCAGACTAAAAGTTTAACCTTGCAATTAAACCTGTGAAAGCAATCGATCAATCAGCTGTTCGGCTTGGCGTTGATAGTGGCCGCCGAATAGGTTGAAGTGATTGAGAATATGGTAGAGGTTATAAAGCGGTTTGCGTTGTTGATAGCCGGCATCTAATGGCCAGGCCTGGTTGTAGCCTTGATAAAAAGCCCGGCTAAAGCCGCCAAATAATTCAGTCATGGCCATATCGGTTTCGCGGTCGCCATAATAGCTGGCGGGGTCGTAAATAACCGGCTCGCCTTGGGCTGAAAAGGCGCTATTCCCTGCCCATAAATCGCCATGTAATAAGGAGGGTACCGGCTGGTAGTGTTCAAAAAACACCGCTAGGTTTTCGGCCAGTTGTTGTCCTTTTTCGATTAGCCGCTGGCTGGCACCCTGTTGTTTGGCAAGGGCTAGTTGCGGTTCAAGGCGTTGCTGGCGATAAAAATCCAACCAATCTTGCGTCCAAGCATTGTGCTGTGGGGTGTGACCAATAAAGTTATCCTGTTCCCAACCAAATTGGCGATGCTGCGTTTGATGCATCGCCGCTAAGGCTTGACCTCGTTTAAAATCATCGCCCCGCCCAGACAACTCCATATATTCCATCAATAACCAGGCCTGCTGGTCGGTTTGGCCCAGTGCGATGACCTGAGGACAACGGATGGTTTGGCTTTGCTGAATTTGCTGTAATGCCCAGGCTTCTGCGGCAAACACCGGGGCGGATTGTGCGCGATTCAGTTTTAAAAACAATTTTGCTTGGCTTGTTTCGAGTAACCAGGCCTGGTGAATATCGCCGCCGGCGACCGGAGTGATGTTTTGGAATTCGAGCGTTTGATTTAAGCTGTTATTCAGCGAGTGGATTAGGCTGTCAGAGAGCATGGCGGTAAGCTTGCCATTCCGGATAGCCCTCGGCCAGGCGTTTGGCCTGAATGCCGTGCTGTTGCAATTGGTCGAGCGCCTGTTGCGACCACATGCAATAGGGGCCGCGACAATAGACAATTAAGGTGCGATCGGTGTCGAGTTCCGGCAGCTTTTGTGCCAGTTGTTCAATCGGGATATTAATCGCCTGGGGAATGTGACCGGCGGCATATTCATCTTCCGGGCGCACATCCAGCAGCGTATAGGGTTGTTTGATGTCTTTTAAGGCTTTAAGCGAAATCGGTTCAAATGGCGTGTTGGGTTGCAAATGAGTTAATAACAGGGTTTGCATCGAATCCAGTTGCGATTCGGTCACTTCACGTAAACTGACAATCAAACGAAATACACTCGGATCACTCAGCGCATAGACAATACGTTGACCCTGGCGTTGGCTGATCACCAGGCCTGCTTGTTTTAGGGTTTGCAGGTGTTTGGAGACATTGGCAATACTCAAGCCGAGTTTTTGGTGCAAGGTATCCACGTCGCACTCAGTTTGCACCAGCACATCCAAAATCATCAACCGATTGGCATGCCCCAGCGCCTTACTTACCTGCGCCAACTGATCAAACAAATTGTATTTAAGAGTGTGTGTTGTCATAGTGCTTATTATAACTCAGCTTTTAACTTACTAATCAGGGTTGGCATTAAATGCGATGATTTTGTCCATACCTTCTGGCTGGGGAAGAATGGTGCTTTTGACATGAGTTACAAACGCATCACGACTGAGGCCTAGGGTGGGGTTATGGCGTTTTTCAAAACCGATGGTGGAAACCGGTTTACCGCTAATGCCTGCACCGCAAACACTGCCCGCTTGCGCGCCGGGTAGGATTTCTAGGTAATCGGCTAAAGGTAGAATTTTTTGGTGTAAAGAGTCAAATAATGCGTCCGCTAAGATTTCTTCTTTGCCATGTAAATCAGGGCGTCCGACACTGCCAACAAATAAGGTATGGCCGCTGACTAAAAACCAAGGTTCGTCACAGCGCGATTGGTCAGTGACTAATAGCGAAATGCTGTCTTCAGTATGCCCCGGTGTATGCAAAACCTGGGCGTGAACATTGCCGGCTTCGATGATTTGACCATCCGCCAAGGGGGTAAAATCACACTGCGCCGGTGAATCCTTAAACAAACAGTATTCACCGCCAGCACGCTTGGCGAGTTCAAGGCCGCCGGTAAAATGATCGGCATGGACATGGGTATCGATCACATAGGCGATTTTGACGCCTTTTTGTGCGGCTTTTTCTAAATAAAGATCAACTTCGTCTTGGTGAACATCCACCGCAATTGCCAAACCCTGGCCAACGCAGCCAAGCATATAAGACAAGGAACCGGGTTCAGAGTCAGGGGTGTGTTGGAATAGAAACATGGCGCAACCTCGCGTTAATTTTACATTTAGAATTGACACTATACGATCTTGTCGGCTAATATTCAACCAATTAGTTGAATATTAAAGGCGGATTGATGCACACGCAGATTGAACACGGTATAAAAGCCAATCTATCACAAATCAGTCAGCAACTGATTCAAGTCTTTTTGGTCGGTTTGGCACTGGGGATGACGCGCACAGTGGTACCAGGCCTGGCAGAAACCGAGTTTGGTTTGGCGGCGCAAGCCTTTATGAGCCTGGTGATGTTTGTATTGGTGTTTGGCTTGGTAAAGGCCAGCATGAATTTGGTGGCCGGGCATTTAAGTGAACACTATGGTCGTCGCCGATTATTAGTGATGGGCTGGTTGTTGGCCTTACCGGTGCCCTTTTTGACTTTTTACGCGCAAAGCTGGTGGTGGATTGTGTGGGCAATGGTGTTTCTCGGCTTAAACCAAGGCTTGTGTTGGTCAATGGCGCTTAATAGCAAGCTTGATCTCGCTAAAACCAATCAAAAAGGTTTAATCAATGGTCTGAATGAGTTTTCCGGTTATGCCGCAGTTGGGGTTGCCGGTTGGTTCACCGCGTATTTAGCGGAAGTTTATGGTGCCCGCGACGCCTTGCTCGGGTTTGGTTTAGTGGTGATTTTAGTGGGCTTGTTGTTAGCTTTATGGAAAGTATTGGATACCCGACCTTGGTCAAATTTGCATCAACAGCACCACAATCAACAACATGGTGATGATGGCGAACAGCAAACGCTGGCACAGGCGTTTAAAGTCGGCACCTTTCAGCACAAACAATTGGTTGCGCTGAATCAAGCAGGCCTGGTAGAAAAGTTTATTGATGCCCTGGTGTGGATTTTTATGCCGATTTATTTAATGTCGCAAACCCAAACACTGGTGCAAGCCAGTGGCATTATTGCCGTTTATGGCGTGGTGTGGGGCGCGTCGCAACTGATTACCGGGCCGGCATCCGATAAGTTTGGTCGTCGTGCCTTGATTGTCGGTGGTTTTTGGCTGTGTGCGCTGACCAGCCTAACCTTTGTGTGGGTGGATTCGGTCGCTGCCTGGTCAGTGTTAGCCGCCTTTATGGGCTTCGGTATGGCGATGCTTTACCCAACGCTCGGTGCCGCGGTGGCGGATTACAGCCAGCCTAAACAACGCGCTGGACTGTTGGGCGTCTATCGTTTTTGGCGTGACTTTGGTTATGCGGTAGGCGCTTTGTTCATGGGCTTGCTGGCCTTCTATACCAGCTCAGTCGTTTGGCCCTTTTACTTTGTCGGCGGCATGATGTTTTTATCCGGATTATGGGTATACTTAGCCTTGCAGCCGCGTAAAACGGTTTAAATCAGTTTAACTATTAAAACAAAATAAAGCTTAACCCATCTCTGTAGGAGGAGACTATGAAAAATCGGATGAAACAGGGTGTAAAACAAACCCTTATGTCTGGCTTATTAGCGAGCAGTTTGGCATTTGCAGGCCTGGTCAATGCTGAAGAAATCAAACAAACCTGGCAGGGTAAAACCCTGAATGCCAATTTAGAAATGGCTGATGGCAAAAGCTACAGCGATGAATTTGTGTTGTTGCTGCATGGCACTTTGACGCATAAAGGGCGCTCGACCTATATGGCGCTGCAGCAAAATTTGGCTGAACAAGGTATTAGCTCGCTATCAATTAATTTATCTTTGGGTTTGAATGACCGTGATGGCGAGTACGATTGCGCGGTACCGCATACCCACAAACATACCGATGCGCTAGATGAAGTGGGCGTGTGGCTGGATTGGTTGGAGCAGCAGGGTGCGCAGCAGGTTACCTTGATGGGGCATTCGCGCGGCGGCAACCAGATTGCTTGGTTTGCGACCGAGCGTGATCGTGATTCGATTGCGAATGTGGTGTTATGGGCACCGGCCACGGGAGCCCAACAATCGCATGAAAGCTACGAAGCAAGTTTTGGCAAACCTATCGGGCCGATTTTAAGCCAAGCGCAAAAGCAGATTCGTGCCGGTAAAGGTGATGAACTCATGCAAGGTATTGATTTTATTTACTGCCAAGATGCGCAGGTGACCGCGGCGGCGTTTGTCGATTATTCTGACATTAAGCCGCAATTTGATACCCCAACCTTACTAAAATCGGCTAAAAAGCCGACCTTGGTGATTATTGGCTCAGACGATGATGTGGTCGCTGATTTACCCGGCGCGATTGAAGCATTGGGCGATTTGGCCAGGGTGCAAACGGTGACCATTGACGGTGCCGATCATTTCTTCCTAGATTTTTACAACGAAGACTCAGCGACCGCTGTGCGTGAGTTCTTGAACAACTAAGGGTTGGTAGGAGCTTATGCCTGTCCTGTAAGACGCTTAATTAATTCGTTATCTAAGCAACCGTCAATTTGCAGCCTAAAGCTTCTACCACCTTGCTTATGGTCTCAAACTTAGGTGAACCGCCATCCGCTAAAGACTTATAAAGGCTTTGGCGGTTTACCCCAGCCTGTTTTGCAATTTCGCTCATTCCCTTAGCACGTGCTGCAATATTCAAGGCATGAATAAAATCTTGATGTGTGCCTTCTCGTGCTGTTTCTGCCAAAAACTCTTTAATATCCTCATCGGTTTCTAGCCATTCGGCAATATCCAGCGGCTTGGTCATCTTACCCATTAGATTTGCTCCTGTAACGCGTCTAAAATTTGTTTAGCCTTTGCAATATCTTTGCTTTGCGTCGATTTGTCACCACCATTATGTAGCAACACAATCGTTTCACCCCTTAAAGCATAATAAACTCGAAAGCCTGACCCAAAGAAAAATCGCAATTCAAACACACCCTCTTCAGTGGTAACCGACCAATCGCCAAAATTACCGTTTTCGATACGAGCAAAACGAGAAGCCAAACGCGCTTTAACCTTTCTGTCTTTTAAACGACTTAGCCAGTTATCAAACTCTGTTGAGGTTTCAATTTTATAATTCATTGCTAGATTGTCGCATGGGGGCGACGATCTGGCAATGAAATCATTTAATTTTGTGCTAAATATAGCGCTGAAAACTTCGCTATTTCGCTTTGATTAATCCCTCCAATCTTAGGCGTTGGCGGTGGTCGAACAATTGTTTTCCGGCCAGGTGCAGGGCGATCAGGGTGCCAAACCCGGTGGAGGCGACAATCAGCAGCATAATCAAGATTTGATATTTTACCGCTTCAATCGGCGCGATACCGGCTAGAATTTGGCCGGTCATCATGCCGGGAAGCGAAATAATCCCGGCGGCGACCAGCATATTGATCACCGGAATCATCGCAGAATGCAGGCTTTGTTGTTTGATAAAGTCCAGCGATTGTTTGGCGGTTTTGCCGAGGGCGAGTTGGGCTTCAATCCGTGCGCGCATTTGCACGGCATTGCGGGTCATGGTATCCAGCCCCAGCCCAATTGCGGTCATGCTATTACCCAACAGCATGCCCAGTAATGGAATAGCGTATTGCGGTTGATACCAAGGGTCGGGTTGAATGGTCAGGGTGAGTACGCCCACCAGCAACACCAAGGAAGTAAGCGAAATGGACATAAAGCCAATCAGTACTGCGTGCCACTTAGTAAAGCGGTATTGTTGTCGGCGCGTGATTTCATAACCGGCTGCCCCCAGCATAATCACACTCACCAGTAGCACCAACCAAAAGTTTTCAGAGGTAAACACATAGGTCAGCCAAACGCCCATGAATAGGAGCTGTGCGGCCATCCGTGTCGTACTCCAATAGAGCGAAGGCACGCGTTTAAAGCCGTTTAACCAGAGCACCACACCGAGCAATATCACCAACGAAGATAGGGCGACTAAATCCCAATAGCTGATAAGGATCATGCGTCGCCCTCCGCTGTAGCGCTAAACTGCCAATGTAATGCCGATGAAGCGAGGCGCGTTTGTTGTTGCGGATCATGGCTAATCCACAGCGCACAGGCCTGATGTTGCTGCACATAGTCTTGGATGAGCTGTTCAACCTGTTGTTCGGTTTTCGGGTCAAGGTTGGCGGTGATCTCATCCAGCAATAAGACTGTGGGCTGATAAGCCAAGCCGCGTAACAGCGCAAAGCGTTGTTTTTCACCGGATGAAAGTTGATCAGGATTTTGTTCAAATAATCTGCGCTCTAGGCCAATGGCGGATAGTGTTTCATCCGAAAGGGGTTCGTTAAAATGCGCGCTGATCTTATCTAACCACCAAGCGGTTTCTGCAGAAAAATACATCACCTTTTTTCGCCAGTGCGCGGGTAATATCTTTCGTTGGTCCAACCAGGCCTGGTTGTCCAATACGAAGGTTTCACCTTGATGCTCAATCAAATCCGCCAAGGCTTTTAAAAACTGCGATTTACCGCTCCCCGATTCGCCGGAAATCATGCCGATTTGCCCCGCCGACAAACGCAAAGAAATCGGATTTCCCATACCGGACGCATAAATAGATTTTGTTTTGAATAAGGAGGTTGGGTTCGTCATCTAGTCACCTAATTTGATCAGGCTATAATTTTAGCGTAAGTTTGATTAATTAACGCCCAAAAACTTTTAGGGCGCTGTGGTCACGAAGTGGCATTGCATTATCAAACAAATTCCAGTATGTTATTCAACCAATTAGTTGAATAATTAAGCCAAGCCCGAGAGGAAGCCTATGTCTGTCACGCCATCATCCAGTCAACAAGCGTTTATTGATCTTAATCGCCATTTACAAAAAACCATTGTTGGGCAGAAAGCCTTGCTTGAGCGCATGATGATTGCGATGCTGACCGGCGGCCATGTGTTATTAGAAGGTCCACCAGGCCTGGCAAAAACCACGGCGGTTAAAACCTTGGCAAAAGGCGTGCATGCCAGTTTTCAGCGCATTCAGTTTACCCCGGATTTAATGCCGGCTGATGTCATGGGCTCGGAAATTCTTGATACTCAACAGGGTGGGTTAAGTTTTGTGCCTGGGCCGATTTTTAATGAAATCGTGTTGGCGGATGAAATTAATCGTGCGCCGCCGAAAGTCCAGTCCGCACTATTAGAAGCCATGGCCGAAAAGCAGGTCACCGCAGGCGGCCAGACTCGCGCCTTGCCGGATTTGTTTATTGTCATGGCGACGCAAAACCCGTTGGAACAAAGCGGCACCTATCCTTTGCCGGAAGCGCAAATGGACCGGTTTATGTTGCATGTGGTGTTGGATTATCCGACTGAAACGGAAGAGCTGGAAATTTTGCGTCGCGACCGAGCCAAACATTTTGGGGTGGATGACGAACCCGATACGACCAGTTTAACGCCACAGAATGTGATGCAAGCGCGCCGTGATGTTGCCGATATTCATGTTGCGCCGGCTATTGAAGCCTATATTGTCGCGTTAATTGCCGCGACGCGTAACCTAAGCCGGTTTGACCCGGCCTTAGCTGGGGTACTTGATGTGGCCGCTTCGCCGCGCGCGTCGATTGCATTATTGCATGCCGCCACCGCTTACGCCTGGTTACAAGGGCGTAACTATGTCATTCCTGAGGATGTGGTGCTGCTATTACCCGATGTATTACGCCATCGGTTAGGCTTGAGTTTTGCTGGGCGCGCACAGGGTTGGACGGTCGATAGTTTACTGGCTAAATTAGTGGGCTGGGTTGAGGTGCCCGTTGTGGCATGAGCTTGAGTGGTATGAAGAAACTAGGTCTGACCAAAACAGCCCTCACCGCGGCACCGATTATGAGTGCCGCTGAGATCGCTGCTTGGGCGCAAGCGATTGCAGCTGATCTGGTTGATTTTAAGCCTAATCAGCGAGCGAGTAGCCAAGCCTTGTTTGGTGATCAATGGGCAAAAACGACCGGCCAAGGTATGGATTATGCTGATAGCCGTCCCTATTACGCCGGGGATGAATTGCGTCATTTAAACTGGCGGGCTTGGGCGCGTTCAGGTCAGGCGATGACCAAGGTGTTTCAGCAGGAGCGCCAGCAGGCCTGGTGCGTCTGCGTTGATCAAGGGCCCAGTATGCGATTTGGGTCGCACAAGCGCTTAAAAGTTACCCAAGCTATGCGTTTTACCGGGTGGTTGGCCTGGTGGGCGCAACAGCAAGGCGTGCAATGGCAACTGACTCAAGCTCATGATCAGCTGTATAGCTGGCCGACGCCCAGCGCACGTGATATTTTTATGAGTAGCATGAACCACTTGGCTAAGCCTTGTCCGCCGCAAGCTGCGGTGAATCAACAGCCTTTTGCGCAACGCATTAAGCCAGCTCAGCAGGCCTGGTTGCCCGGTGCCAAACTCTGGTTAATCACCGATTTTGCCGATTGGGCTGAGCAAGACTGGCAATGGCTCTATGCCCTCAATGCGCACTATGATGTCCAAGCGGTGAGTATCACGGATCCGGTTGAACAGCAGTTACCTAAACGTGCCTTATTAGCGTTACAGCAGGGCGCGCGTCGTTGGCTACTTAATCGTGATAGCCTCGAGGCTTATAATGCTTGGGCGCAACAACAGCGCGAACACTTAGCCACTAGACTGAGCGGCTATGGTATTGCGCACTGGGCGCTGAGCACCCAAGATGAATTGATCGATTTTAGACGCTTAGCGGTGGAGCGCGCCGGATGAGCATTACCCAGCGTGCTGATGGTTGGTATGATCTTGCCTCAACGCTAGATGAACCCGTGTTGCTGGTCGCTGCAGAGCAGGGACTGACACTATGGCAGGCTTGGTTGTTATTGCTGGTTGGATTGGGCGGGCTGGTAGTCTTAGCAGGCCTGCTGATGTGGAGCTGGCGTGCTTATCAGGCCTGGTATGCCAGGCGTAGCTTGCGGCGTCTAATCAAACGGGTGCAGCAGTTAGGCTCGGCTAATTTAACGGCTAGTGAGCGAACCATTGCATTGCGCCGTGTTGCCTTGGCGATTTATCAACAGCAGGCGCCGCTTGCCTTAGCCGAATGTCCTTGGCTCTATGATGCCTGTTTCAGTAATCAGCCGATTGATCCTCATGACTTTTATCACCAACTGCAAAGGGCTGAGTTTAGCCTAAAGCGAGTCGCTGATGACTGAATTCTTTTCACTATGGCAAGATGTGCAATGGCAGGCCGCTTGGGTACTGTTGTTGGTCGTGCTTTGGCCTTTGTTGTGGTGGCTGCGTCAGCAGGGTCAAGCGCGTTGGCCGTGGTTAGCAGAACCCGCCACCCAAGCCCAGCCGGTTTTTTATCATTCAAAAATAGCCGCATTTATGGCAACGCGCAACGATCAATCCGTTCAGTCCCCCGGGCTGATACGCTGGTTAATGCCTTTACAAACGCTATTGCGCACTTTGTTAGTCTTATTGGTATTGCTTGCCTTGGCAGGTCCTTTTTATTGGCAGGCGC
The DNA here is from genome assembly GCF_900112445.1 of Thiomicrospira sp. ALE5. Classification (GTDB taxonomy): domain Bacteria; phylum Pseudomonadota; class Gammaproteobacteria; order Thiomicrospirales; family Thiomicrospiraceae; genus Thiomicrospira. Next base: position 757,555 of record NZ_FOYY01000003.1, on the reverse strand, counting down.
TACCGCAACAGGTTCGTCAAGCTGAACCTATCCGTGATGTCACCTTGGTGGTGGAAAGTTCGGTGTCTTTAGTGCTAGAGGACTATGCAGAAAACGACCAACCTTTAAGCCGCGTGGCGGTGTTGCAGCAGGTATTAGATGAGTTTGTGGCCGCTATGCCTCAACATCGTTTTAGTATTATTTTATATGCCGACCAGGCCTTTACGCTGATGCCGATGACCGCTGATCGTGATACGGTGCGCGCGGAATTGCCGCGTTTGCTTCCCTATCTGGCGGGGCGTACCGATCAAGCCATGGGCGAGGCGATGGCCTTGGCGATACGCACTATGTTAGCCGATACGCAGCGCCCCAAGGATTATGATCCGCTGTTAGTGGTGGTAAGTGATGGTTTACAGACACGCAGTCGATTGAGTTTGGCCGATGTGATTGAGTATGCAAGGCTAAATGATATCGCGATTCATACCATAGGACTGGGCGGTCAAGAAGCTTCGTCACGTGGTTCTTCAAGACTTATTTATCAGCCGTTAGAAACGGCGAGTTTACAAACCCTGGCGGCAGACACCGGCGGTCAATTTGTGGCGGTGTATGACCCTAATGCGTTACGGCAAGCTTTTGCGCAATTGCAGTTGCGCGCACGTGAGGGTGTAGTCGAGCAGGGTGAACAATGGCGTGCGGTGAGTTTAGCTCATTGGCCGTTGCTGCTGGCACTCGGCGTGGCCGGGCTGTTGTTGTTAATTCATCTATTAACCCATTATCCGTTGCGGGGGTGGCGTCGTGGTCACGAATGAGGCGGATTTAATTGTCGCGGGCTTGTTTTTTCGGCAGGCAGGTTGGTTAGCGCTACTGCTGCCCTGGTTAGCAGGCCTGCTGCTGTGGTTAGGCTATCGGCATAAACAACTTCATGACTATAGTGATGCGTCATTAACTCCTTGGTCGCTGGCCGCTGGTGCACCGGCCAGATTATGGCCCTGGCGCTGGCCACTCGGGTTTTGGTTGGGGGTGTTGCTTATTGTGGCCGTAGCTGGTCCACGTTGGGCGTTGGATGCGCCTGCCACACCCCAACAAACCGGCGGAATCACCCATTTGGTCTTGTTGGATGCCAGTCGCTCGATGACCGCACTTGACCGTCAACCGGATCGTTTTGGCCATGCGCAAAACCTATTGGCGGCTTGGGCGCAGCGCTTACCCGCCGAAGATCGCGTGGGTTTAATGCTGTTTGGCACCGAGGCCTATTGGGCCTTGCCGATAACCGAAGATAAGGCGTTGTTGCAAAGCCGGTTGGGTTTATTGCAAGCACAACGCCTGCCGTTTGCGGGCACCCAGTTGGCGGTCGCGATGAAGCAGGCATTAGCGGTCGCGCAAGAACAGGGGGTGCAGCAGGTGGTGCTGGTAACCGATGGCGTGTTGTCAGAGCAACAGGCTGGTTTACTGGCGGTGGCCGAGGCCTATGCGCAGGCGAAGATTGGTTTGCTAGTGGTTGGGGTAGGGTCGACGGATGCGGTGGGCTTGCCAGATTCAGCTTCACCGACCGGATGGCTGGTCTATGATGGCGTACGGGTAACGGTGCCGATGGCGCGACAAAGCTTGCAACGTTTGGCGCAAGCGGCACAAGGGCGCTATGTTGATGACCGTAATCAATCTGCCGCTCTACAAAGCTGGTTTGACTATGAGGCGCGTTTTTTAGCCAATGCGGGGTTGGGCTTAGATGATGAGAAGAGTGCAGACGATACGAGCGCCATGCAACACGCATTTTATGACCTAACGCCTTGGGTAGTGGGATTGTTATTGCTAGGATTATTGTGGCGCTATTCGACGCCCAGTCAGCAGTCGGGTCAGCAGCAAGCTATATCCTCGTCACCGCTTGCTTTGTGGCTAGTAGCAGGCCTGCTAGTTAGCCTATTAAGTATGAACAATGCACAGGCACAGCAAGCGGATTATGTGCGCTGGATGCAAGCGGGAGAAGAGTTGCACCGCGAACAGCAACATCAGCAAGCTCAGGGTTATTTTCGTCAAGCGCTATTAACCGCACGAAACCATGACGAGCGGGCGCGTAGTTTATATAACCTAGGTTTAAGTTATGCCGATCAGCAGGCCTGGTCCTTGGCAGTGGAAGCCTTTGAAGGCGCATTAATTCATCAAGCGGATTTTCCCGAAGCGGCGCATAATTTAGCTTTGGCACAACGTCAGCATGCGCTTGAATTGGCGGCGCAAGCCCGTCAGGCCGAGCAGGGTGAGCAAACACGCGAACAGGGTGAAAATAGCGAGGGCGTCGGGCGTGACGGTAATGAGGATCCAACCCTAGCCGGCGCCACCGATGGCGAAAACTGGGGGCGCGATGACGATGAAGATTATTGGGGCGAGGAATTGCCAGAGCGCGATGCTCAGCAAGCCGAGTTACCGCCCGAGCAACAATCGACGTTTGCGAGTCGTGGAGCCTGGCAAGGTCAAGCAGTGATTGAACAGCAACGTCTAGATTTAGCCCGCGAGCAGCGCCAGGCGGATTTAGCCCGTTACTTAGACACGATTGCTGATGACCAAGTGGGCATTTTGTTTCATTTATTTGAGCGTGAGGCTGGTTTTCAAGCGCGTCAGGTCGAGCCACGTGAGTTGCCAGGGGTCAAACCATGGTAAGCAAAACGATGGTAAAACCTCATCTAAGGCGTAACCTTCTGATGGCGATTATCTGCTGGTGGTTTGCCATTGTCTTGCAGGGGCTGTCGCCGCACGCCATTGCAGACGCTTCAGTCACGGGTCTTACGCCAAGTTTAATCCTCGGTGAAAGTATTCAACTGACCTTACGCAGTGACAATACCCACGCCGAATTTGACCGCATGGATTTAACCCCGCTGCAGGCTTATTTTCATATTCAAGTGCGCTATCCCGCTGTTGATCGGGTGCGACTGACCTTGACGCCTTACCAGCCTGGTTTAATTACCACGCCGGCCTTGCGCAGCGGTACTTTGCGTTTACCCGCGCAACGTTTAGAGGTGTTGCCTAATCCTTTAATCAAATTACATTGGTCGGACGCGCCAGCACACGGCTGGTTGGGTGACTGGTGGAGCCAGCACTTGGATATTGAATTAGTCGATGAAGGTTTGAGCTTAAATGTGCAGATGCCGGAGCAAGCAGGTTTGGAGAGTGCGCCCTTAGAGCGCCTATCTAATCAGCAGGCGCGTTTAATTTGGGCGCAGCGTTTAGATGAAGAAGGTGAGTTTGTACGCAGTGCGCCGAGTTTAAGAGTTAGTACTAGACAAGGCGGCGGAGTATGGCAGTTTTTTGCGCCGCCACAAAGTGTGCATGTGCGTGCGCGCCCAAGTTATGTTCCGCCCAGTTTGTCTTCGGGTCCCCTTGAGTGGCATTGGCAACGTCCCAGTATTATGGTCAGTGGTCGGGTGTATGAACTTTACACCCATTGGAGCGCGGTAGATATGGATTATTTTCCGCCTTTAGGGAGTCTGTTGCAGCAGCAATTAACTTCTGAGCATCAACCAGAATGGTTGTTTCAGCGGCGTGAATCACGTGTGCAGTGGCAAGAGGAGGGCCGAGTTCTTTCACAAACTTGGGTACAACCTTTCAGGCTGGATGGGGTGCGTTGGGGCTATTATGCGCCGGTGAGTTGGCTGTATTTTGATCGCCACACCCAGCAGCTAACTGAAAAAACTTTGCCCGCGCAGTTTTTTATCGCCTTGCCAATTTGGTTATGGATGTTACTGGCATTAGTGGGACTATTAGCAGGCCTACTGATCCTTGCTGTGTTGGTTTGGCTGATTGTGCGAGGCTATAGTCATGGGCGTTTGTGGTCTATTATGCGTCAACCGATTCATTCGCCGCAACAGGCGCAAGACTGCTGGCAGTCGTTATTGCAATGGTCGCAAGCGCAAAAATTTGGCAGACCGGCGACCCAGCAGGCCTGGTTAACCGCCTATCAACAACGTTTTGGCAAACCTTGTCATTACCAACAAGCGATTCTTGCTTTGCGCCCTTGGTTATATGCGCCGCAAGCTGACAAGCCTTCACCAAATCAGCTACAATAAATTTACTTTTCATAGCAGATGTGGTGACAGATGAACCTGATGATGGCATTGTGGTTGTGGCCGCTGTTATTGACAATCAGCTTATTAATTCCGGCCACCAAAAAATATACCGGCAGCCTTATTACCCTTGGCCTTATCCCTGCGGTATTGTTATGGTTTGCGCAACTGGGTTTGCTGGCCCCTGTCATCTCTCCGCTTGATGCGCTTTATCTTCCTAGCTTTTTGCTTGGCTTACATTTGGTATGGCATGAGCTGTCATTTATCTGGCTGAGCTTTAGCATCATTATCTGGGCCTTAGTGGCTTGGCATAGTCACTGGGTTAAAACAGATGATATTAGCTATCCGTTATTTATGAAACTGAGTTTAGCGGGCAGTTTAGGGCTGGTCGTGGCCGGTGATGCGCTAAGTTTTTATCTGTTTTTTAGCTTAATGAGCCTAGCGGCGTGGGGGTTGGTGGTCCATGAACGCACTGTGCACGCAGAGCGGGCAGCTAATTGGTATATCATGCTGGCTATTCTGGGTGAAATTCTGTTATTCAGTGGCCTGTTGCTACGCGCGGCAGAATTGGGCACCACCGATTTAATGGTATGGTTAACTACCCCATCCGGTGCCTGGGGCATGGCACTAATTGCCTTGGGTATGGCGGTGAAATTAGGTGTGCCTCTGCTACATGTTTGGTTACCCTTAGCCTATACTGCAGCCCCCATTCCGGCCAGTGCCATTTTATCGGGCGTGATGATTAAGGCCGGCATTCTTGGGTTGTGGATTTTATTACCCAGTTTGGCCATGCCACTCAGTGAAACCGTGTTTATGGCACTTGCCTGGTTAGGTGGGATTGCTATGCTCTATGGGGTGGTGATGGGGTTAACCCAAACCGACCCTAAAACCGTGTTGTCTTATTCAAGCATTAGCCAAATGGGTTGGTTGATTTGGGGGCTAAGTTGGGTATGGCAAACGCCCGACCCGCGCATTTGGGTGCTGTGGGTGGCCTTGTTTGCTTGGCATCATGCCCTGGTGAAAAGCGCGTTATTTATTGGTTTAGGTTGGTATAAATTTGCCACGACCATGACACTACGTTATGTCGCCTTAGCAGGCCTGGTGCTGTTAGCTTTGGTGTTAGCGGGGGCACCCTTAACCGCGGGTGCTTGGTTGAAATACGGTATGAAATTATCCAGTGAAATGGAGGCCGTGGTCGCAACCTTACCGCTCTGGTGGTTAAGTATTGCCTCTGGGGCCACTTTGTTGTTAATGATGCACTTTATTCGGCGTTTGCTTAAACAGCCTTGGTCACTAGGTTTGCCGGGCGCACAATTTAAGTGGTCTAAAGCCTGGAATGATGCGGGTGCATTCAGTGCTTGGTTATTGGTACTTGGCATTATCATGCTTTGGCCATTATTGTTACTGGCCGGTGGCTTTACCCAAGCGATCAGTACGCATAATTTAGCATGGCAAACCTTGGCGCCGGTGAATTTGGCTTATGAGCAAATGTTGCAGCAGGCCTGGCCACCTCTGGTATTAGCCTTAATGATAGCCTTAGCCTGGCGGATTCGGATCAATCGGCAATTTGAGTTGCCCGCAGGCGATGTATTAGTCGTTTATGAGTGGTTAGGTGAGCGTTTGACACAGCATGTTGCGCAGACAGGCAGGCGGGTGTTAGCCGTTTTGCCAGCCAAGCCAGTCACAAAAGTTTGGGTATGGCTCAAACACCCTACAATGCATGACATTATTCACACCAGTAAAACGGTCAGTTGGCTAGGTTATTTACTGGCTTGGCTTACATTGTTAATTACCCTATTGCTGGTCATAAGTTGGCCGTTAATCTAGTGTTAGCTCAATAGTTAGGGTGTGGTTTTCAACTTGCTTTTTATTATGGTTTTTTGAAATGGGTCGATTGATTTTAAGTTGCACCTGTTGATCTGGCTGAGTTTGATAAAGCGCTAACATTAAGTCACTGAAGTGACGAATCGGTTGATGATTAAACGCAATAATGCAGTCACCCACTTGTAAACCGGCCCAATCGGCGGCACTGTCGGCAATGATTTCACGTAAGCAGGCCTGGCCCTGTGGGGTAATATGGCTGCCAATTCGACCATGTGCCGGTAAAGCTAGCTCGTCAGTGAGCAAAAAACCATCAAATCGACCCGATTGCCATTCCTCGAATGGACCATTGGCTAAGCTTAAGGTTTGCCCAGCTAAACTGGGCAGATGGCGCAGCATATCGCCGATAATTGCCTGTTGATAATCTAAATGAAATTGGCCGGCTATGACTAACATGCGAGTGTTTGGGTTGGCTCTAAGCCAAGCGGCAGCATTTGCGGCCATGGTTTCGTCCCAAGTCCGTTGTGCATGGATAAAGTTATCGGTGTTGGCGTGTTCAGCCAAGTTTTGACCAAAAAAATCTCGTAGCCGCTGTTCATGGTCAGGATGGGGTGGATGAATCTTGGGCAATTGCACACGTTGTTCATGGCTTAGACTATCCAGCCCTTCACGGGCAATCTGCCGGGTGAGTTCAGCGGGCGCATTCAGCGCTAAGACACGAATTTGATGATCGCGTGCATACTGCATCAGTGGTTGCAGCAAGCGCCAATCATAACGCCAACGAGAAAAGTATTCGGTGCGTTGTAATAATTCGCCTTCATCTAAACGTCCAGCAATATAGCCATCAACCCAGGCTTGAAAGGGCGCCTGAAACCACTCCACACCCACCGCGAGCGCGGATGTGTGTTGATGCATCAGGTGTAATAATTCAGCTTGGATTAAATGGTCACTGAGGCGGTTGTGAATTTCGCCATGAAAAATAACCTGATAATCAGCAAGCTTATTGATTAAGCCTTGCCAGTCATCTGCCTGGGTAAAATCCACAACTTCTGGGTTAAAGGGCAGGGTGATTAGGTTTTGTTGCGCCGCTTGTTCAAGTGGACTGCTGAGTGGTGTGTCAGCCATACCGCCCCCAGAGATAGCCAATAGCAGGCCTGCTAGTAATGAGGTGACGAGTGGTTTAAGTCTGGTGGTCATTCAGGCTCAATCCAGGCCTGGTTGAGTTCAATTTTAGTGACGCGAACCCGTTGGCCCTCTTGCCATTCGGCCGGTGGATTGGCAACTTGCCAGTGGGTGCCGTGATAAAACACCATCCAGGTATCATTGTGCAAGGAGAGCTTGCCTATGCCGCCGGTTTGGTAGGTGACTGAGATTTCTTCTTTAGCGTTGCGCTTGGCAATTACTTTATTACGCAAAGCGAATAGCAGTACCGAGCCGATGGCAAAAGCAAAAATGAGTTGAATTTCGCCATACTCAAAATCAACTACAAAACTAAGCAGGCCGACTACAATTAAACCAATGCCAAACCACATCAACATAAATAAACCGAGCAGCATTTCGACACCGATGAGCGCAAAACCCAATGCAATTAGCGCCCAGCTTGGAATAAGGTCGAGCAGGCCTAGTGTAATCATTTAGACGCTCCCGTAGTGTTGCCAGTTACAACGCCCGCTTGGGTGAGCACGCCTTGCAGTACCGATAGGGCACCAACCAGTTCAGTGGCTTCATAAGGAATCACCACCTTGTTGGCCGAATCACTAGCGGCAATGCCTTCCCAGGCTTTAATACGGTCTTTGGCCAGTAAGAACTCGGCTGCGTTAGGGTTAGATTGCATCGCTTGTGCTAGCATCACAATGGCTTCTTGCTGACCTTGCGCCAGCTGAATCTGTTCATAACGCATTGCATCGGCTGTACGCTCAATGGCCTCGGCTTCTTTGAAGGCTTTTTGGCGGTCACCTTCAGCCTTCGCAATGGTGGCATTTTTTAAACCTTCCGCCTCCGTTTCGGTGGCTCGACGTTCACGCTCAGCCCGTAATTGCAGTTCCATGGCGTGTTGAACCGCTTCGGGTACAGAGATGTCAGAAATTTCCACGCGCGTGACTTTAGCGCCCCAGCCGCCTGATGCATTATCTAACGCAATCATCAAGGTGGCATTGAGTGTGTCACGCGATGACAGGGTATCGTCTAAATCCATCTTACCAATTTCTGAACGTAGGGTCGTTTGTGCCAACTGGGCAAGGGCGTGTTTGAGATCAAGAATCTCGTAGGTGGCATGTTCAGCATTATTGACGCGCATAAAAACTAAGCCATCTATAACGATACTGACGTTATCGCGGGTAATCACCTTTTGAACAGGAATATCTACAACTTGTTCTTGGGTACTAAACTTTGAGCGCACGCGATCGACCACAGGAATAATAAAATTAAGGCCACCGTGCAGGGTGCGATGATAGCGGCCCAGACGTTCAACAACTTGCAACTCCGCTTGTGGCACAATCTTGATACCTGAGGCGAGGTAAATCACCACGACAGCGAGCAAGATAAGTGTAAAAACTGTGAAATCCATGGTTCATCCTTAGTTTTGGCAGTGAGTATCAGAGATGGATAGTGCTAGAATTACATTGTTATTTCATAACACTAATATAAATATAAATCATCTTGGAGGATGTATGTTGAAACAATCATTAAAATCGTTACTGGTGGCATCAGGCCTGGTTGTGGCGATGGCGCCTGTTGCTAATGCGCAGTCTTTAACGGTCGATGTACCGCGTTTAACGCTTGAAGTGAATAACAAAATTGCGATGGAAACCATTAAGGCTTGTGAAGCTAAAGGTATTCCAGTATCGGTTACCGTGGTCGATCGTAATGGAATTATTATGGTGCAGATGCGCGACTCGATGGCACCACCTGTGTCTTTACCAATTTCTCAGAAAAAAGCCTATACCGCGGTGATGTTTAATGCCAATGGGTCACAATTGACGAGCCAAGCGGAAGGGGCCTTGCCAACCTTGGGTGAAGGCCTTGCCTTTATGGCCGGTTCAGTGACAATTTCGGCTGGTGGTCGTTTATTTGGTGCCGTTGGTGTGAGCGGTGCGCCAGGTGGCGATATTGATGAAGAGTGTGCGGTTGCGGGTGTTGAAGCGGTTCAAATGGACCTTGAAATGATGTAAATCCAGCTATTGGATTTAAACTGGGTTTTATAGGTATTACAGCCGGGTTGAATTTATTTCGCCTGGCTGTGTTGTTTCATAGACAAGGGCAAGCTTAGCCGTTATAATTCGCGCACCTACGGAGAGCTGGCTGAGCGGTTGAAGGCGCACGCCTGGAAAGTGTGTATAGGTTAATAGCCTATCGGGGGTTCGAATCCCCCGCTCTCCGCCATTACACTTTAATCAACCCGTTCCAAACGGGTTTTTTTATGCCCAAAACCACCGTATTTAAAGGCTTTAAGGCCAATTAATATCTTTTTAACTGTATCATTGCATTTCAAGAAAAACCTATACATCTCACAAAAAAATGAGTATAAATGTGAGTATAGAATATGGTTGAGTACAGAAAATGTGAGTACAAAATGTTAAACAATACACAAATCAGAAATTTTAAGCCTAAGGATAAGCTTTATAGAGAAACAGACTCTCATGGTTTAGTCATGGAGATTAAGCCTAATGGTGTTAAAGCCTGGCGATATAGGTGCCGGATAAATGGTAAAGCGACCATGTTGTCTTTGGGAACTTATCCCAGCGTTTCATTGGCTGAAGCGCGTCGAGCGCGAGATGATCTAAAAGAGCAAATCAAATTAGGTTTTGATCCCCGGGAGCAGGTAGAGGGGTGTGTTGTTGAAAAAGTTGAAATCAAAACTTTTTCTGATATGTACCACGAATGGTACGAACATAATCTTGAATCTTGGACGGATGGTTACGCTAAAGATTTAGATGAGCGTTGTCAGAATCATTTATTACCTTTTCTAAGAGATAGAAGTATTGCTGAAATAACGGCAATGGATATGCTTGAAGTTTTCAAGCGCATAGAATCACGCGGTACTTTAAATATGCTCAAAAAAGTTCGAGGATACGCCAGTCGAGTGTTTCGCTACTCCGTGGGAATGGGGGTTTGCCCATTTGACCCGACGCGTGATTTACCACAGGACGTATTCAAAAAGGAAAGTGTTAAGGCTTTCTCACACATTACTTCAAAGCGTGACCTTGCTGTCGTACTCAAAAAAATTAATGCCTACGAAGGCGGTTTTAGTGTGCGCATGGCGTTAAAAATAGCACCTCATGTTTTTTTGCGCCCAAGCGAGTTGGTTTCAATTAAATGGGAAAATGTTGACTTTGAGCATAAACTTATACGTGTTGAAGCGCAAAAAATGAAAATGAAGCGCGAGCATCTAGTACCAATGAGTGATTATGTTGCTTCTGTACTTAATGAATGTTTTGAAGTTAAAACGACAAGCCAATTTGTCTTTCCGGGTCAGCGTTCCTTAACTCGCCCGATTACGCCGGATAGTTTGCGCGTTGCACTTAGGTCTGTTGATATAGGTCCCGATGTCTTAACTACACATGGCTTTCGACATACGGCCAGCACCATGTTAAATGAAATGGGCTGGCCTGCCGATGCAATTGAGAAACAACTTTCCCATGAGGAGCGTAATAAAATACGCGGTGTTTATAACAAAGCTGAATATCTTGAAGAACGAAAAAAAATGATGTCAGCTTGGTCTAATTTTTTGTTGACACTTTAGTTGAATTGAATAGCTCACAAGTGAAGATGTTCAAATTCATCGCGATCGTAATTTTTGCTAGTTTGCTGTATAATCCATTGTTCAACTTCTGATAAAACCCAGCGAACACTTCCTGGACCAATTTTTTTAGGTTTGGGAAATGTTGGGTCATAACCTTTTGCTGTTGGTTTTAATTTTCTGTAGATTGTGCTTCGGCTAAGAGCCAGTTTCTTAATGAGATCTCTTAAAGTCAGTAAATTAATATTTGAATTATTCATTTGAATGCTTCCTTTTAAAAATTAAAAAAATAAATTAAACACTAACAAGTCCATCCGAACTTGACGGGTTCTAGTGTGTCGAATTGAGTGAAGAAGAGACACTACCCGATCCAACTTGCTTAAGAATTTTGGTAATCTATACGTATTAATTAACTGATTTTTTAGCGTATATACTTGTTTTTCCGTGAATTGATTTGTTTAAAGCCATAGTGGTTAAAATATAATTTCAACCACTATCTACGGATTTATTTAAGCCTAAACCTCACCCCGCTCAGCCATAGACACATACCCCTCACGGCCAACGATGACATGATCCATGACCCGCACCTCAACCAAGCGCAGTGCTTGTTTAATGGTTTGGGTGATGGCTCGATCTGATTCACTGGGTGTCGGTTTACCGCTTGGATGGTTATGAACTAAAATCATGGCCGCCGCATTGCAAGCTAATGCCAGTTTGACCAGCTCACGGGGATAGACACTGGCTTGATTAACGGTGCCTCTAAATAGTGGTACGTATTTAATCAGTCGGTGTTGCTGATCTAGGCACAGTACCCCAAACACTTCATGCTCTAAATCCTGCAATAGATTTTGAAGATACTCATAAGTGGATTGGGGCGACGTGAGCTCCACCCCTTTTTTAAGCGCTTGTTTGGATAAATAATTCGCCATGGCGATGATGGCTTTAGGGGAGAGGGGTTGATTAGCCTGATAATAGCCAGTAAGCTCGTCCACTTGAAAAGGCTTAGGAATTGACATGGTTGTTCTCCTGAATGTTAAGATTGATACGCATGCTGAGATAAGAGTTCGATAAGGCTGAACACAAGGTGAACAGCCCGTTAGGATTGGAGTTGTGATAAGGGTTAAGCAACGTTTGGCAGGGCAAGATGCGCAATCTGACCTTCTTTTAACTTGGAAAAAGATTCAGTCAACTGCCATAAAGCACGATTGAGTTTGACATCTTCGCTCACCGATTGGATAGGGCGGGTGCGGACATTGCGCCCATTAGAGGAGCGACCGGCTAATCCACCTTTGAACAGGTTTTCTTGAACACGGTTAAAGACTTTCCACAGACTCGATTCGTGATCCTCAGTTCGACGAACGGTTAAAAGATCATCGGGGCTAACTGGACTGCTATAGCGCCAGTCATTGCCATATCGGAGTGTTAAAGCAGCGGTGGCATAGAGTCGCGCTTCGGCTTTAGAGATCAGGGTAGCCCTGTAGTGATCAACCGCCTGGTTAATGTGTGGCACCTGTTCGAGTAGGTTAAGGCTGCCATCTAAAATGGAATCGACAATATGCTTACCGTGTTTAACTTTGATGCCCCCTAAATCACCGGTTTGAGTCACCATGCCGTTTGAACAGGCCAGCCTAAACAAGCCTAAATCGAGTTGATAGGCGGCGGTGCGGTCATGCGAGTTGGTTAAAACAAGTTCGGCTAAACAATCGCCCACCACCAATTGGCGGTCAGGGTCTTGTCTAAAGCGAATCATGTGTTTGGTGACAGCACGTTTAGCTTCATCACGCACATTAGTTTGTAACGCCCGTACCGGATACCAGCCTTCATGCTTTAAGGCATCCACCACATCAATGGTCGGCACAAAGCCATAGCGTTTTGATACCTGGTTATCGGGTTGCGTAGCAAAGGCAGCTGGGGCAAGTTGGTGAAGTTTTTCAGGGGTTAAGATGGTCATAGCCATGATAGGTTCTCCTTTTAAAAAACAAAATAAAAAACCCCTTCGCCATACACCATGACAAAGGGGTTAACGATAGAAGTGTTGTAGTAACGTTTAGATAAACGTTTGTTTAATCAAAAATGCGCTGATTAAGCACTTAAGGCTTGCGCCTGCTGATCAATTTTGTCGGCCAAGCTTGGGCGATTGCGCTGTGACGCTGCATAGTTTTGTTGTGCACTAAAGCTCGGATTGGGGTGTGGTGAGGACGTGTTATCAGATTGAGCGGGGTAAAACTCTTCGACAATGGCATCAACATCGTCCTCCGCCTCCTCAAACGCACCGTTGTTAAAACCTTGTTGTGCAGTCTGATCTAATGCAGCTTGATTAAAGCCGGCGGAAATACGTTGTTGTTCAATTTCACTGGCTTGATTAAGGGTTTGTTCTAGTGTCAGATCATCACGCAGGGTAATATCGGCATAGAAAATGGGCTGCCCAAAACTTTGCCGAGTGGATTTACCACGTAACTTTAAAGCTAAGGGCAAACAGGCCAAGCGCCCGCCTGATAGCGCATTAAAATAATGTAACCGAGCCACCAGGGTTCGGATGCTATTAAAGCCGGTGGTGCGAAAGATAAAACTGCTTAAAGGGTCATCATCACCGACAATGACATTTAGCCGACCATAGGGCTTACAGTGGCCGTTAGCGCCGATGTCGCAGGCCTGTGGACTGGGACAGGGCAGGGTGTCAATACCAGAGGCTGTGGTACGTTTACAGGTTTCGCCATTGCCGACACATACTGGGCGTGCGGTATTGCGATCAAATAAACTGTACTGAACACGGCAGTTTAAATCGGGTTGGTTAAAGAGCAGTTGAATCGGGATGGTGCGTAACTTGCCTTGGGCAGAGGTCTCGCGCAATTTTTTATCTAGTGGATGCAAAATCCAGCCCTCACGTCCTTGCATTTGGGTAGTGAGGGTAAATTGATCATCCTTTTGGGGTAGGCGTTTGCCGTCTTTTTCAACGACCTTGCCAATACTAATGCGCCCAATGACAGGCGGGGTAATCGCTAGACCCTTAATCATTTCAGGACTCCTTTAGAAAAATGGGTATAAAAAAGCCCCTAGACCGCTAACCGGCAGGGGCAAAGACAGAACAAAACAGAGTGAATATTGCGTTAAAACGAAGTTAAGTTAAGCGGCTTGCACTAAAAACCGCCGCGAACCGGCTGAGGTTTGAACGTAAGCCGCGATCAATTCAGGATGCTCGGCTTTTAAGCGTGTCGTATCAATACGGGTCGAGGGTTTAGCCTGTTTCCAGCTTACTCGCCCGTTTTGAAAGAGTGCCACGGATGCGTGTCCCATTTCTTGTTGGATCTGGTGTCGCATCGAGGCTTCTTGATCTGAAAGTTGGCTGATTTTAGACCGAAGCTCAATTAACCGATTAAAGGTGTCAGATAAAACGGCATCTTGCCTAAAATCCACCGTTTTAGTGTTATCTGTTGGGAACAACCAACGCAAAGCTTGACCGGCAGAATCCGAACTATCCGCCGGTGGAGGGGTGTCAGTTTCAACAAACTTCCAAAAGTGTTGCTCTAACAAGGCGATTTTTTCAATCATCGCTTCATTGCGCTCAATCCGGTGAATCTCTAATTTTTGCCCGCCAAGCAATACCGCAACATCCGCCGCCTGTTGACCGGTGACCGCTAACTGATGCATCACCTGTACTTGCACATATTCCGGCACACCCTCACGCCAAAGTTTGGCTCCGTTTATGCCGGCAGTTTTACACTCCAATACCTGTACCTCGTCCTGCCCGACAATCTCACGATCTAAATTAGCTAACATCCAAGGTTTAGTGGGGTGGCGTAACACCGAATTAACTCGACGGACTTTAAACCCTGTGCGCAAGGCATATTGCTCTGCAACAATCGGCTCTAACACTGTACCCCAATGCAACGCACTATCCTGACTGGGTTCATCATTCGAGGCTTCTGTCGGTGTCCGACCCGTTTTCTCCATCCAAAGCTCTAATTGCGATTTATAGGGGTTTAAGCCAATGGCTGCGGCGGCATCGGAACTGCCAATCCCTTGTTTACGATAGGCCAGCCAATCAGACCGATCCAATGTTTTAGTATCCACCAATCGTTCTGCGCCGGCATAACGGCGTACTAGCTTAACAACGGGTTCTGGGGTTGGGTGCGGTTGCTGTGTTAATGCACTCATGTTATTTCTCCTAATTTTATCAAAATAATGGTGTGTTAATCTTGTGTTGAAAACGCATAGCCACAATCGAGGCATTGGCGGTTGTCAAGCAAGTGTCGATCTATTTCCTGACCTAATTTGGCACCGGCCAAGCCACCCGCTGCGGCACCGGCCAGTCCACCCAATACCGCTCCTGCTAAGAGCGATAAAGGATAGGGTGGTGACGTGGGAGCAATTTGCGACAGCCCGGCACCCAAAATGACGCCGGTTTTAGCACCCGCCCACATACCACTGGCACCACTCATACCACCGCCAATCATGCCGACCATGCCGCCGAATTTTTTTGCTCTATGCTTAGACACGCTGTTATGGCTGCCACATTTTGGGCAGGCCGAAAAATGAGACATATACCCTCCTTAGATGAGTGAATCTTTAAAGCAAGCCGGTTAGCTTGTCATAGAGGTGATATGTATTTGAGATTGCTTTAAAGGAAGCATTTTTTGAGTTTTATTTCCGTAGGGGGGTAAAATACTAGCCTAAAAAGCTACGTTTTAAGAGTGTAGTTGGGGTAAACTGGCCTAGCTATAGTTTATTTTTTATTACTTGAATGACTATTCATAAGTAGTAGTTAATAAGTGGTTTCAAAATGAAAAAACCTCAGACAGTCAAAGGATTAGAGGAGTTCGAGCGTATTCGTTTGTCCGAATCTTTTTACATGCGTGATTTTCTTTATAGTGAAATAGCCAATTTTTACGGTATTCAAAATATGCCTGACTATCCAGAGATTGCTATAGAAGCGTGTTCTGAGCTCTGTAATACATTGTTGGAGCCTCTAAATAAAACCTTTGGTCGTGTCACTATTTTTTCTGGTTATCGGTCGCCTGAACTTAATCAATTTTGTAATGAGAAGAAGCTTAATTGTGCGTCTAATGAAAAAAACTATGCTGGACATATCTTTGATTACCCCGACCAAAACGATCATATTGGTGCTACGGTAAGTCTTGTCATTCCGTGGTTTGCTGATAAGTATGAAAATGGAGCTGATTGGCGGGCTTTGGCCTGGTGGATTCATGACCATTTACCTCATTGTGGCTTGTACTTTTTTCCAAAACTAGCAGCTTTCAACATTACTTGGCACCAAACCAACAAAGCTAAGGTGATTAAAAGTTATATTGCACCGAAGGGAATTTTGACAAAGCCAGGTATGGATAATTATGGGGGTGATCATTCAGGCTGGTATGCGGACCTTAACTTCCCCGCATTTAAGCACTAATGAAATACTTTATTTGTTGATTTGTAGGAAAGCGTGAAAGATCAAAACAAGTTTTCATACCTGACGGAAAGAGATATCGACCTCTTATTGCTCGAGGAGTTCAATGTCAGTCAGTCACTTTCCCAATGGCTTTATTGCCGTGTTTTTGGTACTAGAAAAGAAGTACCAAGATGTATGGGCACATGGCATTCAGTTACAGACTCGCAATTTGGTGAGTCTGATCTAGTTGTGTTGTATGAAAATTGTGAAGCGATCCTAATAGAAAATAAAATAGATGCACCCGCGCAGCCTGAGCAGGCTGCAAGATATCGTCTTCGTGGCAAAGCAGGTGCTGAAATGGGCAATTGGTTGGCATTTAAAATTTGCATTATTGCTCCAATGCGATATTTAGATCACAACAGTGAAGCTCAACTTTATGATATTGGAATAAGTTATGAGGAAATAAAAGAGAGGTTAGATTTAGAGGGCACAGCGCGTTCTAGCTATCGTGCAAAAGTTTTTGAAGAAGCTATTCAACAAAATCGACGAGGTTACTCACCAATAGCGAATGATCGTGTAACACGCTTTTGGTATCAATATTGGGAATTAGCTTCAGATGAGTTTCCAGCGTTAGAAATGAAGCGTCCAGGTATCAAGCCTGCCAAATCTGACTGGCCAGAATTTCGACCAAGCTTATTGGGGAAGAATCTAACTATTGTTCACAAAATGGCACAAGGTTATGTCGATTTACAGGTTAGTGGTGCATCTGAGCATATTGAAGAAATTCGGTCTCAAATAAATACATCAGATTATGAAGTGGTTGCCGCTGGTAAGTCAGCTGCAATCAGGTTTAACACCCCAAAAGTTGATAGGTTTGATGATTTTGAGATTCAGAGGACAAAGGTTATGAGTGCGCTCGAATGGGCAAACATATTGTTAGATGTTGGAAAGTAATGGTAGGCGCACAATTAGGCTTAAGCGATAATTGAAATTAAATTTGAAATCAAACTTCATCTGTATCCATTGATTAAGGCAAAAGCAAATATCAAAAAAGTAAATTAAAGTATTGTTATTTGTAAAAAAACAAGTGTTGTCAATATTTTAAGTATGATAAAAGATTTATAAATATGAGTTCTGGTTAACTCAAATCAAATTAAAAAATTAAAATCAAAGTTGTGATGATAAATAGAGATATTAAAAGAAAGGGATATTATCCTAAATAAGATAATCTGAAAGAAAGTAGAAAAACTATTAAAGATAAAATTTTCATTGAAAAGATTAACTAATTTTTAAAATTTTTTTAAATTTATAACAACAAAAATCAAGCGGAAAAAAAGTGATAAAGTTATTAAAAAAACTACTACTATTGGCAGCGGCATTATTCTTTACTGGTTGTGTAAATAACCCAAAAATAATTCCAGTGGATGACGAGGTGAAAAATAAAACAACTAAAAATATTTCAGAAAAAGCATTAACTAAAAAAAACTTTGATTTTGTTGCAAAAGTGGAAAAAGAAAATGAAGTTCAACAGGAGATAAAAAAAGAAGAAATTGATTTTATAAAAATTGAAAGACTGATTGAAAAAGATAAAGAATTAGTTTTTGAAGAAATCACTTTGGATGGTTATGAGTTTAACAGCAAAACAGTCTATCGTCTAACAATGAAGAATACTGTAAACTTCAATACGAATAGCGCTGAGTTAAGTGAGGCTGTAGAGGAAAAAATAAATACTTTTGCAAATATTTATCAAAACTACTTTAGTGATCAAAAAAAACTACTTTTAGTTGGGCACACAGATTCAGACGGCACTATAGAATACAATGAATCGTTAGCATTGCGGCGAGTTGCAAGTGTTGCTAACCACTTAAAGAAAAATGGACTAAGAGAAGAGAATTTGATTTTATTAGGAATGGGGCCTCATAGGCCTGTTGCGCCAAATGATTCAGATGAAAATAAATTAAAAAACAGACGAGTTGAATTTTATGTTTCAAGCTCCTTGAATCAAATTAAGAGAGTGATAGAAAATCTTCCTTGTGAAACCAGTGAGTGTCAAAGAAAAGATTTAGGGTTTTATTCTGTCCCGCAAAGTCTAGATACAGAATTTGAATTAATTGAAAATTTAAGTTTAAAGCCAATACTTCGTAAGAGTTTAATAAAGGATTTAGGATATGTGATTCGAGAGCCACTAAATTTTCAAAAAATTATTAGAGAGCAGATTATTAATAGGTGAAAAGATGAGTATAGAGACAGTTAAAAATGAAGTAAATGATTTTTTGAGAAATGTGCCTTTTGTGGATGAAAAAATTGCAAGCAATATCAAAAATCTTGCATTGAAAGAAGTTGCCTTAAATAAAGATATTGGATATATTCCATTAGATAAAAATAATTGTACGCCTGTAGCAAGGGAAAATATTTTAACTGTTATAACAGATAAAATATTTACGTTTGAGAATGATTATAAAAGAGTTAAGGGGAAATTAAAGCAAAAGATAGAAAATCTTGAGTCACATGATTTTGACAAAGAGTTTTTTGATGTAAATGAAAAGAAAGAAGCACTTATTAATAAAAAAGTTAAAGAGCTTAAGGATGATAAAAATTATCAAGCTACTAAAAAATCCTACGAGGACAATCTTGACTTTTATGAAAAAATGAAGCTCGAAAATAACAATAAACCGCCTAAAAAACATGCTACTTTTTTATACATTATTGGTATTGTCTTCGTTGGAACAGCCGAATGGTTCATAAACTATCCAACGTTTTCTGAAAAGTATGTTCCTTTTGTTGCAATGGCGTTTACACTTCTTGCGGCTGCTATATTTGCAGCATCAAGCCATTATCATGGTGAATTTTTTCGGCAGCTACCATTAAGAATTAGTTCAAAACAAAATAGAAATGAACGAAGGTATGATCTTCTTTGGATTGTGATAATCACAATATCATTAGTTGGTGTGTTGTGGTGGGTATCAGCAGCAAGGTATGCTATGTTGTACGAAGAATATAGACCACTTATTGAATCAGATGCTGCATTCCTTATTGGTGGTGTTGACTCCGTAAATGCATATAAATCTGAGCTCAATTCTCTTGTATTTCAAACTGTCTTTGCAAATGTTCTTGTTTGGTTTGTTGGTGTTATTTGGAGTTATTTAATCCATGACAAGGTGCCCAATTACCAATCCGTTTATAGTAGTTACTTAAAAGCGACAGCAGAGTTTAATAAAAAAGAAAACCAAATAAGAAAAGAGCTTATTAGTACAGGTCTTGAATTTGATGGTGAATTAGAGAAAATTGAAAAGAGAAGAATTGAAATCAAATCTCAAATAAATGTCCTTAAAGATTTAGAAGATAACATAGATCATCATTTTAATTCTACCAAAGCTTTACTCTTGACAAAGCTGGAAAACTTACTTGTTATGTATAGAATGGAGCTTTGTCAGGTTTCATTAAATAATGGAATTGATAAAATTGGAAGTTTTTCAACAAAAGACTACGCAAATTTATGAGAGTTTATAACATGAAGATTATATTTTTTTTTCTATTTACATTTTTTTCGCTAAACGTTTCAGCTTTTGTAAACACAAGTTCATTTGATTATTGTTCTAGCACACCAGACAGGAAAACTATTTTTTATATAGATATTTCTTCAATCAATAAAGATGATAATTCATGGGCAACAGAGTTTCTCAATAAAACTAATTTTTTGCCAAGAGAGAAGGTAGAGATTTTTTTTATTGACACTTTTAATAATGTTATCATTGAAGGTATGACTGAAGTTTGTTATCCAGATTTATCTGATTCTGACATTGCTTTAGAGAGGGAGTCTAGATCACGAATTTCAAGATTTTTTACAAAT
Source organism: Thiomicrospira sp. ALE5 (assembly GCF_900112445.1). Classification (GTDB taxonomy): domain Bacteria; phylum Pseudomonadota; class Gammaproteobacteria; order Thiomicrospirales; family Thiomicrospiraceae; genus Thiomicrospira. The sequence goes on along the minus strand of NZ_FOYY01000003.1, from coordinate 737,729 downwards.
GACATTGAAGAATCCATTAAGCGAGATCAAAGACTTTTTAATTCTAGATTAAGATCTGTTTTAAGTAATGCTTTAAGACTTGTAAACGAAAATGAAGGTCGTGTACCTTCCTCTAATGTTTTGAATTTATTATCTTTTGAACAATCCCGATTTAGTAATCAATATTTTAACCGTGTAATTATCTACTCTGATTTTAATAATTCTAATTTTGAATCTTTGTTGGTTGGTAATTATGAAGAATTGAATTTACCATTAAAATTTTCCGAAGTTTTCATATATGGTGTTAATTCTAATTCAGTTTTGTCTGACAGTAGGTTCAAAATTCTAACTAATTCTGTTTCTGATCTTTTAAAGAGAAATAATATTACACTTTCAAATTTTTCACTAAATCTAAATTTAGGAAATCAATCATTTGAGGGTTTGAACACCTGGCAGGGTCTTCTTGCTGATAGAGACGGCAATAATGCATTAATAAGGCTTAGATTGGTTGAAGATATAAATCAAAATTTTTTTTCCAGTTGGATGTTTGTTAATCAACTCGGCTATGTATCTATTACTGGATCAAAAATTTGTACTCAACAAAATTGCTCATATAGCTTGGTTTTAAATGATGATTTAAATCCATTGAAAAGGGATGATAAAGTGGATCTAATTTTAATCGATCACAACAATTTGAGTGGACAGATAACTGCTCCTGATGGTTTGCATAAGATTATGCTTGAGGATGGTACACTTGTAGATGTCATTTATAATGTCAGTTTTGAAAAGTCATCAAGTTCGAGATTTTAATTATCTTAACTTATTTTTTTATTCAGGGTTCTAAATTACTTATAGCTTTAATTTGTTAATACTAATTTTTACTTGATTTTAAAGTATTGGCTTTTTTTGTCCTATTCGTAACGAGCTTTTATGCGGTATCGGCTAACTTTTAAACGAGCTAAAATTGAGTCTAAGCAACTCGTCTATTTTGACCGCCATCAAATCTGTGATGAGTTTTACTGTGGTTGTAATTGGGAATGGGTTGGTCGTTCGGGTGGTCGAGTTAATCATGCCTCTTGCGGTTATCAAGTACGAGCGCAAGAAGTCCGGGCTGCACGAACCGAATGGGAACATATCGTGCCAATTAGCTCAGTCGGTCAGCAGCGCCAGTGCTGGCAAAACGGTGGTCCTCAAAACTGTCAGCGCACCGACCCCGTCTTTAATTTAATGGAAGCGGATATGCACAACCTCACCATTTCGGTGGGTGAGCTGAATGTGTCTGTCCACTCCCATTACATTAGAACAGCTCAATATTTATTACTTGAACCCTGACATCTCTGTTAGATAAAGAATAAGAGACTATTTCGTCTACTTCGCAGCCTTCTAATGCAGAACCTAAAGGGCTTTTAAGACTCAGTGTGGTGTACCCATCAAGTTTGATGCTTGAGTCATCAGTTGTTTTTTGAAGCCAAAACTTTACTAAAGCGCCTGCTTTTGGGCCATCCAGATATCTCACTGAAAATCTTGAACCCAGTTTAATATATCTATCATTATTTTTTGAATTCGTTGAATATGTGGGTGACTCTGCTATATTCAGTTTTTCATTTTCAATTTTAGAGTTTTCAATGTAAGTAATTTCATTGGAATTGGCTGTTTCAGGAATATTTTCTGTAAGTATAGACAGCTTTTCTTTTAAATAAGTTTTTAACAATTCTCTGCAACCAAGAGGATCTCTGAGCCAATCTGTTGACCAAATTCTGTATAAGTTCCAACCAAGCCTACTAAGAACTTCCTCCCTTAAGCGATCTCTATCACGTGCACTCTTTGAGCTGTGGTAGGTTGCCCCATCACACTCAATACCACATATATAACCGAATGGATAACTTGGATGCTTAACACCAATATCAATAAAGTATGAAGAAACACCAACCTGTGGAATTGCTTCATAGCCTAATGACCTAACCGCCTCAATAACATGATCTTCAAATGGACTGTCGGAGTTTCCAGCGCGATCATGATTATGGGCTACTTCACCAAGACATTTAGTGGCTGAGAACTCCAACCAGCGTCTTAGTAATGTTGCGCCTTCGTTAGTAGATGAAGGGTTAAAGTCAGACAGAGGAATTGATGAGAATGTAACAATTTGTTCTTTAGCCCTAGAAAATAAGACATTTAAGCGTCGTTTACCTGCTGGACCATTTATTGGACCAAATCGCTGATAAAACTTGCCTTGAGGGTCGCGACCATAGACTGTTCCAACAAAAATAACATCTCGTTCGTCTCCTTGGACATTCTCAAGATTCTTAACAAAGAACTTCTCAAGACCTTCATTAGTACTAGACCAATACTCTAAATAATCAGAGACTTTCTTGTTTGTTTCGGCTTCACGTAATACGAGAGTCTCTAGTTGCTCCATTTGGCTTTGGTTCATCACAGCCACTCCCAATGAGCGTTTTGGATTGTCTTTCATGAACTGTGCGATAGCCTCTAACATTACTTGGGCTTCAGCAGGGTTAATTCCTCTCTGAAATGTCCCGTTCACCTGAACAAGGCTTATTCCAAGCCCTTGGGTTGTTGGATGTGGAGAAGGAAAAATAACCAATTCATTGTCATAAACATAATGATTCGAGAAGGCAATCAAGTCCTCATGCTTGGAACGATAGTGCCACAATAACCTATGTTTTGGATGAAATTGAACATTCGCTAATTCTAGGATAGATTCTTCAGATGTTGTCACATCTTCGTCCTCGTCTTCGTCAACCGCTAGACCTTTAAAGAAATTGGTTGGAGGAAGTTGGTTTGTATCACCTGCAATTAATGCATTCTTACCTCTCATTAATGCACTAATTGAATTTTCTGGTGTCATCTGAGAAGCTTCGTCAATAATTATCAAATCGAATAATGTAGTCCGGGGTAAGTGTTGCGCTACAGCAGTTGGCACCATCATCCAACATGGAAATAATTCTAATAGCGCTCCTTGAGCTCTTTTAAGAATTTTACGCGGTGGAGTTCGACGTTTTTTCTGAAGCTCATGCGTTAAAAGAGAAACATCGGTATATTCAGATTTACGACCATAAGAAACACCCATTGGGGGGGTTGCGTGAGCAATTGCATTATTGGTTACTTCTTGTGGTGCAATCTCAATGATACTTCTGTCTAGCTCTTGGAGTTTAGATCGCGCAGAATTCAGTGAAATGCCATCAAATTGCATCAAGAGCGCCCCGTAGTCTTGTTCAATTTGATCACATAAACTTGATACTATCGCAGCTTTAGCAGTTGTAAAGATCTTTCCTTTTAAATTAAGCCGTTCAATCCTTTCAACCAATTGATTGAGACCTAGATTACTAGCTTCATTGAAAATTGACCGTCTTACAATTAGGCTATTTAGTCCTGCTTGGTCGCTGCGATGGTCATCTAAAATATTAATTATTTTACTCAAGCCCAGTTTTTCATTGGGAGTGTTAACTTGCTTAGCTTCCAAGAGTGTTTCAAAGGTACTTTGGATTTTTGATATTACTTCGAAATGGTCTGAAACCATTTGGAGAGCCTGATTACCTTCCTCACTTAAAATCAATCCAATAGATGATTTGGACATTGAAGAGTAATCTTCATAGGAGGCTAAAATTTGCGATGTATAGTTGTCATCTTCAAAGTCAGGCCCAAGGATTTCTAATAACTCAGATCGTTTTAAAAATAGAGCCATTGCCTTATCACTTGCTTCAATAAGGGTAAAAAATTTGCTACAAGAAAGGTTTCCAAAGGCTAGCAACCGTTTTTCGGCTTCTTCTAACTCCTCTAAAGAAGAATCTAATTTTTGAAGTTGGTTAATTGAAGCTTTATTTTGCTCAGCAATGATATCCCACGAAACGGGCTTCACTTCAATTTTATTGAATAATTCGATACAGGGTTTAAGCATTTCGCTATCAATAAGTTTCAGTGCTGATAACTCAGAAAGGCCTGACTGCTCAGTTCTGGCTTGCAACTCATCAAGCGCTAATAAAAGTCTAGTAAGCCTATTTTCAACCCTTGGGTTTAATGATTCAAAATGTTCAGAAAGTTCTAGTTTTATCCAGGTTTTAGAGACTTCTATAACTTCTTCAAGTTTATTAAGTAGTGTTGTTTTTGAGTCGTTCTGGCTAGCTTTGGATAACAACTTAACAGTATCAACTTTAGCTTGTTTGATTTTTGATGATAGGAAAGAAAACAAACCTCCACTATGAATTGTTTCATGTAGGCTTCTTAAAAGATCGAGAGAAGGTAATTCTGGTTCTTTTAGAATATGAGCTGCTGTACGATATAGTGACTTCGCTCTTCTAATCTCATTTCTTGCCTCTGATACTCCAACCGTTCGAAGAAAAGCATTAACATTTTTAATATCACTTTCATAATCTAAAAGAGAACTGCTTGCCAAAATTTGCATAGGCGTAATATCAAGTGATATCTGCTCGCACAAACTCTTTTGGAGATCAACTAACTTTTGTAAACTTTTACTTTGATCAAGAACAGATTGTCTGGTTTTTGCAACAACTCCTGGAACGACTTCCTGTATGTCAAACTCACTTGCAAACTCCTGCAAACCTTGTATTTGTTTTTTACTTTGGCTTAATGAGACCAACTGGCTATTTGATAAGCTCAACCGCGACTTAACATCATCAAGTTCTCTATTGACTTTAATTAAATCAACTAAGAGTTCATACGTTTTATTGCCACCTAAGTGAGTGACTAAATCATGAACTTTTCTTAGGTATATGCTTCTAGAGGCTTCTTGAAGTTCATACTGAATATCTTTAAAAGAGTTATCTAAGTATAATTTAACAAGTTCTCTAGAGTTTTCATCAAGTTTAGCTATAGATGATTCAATCTCAACAATCGCTTCTCTAGCATTTATTAATGCCGCATTAATCTTATCAGTTTTCAGATTTGTGGCTGACGCATCAAACCAAACGCTATTCTTTGGAATATTAGTTTCAGATAATCGACGGTACCACTCATCAATTTGGGAGGCAACTGAATCAAGGTCCTTTGGTGAAAAGGCGTTGATAAACTTATCAGGGTCAACCTTTACCGCTCTAAGTTCGATGGGGAGTTCTTTGATTTCAGCTGCATTGGATATGGCCAAACCAAGAACTTGGTGAACATTCATTCCTGTTCCTAAAACAGGTTTGGTTAAGAGCTCAATATATGAAGACAACTTGTCCCTGTGCAACTCAAGTTGTTGCTTAAGGCTTCTCAAGTCTTTGGATTTATTTGACGGAGCGAGGTTTAATCTATTTTCAACCGCTTTATAAAACTCATCAGAACCACCATAACCACCCATCAATGGAAGAACAAACTGGTCAAGACTAAGTGCCTGTAATCTTGATAAAACAACTTCTAGTGCAGTGACTTTTTGTGCTACGAAAAGAACACGTTTGCCAGAGTAAATAGCATTTGATATGGCATTTACAATAGTCTGACTTTTCCCTGAACCAGGTGGTCCTTCTAAGGCGACATTTTCATTATTGGCAACTTTTAAAAGAGCAATAAATTGGGAGGAATCTGCATCAAGAACAATATGTGGAACGAGCTCTTTTCCAACATCTGATTCCACATCTGATTCAGAAAAATCTAAGCCACCTCCTGAAACACTCGACTTTTTACCCACCATTAATTCAGATACAATTGGAAACTGAGAAAAATCACATTTTTCTGTATCTAAATCATAGTAGAGTTCAATGCCTTGGAAAGGATAAATACCAAAAGTTGCCTCCCTAAGAACTTTCCACTGCATGTTCTTAGGTTTTAGATTTGCTAATTTTTCAAATAATTGTTCAACGTTAACATCTTCATCATTAAGTAGATTTTTAACGCTTGAAAGATCTAGTTTTGCTTCAACATTTAATTTATGTTCTAAAGAAGGATTTAATATAGGGTCAGAAAGTTTTGTAACAGAATAAGTTTGTCCAATATTTGATTTAAGGCACTTCAGTGTTACTGGCAACAGTAACACTGGGGATTTGAACTCTTCCTGCTTATCAGTATTTGGTAGAGTCCATTTTAAATAACCTAGTGCAATGTATACTACATCCAACCCTCTTTCTTCGTTATACATCTTTGCTTTGCTTAAAATTCGATCTAGTCTTGACTGGAATGTTTTGGGCAGAAGTAAAGTTTGTAGGTTATCATCCTCAAAACGATCATCACTAGCTACTGCATCAGTATCAGGCAAAGAGCTTGAAGGATTAATCCCATGGGATTTAGCATGATTAATTAGGTCTGAATATTGTTCTGATTTAGGTCGAGGTGGCATTTCAAGCTGTTCTCGAACTCTATCTTTAAGATCTCTAATTGCATTTTCGTGTTTATCGATAGCTTTTTCATCATACTCAAAGTCAATTTCATCAATGACTCTTAAGTAAGCTTCATCAGTGGCTTGTGCGCTTTGGAAAGCATTTTTGAATTCAGTGGTGTTTTCATCTAGGGGGTCGATATCAACAGGTGGTAACGGTATAAGGTTCAATGATCTGGATTCAGAATTTATCCCATCAAAAATGTTTTGAGGCTTCTCATCGACAATTCTTATGAATGTTGCCGACTTTGCATTTAAGACATTATTAATAAGAGGGTTCCGACGGGACGTATCTTGTAATTTTGGGCGTAATGCTTCAATTCGTTCTTTGATTAAGTTTGAAAAACTGTCCATTAAGATACGTCCTGGATATGGCGTTTAAAAATTTTTTGTTGCTTATATTACCGATTCTTATAGAAGCGCACGTATCAAACGATACTGTATTTGAGATGTTTTGGCTACTGATTAAGAGCACTGCAACGTGCACTGTTAGAGGCTAGCTCTTTAAGATTGTAGTGGAAAGTGCTAAAAAAATACAAAAAAATAATGATTTCTTAACTTCAAAAAATGGAAGATATTTTTCCAAGCTATAGTGAGTTTAATTTCAATGGAGAATAACACAAAGGCAAGCGTAATGTACAACAGACAAGTAATCGTTTTGTAATGACAACATATCTCACTAAAGTTTTTCAAAAAGCCAATTACCAGACAGTTCTGTTAATATAAAGCTTATCAACATCGTATTGGTCTTGTTATGATTTTAAAGTCTTGGATTCTTGTTTTTGCCCTAATCGTAACGAGCGTTCATGCGGCGCCTGCTAACTTTGACCGAGCTAAAATTGAGTCTAAGCAATACGTCTATTTTGACCGCCATCAAATCGGTGGTGAGTTTTACTGTGGTTGTAATTGGGAATGGGTTGGTCGTTCGGGTGGTCGAGTTAATCATGCCTCTTGCGGTTATCAAGTGCGAGCACAAGAAGTCCGCGCTGCACGAACCGAATGGGAACATATTGTGCCAATTAGCTCAGTCGGTCAGCAGCGCCAGTGTTGGCAAAATGGTGGTCGTCAAAACTGTCAGCGCACCGACCCCGTCTTTAATTTAATGGAAGCGGATATGCACAACCTCACTATTTCGGTGGGTGAGATCAATGCAGACCGCTCTAACTTCAGGTTTGGGGTGTTACCGAGCACGCCATACCAACATGGTCAGTGTGATTTTAAAGTTGATTTTCAGCAACGTGTGGCTGAACCCCGCGATGAAGTGAAAGGCATGGCAGCCCGTGTCTACTTTTACTTTGCGGATTTCTATGGACTCACACTCTCGCGTCAACAGCAGCAATTGTTTATGGCATGGGATAAGCAATTTCCTGTGTCCGACTGGGAGCGTGAACGTGATCAGAGAATTGCATCCAGAATGGGCCATAACAATCCGTTTGTGACCGGGGAAAAACGATGGCATGAAGGATTTAAGCCGTCTATGTCAGGCTTGGTGAGTGAGATCCCGGCAAGCCATCCTGCGGCAACTCAAGCGATAACTGGGCCTGTGCGTGGCAATAAAAACAGCAAAATTTATCATCTACCTCATTGTCCAAGCTACGATGCGATTGCACCGGTTAATCGTATTGAATGGGATAGTGAACAAGAAGCTATTGATGCTGGCTATCGAAAAGCCGGTAATTGTCGCTAAACGCAATCGATTACTTAACCTGTACGGATTCCAAAAACTCTCTTATCGGAATAGGCGTGGGCAGAGGCGGTTGTCGAAGGCGTCGCACTTTGCAGACATGATCTAGGGTCGCTTGACTGGGTCGAACAGGCTCCACAAAGGGCGTTTTCCGATATTGGTCAGGTGCTTCACGTTTTAGCGCCATGAGCCCGGTAGGACAAATTAAATCCGCAAAGTAAATGCTCACTGTGGCATAACCGTCACCCCGTCCAGTTTGTGTGCAGCGCAAACACCATTGTGAACTCTCAAAAAGGTTGGCTAACTTCTCATCTGGGACGTTCAAGATACCCTGCATGAATATGAGCAGTTTACCAATTGCTTTTTTGTTGGGCCGATAAGGTTTGAGTCGATCATCTCTAGATAGCGTAAGTCGGAGTCTTCTCATGAGGGCGTGTCCTGAATACATCTGTTCGATACAAAATAATGGGATTGATTGTAAACCCAATTACTAGATATTGTCATATCATCAAATAAGTAAGTTCTCTATTTTACGCATTTAATGCTTGTGTAACACCAATCAAGCGATGTAACATATTTCAAAAAGTGGAGTATGTGATGCTTATCTTTGCCCTCGTCGATGCCAACAGTTTTTATGCGTCCTGTGAAATTTCATTTCGGCCAGACCTCGCCAAGCGTCCCGTTGTGGTGCTATCGAATAACGACGGCTGTATCGTGGCAGCAAATCAAATCGCCAAAGATTTGGCCAACCAACATACCCAAAACTATGGCTCAGGTGGTTACGCGTCAGCCAAACCCACCAGTATGATGTTTCAACCCTACTTTAAAGTTGCGTCCTTTTTAGAACGACACAATACCGCCGTGTTTAGTTCTAACTATGAGCTCTATGGCGATATGAGTGCGCGGATGCATCGTATGCTTGGAGAGTTCGCGGCGGCACAAGAGATCTATTCGATTGATGAGTCGTTTCTAGATCTCACGGGGATGACAGGATTAGTGGGCGACCTAACCGCCTATGCTCAGATGATCAAACAAAAGATTCATCAAGGGCTGGGGTTGCCGGTAGCTGTCGGGATTGGCTCGTCTAAAACCCTTGCCAAGTTAGCCAATCATTTGGCTAAAAAACGTGTGCAGTTCAAAGGGGTGCTGGATCTGACCGCTGTGAGTGAAGACACCTTAAATGCGCTCCTCAAGCAAGTTGAGATTGGCGATGTGTGGGGGGTGGGAAGACGCTATGCGGATAAGCTTGTCGCCATGGGTATCAAAAGTGCCTATGATCTTAAGGTGGCCAATATCAAAACTCTGCGTAAGCAGTTTGGGGTCATCATGGAGCGAATGGTACGCGAGTTAAATGGCCAGGCCTGCTTAACTTTGGAGATGGTACCACCAGATAAAAAACAAATCGTGCGCTCCAAATCGTTTGGTCAACCGGTGCATGATCTCAAAAAGCTCGAACAAGCAGTTGCCACCTATGCTGCCCGTGCTGCTGAAAAGTTGCGCCAACAGCATGGTGTGTGTCAGTATCTGAGTGTATCGATCCGTACCAATCCCTTTAAACAAGACCAACCCTTTTATGCCAATCACCATGCCATGGGGTTAGTCTATCCCACGGACAGTACCATCTTAATCACCAAACTCGCTAAACGTCTACTCAAGCGCATTTATCAACCTGGATGTGCCTATCACAAAGCGGCTGTATGTTTGGGTGAGATCAGCGTAAAAGGGGCGATGCAGCTGGATGTTTTTGCGCCCGACCCGCAATACAGCGCCAATCCTAAGTCCGATGCGCTGATGTCTGTCATGGATAAGGTCAATGCGAAATTCGGAAAAGGGTCTTTGGAGCTGGCATCGCAGGGGTTAAAGCAAAAAGAGCAATGGGCCATGCGCAGGGCGATGTGTTCACCCCGCTATACTACTAGGATTGATGAGGTGATGGTGGTTTACTGACTGGTGTTTCATAGCTTATTTGAGCAGGGGAAATCAAGGCTATCTTGGTTAGACTATCATTTCGACGTGTTAAAACTATCATTCTAATGAATTACTTAGATAATTGTATTAATTAATCTTTTGAATTAAAAGTGTAAAAATAAACTGATCGTTGTCATATACTATGAGTAAGTTTTCCGAAACTCGCGGGTAAGGACACGCTAGGGTTTTGAAAGATAAAAAACGGACAACACTTGTAAAAAGACGAATAAACCGGTCTAGACTTGCGGGTTATTTATGTTGTTATTATACTTAATATAACTACATCAAAAATAAGCAGTCACTAAGACTGCTAATAAGCTAAAGTCACGATTCAGCTTACCCAGCTAATACGGCTTTTTACATCTTCTCATAGTATATCCGTTCTTACTCACTGTTTAATCTATCAACAGGAGCTAAGACCATGATTAACGCAACACTGACACAAAAAACTAAACCCCATAACAAGCAGCGCCGCTTTGCTAATACCAAAAAATTCAAAGGTGAAGCGAAGGCTTACCGGCAGGGACGTTTAACTCATACGAAGTTAATGAGTTTAAACGTCACCCATGCTACGTTTCATAACGGGTATCGTATCCTAACCGATAAAGGGCCATTACTGGTGGATGCCCTAAACAAAATGATTGAAACCACCGTCACGACCTACTTACAATGGGACAGGGTATTTGCCACACGGGTTGATCTTTATTTTCCAACAGACTGGTCACAAGAACAACGTTTAGCGCAGGATTACTTTTCTAAGTTTATTCGCTCATTAAATGAGCAGTTGAATCATCTAAATAGCAAGCTTGCACATTCCGGTAATCAGCGTGATTTAGCGGTGCGGTTTTTTCGTTCTATTGAAGTGGCACCGGAGCGGGGTCTGCATATTCATTGTCTGTTATTGTTTAATGGTCATCAACACCGGTCTTTGGGGGATTTTGGTAAACCGCATATTAAACAGTGGAATGAGAACGGTGAACCGACTCATCCTCATCAATGGCCTTTAAATAATACCTTACTTCAACAAGACAGCTTAGGGCGTAAAATACTGGCCGCTTGGGCGAGTGCCTTATTAGGTTATGATCGAACATTTGTCGATAAAACCAACACTGACTGGCGTTTGAATACCCCTAACAGTGCCCATATTGAAAAGGTGTTTAATCAGGGTTTAGTGCATTTTGCTAAGTCTTGGTCACCGTCCAAACATCACGACACCTCGGTTCGTAAACAAAGTAAACTTGAGCAGCTTGAGCATGTGATTTTTGCGGGGTGCTACCTATGTAAGGCTGCAAGCAAACAAAGGCTACAGTCAGGCGCTAAGGGCTTTATAAAGGTCACGCAAAGCTCCTCGGCCAAGCGTAATCCAAAAGGCACACAACGGGCTGAACGTTTACATCGTTTTCAGGTTAAGCTCCCCTTGTTTAATCCCTTTAATCAAAGCGATGGGTTTGAGCTCTCACACCACGAGTTAGATCTTTACAGTCAGCTAGATCACAACGATTACATTTTACGAGATTTACAAGGTGTAAATCGCTACCTTGAAGAAAGTATTCAACACCATCATCGTTCAATCGTTATGCTGTCTTTCGAGCTAGAGCTTAATGAGCAAGCACTGCAACAATCGTATAGTACGCCGGTCATTCCTGGCTTCATTCGTGAATTGAACCGTGATTTACAACTTGAGTTTAATCAAGATTGGTATGTCACTGTACCAGCCTACGGTCAGCCAATAAATACGCATGGATGGCCTAAATTTTTTAAAAAACGAAATCCAGAATATAAAGTGTTTGGACTTCAAAAAGAAGTCCTCTACAAAGGGCAGCGCAAGCTTAAACTGGGCCTGCTGATTTCAAAGTCACTTTATGACTTAGTGAATCACACTTCAAAGCCTTGGGAGCAGCGTATTTTAGCGGCGGCCTCTTTCACCCTGGAAGCCATGTTAAAAGCGCCTCAGGGACCGCTTAGGCTCGATATAACTCACTGCCAATATAAGCGCGAAGGTGATCGTTGTTTTATACACTTACTCAACCATGCGGCTGAGTTTGCACAATCAGAAAACACACCACCAGATTTAGCGCCGCCTTATATCTGGTATCAGGACTTACCAAAAGCTTATAACTGAGTAACGGCTATCTAATCGCTGTCAATGTATCCCCTCCATGTTTCGTAACCCTAGGGCGGCTCATAATCTTATTGGCTTGGCGACTAAAGCCTATATCGGTTGATTTGCTCGCCCATATATAGGCCTCACCGGGTTTTAGGGTATTGAGCTTTTCAGGTGAGACATTTAATAAGGCTGAATTGGATAGCTGTAAATGTTTAAGCCATTGCGGTGAATTAAACTTATGCATCAGAATGATCGAAGCAAGCTCAATCAAGGTTGTTGGGATGGATTGCGGATCTTGGCTGGCAAGAATCACACTTGTACCACGATGACGCATTTCACGAACGGCTTCAGTGAGTGCACCTACTAACGATGGGTTGTTAATATACTTATGGCACTCATCAAACATAATAACCTTGTTAAAGGGCTTACCCTGATAGCGTGACTCTGAGAAGAGGTTAAGCAGGATAATAAACAACCCCAGTGCTTCGTTCTTTTCAGTCAGTTCATCACGTATATCGACTATAACGAGGCGACCGGGTTTGAGTAGCGAGTGAATATCACTGTCTTCACAAATAAACTGCTCAGCAAACATAAGCCGCATCATGGCAAGGTTGATAATGTTGTCATTGAGTCCAGATTTCAAGATTTTGTCCTTCAGCATATCAAGGGTGATGTTGTTTCGGTAGAACCTGATAATTTGATTCAGATAACGCAAATAGGCTGCATCATTTCCAGCTGCCCCCATTAAAATCTTCCAATGACTTGCATGAAGTTGTTTTGATGAGAATTGTAATGGCAGAACCTGTATATCTGGATGCTCTTCTTGGCGTTGTTCCACTTTATCTTTAGGGCAGAGAATGATCACGTCATTCAAGCCGCTAGGTCTTGCCCCATATTTTGCTTGTAACTCACGCACTTGTTGGGCGTTGTCATTTGGGTGAATCATTGAACAGGATTCTGACGTATAGGTTTGGGTTTCGCTAAAATGAAACACCACCGTAGCCATTTCATGTTGTAGGTAGTTAATGCCGTTAAATTTTTGCGTAGACATTTCTAAAATTGACCCGCAAGTATAGCTTTTACCGCTACCTTGTAGTCCAGTCGAAATGATTGTTTGCGGATGGTTTAAATCAATGGCTATCTTTCGACCGGCAGACTCACCGATTAAACCGTATTGTTGGCTATCGGCACTCACACCCAGTGCAATATCGAATGGCAGTTTAGGAGGTATATGCGCCTGAGCTTTGGGAAACATGGGAACTTTTTTTCCGTTAACAATATGATTAAGCATGTTTAAGAATCCTTCTTGTTTGATGCGACATTGCGGGGTTGTTTTACAGAATTCAGCCAAATAGCCACTTAAACCCCGCTAATGTCAAAAAAAATTAAATTAGATGTCGTAATGTCGCAGCCTAAACGTAGGCCGCACTGATGCCCTGTAAGACGGGGTTATGGTTAAAGTTCACCACAATAGACTTGTTAATACCGATCTGTGGGTCAACCTCAAATGTCCACTCACTCAGTCGTTTTGAGCGTCCATGAGAGACGCATTTCACGCCAAGATCTTGGAGTAGGGAATGAGCCTGTTTTAAATCTGCACCGAATTTTCTAGGCGATAAGATTTCAAGACTCACACCTTCACCTTGTGCGTAATAATCAAGTTCATTTAGCCACTCTTTTAACGATTGCGTAACCGATACCCCAGGATGGTCTTTTGCCCACAAATAAACCAAGTAAGCCGAGTCATTGTTATCCAATCTTAAAAAGGCATTTTGATTTGACCACTCAATGAACTCATCAACGAATTTTTGGGGTGTGCCGTGAATCAGATAAGAAATCTCACAACCAAGCCGAATAAAGCCCTGCATATTGTCAAACCCGTATATATCAACGGTATAAGGCACTTGGCTCTGACAAAAGCTAGGGTAGATGGTGTGTGAGACCAGTTGAGTTAAGCGTAAAAGCTCAATTCTGGCGTTATCTATTAGAGCAAGATCGATGTGTGCACTGGGTACAAAAACACAATTTTCCGGCAGGTGTAAAGATACTGTGCGTTGATAAAGGGCGGGCAGGGTTATAACCGACTCGGGTGCTTTGATTAGCATAGGTCTTTTAAGACGGCACAGCGTGGAGTATTTGGCTTTGGGTTGGGCTGCGACAATAGCCGTACCGTCTAGAAACTCAATAATGCCTGCCTGTACATCTTCATTCATTTTTTTGTATGTATGCAATACAAAAGAAATTAAATATTCATTAAAGCCGTATCGCATTACCTGCTCAAGCTTTTTGGGTAAGGGTTTGCTGGGTTCAAGAGTGTCATCAATCAAGGCTTTAATTGTCTTAAAAACGGTTAGACCGTGCGCTTCATTGTTTCCGGTAATTTCAACTAACAGGTGTTGTTTACCAATTAGCGTATGAACAAGCGAAGCCAGCGTAATCATACCAAGTTTATCAGGCACACCGATTTGGTTGATGAGCTGCAATAAATTTGTTGTGTAGGCTATCGCGTTAGCACGCGCATTAATTAAGGTTTGTGAACTAAAATCATCATAATGTTGGGCATATTGAGGCCATTTTGCACCGGTGGGTACAAACACGCCTTGAGGAAAAGGTGAGTTGTTTTGCGGCAGTGGAAGCAATGGAATGACATTGCCCGGCTGAAGTGCATAACCAATGTAGTAATGCCTTTGGTCAATCACTCTGATGCTTGGATTTGTAACAATTTCAGCGTCTTTAAACCAAAGATGCGTATTGGTTCTGAGCAGAATGAACGTATTATCTATCACTTTGGGCGCAAGATCAGCCATGCCTAGGTCTTGAATGGCTATTTTGGTGAGTTGATCTTTGAATTCTTGGCTATCGAAAGTGTAATACCATCCATTAAGATAGCAATAAAGTGTTCCAAATTCATTGATGCCCATGTATAGCGTAGCCAATGCCGGATGATTTTTAAACCACATCACACGAAATAAAATTTCAAGCTGTTGCCCAGCCTTGCCTCTGCGATATGCAGCCGGTATTTCCGGCATTTTGTGTACCGGTGTTGCTCGCATATTGGTGAGGATTTCACCGGATTTTTCGTCTATTACAATAGGGTGTTTTTTTTGAGTCATGATTGACCTCCAAATAAATTAAATTAAAAAGTAGCACCTAGATTGGTTGCAGCATCAATCTTACCAGTGTTTGTACTGTGTTAAGTTTATGAAAAATAAAGGGTTTATGTCTCATTGTTACCCTTTTTGATTCAGGTTTTCCCAAGGTGTTTCAAAAATTAGCTATAGATCTTTTTTATAATCTTCGATTAGTTTTATTAATGAAAATTATTTTTTGTGCCATCGTGTGTCTTTTGATTTCAGGCATCAAAACAGGCTTGATTTGAATATTTTTGGCGGCATAATCGAAAGTAAGTTTTAACTAGGCGATAGAAGGAAGTCGCTTTTTAGGGTCGAGTAGGCAGAGCTGAAAATGAGAGATTTTGGCTCAACTTGCTTCGGTATAAGCATCACGTTAAAAACACTGAATTGGGTAGGGCAGGATCAGTGAAATCAAGACTCGATTAATGAGAAATTATTTAGGAGGGCAGGATAAGGGTCAGAAAACCGGTTGTTTCAATGAGTGCTGAGCAATTGCTTGGCACTGTTTCAAGGGAGGGATTTTAAAAAGAGTGTAATTATTACCGCTATAATGCGTGATAGAAAACTTAAAAAACAAATTAAAGGGTTATCAATGGATCACAGTGTTCACAACAAGCTCGTTTCGTTTATCTGGAGTATTGCCGACGATTGCTTGCGCGATGTCTATGTACGCGGCAAATACCGCGATGTGATCTTGCCAATGGTAGTGTTGCGCCGCTTGGATACCTTGCTCGAACCGACCAAGGGCGCGGTGTTAGACGAGGTTAAATTCCAAAAAGAGGAAATGGATGCAGTGGAGTTGGACGATGCGCCATTACGCGAAGCATCGGGCTATGTGTTTTACAACACCTCCAAGTGGACACTGAAAAGCCTGTTCAGCACGGCAACCAACAACCAACAGATTCTACTGGCCAACTTTGAAGAGTATTTGGCCGGGTTTAGCGACAACGTGAAAGAAATTGTTGAGCGCTTCAAGCTTAAATCCCAAGTACGCCACATGGCCAGCAAAGATGTCTTGCTAGACGTGCTGGAAAAGTTTGTCTCACCTTACATCAACCTAACGCCGAATGATAGTGAAGCGCCAGATGGCAGTAAGTTGCCCGCTTTAACCAACTTAGGCATGGGCTATGTGTTTGAAGAACTGATTCGAAAATTTAACGAAGAAAACAACGAAGAAGCCGGAGAACACTTTACCCCGCGTGAAGTGATCGAGTTGATGACGCATTTGGTGTTTGACCCGATTCAACACAACTTACCGCTTACCCTGACCGTGTATGATCCGGCGTGCGGAAGTGGCGGGATGTTGACCGAAGCGCAGAATTTTATCGAAGAACGTTATCCCAACGCCAACCGCGATATTTACCTCTACGGCAAAGAGATCAACGACGAAACCTACGCGATTTGTAAATCCGACATGATGATCAAGGGCAACAACCCTGAAAACATTAAAGTCGGCTCAACGCTGTCCACCGATGAATTTGCCGGTAACAAGTTTGACTTTATGCTCTCCAACCCGCCCTACGGCAAAAGCTGGGCATCCGATCAAAAATCGATTAAAGACGGCAAGGATGTGGTTGATTCACGTTTTAAAGTTCAACTTGCCAATTATTGGGGTGAAGTTGAAGAGGTGGATGCCACACCGCGTTCCAGCGACGGCCAACTGCTGTTCCTGATGGAAATGGTCAGCAAAATGAAAAACCCGGCCAACAGTGCGCTGGGTTCACGTATTGCATCGGTTCACAATGGCTCCAGCTTATTCACTGGCGATGCCGGCAGCGGAGAGAGCAATATCCGCCGTTACCTAATCGAAAACGATATGCTGGACGCCATCGTGCAACTGCCGAACAACCTGTTTTACAACACCGGCATTACCACCTATATTTGGCTACTCAATAACAACAAGCCTGCTAACCGCAAAGGCAAGGTGCAGCTCATTGATGCCAGCTTGCTGTATCGCAAACTGCGCAAAAACCTAGGCAATAAAAACTGCGAGTTTGCGCCAGAGCATATTCAGCAGATTGTGCAAACCTATCTCGATTGCGCCTCAATCGAACGCCAAAAAGACGCCAATAACGACCCGATTGGGCTGGCGAGCAAAGTGTTTAATAACGCCGATTTTGGTTATTACAAAGTCACCATTGAACGCCCGGATCGTCGCAGTGCCCAGTTCAGCGCCGAACGCCTGGCCGATTTACGCTTTGACAAAAGCCTGCTCGAACCGATGCAATCGGTCTATGCCAGCTATGGCGATGCGGTGTATCAAGCCGACTTTTTAACCGACAAGGCCGACGAGATCATAAAAGCACTTGAAGACCAACAAATCGAACTCAATAGCAAACAACGCAAAAACCTGTTTAACCACCAGGCCTGGTTAAAGCAACGTGATTTATTGCAAACCGCAGAAACGCTCATGGACAAAATCGGCACTGAACAAACCGACGACTTTAACGCCTTTAGCCAGCAAGTCGATAACGTTATCAAAGCCGAAAAAATCAAACTCAGCGCCCCTGAGAAAAAAGCCATTCTCAATGCCGTCAGTTGGTACAACGAAGCAGCGGCGAAGGTGGTTAAAAAGGTCGAAAAACTCAGCGGTGACAAGCTGCAATCTTTACTGGCGCGATTGGGTTGCGCTGAAGCCGACTTGCCGGATTACGGTTATTACCCGACTGGAAAAAAAGGCGAATTTATCAGCTATGAAAGCAGCTCGGATTTACGCGACAGCGAATCGATTCCGCTCAGTCAGTCTATTCACGACTACTTTTTAGCGGAAGTCAAACCCCATGTGGATGAGGCCTGGTTAAACCTTGATTCAGTCAAAATCGGCTATGAAATCAGCTTTAACAAATACTTCTACCAACACAAACCGCTGCGAAGCTTAGACGAGGTTGCGCAAGAAATGATTGAGCTGGAACAACAAGCCGAAGGCCTGATTGCCGAGATTTTGGGCGTGTCGGTTCAGAAAGTGCAGGGGGTTTGAAAATGAACCACGAAGCGCACCAAGTACACGAAGGGGTTTGGCAATGATGCAATTAACCCACTATCCAAAATATGAGCGTTATAAAGATTCGGGGGTTGAATGGTTGGGGGAAGTTCCGTCTGATTGGTTTTCTTTTCCACTAAAAGCTAAAGCGTCATTAAAATCAGAAATTAATCATACTGGTGAAGACTTGTTATCCGTATATTTGGATAAAGGTGTAATCAAGTTTGATGAAGTTGAAGCGAAAAGAACTAACGTAACCAGCTTGGATTTAACCAAATATCAGCTTGTTGAAGCAGGGGACTTTGTGTTGAATAATCAGCAGGCATGGCGAGGATCTGTAGGTGTCTCAAAATATAGAGGAATAGTAAGTCCTGCATATATTGTTCTGTCATTAGCAAGTGACATCAGACTAGAGTATGCAAATTATTTATTCCGTGATCAATCCATGGTTGCTCACTATCTTGTTTGCTCAAAAGGTGTAGGTACTATTCAGAGAAACTTATATTGGCCTCACGTCAAAAATGTACCAATATTTCTGCCATCTTTAAACGAGCAGGAGCGAATCGCCAACTTCCTTGACCAAAAAACCGCGCAAATTGATCAAGCGGTGGCGATTAAGGAAAAGCAAATCGCCCTGCTCAAAGAGCGCAAACAAATCCTGATCCAAAACGCCGTCACCCAAGGCCTCAACCCCAATGTGCCGATGAAAGACAGCGGCATCGACTGGATCGGCCAAATCCCCGCGCATTGGAGTTTGCAGCCAGGTTTTATGATTTTTTCAGAGTCTAAGAGAATCAACAAAGGAATGGTTGACGATAGTGTCCTTTCATTAAGCTATGGAAATATCATCCTTAAACCAAAGGAAAAATTAGTTGGTCTGGTTCCTGAATCGTTTGAAACATATCAATTAGTCCAACCTGGAGATATCATTGTTAGGTGTACTGATTTGCAAAATGATAAAACAAGTCTTAGAACTGGAATATCAAAGTTTTATGGAATTATCACGAGTGCTTACTTAAACCTAAGAGTCAAAACAGAAGTTGCTGACTATATTTATAGCTATCTTCACGCCTTAGACATTACAAAAGTAATTTATAAGTTTGGCTCTGGCCTTAGACAGAACCTTAGCTTTAATGACTTTAAGCACATGAAAATAGTTGTACCTCCCATCGAGGAGCAAAAAGATATCGTCGAATTCATACAAACCAAATCCCAAAAAATCGATCAAGCCATTGCCTTGCAACAGCAGCAAATCGACAAACTCAAAGAATACAAAACCACACTAATCAACAGCGCCGTCACCGGCAAAATCAAAATCACCCGTGAAGGGTTGGTGTAGTGCCGGATTTGAGTAGATTATTAAAAGGTGAAGCATGAGCAAGGAAGCCACATACAAAGCAATTGAAAATATTGCTAATAAATTTGGATTTTTACGAGACGTCAAGACGACTAGGAAACGAAGCACAGGTGAATGGGCTGAAAGTGATAAGACGCTTAAGTTTTCGAAGGGTAATGCTGCTCATTTTTATATTGTTAAAAATGACTCAGATTCGAAAATGAAGCTTTTGGCTGTATTTCACCCAAACCTTAAAGAAAGGCTCAATAAACTTTCAGGTCAGCGTGGATTACCTTCTTGGACTAAAGTCCTTGGTGATAAGGATTGGAAGCATAACGCAAGTTTAAAAGAATTCCCAAAGCGTTTGAACAAAGGGAAGGAAGAGATCGGATACGGTTATCCAATTTCTTTTGAAGGTGCTAGCACTATGGCCTTTTTTGAACGTGTTTTGAATGAGGTGTATGCATGCAGTGATCTACCTTCAACAACTGACAGTGACTCAGTGTTACCTCTTCCAACTGATGACATAACCTTGCGCTTAATTGAAGCGCGCCAAGGACAGGGATTGTTCAGGAGTGTAGCCTTGGAAAAGTTCAATTCAACTTGTGTTGTGACAGGTTCAAAGATAGTTGCTATCTTGGAAGCGGCACACATCATGCCTTATGCGGATGTTAAAGATACACGGCAGGACAATGCCCTTTTAATGCGATCTGATGTTCATACGCTTTTTGATTTAGGCTTGGTAAGGGTTGAAGTTCAGATGGATGAGCTTGTTGTCAAATTGACTGAAGAATTGATGAGTACAGAGTATGCCCCTTATCATGGGAAGATACTCGATCTTAGCTTGTCAGAACACATGAAGACAAATGTGTCTGAACGAAATTTAAAATATGTTAGCTGATTGATGGGTTAATAAGATACCAGGGAAGACAATGTTTACAATCGATTCACAAGCCAATCGTATCCAGCCGGTTAAAACGAAAACTTTTAGTGAGCTGGGATTTACCGAGCGTAAGCATCTGCAAGAGTGGTTGGCGCATCAGCCAAACGCGCTAGGCGAAGAGCTGCTGATTATTCAAAAAGAATTTGATGGCTTTGATGATACCAAGGAACGCCTTGATCTGCTGGCGTTGGATAAAGAGGGTAATCTGGTCATTATCGAAAATAAACTCGATGACAGTGGCCGTGATGTGGTTTGGCAGGCATTGAAATATGCCTCCTATTGCGCTAGTTTGACCAAGGCGCAAATCGTTGAGATTTATCAGCAGTATTTGCAGCGCTATGAACACACGCCTTCTAATGCTGATCAAAAACAGCCTACCGCTGCGCAACGGATTTGTGAGTTTTTAGAAGCCCCGGATTTAGATGAGGTAAAACTGAATTTGGGCAATAGCCAGCGTGTGTTGTTGGTAGCGGCGAATTTCCGTAAAGAAGTAACCAGTACCGCGATTTGGTTGCTAGGGCAGGGTATCCAGATTCAGTGCTTTAAAGTCACGCCTTATGCGTTTAATGATCAATTGTTTATTAGTATGGATCAGATTATCCCCACCCCTGAAGCGCAGGAGTTGATGATTGGTATTAGCGCCAAAGAAGCCGAAGAAAAGACTACCGAGGTGGTGTTGAAAAATGCCGAGAAGCTTCGCCGCGCTTATTGGGAGCAAGCATTGGAGGTATTTCAGGCGAGTCCATGTGTACTTTACAACAATATCAGCCCCAGCAAAGACCATTGGCTGTCCGCTGGTTCTGGCGTAACCGGCTGCCCTTATAATTTAATCTTTTTACAAAAAGAGTTACGTGTAGAGCTAAAAATTGGAAGAAACGTAGTTGAAGAAAATAAGTTCATATTCGATTTCCTTTACCAAATGAAAGGTGTAATTGAGACGACATTCGGTGAACCGCTTCATTGGATGCGTTTAGACGACAAGAAAATGTCACGTATCCAGTTTGCCTGTCAAGCAGATGGCTATAACCGAGATAAATGGCATGATCACATTCAATGGCAATTGGCGCAAATGATACGTTTTGAAAAAGCCTTGAAACAGCCATTACTCAAAGCCGCCGAGGCGCTGAAAAGGCAAGGTTTTAATTAATTTTGGGTATTTCAAGTATGAGCTTAGAAGAATTTAATAAACATCAGCAGGACGTGAGAGCTAGAACAGAGTCATTAACAAAAGCAATGTTAGTTTTATCAGGCGGAGCTTTATCGATTTCGATAGGGATTTTTCTGAATAGTAAGCCCCAGTTTTTAATAAACTTTGTACCTTACTTGCAATTTTCATGGGGGTTGTTATCCATGACTATTTTAAGTTTGATAATTATGCTGTTTTTGGTAATTGCTAGAGATTACAGGTTTGGCGAGCGTTGGAGATTACTTCTTGATGGAGAGTTTCAAGGAAGAGTAGAAAACCACACCCCTTGGGATCGAGCAATTTGGATGTTAGGCTTTATTGCGTTAGGGTCTTTTGTATTTGGGTTTGGGTTGTTAATCTACTCAGCAATAGCTTTCCTGGGAGTATATAACCAGTGAATATTTTGAGCTTGGTAATAAGCGAATTAATTTTTATGAAGATCCATTAATTTAGCAGAAAATGTATGAGATTAGAGCAAATAACATTATGTAATTTCCGGCGATTTAGCGAATTGCGCATGACCTTTCATCCCCGTTTAACGGTGATTGTCGCAAAAAATGGTCAAGGTAAAACCTCTATTTTAGATGGTGCCACTGTAGCGCTAGGCTCGTATTTTTCGAGCTTTGAGTTTGGGCAAGCACGTAATTTTGATCGATATGATGCAAGATACGCTTCTAAGCTCAAAAATCTAGAGAAAGATCAATGTTATCCGGTTTCTGTCTCAGCGGATGTTCATTTTGCTAACCAGTCACACCAGATTTTAAGAGAACTGCGTAGCGCCAAAGGCAGAACCACAACCGGCGACGCCGCTGAAATCAATCAATATTCAAAATCCTTAGCGCAATCCTTAACCTCTAATCAAGCGGTTTCGTTGCCTCTGTTGGCTTACTATGGGTCAGGGAGATTGTGGAATAGTCACAAGAACATGAAGCGCAAGCTGGTATTAACAGCAAGCCGTAGCATGGGGTATGAGGACTGTTTTAGCGCCGCCTCTTCATACAAGCAAGTACAAGAATGGATGATCAAGGCGACTTTTGCTGTTATTCAAGAGAGCAGGATGGACGAATACCCTGACTCAAATTTAAAGAATCAGCTTGAATGTGTTCAAAAAAGCATCAACCAAGTTCTTGAACCAGAAGGCTGGCGCAATTTTCATTACAGCATCCCACATGAAGAACTCGCAATGATTCATGATCAACTTGGCCCGTTGCCGGTATCGTTACTCAGTGATGGTGTGCGAGCGATGGTTTCCATGGTCGCCGATATGGCGTGGCGCTGTGCAAAACTGAATCCGCATTTTGGTGAAATGGCGGCACAAAAAACCGATGGCATCGTTTTGATTGATGAAGTTGATATGCATCTTCATCCTGAATGGCAGCAGCGGGTTATTCAGTCTTTGACCAAAACATTTCCTAACATTCAATTTATTGTCACAACCCATAGTCCACAAGTGCTTTCGACAGTGCCCAAGGAATCAATTCGCGTGTTGTCAGAGCATAACGGTGAAATGACTGCCGAAGAACCTAAAGCACATTCTTACGGTGAACCAAGTAATGACGTGCTTGAAGCGATCATGGGTGTCGATCCTCAACCACCGGTTGTCGAAAAACAGAATTTAAACAGATTGACAGAGTTGGTAGAGCAGGGGGATTATGAATCCGAAGAGGCGCAAAAGTTGTTCAGTTTGCTTCAAGGCGTTTTGAATGCTGCACATCCTCAGTTGAAAAAAATCGAGCGGTCGATTCGCCGCCATCGATTTTTAAAAGGTGAGGCGAACTAGTGCGCTTTATCAATAAACAAGGTACAGGTGAGTTTCAACTTAACCGATCTAACCAAACACCGCCGGCGACTAGGGAAGATGCAACCAGCCGTTGGGGATCATTTGGCTATAAAGCTGATCTGCTCAAAATACTCACAGCAGAACAACAGGGCTTGTGTGCCTACTCAGAACTTGATCCGGCGGAGTTTGGGCTTCAATCTCACATAGAGCATGTTGAGCCCAAAAGCCAATATCCGCAAAGAACTTTTGATTATCATAACCTGGTGATGAGTGCGTTAGGTTCGGATGATCTGAAACTTAGTGATGTTGATCTATTTGCCGGTCATGCAAAGCAAGAACGTTTCGAGCCAAACCTTTTTATTTCACCACTGAATAGTGCTTGCCAAGACTATTTTGTTTATCTTTCTGATGGGCGGGTTATACCGAACAAGCGCTTAAATAAGTCGGAGAGAGAGAAAGCTGAGTACACGATTGCGTTATTAAACCTTAATTGCGCCTACTTGAAAAATAAGCGTAAAAACTGGATTGATGAACTGGAAGAATTGATTGACCAGCACATCGAAGAGAACTGGTCATTGCATTATTTGGAGCAGATCTATTTGGAGCCATGCAACGAAAAGCTCTATTCATTTTTTAGCGCAAACCAGCAACGCTTTGCTGCTTAATAGTTGGGCTAAATAGACGAAAGGAATTAACATGCGAAGCCAAACCAACGAACAAGCGTTAGAAGCGGCGATTGAACGTGCTTTAACCGGTCAATGCCAAGAGGATGCCAAAGCAGGCCTGGTTGCAGAGAGTCCGGCGGATTATGTCGGCAGCAATGGCTTTAAGCGTGGTATACCCTCTGATTTTAATGCGCAGTATGCCTTGGATGAAAAGTGGTTTTGGCAGTTCCTTGAATCGACGCAGCAAGCTACCTTAACGCAGTTGCAGAAACATAGCCCGAATGATTGGCAGCGCAGGATTTTGGAGCGTTTTGATCGGTTGGCGAAAAAGAACGGTGTGCTGCACCTTTTGAAGAAAGGCTTGAGCTTAGACGATGTGCATTTTCATTTGATGTATCCCGCGCCCTTAGCTAGTAGTAGCGATCAAGTTAAACAGCATTTTGAAGCCAATATTTTTAGCGTTACGCGCCAAGTGCGGTATTCGTTAGCGAATCCCTTACAAGAAATCGATATGGTACTGTTTGTTAATGGCATACCCTTGGTGACCTTGGAGTTAAAGAACGCTTGGACAGGGCAGACGGCACGTTATCACGGTCAAAAACAGTACCGCAGCGACCGAGATACGAATCAGCCACTTTTGCAGTTTGCACGCTGCTTGGTTCACATGGCGGTGGATACCGATGAAGTCTATATGACCACCAAATTAAGCGGGCAGAGCACTTTCTTTTTACCGTTTAACAAAGGCCATAATCAAGGGCAGGGCAATCCACCCAACCCTAATGGCCACAAAACCGATTATTTGTGGAAGGAAGTATTCACCAAGGATAGTCTGGCGAATTTAATCCAGCATTTTATTCGGTTGGATGGTTCAAGCAAAGATCCGCTGAATAAGCGCAATTTGTTTTTCCCGCGTTATCATCAAATGGATGTGGTGCGGCGCTTGATTAAGGATGTATCAACCCAAGGCGTCGGACAAACCTATTTGATTCAGCATTCTGCCGGTTCCGGCAAATCGAACTCCATTACTTGGGCGGCCTACCAACTGATCGAAGCCCATCCTGAGCGCGAAGATGTGCCGGGTGCGAAAGGATTGGAAGAACCCCTGTTTGATTCGGTGATTGTCGTCACGGATCGGCGGATTCTCGATAAGCAGCTTAAAGACAATATCAAAGACTTTTCTGAGGTTAAGAACATTGTGGCGCACGCCAATAAGTCAGCCGATTTAAAGAGCGCGTTGGAAGGCGGTAAAAAGATCATTATTACCACCATTCAGAAGTTCCCTTTTATTATTGATGGGTTGAGTGATTTGAGTGATAAGCGCTTTGCGGTGATTATTGATGAGGCGCACAGCTCGCAAAGTGGTACGGCGCACAGCAAGATGAATGAAGCGATGGGTGCGGATGAAGAACTCGATGCGCAGGATAAAATCCTGCAAGCGATGCGCTCAAGAAAAATGCGTGACAATGCCTCTTATCTGGCATTTACCGCGACACCTAAGAACACCACCCTAGAAAAGTTTGGGCATCAACAGCCAGACAGCTCTTTTGTGCCGTTTCACCTTTACTCGATGAAACAAGCGATTGAGGAAGGCTTTATCTTGGATGTGTTGGCGAATTACACCACCTATAGATCCTATTACGAAATCCAGAAGTCGATTGCTGAAAACCCAAAATTTGATACCGCGAAAGCGCAAAAGAAGTTACGGGCGTATGTGGAGCGCAGCCAGCAGACGATTGATACCAAAGCCGAGATCATGCTCGATCATTTTGTAACTCATGTGGTGAATACCAAAAAGCTGAAGGGTAAGGCGAAAGCCATGATTGTGACCCAAAGTATTGAGATGGCGATTCGCTATTTCAAAGCCGTTCAGCGCTTACTTGATCAACAAGGCAACCCATTTAAAGCGATTATTGCCTTTTCAGGCGAGAAGAAGGTCGATGGCATTGATTACACCGAGTCTGACATGAATGGCTTTTCCGATAACGATACCAAGGATAAATTCGATACCGATGAATATCGCTTATTAGTGGTGGCGAATAAATACCTCACCGGTTTCGATCAGCCCAAATTGACCGCGATGTATATTGATAAAAAACTGCAAGGTGTGTTGGCGGTGCAGGCATTGTCGCGCTTAAATCGCGCTGCGCCTAAGTTGGGTAAGAAAACTGAAGATTTGTTTGTATTGGATTTTTTCAATAGCACCGACGATATTAAAAAGTCGTTTGATCCTTTCTATACCGCCACGTCTTTGAGCGAGCCGACTGATATTAATGTGCTGAATGATTTAAAAGATGCGCTGGACGATGTTGGTGTTTACGAGGGGTATGAGGTTGAGAAGTTCGCGCAGGGCTATTTTGATGGGGTGGATGGGCAAGCGTTAAGCGCCATGATTGATGTAGCGGTAGCGCGTTTTGAAAGTGAGTTGGTGTTAGAAAACGACGAACAGGCTGACTTTAAAATTAAGGCAAAACAGTTTGTCAAAATTTACGGGCAAATGGCCTCGATCATGCCTTATGAGAACATGCAGTGGGAAAAGCTGTTTTGGTTCTTAAAATTTTTGATCCCAAAGCTAAAAGTTGCTGACCCAGAAGCCGACCAGCTTGATGCCTTGTTGGAGTCGGTAGATTTAAGTTCGTATGGTCTTGAACGTGTCAGGCTTAATCAGTCGATTGGCTTGGATGCGACAGAAACCCAACTCGATCCGCAAAACCCGAATCCGCGCGGGGCGCATGGAGAAAAACAAGAAGATCCGTTAGATGAGATTATCCGTGACTTCAACGAGCGTTGGTTCCAAGATTGGAGTGCAACGCCGGAAGAGCAGCGGGTGAAATTTATTAATATTGCAGACAGTATTAAAGCGCACCCGGATTTTGAAACAAAATATAAAAATGAGACAGATCCTCATCATCGGGATTTGGTGTTTGAAAAAATGCTCAAAGAGGTCATGTTGAAACGACGTAAAGAAGAGCTTGAGCTGTACAAGCTCTTTGCTGGTGATGCGGCTTTTAAAGCAGCGTGGACTTCGACTATGCAACACCGAGTTGCGATATAGACTTTTAAGCAGGTTTGCTGGTTAATATCAGCTAGCTTAGTTAGGGTTTATAGGTGATTTTGAAAACTTTGTAAAGAACAGCATATTTCTTTAGGATTAAGCCTATAAATGCTTCAATGATTAAGCTGCTAAATCGGTCGCATTTAATGGCAGTAAGTTGATAAATGCAGGAGTGTGTGGTGAATAAGAACAGTATATTTGATTCGAAATGGAATCGGATTGATACAAAACCAAAGAAATTTGTTGATTTTAAGCCAGCAATCACTTTTGATGATATCTACTACCGATTGTCCAGGGATTTAGAAGAAGCAGTTTTTGATAAATTGAAAGCTGAATTAAGTTCTAATGGAGATTTGGATAGTTTAACCGCGAAAGAATCTTTAGATGAGGCTGTAAAAGAGCAAAGCAAAATAGCTAAAGACAAGCTTAAAAGGGTACTTTTCGGCTTGTGCACTGAACCAAGAATAATTGATCAGTTTGATAGTTTAGCAGGTCAGCAAATACTTGATCTTTTCTATCGATTGACCATAGCTGAGAACTATAGGCAGGTTGATGATTTTATTCGAAATAACAGAAAGAAATCAGATTTGATCAATAAAACCTACTTGCAAGCGAAGAAAGAAGGCTTATTTGGTATGGTAGATGACGTTATCAGTGAAAATCACATGGTCCCATTGCTTCGGTATGTTCAACGTTATGAAGATTTTCAAATTGGTCTATTTGAATTGAGCATGCAGACAATGGATTTAGAGAATTTAATTGTAGAGCAGGTCAATCGTCTGACCGTACCTGATATGTTTAGTTTGTATAGATATAATTATAAAGACCCCAGTAAAGATCCGATAGATGTCAATTCCCTGCGCCACGATTGTTTATACAATGCTATCACTTTGGCTGTTTGTGCCCGACTCGCATTGCAGTTATCAGGTTTGTATCAAATAACGTTTCAAGATTCTGGTTATGATAAGGTTGATAGTTTTCAACAGGATCAGCTAGGCAGACGCCGTGCATATTTCGAACATTACACCATTGTAGCCTTATCAAAGGCTGAGGCACTTTATGGCATCTACCTAGGCATGAAAGTATCTGGCAACATAAGGGATACAGTAAACCTTGGTAGTGAATCGAGTGCTTTTAAAAAACGTCAGCTTAAACAAATGTTGCTAAATCTTATTGCTAATAAAGCTCCTTTTTATGGCTGGTCAAGTACAGACCAAATGGCAGAACGAGTAGCCCCTAAGCTTTTGCTTTTTAATAAAAGACTATATAAAAACAAACAAAACATGTCGGAAGAGGATATGGTGTGTGAGATCTTAAATAGATTGGAAAGTAGTAAAGATAAATCGTATAGGAATCAGTACTATGTTTATGCTTCAGAAGAAGGGCGGCAAGAGTTTAAGGGATTGGCGCGTGTTGAATCTGTTCGAAAACGTGCTGATGAGATTGATCAGAAAAGGAATCGTGATCGTTCTTTAAAAAGTAGCTTGGCATACTCTAGTGTATGTAGTGAAGAAGGGATCTAATTAGAGCTTAAAATCAAGAAGTTTTAATCGCAGGAAATGAGAGCGTTCAAAATTCTGTGTCAGCCTAGTTTCTTAAATATCCAACGCCTTGTCTAGTCGACCTTCGAAGTGGATAGCCAACTGAGACAGGGCAAGGTTCCAGTTTTGAACCGGCATCGTCCATTTTTTGGACGCGTTGAGTATGCCAGCATACAACAGTTTCAACAAGCTATTTTCGTTTGGAAAACCGCCTTTGGTTTTGGTCAGTTTACGGAACTGGCGATGCACTGCTTCAATCGCGTTGGTTGTGTAAATCACCCGTCGGATGTACTCCGGGTATTTGAAGTACACACTGAGATTATCCCATTTGCGCCGCCAAGACGAGATAACAATCGGATAGTGTGCGCCCCATTTGGCTTCCAGTTCATCCAGTGCGGCCTCAGCGGCTTGTTTGGTGGTGGCACGGTAAACCGGCTTTAAATCTTGCATAAAGGCCTTCTGGTTTTTGGAGGCCACGTATTTCATTGAGTTGCGGATTTGATGAATCACGCATTGTTGCACTTCAGTCTGTGGGTAGATGCTGTTAATCGCTTCGACGAAGCCGGTTAAACCATCTACACTGGCAATCAGAATATCTTTGACGCCACGGTTATGTAAATCGGTTAAGACAGAGAGCCAGTAGTTCGCCCCTTCGCTTTCTGAGAGGTACAAGCCGAGCAGTTCTTTGCGACCTTCGGTATTGACCCCTAAAATGGTGTAGACTGCTTTGCTGACATAGCGGCCATTGTCTTTAATTTTGTAGTGAATGGCATCGAGCCAGATAAACGGGTAGATTGCGTCCAGCAAGCGCGACTGCCATTCTTTAAGCTCAGGAATCAGCTGGTCGGTGACAGCGGTAATGGTCGCTTCAGACACATCAATGCCGTACAGTTCTTCAATGTGGAAACGGATATCGCGGTAACTGGTGCCCAGTGCGAACAATCCGAGAATTTTCTGGTCGATTTCTGGAGTGAGTTTGGTTTGGTGTTTTTTGACCAGTTGCGGTTCGAACGTACCCTCACGATCACGGGGTGTGTCTAGCTCAAATTCACCCACACCGCTTTTGACAGTTTTCTTGGTGTAGCCGTTTTTACGATTAGCTGACGTATCTTCGGCTAAATGTAGGTCAAGTTCGGCTTTAAGCGCGGCTTCGGTGAGCTGTTTGATTAAGGGCGTTAATACACCATCTTTACCGGTGAGCCCTTTGCCAGATTGAAGCTGTGCTAATGCTTCGTTGAAATCGAATTGTGGTTTTGTCATGTGTCATTCCTTTTTGAGAAATTTTAACGAAATGACACAGATTTCTAAACACTACCCAGGAAATGGTGAAAGTGAGTATAAAAGTGAGTACAAAAACAAATAAAAGGTTTTTTAGCTAGGTTTTTAGGGTGTTTTCGAATCCCCCGCTCTCCGCCATATTACTTACTAAACCCGCATCAAGCGGGTTTTATTATGCCCAAAAAAATCAATAACTTAGCGAAACTTATAGTCCAAACAGGTGTTTAATCGCCACAGTGACCGCAATACCAACCACTAAGCCAATACCCCATTTTAAAACCCGTAAATCTGCGTTAATTTGCGCTATGTCTTGCTTCATTAGCGTTTGTTCGGCCAAGGCTTCGGCTTGCTCCGTGGTGAAGCCCTTGGCTTCAAGGGCTTTGGCATACTGGAGCGTATCAAATGTAATGAATGACATAGCAAACCCTAACTTAGTGTTGTTTTATGGGCTAAATGATACCCCAGTTAACCTATCGAGCAAACTAAAATGAGCTTGCAAGCCGTTGCGATCTGGTCAAGGGAGAAGTGATGAATACAATTGCGATTGAAACTTTTAATGAGTTTAGACGTTTCGGTTATGCAGTATAACTATTAATCGCTTTCTCTTAACTAATTACTAATATGGTGTTATTCTTCAACCAATTTATTTTTGAATAATTAAGTCAAAAATTGCGTGATTTCAATTCTATAGCCTAAGATTTATAGTTGGAGCCAAAAAGTGCTGTCAAACAGAGCTGTAACACAAAACCAAATAACCATTCCTGATGATTACATCTTATCTACCACCACTAACTTACAGGGCATTGTTGCAACGGCTTCGGATGACTTCTTAAAAATCTCTGGCTATAGTCGTGAGGAATTTGTCGGTCAACCCCATAACAATTTGCGCCACCCAGATGTGCCAGCCCAAGTGTTTGAGGATATGTGGCAAACCATTAAAGCCGGTAAAGATTGGACTGGGATTGTAAAAAATCGCGCTAAAAATGGTGACCACTATTGGGTGCAAGCCAATGTATCGCCTATGGTTGAAGATGGCAAAAAACTCGGTTATGTTTCGGTTCGCACTCCGGCGACATCGCAACAAATAGCTATGGCTGAAAAACTCTATCGCCAAATTAATCAAGGTGAGTTAAGGCTGCAAAACAGCATGGCGATCACGCCTTTGGCAGCGAAGTTAAACAAGTTTGCCATTACGGGCAGCTTGGCAAAACTTTTGGCAATTTACGCCATGATCGTGTTGTTAGCAGGCCTGGTGGCTTTGGGTGGTTTGTTTTATAAATCACAAATTGCACCGATTATTGACCAGCAGCTCAATGAGGCGCTAGATGTTGCAGAACAACAAATCAAAGATCAGATTGCTTTTAAAGCGGTTTCTGTGACCGATATAGCGGCCACCGCGGCGATGATGCCTGAAATTCAGCGAGCCTTGGCAGGGGTAGTGCCTCGGACAGTTGCAGAACAGCGTCTGTCAGAAGTTCAAAATCACTTCGCTAGAATTACTGACTACCGCAATATTCGCTTTCAACTTTATGATAATGACCGCCGCTCCTTTATGCGCTCCTGGTCATTGGAGCAGTTTGGAGATGAACATCTTGACCGGATTCGTGATCGTGCATTTGAAACCCAGCGTGTAGTGGGTGACCTATCCATTAATAAAAATGGTTTTGGTATTGGCGCGACGGGTTATGCGCCCGTGTTTTATAACAATCAGTTGGTTGGGGTGGTGTCCGCTTCAGGTGGTGTGGGTTCCATTGTCCGTGATCTTAAGCAACTCAATACTGATTGGGTAATGGTAGTTGACCAAAGCTTTTATGGTGATCGTATGCCACGTACTTTGACCAATAACAATGCGTTTATGCCGGGTTACTTGTTGGCTCATAACGCTTGGTTTAATGAAGAGGCCATTAATTACCTGCGTGAGAACCTGCCAAAATTTGAGCAGGGTGAAAATCGTGCCGGTTACTTCATAGGTGATGCAATTATTTTAGATTTACCCGCATACAATCCGGTCGGTGAAGTGATGGGTCGCCACCTGATGATTAAACCGGCTGATCAAATTCAGCAACAAATAGCTGCCGCCACTCAACAAGTGATTTGGTCGTTGTTAGGGGTCGTATTGGTGGTGATTGCGATTGTGCTTTTACTGTTATTGGTGATATCAAAACGGGTGATCAAGCCGCTTAAAATGTTGTCGGCGTCGATGCGCACTATGATCAACACAGGTCGTTTTAATGGTCGCGTCATGTATCATGATCGCGGTGACGAAATCAGCGACATTGTGCAGTCCTACAATCGTTTTGCTGCTAATGTCCAGCGTGCAATAACCAATGTTAATGACGTCATGTCTTCGGTTGCCGAGGGTAAATTTGATGTTCAGGTTACTGATATTCTCCATGGTGACCTTAATATGATGAAAAACGCCGTTAATGCGTCGGTAGGAAGTGTTCAAAACACCATGGACGCACTTCAAACGGTGATGGATGCCCTTTACAACGGTGACTTTAGTGTCACGCTACCGGATACTGTTAAAGGGGAATTCCGTACTAAGGTTGATCAGGCTGTACAAAACTTGCACCTAACCATTAATAGCATCAACCACGTGATGTCTAAAATGCAAGAGGGTGATTTCCATTATCGTGTCGAGGTTGACGCACGCGGTGAGTTATTGAAACTTAAAAATGGTATCAATAGTTCGATGGAAGACATCTCGGATGCGATTACGAAAATCAGTCAAGTGGTGGCCGCGCAAGCGTCAGGTGATTTAACTGTTGAATTACCCACAGGGCACTTTAAAGGTGAACTGCACAGCTTGAAAAACTCGATTAACTATTCCATGGAAAAAATGAAGCAAGTGGTTAACGCAGTAACCGATGCATCAGTGAATGTGAGTAGTGCCGCTACCGAAGTGTCGCAAGCATCATTAGACCTGAGTCAACGGGTTCAAGAACAGGCTGCCTCGCTTGAGCAAACCTCAGCCACCATGGATCAAATGAACGCGACGGTCCAGGCCAATACCGAAAATGCTCAGCAGACAGTTGGTGTCACACAGCAGGTACAAAAGCAAGCCAACCAAGGTGCCACGGTTATGCAACAAACTATCGGTGCGATGAACTCTATTCAAGAGTCGAGTCATAAGATAGCGGATATTGTGACCTTGATTGATGGGATAGCCTTCCAAACCAACTTACTCGCACTGAATGCGGCGGTAGAGGCCGCCCGTGCCGGAGAACATGGCCGTGGTTTTGCGGTGGTAGCCGGTGAAGTACGGGCGTTGGCGCAAAAATCAGCTGAAGCGGCCAAAGATATTAAAGACCTGATTGATGAAAGCGTGGGACGTATCGATGAGGGCACCAAGCTTGCTGCTGAATCAGGAGACGTTTTGCAAGGCATTAATGATGCGATTAATAATGTGGCCGAGATGATTAAACAAATTGCCCAGGCCTCTGTTGAACAATCCGAAGGCATCAAGCAAGTTCATAATGCGATTGCACAGATTGATGGTGTTACGCAGCAAAATGCGGCGTTGGTAGAAGAAACCAGTGCGGCATCAGAAAGCCTGAGTGAGCAGGCGCAGCGTTTACAGGAAGATATGGCGTTCTTTAAAACCGGCAATACGGCTAGCCAGCCGAAAGCTTTATCGAAACCGGCGGTCTTAGCAAAACCTGCGGTCCGCCAGTTAGCGTCCAAGCCTGCGAAACCATCCAAACCGGCTGCTGACGAGTGGAGTGATTTTTAGCAATAGCCTCGCACTGCTTTAAAACCTAAGTGCTTATTTCAAACGCCCCAAACGGGGCGTTTTACGTCTTTAAAGCGGTAAAAATATGACTATAAACTTAGTGCCAAGTTATTAAAAAGCCGTTAAGATCATAGTATGTGTTTAATTTTGAGTAAGACTGCCGCTAAAGGAATGCTATTGAAATTATCTCGTTATCGCCAAGTGCTTATGTGGCTCAGCAGTTGTGTGGCGTTGTGTCTGCCGTTAAGCGCGCAGAGTTCAAGTTTTCAGCAGGTGTTTGAGAACCAGGGTTTGGTTATGCTGTTAATTGAACCCAACAGCGGTCAAATCGTGAGTGCCAACCAAGCGGCGGCGGACTTTTATGGCTATTCACGCCAAACCCTGCAGCAGATGCGCATTCAGCAAATCAATAGCTTGAGTGTTGAGCAGGTCGCGCAAGAGCGCCAGCTCGCCAAGCAGCAGGGGCGCAACTACTTCATTTTCCGCCATCAGCTTGCTAATGGCGAGCTGCGCACGGTCGAGGTCTATTCACAGCCTTATCAGTTCGGTGCCACCAACTTATTACTGTCGGTAATCCATGATGTGACCCCGGGGCGCGATTTTGATCCGGGTATCTGGCATTTCAAAGACAGGTTAGAGCAAGAAGTCGCCTTACAATTAGGGCAAACTCATCAGCTTAACCAACGCATTCAGCAGCTTTTAATTGTTGGCATCCTACTGTTTGCCTTGCTTTCGTTGTTTTTGTGGTTCGTGAATGTCAAACGAAAAAAAGCCGAAGGGGATTTGTTTGAGTTTAAGCGAGAGTTTGAAGCCTTTCTTGAGCAAACAACCGACTTTGTGTATTTCAAAGACCGAGATGGCAAAATGTTGTTTTGCAGCCAAACCCTGGCCAAGGTGACCGGCCATAGTTCTTGGCGAGATATGATCGGCAAAGATGATCACCAGCTATTTCCGGCGGAGACCGCCAAGATTTATCATGAAGAAGAAGCACCGGTCTATCAGCAAGGGCAAGCGGTTATCGGCAAAATTAATCCCTATTATGATGAACAAGGCAAACTGGGGTATGTGCAAACCAATAAATGGCCGGTGTTGGACGAACATAATCAGCTGGTGGGGCTATTTGGAATCAGTCGTGAAATCTCTGATCTTCAGGCACTCAAAACCGAACTTGAACGCAGTGAACGCCTACTAGAAGACAGTGAAGCACTCGCCAAAATAGGTGGCTGGGAGTATCAAGTCGATGGCGCTAAAATGTTTTGGACGCAGGGGTTGTTTAGGTTGCATGATTTTAAACCCAGTCCCGACTTTGATCATATCGCTGAAAGTGTGCATTGTTATTTGCCTGAAGATCGCGAAACGATTCTTGAAGCCTTTAAAGCCTGTATTGAAAAGGCCCAGCCCTATGATTTGGTCTTTCCATTCAAAACCCATCTGGGCAAAGACAAATGGATTCGCACCAAAACGGCACCACTCATTGAGCAAGGCAAGGTGAGCAAAGTCATTGGCATTGTGATGGACATTACCGACCAAAAGCTGACCGAGTTGCGCTTGCAGCAATCCTTGGAACTGTCCGAACAACACAAGCAACAGGCGGAGGCCGCCAATATTGCGAAAAGCCGTTTTTTGGCGACCATGAGCCACGAGATTCGTACACCGATGAACGGCATTCTCGGCATGGCGCAATTATTGTTGGCTCAAACCCCTGCTGAGCAGGACTATCGCCGTTATGCCCAAACCATTATGGACTCGGGCGAAACCCTGATGCGCTTGTTAAACGATATTTTAGATCTCTCCAAAGTGGAAGCCGGCAAACTGAACCTCGAACCAGGCCTGGTATTCCCCAACCAAATCCTGCAAGACACCCTGGCCTTGTTTACACCGAGCGCCAAGCAAAAACACTTGCAACTTAACATGCGTTGGCAGGGCAAAGACAACGCCTGTTATCAAGGCGATGGGCAGCGTATTCGCCAAATGCTTAACAATTTAGTGAATAACGCGATTAAATTCACCGAACAAGGGACGGTGTTAATCGAAGCGCAAGAACTGACGCCAGAGGGGGAATTGTTATTTGCGGTAGAAGATTCGGGTATCGGCATTGCACCGGAACAACATCAGCATTTATTTCAGCCCTTTAGTCAGCTGGATAACAGCAGCACCCGCCAATATGGCGGTACCGGGCTCGGCCTGTCGATTGTGCAAAAATTGGCGCAGCTGATGGGGGGTGAAGCCGGTGTGGACAGTCAAGTCGGTCAGGGTGCACGTTTTTGGTTTAAAGTAAGCTTAGCGCCGGTAGTAACAGCCGACTCGGCAGCAACCCCATCGGACGCGCATAACACCTTGCCGCAATTTAGTGGTCAGGTGTTGGTGGTTGAAGACAACGAGATTAATCAGCTGGTGGTGGAAAACCAACTTGCTTTACTGGGGCTTAGCACGCGAGTAGCGGAAAACGGCCAGCAAGCGGTTGAACAGGTGCAAGCCCATGCAGATCAACTCGATGCCATTATTATGGACATTCAAATGCCGGTGCTGGATGGTTACCAAGCCACTGAGCAGATTCGTGCTTGGGAGCAGGCACACAATCGGAACCCCATCCCGGTAATTGCGCTCACCGCCGATGCCTTTGCTGAAAATCGACAGCAGGGCTTAGCAGCAGGCATGAACCACTATTTAACGAAACCCTTAGACCAACACGCTTTGATTGATGCCCTGTCGAATTATCTACCGTTACGCGACACACCGGAAATTTAGCTTAAAAAAATCACAATTCAAACGCCCCAATCGGGGCGTTTTCTAAAAGAAAGTTGCGATTACTTTGTTAAAAGCATCCTGCCGGAGTGGCTTGGTAAGATAGCCATTCATGCCAGCCTGTTTTGCCTGTTGGCGATCGGCATCACTGCCGTTGCCACTCAAAGCGATGATGGGTAATTTTATGCCGTCATCTCTCAGCTTTTTTGTTAGCTCAAAACCATTCATCTCAGGCATGATAATGTCAGTCAGTATTAAGTCAAAATGCCTATTGTTAAGCGCTTCTTGTGCTTCAGCTAAATTTTTTACCGCAAAGGCTTGATGCCCATAACTTTCAATAAAAGCAAGCTGCACGCGTTGCAGTAGTAAGTCATCGTCTATAAGTAAAATGTTGCGGGGTTGCTGGTACATAAAAAACAGCTCTTAATAAAACTTGAAGCTATGTTACACCAAAATTTATTTCAATAAATTAATCGGATGACAAGGTTTAATAATTCTAGTTTTATTGCGTATAGTCTTTTAGGGCTAAAGACTTTACCGAGTGGGTGTGTTGTTAATACTTATGGTTGTTAATTTCTTTTTACTCATAGTTGTTTAAGTTATGGCAAGTGATAAGTGCTCAAGGTATATTTAAGGGATGAGACAACTTTACGGATACGCCAATGTTATTACCTAAGCTGAGCGAGATTGCTACCCCGAATGTGATTACGATTGCCGATTGTCACTCGATTAATGATGCGGTGCATTTAATGGCCGAGCGCAAACTGCGCGATGTGATTGTGACCGGTGAGGCGGGGTTGCGGATTCTGACAACCCGCGAATTGATCCATTTCCGCTTACAACAGGTCAACTTTGACCAGCCTTTGCGTCAAGTAGAATTGAATGCTGTCCCCACCTTACCGCCTGAAGCACCGGTGTTACAGGCGTTGGAGGTTATACGTTGTCACCCAGATGAATATTTGTGTCTGGTTGATCAAGGCGAATTGGTCGGGATTGTCAGTTATAGCGATCTGGCCGGTTATCTTGACCCGGAAAACCTCGCGCAAACCAAAACGCTCGCTGAAGTGTTAGGTATGTCGCAGTTTGTTAAGGTCGATAACACGCACAGCGTTGAGCAGGTGTTTGCCAAGCTGAGTCATGCGCACCAAACTGCCGCGGTGGTGTTTGATGAAGAAAAACCTGTCGGCATGATTACCCAGAGCGATATTATTCGTTTGTTTGACCAACATGCTGACTTGTCGGTACAGGCGGACACGGTGATGTCTGCACCATTAAAAACCTTTGCCAGCCATTTGAGCTTAGGTGAGGCCTTGGAGCAGGCACGCGTGCATAAAATAAAACGCTTGTTGGTGGTGGATGGTTTGTCGGGAGAGGTTTTAGGGGTTTTGCATCAAAAAGATTTAGTGACCTTGGTGTACCAGGCTTGGGGCGAACGCTTGGCTCAAGAGCAAGCACGTTTAAAAAATGAGCGTGACTTGTTTGCCGGGGGGCCAGTTTTGGTGTTTAAGTGGCGACCGGAAGAAGGCTGGCCGGTGAACTTTGTTTCGTCCAATGTCCAGCAGATTCTCGGCATCTCTGTTGACGAGGTTTTGTCCGAGGGGTTTCAATTCGTTTCCTTAGTACACCCTGATGATCTAGAAAAGTTAGGTCAAGAAGTAACGCAATATATCGCAGAAAAACGCCCCTTTTGGGAGCAGACTTATCGTTTGATTAACGCTAATGGCCAATGTCGTTGGTTTTATGACTACACGCGCCCGGTGTATAACGAGCAGGGTGAAGTGGTTGAGATTTTGGGCTATTTGATTGATCAAAGTGAAATCAAGCATGCGCATCATCGTCTGCAAGCGCTGTCGAACAATATTCCCGGCATGATTTATGAGCTGGTGCGTTATCCTAATCAGCGTTTTGGCTTTTCCTTCGCTAGTCCGGCGATTGTTGATTTGTTTGATTTGCAGTTTGAGGATGTTCAAGAGGATGCATCGAAATTGTTTAGTCGGGTGCATGAAGAGGATATTCAAGACCTATCGAAAGCCATTGATGAGTCAGCACAGAACCTAACCCCTTGGTCGCAAGAGTTTCGCGTCAACCTGCCCAGTGGCTTAACGCGGTGGCTTAGTGGTCAATCCAGCCCAACCAGACGCGATGATGGCACCGTTATCTGGCACGGCTTTGTGCATGATATTACCAGCCAAAAACACCAGCAACTTGCGCTAGAGAATGCGAACCAACAATTTTCCCTAACCATGCAAGCGACTCTGATTGGTTTATGGACATGGGACTTGCTGACTAATGATATTACTTGGTCAGATGAAGCCTTTGTGCAGTTAGGCTATGCACCGCAAGCGTTTACAATCAGCCTTGAGGTTTTTCAAAGTTTATTGCACCCTGATGATCTGCACCCGATGTTTCAGTCGATTGAACAGCAAATGGCGCAGGATAAGTCGTTTGTAGTGGAGTTCCGGTTTAAAAATGCGCAAGGCGGTTGGACGTGGATTCAGGGGCGTGGCAATACCACCAAAATGAATGCGCAAGGGCAACCGATTCAAATGATGGGCACCCATCTGGAGATAACCGAACAAAAAGAACTTCAATTAGAAACGGAGCAGAAAAACCAGCTTTTACAAGCAGTTTGGCGCGCGAATCAAACTTTCATGACCACGCAGGATATTCAAACGACTTCGGATGTCTTGTTAGAAGAAATTTTGAGTTTTACCCAAAGTGAATACGGCTTTATTGGCGAAGTCTTGCATGATGAACAGGGAGCGCCTTATCTTAAAAGCTTTGCCTTGACGAATATCGCTTGGGATGACGCAACGCGAGCGCTCTATGATGAGGTAGCCGGACGGGGTATGGAATTTCGTAACCTAAATAATCTGTTTGGTTATGCCTTGTTGAATAAAACAACGGTGGTCAGCAATGACCCGGCGAATGATGCCCGAGCAGGCGGTTTACCACCGGGGCATCCGGCTTTGAATGCCTTTATGGGTGTGCCGGTTTTTTATGCCGATGACATGATCGGTTTTTTTGGGATTGGGAATGCGCCGGGCGGCTATTCAGACGATTTAACGCAAAAATTGTCGGTATTTAGTCAAAACTTTAGTTCGTTGATTTTTGCTAAACGTTTGCAACAGCAACAACATGCCTTAACGCGTGATTTGCAAATTGAGCGTGATCGCGCCGATGCCGCCAATCGCGCTAAGTCGGAATTTCTCGCGAATATGAGCCATGAAATCCGCACGCCGATGAATGGCATTATCGGTATGTCGGAGTTGGGTTTAACCGAAACCGATCCGCAAAAAATGCAGCATCAACTTGAACGGGTGAATCAATCCGGCCGGTTATTATTGGGCATAATCAACGATATTCTCGACTTCTCGAAAATCGAAGCCGGTAAGCTGGAACTTGATCGACAGCCGTTTCAGCTGGTGCAACTCAAAGACGAGCTGACTGATTTATTTGAATACTTAGCGCAAGACAAAGGTTTGGCGTTTGATGTGCATCTCGCGGATAGCCAGCTAAATAAATGCTGTTTCTATGGTGACAACCTGCGTTTGCGTCAGGTGCTGACAAATTTAATTGGCAATGCGATTAAGTTTACCGAGCGTGGCAAAGTAGAGGTGGTCTGTAAATTTCATACTGATCACCATGGCGGCTTATGGTTAAGTTTCGATATTAAAGACACAGGAGTGGGCTTGAGTACTGAGCAGCAGCAAAAACTGTTTAACGCGTTTACCCAAGCGGATACCAGTATTACCCGCAAACACGGCGGCACCGGCCTGGGCTTGGTGATCAGTGAACGTTTAGTCAAGTTAATGGGGGGGAGTGATATTCATATTGACAGTGAGCTTGGTAAGGGTTCCACATTTAGTTTTTCAGTACCCATGTCGGCCTGTAACGCCGAGCAACTCGCCAAGCTTGAAAGTTATGTCAAACCCCTTAAACACAAGCAGTTATCAGGTCAGGTGTTATTAGTCGAAGACAATGAAATCAACCAAGAGGTCGCCGCCAATATGCTGACACAGCTTGGCTTGAGCGTTGAACTGGCCGAAAACGGTCAAATCGCAGTTGAAAAAGCCCAGAAACAGCCGTTTGATGTCATTTTAATGGATATCCAAATGCCGGTGATGGACGGTTACCAGGCCTGCCGGACGATACGCGAGTTTAATCCAGCTATTCCGATTATCGCCTTAACCGCGGCGGCGGCTGTTGAAGATCGTAACAAAGCCTTGGCTGTAGGTATGAATGACCACCTTGCTAAACCGCTCAATTCAGATGAATTGTATCGCGTATTAAGCGAACATCTAACATCGCAGCCGAAAGCACAGCCAACATCAAAACCCAAACCCGTGCTATTAATCGTCTGCCATGACAAACAGCAACTCAAAACCCTCGCCCAACAAGCGCAAGCCGAATATCAAGTCAAAGTGGCGCATGATGCTCAAAAGGCGATCAAGCTTCTTAAAACCGGCCAGATTAACCAAGCCTGGTTAGTCGAACCCCACCAAGAACTGGAAGCGGTATTACTGCAAAATAGTGTAAACTTTGTAATGAATTCCCAGCAACGGACTAAACCATGACGAGATTGTTGGTCAATCCTCTCAAATTGATACTGGCATGTGTGTTTTTAACCTTGCCTATAGCCGCTCAAGCGTTAGTTGAACAGTCCTCAGATGTGCACCAACAAGACGCGAAGCAACAAACAGTATATCAATTAGCCGTGCTGGCTTTTCAAGATAAGTCGCTTGCTATGGCGCGTTGGCAACCACTGGCAGACTATTTAACAAACAAAATTGATCATGCTCAATTTGAGCTAGCG
The DNA here is from genome assembly GCF_900112445.1 of Thiomicrospira sp. ALE5. Taxonomy (GTDB): domain Bacteria; phylum Pseudomonadota; class Gammaproteobacteria; order Thiomicrospirales; family Thiomicrospiraceae; genus Thiomicrospira. The sequence continues at coordinate 696,471 of NZ_FOYY01000003.1, read as the reverse complement.
GTGTATCACAACGAAGAAATGGAACAAGCCGTCGCATCGGGTGCGGTGGATTTTGTGCTGACTCAACCCTCGCAGTATGTTTTATTAACCTATCGGCATCAACTGAGTTCGCCTTTGGCTTCATTACTTAACAAAGACGGCGGGCAGGTCACCGAATATTTTGGTGGCGTGATTTTTACCCTTGCTGAACGTGATGATATTGCTAACTTAAAAGACATTAAGGGCAAGCGGGTCGCCGGCGCATCTATAACTGGGTTGGGTTCTTATCAAATGCAGGCTTTTGAATTATTGCAGCATGGGATTCGTTTACAGCAAGACGCGAATGTGACCACAACCGGACAACCGCAGCGCAGAGTCGTGGAAGCGGTGTTGGCTGGCGAGGTGGATGTGGGGTTTGTTCGCACGGGTGTGTTAGAAGCCTTGTCGGCGCGTGAGTTAATAGATTTGTCGCAGCTTAAAATTCTAAACCAGCAGGCTTATGCTGGTTTTCCGTTTATCACGAGTACACGTCTCTATCCAGAATGGGCGTTTGCGGCCATGCCGGAAGTGGATAGCGAGGTCATTAGACTGGTTGCCGCCGCGTTATTGGCCATACCGAGCCATAGCCCTTTATCAGAGGCTATGCAAATCGGTGGTTTTACAATTGCGGGCGACTATCGCACCATTGACAATTTAATGCGCGAGTTACGTTTAGAGCCCTTTGATGATTTTGCGCTGCAGTTTCAAGATGTAGTGGCTTGGTGGCTCATAGAGATTGTTATCGGATTAGTATTGGTTTTCAGCATGCTTGCGTTTGTTGTAGCCCTGCTTATCCAGCGGCAGGGCTTACTAAATCAAGAGCGTCGACGATTGAAGAAAGCATTGACCGAGCTTAGATTGCTTAACCAGGCCGTTGAACAAAGTCCTGAATCAATCGTGATTACCGATCTGAATGGGCAGTTTCGTTATATGAACCCCATGTTTGAACAAACAACGGGCTATACAGAAGAGGAAGTCTTAGGTAAGTCACCTAGTATTTTGAGTTCAGGTCTAACGCCGAAGTCTGTTTATCAAGACTTATGGGCAACTTTGAAACAAGGTAAAGTATGGCTAGGTGAACTATCTAATAAACGTAAAAATGGCGAGATTTACCCTAGCCAAGCGATAATTTCTCCGGTAAAAGATGAGCAGGGTCGAGCGACCCATTATTTAGCGATTCAACGCGATATTAGTTCTCGAAAACAACGTGAACAACGCATTAATGAGTTGTTATATCGTGATCCGGTAACCGGCTTAGCTAACCGCAATCGTATAATTCAATTTATTGACAAGCAGTTATTTGAATCTTCGGGGCGAAACGCCGCACTCATTTTAGTAAACATTGCACGTTTTAAATTTATCAATCAAATTGATGGAGCCGATGTAGGAGACGCGGTGCTTGTAGCCGTGGGACAGCGCTTGAATAGACTATTTACAGGTCAGGGTAACCTTGTTGCGCGCTTAGCGGCCGATGAGTTTGCTGTTTTTTGTCAACGGGATGGACAAAAAGATGAGGCGCTTGACCAGACTGTGCAAACAATTGTTCAAGCCTTTAACACATCGGTTGGGGTAAGAGGTAAGCGGTTTGACTTGAACGTTGCGGTTGGCGTGGCAAGTTTAGTTTTATCCAAACCCGAGAGTAGCCAGGTGGTGATCAATCAGTTATTTGAAAATGCGGGTGTGGCACTAAAGCAGATTCGCCAAAGTTCTGGTACAGGTGTGTGTGTATTTGATCAACAACTGTTGCAAGATTCATTAGCAAAACATCAGCTCCAAAATGAACTGGCCAGCGGGATTTTGCGCGATGAGTTACGCTTGTTTGTGCAGCCTCAGGTGAATCACCAGCGCCAATTAATGGGTTTAGAGTGTCTAGTCCGCTGGCAGCACCCAGACCATGGGCTTATGGCACCAGGAACCTTTATACCGCTAGCAGAAGAGTCCGATCTTATTTTAGGCTTAGGGGACTGGGTGTTACGACATGCGTGTTTGATTTTAGCGCAAATGCAGCAAAGTCAACCCGCCATTATCGTTGCGGTCAATATTAGTCCGCGTCAATTTATGCAAGCTTCGTTTGTAGCAAGCGTCAAGAAATGGTTAGCGGAATCTGCTGCTCAGCCCAATGGCTTAATGATTGAGATTACCGAAAGTCTGTTTTTAGATGAATTGCAAATGGTCGTCAATAAAATGAACGAGCTTAAATCTTTAGGCGTGCAGTTCTCTATTGATGATTTTGGCACAGGCTATTCATCGCTAAGTTACTTACAACAGCTACCTGTTGATGAGTTAAAAATTGACCGCTCCTTTATCTTAACCATGACTGAAAGCAACGAGTCTGTGAGTTTGGTGCCGACAATTTATGCGATGGCCCAACAAATGAATTTGCGGGTGATTGCAGAGGGGATTGAAACGCCAGCGCAAGCAGCACAACTAGCTCAATTTGAACATTTAGAGCTGCAAGGGTATTTATTTGGTAAACCTGCTGAGTTTAAAGACTGGTTTGCGCAATGGTCAGCGGATAATTCACAATAATGCTTGTGCGTTTGCGCCAAAAAATAAGAGTAATAAGTTATGTTTTTTCCTTCACTGATTAGTATTGCTACTAAAAAAGTCATTAGCTTAACGGATAATCAAAGTCTCCAGTACGCTGTTGACCTAATGGATCAGCAATCTTTGCGCGACCTAGTGATCACTGGACAGCAGGGGTTGCGAATGCTGACAGCCCGGGAGTTAATTGCGTTTCGCTTGCAAGAACAAGACTTTAACCAACCGTTAGGTTGCTTTGATTTGCAACCGGTCAATAGCTTGCCGGATGATGCGTCAGTGATTGAGGGATTGAACGCATTAAAACAAGGTTCTTTTGAGTACTTGTGTTTGCTCGATAAGCAAGGAAACCTTAGTGGCATAGTGAGTTATTCTGATTTAGCGGCCCATTTGGAACCAGGTCATTTAACCGAATTTAAGCGCATTAGGGATATCATGCATTTGTCTTGCTACCTAGCTGTCGATGTTCAAAGCAGCTTAAAAAATGTGCTGTTAACCTTGCGTGACCATCAACAAACTGCTGCGATTATAGAGCGTAATCACCAAGCGGTTGGGATTGTGACCCAGCGAGATATTACCCATGCGTTAGCTGAAAATATGCCTAGTGATATGCTGGTAGAAAGGATTATGGTTTCGCCACTGGTTACAGTGAACATGGATGTGAGTGTTCAAGACGCCCTTAACCTAAGTCGATCTAAAAAAATTAAGCGTCTTGCGGTTGTTAAGGGCGGTCAAGTGCAGGGTATTTTGCACCAAAAAGACTTGGTTGCTTTGGTTTATGATAAGTGGCGTCGATATTTAGGCGAGCAGCAACGCCACTTGCAAGTAGAGCGGGAGTTGTTTAAGCAGGGGCCAGTATTATTGTTTATTTGGCACCCAGAGGGTAACTGGCCGGTTCGGTTTGTTTCTGAAAATGTTAAGAATATTTTGGGTTATAGCTCAGAAGAGTTAACCGATGGTCGTTTTGAGTTTGCCCAGATTGTTCATCCAGACGATTTTGAGCAAACCAAAGCAGAGTTGAGTGAGGCCATCGCTGCACAACGCCCCTTTATTAATCAGTCGTATCGGGTATTTGATAAACAGGGTAAGGTGCATTGGCTGATGGATTACACGCGTCCAATGTATGATGATGAAGGGCGTGTCACTAATGTCTATGGTTATTTACTCGATGAAACCGATCAAATTGAAACGAAACGCCAGGCGCAGGATAGTAAAGCGCAACTTGAACTGGCTTTGGATGCCTCTGAAACAGGTTTTTGGGTGTGGGACTTAACCACTAATGCTATTAGCTGGTCGGATCAGGCTTTTGCTATCTTAGGTTACGCACCGCAAGCCTTTCAGGTTTCGCTAGAAAGTTTTCAAGCTAAGGTGCACCCTGATGATATCCAGCTGGTATTCGCTAAAATCGAACAACAAATTGCGTCAAATCGTGCTTTTAGCGTTCAATTTAGGTTTAAAAATGCTAAAGGAAGTTGGACTTGGTTGGAAGGTCGGGGCAAGGTAACCCGGCATAATGCCAAAGGGGAGCCTATTGAAGTAATGGGTGTTCAGCAAAATATCACCGCAGCTAAGTTAAAGGACAAGGCATTAAAAGAGCAAACAGCACTCTATTTGAACCTCGTTGAGCAACATCCGTTTTTTATTAACCGTTTTTTGCCAGATACCACCACGCTATATTGTAACCAAACACTCGCGCGTTTCTTTGGTGCGACACAAGAACAAATTCAAGGTGTGCCATGGGCCGATATGTTGCCCTCCCCTACAAGAGAAGAAGCCTTAGCCGCCTTAGCTAGCTGCACCCCCGAACAGCCTGTCCAAGAATATATTAACCAGGTGACCAATGCAGAGGGGCAGCTTCGTGATGTGAAGTGGACGATGCAAGCTTTCTTTGATGATGACAGTCAGGTGCAGTTTTTTCAGTCGGTGGGGCAGGATATTACCGATGAACTGGCATTAGCAAAACAACTCAAGGCTGCTCAGGTTGAGGCTGAGCAAGCTAACCAAGCCAAATCAGAGTTTTTAGCCAATATGAGCCATGAGATACGCACTCCGATTAACGGAATTATTGGTTTAAGTGAAATGGCGCTTAATACTAATGATCTCGCTCAGGTGCATCTGCAGTTACAAAAGATAGCCAGTTCAAGTCAGCTGCTATTAGGCATTATTAATGATATTTTAGATTTTTCAAAAGTTGAAGCTGGCAAGCTTCAACTCGATCCGCAACCTTTTGTGCTTGATAGCATTCTAGATGGCTTTAAGAGTTTATTCGAATCGACCCTCAAGGATAAACCCATTGAATTTATCATTGAGGCGGATGTTGATACTAAGCAAACCTTAATTGCCGATTCAATGCGCTTGCGGCAAGTGCTTTTGAATTTGTTGAGCAATGCGTTTAAGTTTACCAAACAAGGTATGGTCACCCTGAGGATAGACGAGACCAAAACACATAATCAACAAACTTGCTTAACCTTTAGTGTAACAGATACTGGTATTGGGATGACCGAGGCGCAGCAGCAAAATTTGTTTAAAGCCTTTACCCAGGCCGATACCAGTATCACACGTGAGCATGGTGGTACTGGCTTGGGTTTAGTAATTAGCCAGCGTTTGGTCAGCTTAATGGGGGCTGAACAGATCGAGGTTGCATCGCAGTGGGGTGAGGGCAGTTGTTTTCGCTTTACCTTGCCTGTTCAACTGGCAGACAGTTCAGCAAATACTGCTGAGGCAAGTGCAAACTTAACCGATACGCATCAGTCAATAAACATTACGAATTTGGTTGGTCAGGTATTACTGGTTGAAGATAATCCAATTAACCAAGAAGTGGCGGGCTATCACCTCGCATCAATAGGTTTAAATTATAGCTTGGCTGAGAACGGTCAAGAGGCTGTTGATAGGGTTAAAAGTGAGTCATTTGACTTGATATTAATGGATATTCAGATGCCCGTTATGGACGGATATCAAGCAACTCGGGCAATTCGAAGCTTTAATGATAAAATACCGATTATTGCGTTAACCGCTGCGGCAATGATTGAGGACAAGCAAAAAGCCTTGGCTGCGGGAATGAATGAGCATTTGAGTAAGCCAATCAATAGAGCCATGCTTTATCAGGTGTTAGAACATTACTTACAGAAGGTGAGTGCTAATATGGAACATAATCAAAACACTGCCGAGTCTGACGAAACTGGAGAGGCTTGCGCTAATCCAACCGTTATTGATTGTCAGCAAGGGTTAGTGCAGCTGGGTGGTAACGAAGCCCTCTATAAAAAACTATTGGCTAAATTTTATCAGCAGTTGAGCCATGACTACATCAACCTAGTCAGTTATCTTAAAAAGCTTGCTGCAGCTGATTCAGCGTCTGTAAGTGAAGAAACTTGGACTGAATTGCAACAACAAAATCATGCCCTTAAAGGTGTGGCGGGTAACCTTGCTTTAAGCAAACTTTACCAGACCAGCCAAGCCATTGATATGGCGTTAAAACAACGTAGCAGGCCTGCTGATGACCTAATCACAAGTTTTGAAGAGGCTTTTTCGACAACGCAACAGGCTTTAAGTGATATAGATAGGGCTTTTTCAAATTCAAGTGGCGAGCCGGCGGCGCAGTCGGATTTTAGTCAAGCAGACTTAATCAAGTTATTGGATGAGCTATTAGTTAAGGTAAACGACAGTCAATACATTGCTGAAGATGAGTTAGCGCATATTGAGCAGCATTTACCCTCGGCGAATCGTGATGACTGGCAACAAATTATGGCTTATTTGGATGACTTTGATTTTGATCAAGCCGCCATCGTTTTGAGTAAGCTTATTAAATCTTTAAAATTGCAGCAGCCTTGATGAATAGATTGTATTTTGTAATCGGTGGTTTGCTTTTAGTATTAGCCTTTGGCTTGGCTAGTTTTTATTGGCAACTGCAAACACTGGAGCGTTCTACTTTTCAAGAATTGCGCGCAGTGAATGGCTTGAAAAGCCAACAACTTGAACACTGGTTACAAGAGCGGCAAGCGGATGCTATTGTTTTAACGGATAACCCACTTTTTATCGACTTGGTAGCCAAAAGTTTCAACGATCCGCTTGCGCAAGAAAGGCTTAAACAACGTCTGAAGCTATTTCTTGATGCCAAACCCTATAAACAAATTACCCTATTCTTACCCGATGGCCAGATGTCGTTAAATGTCGGTCAACACTTTAGCTATTTACCAACACGAACCCATGAGCTATTTCCTTTGGCAGTAGAACGCGCTAAACCGATTTTGACCGATATTTTTGTTGATAAGCATGGACACCGTCACCTTGATTTAATTGCACCTATTGGGTTGGATGGCAATCAAACTGATTCGATTGCTTTTCTAGTTTTTCACATTAACCCCAGTCATTTTATAGACCCATTAATGACATCTTGGCCTAGTAGTATGGCTAGCGCGCAAACGTTGTTGATACGCTTTGATAATAATCGTATTTATGCACAGACGCCTATTAGGAGTTCGGCCAGTGTTTCACAGTCAACACAGCCACTAGAAGGCTTCGAGCGCTTAATTGTAATGAAGGAAATGGGCTTAACAGAAGGTCACATGTCTTGTCAGAATCAACAAGGCCAAGCGGTGTGGCTTTATTGCAATACGCTAGACGCCATGCCGTGGAGCCTGTTGTCGTTTGTGGAGAAAAAGATTATTGTTCAGCCGTTGCTATGGCGCAGTTTTTTGCAAGCGCTGTTGTTTGGCCTAGTGGTCGTTTTCTTTTTAAGTTGGTTGTATCGGCGCCTGAAAGAAAAGCAACGTTCTTTGCTTGAGGATTTAAAAGTGGCAGCGGCCGTGTTTGATCATACCGGTGAAGGGATTATGCTGACTAACTCTCGTGGCGAAATTCAAATGGTCAATCAGGCGTTTTTGCGTATTTTGGGTTATCAGGAATCAGAGGTTGTCGGCAAAACACCTGGATTGTTGCGTTCAGGGCGACACACTGAGGATTTTTATCGCCAGATGTGGCAGGATTTAAAAGAATCTGGAAATTGGCAAGGTGAAATTTGGAATCGCAAACAAAATGGTGATCTGGTTGCAGAATGGCTGAGCATTTCAAGTTTGGCGGATGATTCGGGAAATATAACCCATTACATTGGGGTGTTTGCAGACATTTCTAAGCTTAAAGATTCCGAACGGCAGCTCGATTACATGTCACATCATGATCCGTTAACTAATCTGGCCAACCGACAATTACTCATTATTCATTTGCATCAAGCCTTGTCTCGTTATGTTAAACCGCCACAGAGGGGTGAGCATTTAGCGGTATTAGCCATAGACATTGACCGGTTTAAAAATATTAATGATAGCTATGGTCAAAGTTTGGGGGATGAGGTACTTAAGCTCATAGCCAGTTTGTTGCAGAAAGGGCGCCGTAAAACGGATATGGTGTCCCGAATAAGGGGCAATACGTTTGTGCTTGTTTTGGATGAACTCCAGCAGCCTGAAGATGCCGCGCGGATTGCCAGCGCTATTATTGCCGAGTTGGCTAACCCACTACACTTAAGTAATGGCATCGAGATAAGTCTGAGCGCAACGGTTGGAATTAGTATGTTACAAAATCCGGCGTTAAGTGCAGAGGAGTTGTTGCAGCAAGCGGACACGGCTTTGTATCAGGCCAAACATGAAGGTCGGGGCGGTTTTTTTTTTTTCGACATGGGCATGACTTATAAGGCGCAAGAACGCTTGGTGATGGAAGCGCAATTAAAACAGGCGCTGCTACAAAATCAATTTGAAGTTTACTATCAACCGCAAGTGAATCTGGCTAGCGGACACATTGAATCGGCAGAAGCATTGGTGCGTTGGCGTCATCCTGAAATCGGGCTAGTGTCGCCAGCGCACTTTATTCCGATTTGTGAAGAAATTGGCCTGATTACCCGACTGGGTGATTGGGTCATGCGTAATGTGTTAGAGCAGGGTGCTATGTGGTTAGCCGCCGGCTATCCGGGTCGCGTTCTTGCGGTCAATGTAGCGGCATCGCAATGGCAACAGCCAGACTTTGTGGACAAGGTTAAAGACTTATTAATGGAAACAGGTTACCCTGCTGAGCTCTTAGAGCTTGAGTTAACGGAATCGGTGTTAATTCGACAAGAGCAAGAAACCGTTAACGCTATGCAAAAACTCCGCAACATGGGGGTGAGGATTGCGTTAGATGACTTTGGAACAGGCTATTCGTCGTTGGTCTATTTGCATAACTTACCCTTAAGTAAGCTAAAGATAGATAAACAGTTTATTGATAATATTTTAGACGATAGTAAAAAACAGCAATTGTCAAAAGCGATTATAGAGTTGGCGCATAACCTGGGCTTTGATGTGATTGCAGAGGGCGTGGAACAACCGGATCAGCTGGCGTGGTTGAAAAAATACGGTTGTGACAGTTATCAGGGCTATTTATGTAGTCCGCCGCTTGCCGCTGATGCGTTTATTAAATTAAATCACTGTCAAGCGCATGACCTCTCATGAAGCGGTTGAATGTTAAATCAGCGCAAAAAGCATTTATAGCCTTAAAACAAGCTTTAGTTGAGGCGCAGGCAGCCAGTGAAGCCAAGTCGGCTTTTCTGGCTAATATGAGTCATGAAGTGCGCACGCCAATGAATGGCATCCTAGGCTTAATTCAGGTGGCAATAGCCCAGTCAAAAGATACCAAAATTAATCGTTTGTTAGCGAAGATTCAACAGTCAGGCCATCATTGTTAGCTATCCTAAATGATGTGTTAGATTTTTCTAAAATTGAAGTCAATAAGGTTGCCATTGAACCAAGTGCTTTTCAGCTTAAAACCTTATTGAAAAGCTTACTAGAGATACATGGTCCCATAACCAAGCAAAAAGGGCTGGTGTTTAAGTTGCACGTCCAACTCGATACAACTCAGTATATAATGACGGATGAGCTCAGGCTAAAGCAAATACTTAATAATCTACTCAATAATGCGATTAAGTTTACCGAGCAAGGTGAGATCACCCTAGAAGTTGTTGAAGAACACCATGCTGATAATCAGCAAGCCTGCTTATGTTTTGCCGTAACAGATACGGGGATTGGTATGACCCGTGAGCAACAGGCACGATTACTGCAACCTTTTAGTCAAGCAGATAACTCAATTACCCAGCGTTATGGGGGAACAGGGCTTGGCTTGGTGATTGCAGAAAAATTGATTAAGGCATTGGGCGGTAACCCACTGATCATTGAGTCGGTATGGCAAACAGGCTTCTGTTTTAGTTTTAAAATTCCATTGAAAAAAGCACACAAAGAAGACGTTGCAGAAAAAGCTGCAGGGATTAAAAGGGTTGATTAATGGGCTTATCATTACATGCTAGTTTAAAAAACAGGGTGATCTTATTTGTCCAGTTGACCCTGTTAGTGGTCTTTATTCTGGTCAGTGGTTTGATCGGTTGGTTGGTTTATCAAGAGACCAAACAGTCCTTAATTACTGAGCAACAGCGAGCCAATACGACAGTAGCCAGTATTATTCAAGATGAAATGCGAGACCGCATTGATACCTTGCAAGGTTTTGCTGTGCATTTGGTTGGTGATAATGGATTGTTGCCTGAGCAGGAAATTCAAAGGTTATTAGAGAACCGTGTCCGTTTGCATACTTTTTTTAATAATGGTTTGGTAGTAGTTGATCAGCACGGCATGATTATTAATGATGCACCGGTTATTGCAAATAGATTGGGCACGGATGTGAGCAATCGTCAGTTTATTCAACAGGTGTTTAGCACCGGGCAGTCGGTTATAACGCCACCCATAACAGGTAAGGTGCTAAGACAACCCATATTCAATATCGCTGTGCCCATAATAGATAACCAAAACCAGGTGGTGGGTGTGTTGTTTGGCATAACACTGCTACACGAAGATAATTTTCTAGCTGATTTAGCTATTCGTTACTCTGTTGAACCCCTTGGCGGTATGTTTGTCATTGATATTGAACAGGATTTAATTGTCTCTGCCTATGATCGAAATTTAGTTTATACGCCTTTGTCATCGCATGCCGAAAGCTGTGAGTGTTTGCAGGCGGTGATGTCTGGCGTTGGCTCTGGTTTTGCCCACAATGACCAAGGTGAACGATTTATGTTTAGTAGTTCGCCGATTGAAGGTTTTTCGTGGCATGTGGTCAATCGTATATCGACCGCGGAGCTTTTTGCGCCTTTAGTCACGCTGTTGATTACTTTGTATGGGTTTTTAGCAATCATCTTAATTATTACCATGTTGCTATTAAACCGTTTTTTAAAGCATTTGTTGCAGCCTTTAGAAGATTATGCTGATCAGGTTGATGGATTGGCTGTCGATGATTTCCAGCGTAAAGTCGATATTGAGATAGATAGGCACGATGAGTTGGGGCGTCTAATGCTGGCATTCAACCGCTTACTTGCTAGACAGCACCAGGCCTTAATCGAGATATCGGAGGCGAAGTTAAGCGCAGATCAGGCTAGTCGCGCCAAATCGGAATTTTTGGCCAATATGAGTCATGAAATTAGAACGCCGCTTAATGCGGTGATTGGTTTAAGCAGCGTGCTGCTTAATGACACTAGCCTGTCTAATAGTGCATCGAGACGCACCTTGCAAATGCACAATGCAGGTCAGCTACTGCTGCGTATTATCAATGATGTGTTAGATTTTTCAAAAATTGAAAGTGGGCGCATGGAGGTAGAGCAGATTGAATTTGAGCTATCTCAGGTTTTAGATCAACTGTCGGTATTGTTTACGGAGCAAGCGGCCGCAAAGGATATTGAATTGATTTTTAATGTTGATTCAAATGTCCCCGTATCTTTTAAAGGGGATAGCTTGCGACTAACTCAGGTTTTAACAAATTTAGTCGGTAACGCGATTAAATTTACCGATAGGGGCGAAGTTGAGCTGTGCATAAGCTGTGATTCATTGAGAGGCGATTATGCTAAATTAGTGTTTGCAGTGCGTGATACAGGCTTGGGTATGACTGAGCAACAACGTAATAACTTGTTTAAGGCGTTTGTACAAGCGGATACCTCGATTACTCGTAAGCATGGTGGTTCTGGGTTAGGCTTAGTCATCAGTCAACGATTAGTGCACTTAATGCAGGGCTCTGATATTGCGATTGAGTCAGAGAAGAATAAGGGTTCGGTGTTTAGCTTTGATTTATTACTGCCGGTAGTAGAGCAAGTTCAGCAAGCAAAGCACCGTTTTTATTGTGATCCAGGCCCTTGTCGCGCGTTGATTGTTGATCATCAGTCAAGGTCGCGTGATGTATTAGTACAAATTCTGAGTTCTTGGCAAGTCGAGGTCGATGAGGCGCAATCGGCAGAAGAGGCCTATCAATTCATCAATCATCACCTCGAAGATGACCGTTTTTATAAGATGGTGATTGTTGATAACGATATTCAAAATTCATTTAATGGTTATGAATTGTTGCAACAGGTTAAGAGCATCTATTCAGCTGCTGATCAGGATCGTACGCTGCCTGCCTTGTTAGTATTGAGTGTTGGTGATGATCTGGGTGAGATTGATGCCGGTATCACAGATATACCAGTGTTGTATAAGCCTTTCACGCCTTCTGGCCTGTATGATGCGTTGACTGAATTTGGACGGTTGAATCAGTTAGGTGTGATGGATGCGGCAGCATCGGTTAGCTTTAAAGGGCACCATATCCTGGTTGTGGAGGATAATGAAATAAACCGCGAAGTCGCCAATGAAATGTTATCAATGCTGAATCTCAAGGTTTCTTTTGCGGAGAATGGTGAGCTAGGTGTTGCGGCGGTTAAACAGCATAATTATGACTTGGTGTTGATGGACATTCAAATGCCGGTGATGGATGGGTATCAGGCAACACAAGCCATTCGTAGTTTTAATAAAACCTTACCGATTATTGCCTTAACCGCTGCCGCCATGGTTGAGGATAAGCAAAAAGCCTTGGCGGCAGGCATGGATGCGCATCTCGCTAAACCTATTGACCAGGTCCAGTTGCAGCAGGTGTTAATGACTTATTTAGATTGGCAGTCCGAAGCGGAGCAGCCCGTGGACGAAGCGTCTGATGCAGTGGTAGAAGATCCTATCGCAATACATTCGGGTGATACTGCTATCAATAACCAAGTGGCGGCACTCATGCATGATGAGAAGCCACTTATTTTGATTGTTGATGACGCCCCTACAAATGTCAAAATTTTAGCCAACAGTTTAAGAGCGGACTACCGTATTAAAGTGGCTAACTCGGGTTATAAAGCCTTAGAGCTTGCAAGATCCAAGCCTTATCCAGATTTGATCTTACTGGATATTATGATGCCTGATATGGACGGCTATCAAGTGTGTCAGGCGTTAAAAAATGATCTTGAGACGCAAAATATTCCTATTATCTTTGTGTCTGCACTTGACCAAAAGCATGATGAGGAAAAAGGACTGAATTTAGGTGCAGTGGATTATATTTCTAAGCCTTTCCACCTACCCATCGTGAAATCGAGAGTGCGCAATCATTTGGCATTAAAGTTAAAAACAGACTTATTTGAGCAGATGTCACAGATAGATGGTTTAACCCATTTAGCCAATAGACGGTTGTTTGATACAACTTTGAGCAAAGAAAGTCAGCGTTTAGCACGTAGCGGTCAACCTTTAGGGTTGATTATGCTAGATATTGACTACTTTAAAGCCTTTAATGACAACTATGGGCACGGCAAAGGCGATAATTGTCTAGTGCGAGTAGCCCAATCCCTCAAGTCGATTATCAAGCGGCCGGCAGACCTCGTGGCGCGTTATGGTGGTGAAGAGTTTGCAGTGATTTTACCCGAGACCGATGCACAAGGTGTCGCATCTATCACTGAGTCTTTGCGTAAAGCGGTTGAAGATTTACAGATTCCGCATGATTATTCCGACGCGTCTAAGTGGATCACCATTAGTTTAGGGGGCGCGAGTGCCAAGCTTAATGATGCTGATGACGCAAATGCGTTATTAAAAGAGGCCGACAGCGCTCTGTATGAGGCAAAAGAAAGTGGACGAAATAAATGGATAATAGCGGATGCTTGAATACTTAGCTGCTTTGCAACAAGAGGCGCGCCTCAAATAGGTTGCGTTCATTAAGGCTAGTATCATCTTCACTGACTTGTTGTGTACTTTCGTTTTGTAATTCAATTCGTGCTTGAGCCGCTTGTTGTGCCGCTTGAGCGGCCACTTTGATATCCTGGCCAGAGGGTTCAGCTGGAGCTAGGGCTGCGCGTTGCACAACTTGCATTTTTTGCATGGTCGCTTCAGGGTCACCTGGAATGGGTGATGTGTCTATCCCAACCGAGCCTCCGACAGCATAAAGCTGGCCATCTGGCCCAGTCTGATAATCATATTGAATGCCGCCTGTCGCATAGGGTCCAGCGGCACTAAGATGCGCCTGTTCATGCGCTCTGACCTCCCGGTCACGTGCTTGTAATTGCGCTATCACTTGTTCATAGGCTTGGCGCTGCTGACGTTCTTTGGCATCTTCACGAAGATCGGTGGCGGTATCGCTAGCCGCTAAAGGATTTTGACTAGTTGGGGATGATATAGACGGATTAGCGCTTTCGTCTGCTGTTGCAGTGGGTGTGATAGGTACCGGCTGACTCTGTTGGGTATTGAGTGCAGAGGTGGCCTTGGGCGCCCAAGCAGACGGAATGTAAGCCAAGCTTCCACCTATGTCCATAATCTAATCGCTCTTGCTAAATCGAAATGTTTATACTTAACAACAGTTTAGTCTTGATGTGTTTTGATGTAAACCTTCGTGTACTAAGCGTGATGGCACAAGACCCTAGTGAAATAACCCTGGAGGTTGGATTTGAAAATTCGATATATGGCCGTTTTAGCAGGCCTGGTCAGTTATAACACAGTCATTTATGCGGCTAATGATGATCAATCCTTGGCCTGGAAGCCCGCGATTGAATTTGAGTATGATAATTTTCAATCGTCACGATTTGACAACAGTCGCGGTGAATTGTCATTGGATGTCGCTAAACTTAAGATCTCTAATCGTTATATCAGCATGGACTACCAACATTGGAATATTGATACTAAAAATATAGCCGAGCTGCCTTTTGGTGACCAGCAGACCAAGCCGATAAAACAGCTTGAATCTTTTAATATTAGCACCGGTTATATGGCCAGGATTAATCCAAGTTGGCGTTGGCTCAATACGTTGGGTTTGGGGGTGAACTATGAAAAGAAGATGAATGATGCAACCAGTGTCAATTTGTTGAGTTTAGGTTTTTATAGTCTTAATCCGGATTTGGATATTATTGCTGGTTTTAGTTATCGCTATCATCCTGTGCAATCACGTATCTTACCGGCGGTAGGTTTGAGTTATCGCGCCAATGAGTTTGAAGGCTGGAGTGCCACGCTCGGTTTTCCGCGTAGTTTTGTTAATTATGGTTTTGCGGCTGACTGGCAAGTGAGCGCAGGCTTGGCCTATCAACGAATCTTGGCAAAATTAGCCAAAGACAGTGTCATTGAAGCCGATGGTTATGTTGAGATTAGTAATTGGCAAACCGATATTCGATTGATTCATCGCCCTGCGCCGGCATGGGAAGTATTTGCTAGTTTGCGCTATATTCCGTTTTATGAGTTTGAAACCTATAATCAGCGCGGCAATCGACAAGATACGTATGATCTTGAGCCGACTGTGGGCGCGGGATTAGGGGTGCGTTATCAATTTTAGGGGCTAACAAAAAACCCGCCGAAGCGGGCTATCCTGAGGAGAAGGATTTGGATGTTGTTGTGTTTAAGTTGACACAACAGTAAGTAGGCTCAACAGCCAAATGAGGGCAATTGAGCCGAAGGTGAGGATAATGCCCCAGATAATGGCTTTGATTCCGTTCATTTGGCACCTCCTTGATAACCAAGTCCGGCGTAATAATCGGCGAGTGCTTGAATTTCGGCATCGGTCAATTCATAGGCGAACTGCGCCATGCCTTCGTGAATGTCATTGCGGCGTTTTTTGTCACGGTAAGCCTGCATGGTGCGCACAAAATAGTCGCTGGTTTGACCGGCAAGGGCAGGGGTAATGCCATTGCCTTCACCATGTGCGCCGTGACAAGATGCACAGGCGATAATCATCCGATTGACTTCACCCTTGCGGATCATGTGATCTATTTTTGGTTCGGTCTGCGGTTGTGTGACCCGAATCGGCAACGCCTGCTGCGCATAATAAACCGCGAGATCCGCCATGTCTTGGTTGGACATCGGCAGGGTGGCGGCTTGCATCAGTTTGGCCTTGCCATCCCCTTCATTACGCAAACCAGATTGATAATCCAGTAGGGTTTTGTAGGTGTATTCCTTGGTCTGTCCGGCTAGGCTGGGCGCATTGCGTGAGGGCGCGACACCAGCGTCACCGTGACACGTCATACAGAGACCATCGCGGTGTAATTGTGCACCACGTAACGCGTCACCTTGCGGCATTTCGCTGAGGGCTTGGTTCCATTCGATATGTGTCCAAGCCTTCGCCTCAACTTTAGGTTCGGCGGCCAAGCTTGCACCGGCTGTGCTGATCAGCAAAGCGGATAATGCACCGGCCAGGGCGTTTGATAAACGGTTGGTTTTGGTCATGTTAGTCTCCTTGGCCTTAGTGAAAGATTTCTTTGCGGAAAGTACGTTGCCAGTTTTTCGCTAAGTCAGCGCGGATATGGCGAACATAGGGGTTATCCGTCACCTCGGAAATGCGCTGTTGCACCAAATAACGGTCACCGGCAAAACGATGGGTGTCGGCAATGGTCATGCCATAGTCATCGGAAATAATGGCCACACAGTTATTGGCAATAAACGGCGTGCCGGGTTCACGGCCTTCCAAGTCGGCAACAATCGATTCGACCACCACCTTGGCTTGGTTGCTGGCAATCATGCCGGTTTTCGACATCGGGGCATTCACCATATCGCCAATTACATAGACATTCGGGTCTACTAAGGATTTAAAGGTTTTGGCTTCAAAATCCACCCAACGCTGACCTTGTGCCAGGCCTGCATCTATCGCAAACTTTGATGCTTTGTGCGGGGGGATAATATTGATGACATCCGCTTTAATTTTTTCACCACTGGCGGTGATCAGGGTTTTATTGCGCGCATCGAGTTTAACTGCACGGCCACCATCCTTTTCCGCCACCCAGCTAATGACTTCATTTTCGGTGCCAAAGCCATAGCGCTCTGTCCAGTAGTGTTCATAGTGCTCCTGGAAGGTATAGCGGTTTTTAGAATCGAGAATAATTAATTTCGCGGTGGGATTGGTGCGCGATAGTTGATCGGCAATCATCGAGACCCGCTCATAAGGAGCCGGTGGGCAACGATAGGCGCCATCCGGTGATGACATCACAAATACACCCCCTTGTGGCATGGCATCAAGTTGCGCTTTGAGCTTGGCGGTTTGTGCGCCTGCTTTCCAAGCATGTGGCAAATCGCCTGCTGCATGGGCGGCACTATAGCCCTCAACTGCGTCATAGATAAAATCTGGTCCGGTCGATACCACCAGCTTGTCGTAGCTGACGTTTTCTCCCGACCCAAGACGCAACTGGCGTTTTGCGTAATCAATCGCTACCGCCTTGTCTTGAATCACATTGACGCCATAACGCTGGCGCATGGTGTCATAGTTAAAGGTCAGGTTTTCTAAGGTTTCGTGACCGTTAAATACCTCGTTACTGCCCGGGCAGAAGGTGTATTCTGGGTTCGGCTCTACCAGAGTAATGCGAACCTTGCCATGGGCGAGGCGCAAGTATTTGGCGGTGGCCGCACCACCGATGCCGCCACCGACAATAACAATATGTGCCGATTTACTTGACCAGGCCTGGTTGCTAAAACCAAACAGGCCGGTGCCAGCCACCGCTGCCGCGCCAAAGCGTTTAATCAAATCACGGCGACTTAGCATAGATTGTGAAGAGCTCATTGTGCACCTCCGATTTGTTTGATTGTGCCGTCAGGATTTAAAAAGGCCGATTCGGTTATGTTCGGCGCAGGCCATTGTTCTGCCGGAAGCGAGGCAAAATAATCCGCCATTGCCTCAATTTCGGCATCGGTGTACACATAAGCGACATCGTGCATCACAATGGTCGGAAAATCGCCTTGACGAAACGCCTTCATCAGGTCAATAAAATGTTGGCGGTCCATACCCGCTAACGGCGGCATGCCTTCGTTAAACTCGGCGCCAAGGGTGCCATGACAGGCGGCACAGCTATCGCCAAGCATTTTGCCGCTTGGCATCGGGAACTGGGCATTGATTTCGTTCACTTCTGCATCGCTGAGCTTGGCTTCGGCGGCGATGACCAGGCCTGGTAGCGCCAAACAAGCGACTAAAGCCGTTTTTAAAAGTTGATTTTTAATCTTCATCATTGTCTCCTTATTGCACCCAAACCCAAAAACCGAGCACAAAGAAATGCACCATCCACAGCGAAATCACCCAAATCGCAATCGTACCGGCACGGTCAACAGCTGGGCTAGGCACATATACGCCCTTGCTTTGACCGACTTTCCAAGCGATGGTGAGGAAATAACCTAATACCGCACCGCCGACCACGGCAAAAGTGCCGAAGAACAAAAGGGTGGAGTACCAGTCAATCATCACCTTATAGTCAAAGAAGTTATAGCCAAAGAAACCGTTCAGAATGTCATAACGCAACACCTCGCGGCCAATCGATGGCAATAACACCGCAATAAACGCCATTGCTAACACCATATAATTACAAATGGATTTAGCGTCGTTTAAGCGTAGGTGTGACCAGACCGCTAAGCCGATAAAGCCTAACGCAGGTAAGATGCTCCAGATCGAGCCGGCAAAGTTTTCAGCGGTTTCCGGCAGGGTCAGCATCCAGCCAAGATACGGAATCAACACCAATAATGAACCGACTTTAAGCCATTTTTTACCTAACTCAGCCGCCCAGTCTAAATAAGCGTGATCGGCATCATCGCGCACTGATTTAAAGCGGCGGTAGGCGACTAGCATTGCACCGGCAACCGGAATCGCCGTTAGGATAAAGAAGGCAAAGCGCCATGGATTGTTGGCATGCAATTGTGAACCGGTGGTATCCATTGCGCCATTAGGTACATACCACTGCTGCCAAAGTTCAGGGTGCAACATTTGCGAGGTGAGGCTGTGCATAATCCAACCCGCCACTAAAAACACCAGCAGACTGGCAATAATCGACCAGCGCGCTTTGGGCTTATCCGCACCCTGGCCAAATTTGCCATTGCGGAAATAGTAGTAATACATCAACCAGTAGGCCATGATCATAATCACAATAAAGCCGATGACCCAGCGTGCGGATAACACATTAGCGGTGTACCATTGCGGGTCATAGACCACCTGCACAAACAGCAGGGGCGCGACCCCGATGACGATGGCAACCGAAACTGAGACCTTGGCGATTTCGAGCATCGCGCTGGCAAGACGTTGCCAGTAGGGGTTATTGCTAAACGCACCGTAGGCGGTGATCGCACCGGTGCCTAGCATGAGTTGCACAAAGAAAATGTGCATGGCAAAGGTTAACACCCCCAACGCGATAAACACAATCGGGTAAAAAGGCACGCCCGCCGGATTGCGCAGGGCGTACATCATGTCAGTTAATTGTGCGACTTCCATTATTGCATCTCCTCTGCAGATGATTTCATGCTCACCACCAGGCCTGCTTTATCCGCCAATTGCTTGGCTTCACGGTTAGCGATTTCTTCGCTAATCGCCAGATTGGTGGCAGCTAAACCGTCATTGTTGATTTTGGTTAGATAGGCGGCAATCGCTTGCACCTCCGATTCCAACATCGGCATTTTTGGCATATAGGCGATATTGCCGGGCACTAATGCGCCTCGGATATAGCGCGCCATCACTTCTTGAGTCACCTGGTCAGGGAAGTAACGATGTAACGGGCGAATACCGGAATCGCTGACCGAGTGACAGTTAGCGCAATAGGTCATGGTGATAAATTCACCGGCTTGGATTTTATTGCCGTCATTGACTGTTTGCAGATGTTCCGGTGTGAACGGATGCGCCTTAAGAATGCCCACTTTTTCAATCAAGGGCAGTTGCGATTGAATATCCATGCCCGGTACATCACGGCCAATAACTTGGTTGGAATACACATATTGACCCGCTACCCAAGGCTTACGCATGGATTCACGCGCCGTTTCTTCCGGCCAAAGTCCGGCGACCAAAATTACAATCGCCATGGTGCCGGCAAAGCCGCTGACCAAAAACTTCGGTTGCACCATGGTCAGTACGAAATAACCAATCGTGAGGGCTAATACAATGGCGATACTCGGGCCAAAGTAATCCGGCAAACGGTTTTCCATCACCAATAACGCATAGTCAGGTACGGAATTCAGATAAAGCTGGAACATGGCTGCGCCTAACAGGGTGGCGATAATCCCCAGCCAACCGAGTTTGCGGGTCATTTCTTTTTTGAAGGCTTGATCTTTGATCCCGGCAACAATAATGCCCCCGACCACGGCGGTCATGGTGAGCATAAACATCGCCCGCATCGCCAACTGAATAAAGGTGTTGTCACCATAGAAGCCAAGCAGATAACCGCCGTCTTCAAACCAAGCTTCTTTGCCCGGCACCATCATAAACGACAGAATGCCGACAATAATCACCATAGTGGCGAAGGAGGCGATACCAAAAATCACCGAAATTTTCATATGGGTTTTCTTATCGACCTTGCCGACCAGATACACAATCATATAAATTCCGATAACTTCGATCACAAAGAACACCCATTCGGTCGCCCATTTCCACACAAACGAGTGAATCAGTGCGCCAATACCATTTGGACTAGCGACGGTGGTGGAATACCAAATGCCGACCCCGGTTAACGAGCCGGCGACATAGGTGAACACCAACAGAAAGAGACCGTACTTTTTAACAAAATCGAGATAATCATCGCGATCGTCTTTCCAAGCACGGTAAGACAGATAAGCAAATAACAAGGCCGCACCCACCGAAGTGTGTGAGGCAAGAATGTGAAACGTGGCGATAAAGCCGACCACCCAGCCCGAACCGACAGCGGGTTCGTACCAGGTAGGGAACAGTCCAATGAGTTCCATCGTAAAATCCTCATGAAAATGGATAGATAATTTCAATACCCATATTAATTTGTTTAAGTCTCAAGACTATTACAAAAGTCTTAAGATGACATCAATTGTGGATTCTACATAAATATATTGTATATGGGTATCAGTTAATTTTATATCAAAGGTCAAGAAAAATTAATCCCTGCATTGGCGTCTTGCGACAAAGCCCTATAAACAAGATAATAAGAGATATTTTTTATTAACGGAGACCTATCGTGGCTCAACACCAAATCAAGGGTTTGATTCGCGTTTATTACGACGGCTTATGTGGTTTGTGTCGGCGTGAAATAACCTATTATCAAAAAATTCAGCCTGCCGATGTGTTTGAGTGGATTGATATTACCCAGTCTGCGGATGATTTAGCGCAGCAAGGTATCAGCCTACAAACCGCGCTGAAACATTTGCACGTGCAAGATGCGCAAGGGCACTGGCATCTTGGCGTGGATGCTTTTTTAGTGATTTGGCGCGGGTTGGGTGGAGTTTGGTCGGTGCTGGCACGCATTGTCGCGCTACCAGGCCTGCTGCAGCTAGCACGAATAGCCTATAAATTATTTGCGGCCTGGCGCTTTAAGCGCCTTGCGCATTGTCAACTCGATTAAGTTGAATGGATTCAACTTACAGTGAAAAGCCACCAAAGTCGTCTTTGCTGACGTTGGTGTCCACTTGACCAACCAGATAAGAGCTGATTTCTGATTCTTGTGGGGCGACTTGAACATTATCACTGACCAACCAGTTATTCATCCAGGGTAAGGGGTTGCTACGCTGCTGGAAAATAGTGGGGTAGTTAAGTGCTTTTAAACGCACGTTAGTAATGTATTCAACATAGTCCTGCAGAATTTTGGTGTTTAAGCCAATCATAGAGCCATCTTTGAACAGATACGCGGCCCACTGCTTTTCCTGTTCTGCGGCATCTTTAAAGATGTTGATGATGGCCTCTTCTTCTTCAGCGGCAATTGCGGCCATTTCAGGGTCGTCATCGCCATTGCGCAATAGGTTGAGCATGTGTTGAGTGCCTGACAAATGCAAGGCTTCATCGCGGGCAATCAGTTTGATAATCTTGGCGTTGCCTTCCATAAGCGAGCGTTCGGCAAATGAAAAACTACATGCAAAGGAAACGTAAAAACGAATGGCTTCAAGGACATTCACCGACACGAGGGTTAAATAAAGGGCGCGCTTGATTTTTTTGCGAAAGACCGCATCTTGTTCAATATCAATCGCTTGTGAGTAAAGGGTGTTGGTTAAGAAGATTAATTCATCGTAATGTTCAGTGACCGAAATGGCGCGTTTAACAATCTCATCATTAGTGACGATATCGTCAAATACCACGCTTGGATCCGTCACGATGTTACGAATAATGTGGGTATAGGAGCGGCTATGAATGGTTTCTGAAAATGACCAGGTTTCAATCCAGGTTTCGAGTTCTGGAATGGAGACAATCGGTAGCAGCGCGACGTTGGGCGAGCGCCCTTGTACCGAATCCAATAGCGTTTGGTATTTAAGGTTACTTAAGAAAATATGTTTTTCATTGTCGGGCAGGTTGGCAAACTCGGCGCGATCGCTCGACAAATCGACTTCTTCTGGACGCCAAAAGAAGCTTAGTTGCTTTTCAATGAGTTTTTCGAAAATCGGGAATTTTTGCTGATCGTAGCGCGCTACGTTAACATTTTGACCAAAAAACATCGGCTCTTTTAGCGCGTTATTTTGACTGCGACAAAAAGTAGAGTAAGTCATTTTCTCTTGGCAACTCATAGTGATTTCCTGTTGTTATTATAGTTTACACGCACCGCCGGCACAGCCGTCGTCATCTTGGGAGTCGGTCGCACCGTCACGGGTATTATGGTAATAGAGTGTTTTCAAACCAAGCTTGTAACAATAGAGTAAATCTTGGATGATTTGTTTAATGGGAACCTTGCCTTGTTCAAATTTGGCCGGATCGTAATTGGTGTTGGCGGAAATAGCTTGGTCCACAAACTTTTGCATAATCGCCACTAATTGAATATAGCCGGTGTTGTTAGGAATCTGCCACAGCAATTCATAGTTAGCTTTGATTTCTTTAAAGCCTGGTACCACTTGTTTTAATATGCCATCTTTGGAGGCTTTCACCGAGATATAGCCACGCGGCGGTTCAATCCCGTTGGTCGAATTGGTGATTTGTGATGAGGTTTCACAAGGCATTAGCGCGGTGAGCGTCGAGTTGCGTAATCCGGTAGTTTTAATTGCACTGCGCAAACTTTCCCAGTCGTAATTTAATGGCGTATTGCACACGCTATCGAGGTCTTTTTTGTAGGTATCAATCGGTAAAATACCTTGGGCATAGGTGGTTTCATTAAACTTCGGACAGGCACCGAATTCTTGTGCTAAATGATTAGATGCTTTTAGCAAGTAATATTGAATCGCTTCAAAGGTGCGATGTACTAAATCATTCGCTGAACCATCAGAGTAGCGCACGCTGTGTTTCGCTAAATAATAAGCCAGGTTGGTAACACCAACCCCGAGGGTACGGCGATCTAGGCTAGCAACCTGCGCGGCTTTAATCGGGTAGTCTTGGTAATCCAATAGGCTATCAAGGGCGCGCACAATCAATTCAGATAGTTCTTCGAGTTCATCTAGGTTTTCAATCGCGCCCAAGTTAAACGCGGAGAGGGTACATAGCGCGATTTCACCATTTGGGTCGTCCACTGAATTAAGTGCTTTAGTAGGCAGCGCAATTTCTAAACATAGATTGGATTGGCGAACTGGCGCTTGTTTTGAATCAAACGGACTGTGGGTGTTGGTATGATCGACGTTTTGAATATAAATACGACCGGTTTGCGCACGTTCTTGGGCAAGTTGCGAGAATAAATCCAGCGCTTTGATTTGTTTTTTTCGAATCGTAGGATCGGTTTCATAGAGCTGATACAGGCGTTCAAATTCCGCTTGATCTTCAAAGAAGGCATCATAAAGCCCTGGCACATCGGATGGGCTAAACAGGGTAATCATGCCACCTTCTAGCAGGCGCTGATACATTACCTTGTTGAGTTGCACGCCGTAATCCAAATGGCGGGCGCGGTTTTCTTCTACCCCCCGGTTATTTTTAAGCACTAAGAGGGATTCAACTTCTAAATGCCATAAGGGGTAAAACAAGGTTGCGGCACCGCCGCGTACACCACCTTGAGAGCAGGATTTAACCGCAGTTTGAAAGTGTTTGATAAAGGGGATTAGACCAGTATGGAAAGCTTCACCACCACGAATGGCACTACCTAAGGCACGTACGCGTCCAATATTAACCCCAATGCCTGCGCGTTGTGAGACGTATTTAACAATCGATGAAGAAGTGGCGTTAATGGAATCCAGTGAGTCACCGCATTCAATCAGCACACAGGAACTAAATTGGCGAGTTGGTGTGCGCACACCGGACATAATGGGCGTGGGTAATGACAATTTAAAGTTTGATGCCGCATCGTAAAAGCGCTTAATTAAGTTGAGGCGGGTGTCACCCTCATAGTGACTAAATAGACACATAGGGATCAGCATATAGATAAATTGCGGGCTTTCGTAGATGTCACCGGTGACGCGGTTTTGAACCAGGTATTTGCCTTCTAACTGTTTTACTGCGGCATAACTAAAATTCAGATCGCGATCGTGTTGAATGTAGTCATCGAGTTCATCAATTTCGGCTTTGCTGTAGTCATCTAGCAACTGGGCATCATAGCGACCGGCGCGTACCATCTTGTTGATCTGTTCAAACAACGACGGCGGCGTAAAACGCCCAAAGGCTTTTTTGCGTAAATGGAAAATAGCCAGGCGCGCGGCCAAATGTTGATAGTCAGGCGCCTGCTCGGAAATGAGATCAGCAGCGGATTTGATAATGGTTTCGTGGATGTCGGCGGTTTTGATGCCATCGTAGAATTGAATATGTGAGCGGAGTTCCACTTCGGATACGGACACTTCATCTAAACCTTCAGCCGCCCAGGTAATAACACGATGGATTTTTTCAAGATCGATTGACTCTTTACGTCCGTCGCGTTTAACGACCAAAATTTCTGAAGTGCTGTTAGACATAATCAATTCCTGCGTCAGATTGTGTGTTTTTAAGATAAAAAATCACCCTGCCAAATAGGGTGTGGGTAGTTTTATTTTGTCAATAGTTTTTTCCCTAAACAATTGTTTTATAAATCAGCGCCTTAGCGATGATAGATTAAAAACTAGTTAAATTTTTTAGGGTAAGTGAATTGGTGAATTAAAATCAAAAACCACTAGATGTGGTTGTTTGAATTTAATCGAAAGCAAAATATAGTAAATTTGGCCGCTGTGTGCAAGTTAAATTTTTGCTAGGGTTATACACAGAATGAGCGCTGTTTGCTTGTGGTTAACCCCAGTCTAAGTTAATAGATTGGCGGCCTGAACTTGTGGATAAATTTGTGGAGAGTCGGTTAAATGGGGTGAAAATTTATTTTGTTTTTAGTGTTCTAGGTGATGTTCACCACAAACTTGATTGCGTTTATTTTTGGCGAGGTAGAGTGCTTTATCTGCACGTTCAAAGAATGACTCTGCCGGCTCGCCAATTTGATAAATGGCTACCCCTATTGATACGGTGATTCTTAAGGGGGTCTCATGGCCGCGGGCGCGTAAGGACTTGCGCGCAATGTTTGCGCGGATGTTTTCAGCAAATCTTAGCGCATTATCATAGGTGATTTTATTGAGCAGTATCACAAATTCTTCACCGCCATAACGCGCGACTCGATCGTGACCCTTGGTTTCAGTGTCTAACAGCTTTGCAAGGTAGCGCAGGGTTGTGTCACCTACTAGATGTCCATAAGTGTCATTAACCACTTTAAAATGATCAAGGTCCACAATCAATATACAGAAAGTTTCGGCATTTTTTTTGGCCAGTTCGATTTGACGATCTAACATTTCGTCAAATCCATGTCGGTTTGCGATGCCGGTTAAAGAATCTGTTTTCGCCAGTTTGTGGGCGTTTTTTAAGTCGTCTTGGAGTTTTTCGATCAGCTGTGACCATTCATCCAGCTTATTCTGTAGGCGTTCGGTTTCTTGGCAGATCAAGTTTATCGGCGGAATAATGTGTTTAGATACATAATCATTAACAGCCTCTTTAGTGTCGCACTGGGTTATGTTAGCGAGGTTAGTTGATAATGTCCCTTGTTGCTGTTTTGATACAGCATTCCAATTGTGAGTATCATCAATTGCCTGATCAATTAGTTGCTGAACCTGGTCTGTGGGAATATTGATTGCTAGTGCGGACTTAACAAGATCTTGGTAAATGGGAAAGGCTAAGTCATCTTGGTATTGTTTGGCCTGAATCAACTCGGTTAGCTTTTTGGAAAAGTTAGGGTCTATATCACCGAGTAACTCAAATATTAAGGTGTAATGAATGGGGTTGGGCGCCAAGCCTAATTGATCAATTTCTTTAAGCGTTTGTTGGGCAAGTTTTTTTGTTTCTTGTAAGTTCGTGTGATACCGAAGCGAGCGCTGAGTCATACTAAACCTTGATACTTGTTCTTTATTATGACGTTATGATACGGCAATTGGCTCTAATCGGCTAGCTGATATAAGTTTCACTTAATATAATTTGGCTTATATTTTATTTTGCTGGCATAAAGTCCAGTTTAAAGGAGGGCGATTGAAGGATAACACTAAATTACCCGGTGAGGTTTTGAGCGATTCGATTCGTGGAAGGGTGTGGTTGATGGCGCCGAATGGTGAGAGCTATTTTGGTAAGGGGCGCATTTTATTGCTAGAGCGGATTGCTGAATGTGGTTCGATTAGTCAGGCGGCCAAGTCGATGAAGATGTCCTATAAAAAAGCCTGGCGTTTAGTGGATGAAATGAATCAGGCCGTGGCTGAACCCCTGGTGGTAAGTGAAGCAGGCGGGCGACAGGGTGGCGGCACACGGATTACGCCTGCCGCTGAACGGGTGATAGCACAGTATCATCAATTGCATGCGGCATTATTAGTTTTTTGTGCAGAGCAGGAACGAATTTTAAGTGAGTTTGAGGCCAAGGATGAGTGAAAGTCTATCTTGGATGCGCGATGTTTCATTGTGGTGCATATTTGCACCTTTGTTGATGTTTTATGACTGATAAAATTTTATTTATAGTGTAAGTTTTAGTTTATGTTGTTGATTTTTAATAATTTGTTATTTATTTGGCACGATGGAAGCTTTAAGTTTTTCGAGTTTAGCTCTTGTTAGTCATAAAAAGGAAAACAAACATGAAAAATGCATTCAAACTTAAATCTTTAGCTTTATCTGTTGCAGTTGCTTCATCTTCAATGGCCGTCATGGCGCCTAATGTTGCGCAAGCGGAATTGACCGGTAATATTGGGTTGATGTCACAGTATTATTTCCGTGGTGCACCTCAGTCAGAAGGAGTGTCACCAGAGTTTGGTGTGGATTATGAGCATGAGTCAGGATTTTATTTAGGTCTTTGGTCTGCTAAAGTTGGTGGGCCTGTGGAAGATGATGATGATATCGAATATGACATTTATGGTGGTTATGAAACTGAAATTAATGGTTTCACATTAGGCGCGGGCTTTACCCTGTATCGCTACCTAGAGGGTGATTTTGATACATCATATGATGAATTAAACTTCTGGGCAGGTTATGGTCCATTAACGGTTATGTATGATCGTGGTATTAATCGCAAAGGCAGCGCTGGTCCAGATAAAGATGAAGATTATTCTGTTATCAGTGCAGAGCTCGAATATGCTGGTTTCTATGGTATTTATGGTAAAGGTATGGATTTCTTAGGAAAAGGTACTGACCACACTTGGGCCCAGTTAGGCTACAGTACTGAAATCTACACCGATACCACAATTGACTTCTCAATTCTTCGTTCAAGTAAAGAAGCAACTGGTGACAAAGAGCGCACTACTTTATTGCTAGGTATCAACAAGTCATTTAGCTTTATGTAATGCAGGTTAGGCTCGCTGTGAAGCGAGCCGTGTTTTCCGATTTATGCTGTCGGATTCCTTGGTTAGTATCCTCGTAGGCCTTGTGCAAGCAAGGTTTTTCAGGCCCCTCGCGGGCCTGCTTTTTATTCGCACTCCAGCTAGTTCCCCTGCCAACATCCACCCAAAATACACGCCTTGCTACTGCCAGTGACCCCAGTTAAATCGACCGGTTTACCTAACCAGGCCTGCTGCGCCAGCCATGCACACAGCATCCCCTCAATGGCTAAAGGATCGGTGTGGTAATGCTCGGTTGTCATTACCTTTTGGGTGCCAAGTTTATGCTGCAAGCGCGTTAATAGCGTGCGATTTAAACTGCCGCCGCCGCAGATTATCACCGGTGCGAACACTTTATTTAGAGTGTTGGCTAGGGTGATGGCCGTGAGTTCATTAAGGGTGCTGAGTAGTTCAAAGGGTGTTTGCCAGGCCGATGCCGGTAGGCGCGCTTGTAACCAGGCCTGGTTAAAATAATCGCGACCCGCGCTTTTAGGTGGGGGTTTGGCGAAGTATGGATCGCTCAATAAGGCTTGTAGCCAGGCCTCGTTAGGGGTGGCCTGTGCGGCCAGTTCTCCCTGGGCATCGTAGCGACAGTTAAAATAGCGCTGGCAAATCTCATCCATTAAGCTGTTGCCTGGTCCAGTATCCCAGCCTTGTAAGGGTGTATCAGGGCTGATAAGGCTAAGGTTAGCGATACCACCAATATTAACCATCCAGGCCTGTTGAATAGCTTTGCTATGTAACCAGGCCTGGTGAAGCAGCGGGGCGAGGGGCGCACCTTGGCCACCGAGTGCCATATCATCCACTCGGAAGTCCGCGTAGGTGGTAATACCGGTGCGCTTGGCAATGATGGCTGGGTGGCCAATTTGCAGGCTGATACCCTGCTTAGGTGCATGAAACAATGTGTGGCCGTGACTGCCTAAGGCGGTAATCTGATGAGCTGTCAGTCCCTGCTGTTGCATGATTTTTAGTGCGGCAAGGGCAAAGGCTTCACCCAAGTCGCGTTCTAATTGTGCCAGTTGCATCAAGTCAATCTGGGGTTGATGATTAAGTAATGTCAGGGTTTGCGCGTGTGGCAGGGGGTGTGTATAGCGCCCCACTAGCTGCATGTCTTGATGTTCAAATGATACAAGACAAGCCTCGATGCCGTCTGCGCTGGTGCCAGACATCAGGCCGATAAAGTAGTGTGCGCTCACCGCTCAATTACTCAAACAGTGTTGCAAGTTTTGTGGCAGTGGGGTCGGTGCGACGTAACTGGCTCTTGAGCAAGCCTGCCCACTGTGCAAAAAGCGGTTTTAAGTCCTCGGGCACGGGATCGCCGCTGGGGAATTCAACCGTTAATGGGTCGTGGTGGACGCCGTCAATTCGGAACTCATAGTGTAGGTGAGGGCCGGTGGCAAGACCGGTCATGCCAACATAGCCGATGACATCACCCTGATTAACACGTTGGCCTTGGCGAAATTTGCCAAAACGCGACATGTGGCCATAGACTGTTTCGTAGCGTCCCGCATGTTGCAGAATAATGTAGTTACCATAGCCGCGACCCCAGCCGCGAGACTTGACCGTGCCGTCGCCTGCAGCATAGATGGGTGTGCCTGTGGGAGCGGCATAGTCCACCCCTTTGTGGTCACGAATTTCTTGTAATACCGGATGGTAGCGGCCACGCTGAAAGTGTGAACTAATTCGGGTGTAATTAATGGGGTTGCGCATAAAGGCTTTGCGCAAGTTTTCACCCTGTTCATTAAAATAGCCAATGAGTTCGCCTTCATGCTCAAAACGGAATGCGTTGATCGTACGGTTGCGGTGTCTAAGATTAAGTTGTGCGGCGAGGATATGGCCATCACCAATATACTCGCCATCAACATAGCGCCGCTCAAAAATGATGGTGAACTCATCTCCGGCACGAAACTCACGCACAAAGTCAACTTCCCATGAGTAGATGTTAGCAAAATTCATAATCGTTCGTGGACTGGCACCAACGGCTTGGACGCCAAGGTAGAAAGAGTCATTAATTTGGCCAGATACCATTTGTATACGTGTTTCGACTTCTTGTTGAATAGCGTAGATATTCAGAGAGTCATCGTAGCTTGGAGCGGTTTCTAGTACATAGGTAAGCGTTGGGCTGCGCTTAAGTTTCATCTTAACTAGGCGGTTGTCTTCGTTGACCCACTTGATTAGCTCATCACCAGGGCGTAAGCGGGTAAAGTAATTTGCGTTTTCATGGCGGCTAATGCGCCATAGTAGATTGCCATTATTGTTGATGGTTTGCAGTGCATGACCAAGGCCTTGGTTAGGCTTTAAAGTGTAGTGTAGTTTGTGAAATGAAGACTCAGCTGCTTCAGTGGCTACTAGGGGAGCAGGGGATTGCTGTTGCTCAGGCAGTGCTAAGCTTAGGCGTTGAGTTTCTTGAGCGTTGGCTGCGTTGATAGTCAATGATGCCAAGACTATCAATGCGGCCACGACCAGGGCTGTGGTTTGATAGGTGTGCTTGGGGTGTGCTAACAGTAAATAGCGCATGCGTTTATCCATGTTGGGTTGGGTTGTTTTGGCGCAATTTTAGCTGAATTTTCCAGCTTTGGGGTGAAGTTTGAGGTTTATCTGCATCATGTGGGCTTACGCTTAAGAGCTGGTGTTTGTTAATGCGGCACCAGCTTGCCAAGTCACGTTCGGCGGCTGGATCGGTCACCCAAACCTCCATAATGCAGTCATGGTTCAGTTGACGCGCGGCCTGCTGAGTTTTAATCACCGGCATCGGGCATTTGAGTCCCCGTAAATCGAGGGTATGGGGCTGATCTGGCGGCATAAACTATCCTTTTTAGGGTATAATTGCGCTAATTTTCTATTATTGAATTTATTGAGATGAATCGAGCAGGCTTTAGAAATAGTTTGTTGTCATTTTAAGTTCAAATTACCATTTTAACCGAGGATGGAAGCGTGTCAAATAAGCAATTCGTCGCTGATGTATCCAGTTTTCAAGGTCTCATTCAAACCTTACAAGCCTACTGGGCGGAACAGGGCTGTGTTGTCTTGCAGCCCTATGATAATGAAATGGGTGCGGGAACCTTCCACCCGGCAACCTTTTTACGCGCAATCGGGCCTGAGCCATGGCGCGCAGCCTATGTGCAACCGAGTCGTCGTCCAACGGATGGACGTTATGGTGAGAACCCCAATCGCTTGCAGCATTATTATCAATTCCAAGTGATGCTGAACCCGTCTCCCGCCAATATTCAAGAATTATATTTGGACTCCTTGCGCCATTTAGGGATTGACCCATTAGAGCATGATATTCGTTTTGTAGAAGATAACTGGGAGTCGCCGACCTTAGGTGCTTGGGGCTTAGGCTGGGAAGTGTGGCTTAATGGCATGGAAGTGACTCAATTTACTTATTTCCAGCAGGTGGGTGGTTTGGAGTGTCGTCCAGTCACCGGTGAAATCACCTATGGTCTTGAGCGGATTGCCATGTATCTGCAAGGCGTGGATAGTGTGTATGATTTAACCTGGGTGGATGGACCGCAAGGTAAGGTGACCTATGGTGATGTCTTTCATCAAAACGAAGTGGAAATGTCGGCCTACAATTTTGAACATGCTGATGTGCCGCATTTATTTAATCAATTTGATGCTTGTGAAAAAGCCTTTGGTGGCCTAATTGCGGCAAATCTACCCTTGCCGGCTTATGAGCAGGTCTTAAAAGCGTCGCATACTTTTAATTTACTAGACGCCCGGCATGCGATTAGTGTGACTGAACGCGCGCGCTTTATTGGTCGGGTGCGTGCGATGGCACGTGATGTGGCGCAAGCCTATTTTAATGGCCGCGAGGCGTTAGGATTTCCATTGGTTAAAACGGATACTGCTGGGCAAGAGGGAGCAAAATAATGCAAGCGCAACAAGATATTTTGGTTGAAATTGGTACAGAAGAGCTACCGCCTAAGTCATTGCAAGCGCTTGCAAAGTCTTTAGCCACGGGATTAGAGGTGGGGCTGCAGCAAGCAAATCTTAATTATGGTCAAGTGCAGGTGTATGCGGCGCCACGACGTCTCGCGGTATGGATTGCATCTGTGCAAACCCAACAGGATGACCAAACACTAGAGCGAAAAGGGCCTGCATTAAAAGCCGCCTATGACCAGGAGGGTCAGCCCACCAAAGCCCTGTTGGGCTTTGCGCGTTCTTGTGGTTTAGATGTGAGTGATTTATTTACCGAAGAAACTGACAAGGGTACTTGGTTAATGGCGCGGCAGGTAAAACCAGGCGCTCCTTTAACTAGTTTATTACCCGGCCTGGTTGAACAAGCGTTAAAACACTTGCCGATACCCAAGCCAATGCGCTGGGGCGACTCTGCGATAGAATTTGTGCGCCCAGTCCACTGGGTGGTGTTAATGCTAGGCGATCAAGTGGTGCCGGCTACAATTTTAGGTTTGCCAACGGGCAAAACCACACGTGGTCACCGTTTTCATGCACCGCAAGAAATCGAAATTTCACTGCCAAGTGAATATGCGCTTATCTTGGAGGAGCAGGGTTTTGTATTAGCCGATTTTGATCAGCGTCGTGAGCGTATTTGTGATCAAGTCGAGCGCGTTGCGGATAGCCTGGATGCGCGACCAGTAATTGACGAGGCACTGCTGGATGAGGTCACTGCGTTAAATGAATGGCCGCACGCCCTAGCGGGCTGTTTTGATGAGCAATTTTTGCAAGTGCCGGCTGAATGCTTGGTGTCGGCGATGAAGGGTCACCAGAAGTTTTTCCATTGTATCGCCCCGAATGGTGAATTAATGGCGCGTTTTATTACGGTCAGTAACATTGCTAGTCAAAATCCGGCGGCGGTGGTATCGGGTAATGAGCGTGTGATTCGTCCGCGTCTATCTGATGCGCAGTTCTTTTGGAACCAAGACCTTAAGCAACCATTGAACGCTTTTTTACCGGCGCTTGAGAAAGTGGTCTTTCAGCAACAGCTCGGTACGGTGGCGGATAAGGTTGCGCGTTTGGAGCAACTCGCCAGCGAGTTAGCAACTGAGTTGAATGTGGAGTCGGCAGCGGCACAGCGCGCAGCGCGTTTGGCAAAATGTGATTTGATGAGTTTAATGGTGGGAGAGTTCCCTGAGTTACAAGGCACGATGGGACGTTATTATGCGCAGCATCAAGGTGAATCGTCCGCTGTGGCACAAGCGATTGAACAGCATTATTGGCCACGTTTTGCTGGAGATGATTTGCCGCAAGATGCTTTGGATCAAATTATTGCCATCGCAGATCGTCTTGATACGATTGTAGGCATTTATGCGATAGGACAGGGACCAACAGGTGATAAGGATCCATTTGCCTTGCGACGAGCTGCGTTAGGCTTAGCGCGCATCATTATTGAAAAGGACTTGCCGCTTGACATTGCCTATTGGGTAGAACGCGCGGCTGAAACTTATGCGCAGTTGCAAATCAATGTCGAGCAGCAAGCAGAAATAGTTAGGTTTATTGTGTCGCGGTTAAAGTCCTATTACCAGGACGAAGGCGTTGCAGCGCAGGTGTTTGATGCTGTACGCGATACGGGCGTAACCCGTTTGGTTGAGTTGAACCAACGTATCCAAGCGGTACGTCATTTTGCTAGTTTAGAGCAAGCAGAGCCTTTGTCAGCAGCAAATAAGCGGATTGCGAATATCTTGAAGAAAGTTGCGCAGCCTTGGCCAGACGAGGTGAATGAAGCGTTGTTTGAGCAGAATGCTGAACGTGCGTTATGGGCCGCGTTTTGTCAGGTGCGTGCCGAAAGTTTAGCGGCCATGACCCAGGGTGATTATCAGTTAGCGTTGGTGGTATTAGCGGTGCTTCGTGAACCCGTTGATGCATTTTTTGATCAGGTGCATGTGATGACTGATAATGCACAACTCCAAACTAATCGTATTGCTATGCTTAATCATATTCGTCAGGCATTTTTGGCTGTTGCGGATATTTCGCGGCTAGCGGTATAGGTTAGCGGTGTAATGAGCATAGCCACAACGGCCCCTGCCCCTTTGCTGATCTTGGATCGGGACGGTGTCATTAACCATGATTCCGATGCGTTTATTAAGTCAGCCGATGAATGGCAACCGATACCAGGTAGTTTGGCTGCGATTGCACAGTTTAAACGCGCCGGCTGGCTAGTTGCGGTCGCCACCAATCAATCTGGTATTGCGCGCGGCTATTATGACCGTTTGGCCTTGCGTGCGATGCACCTTAAGCTGAATGAATTGTTAGTCAGTGAGTTTGACGTGCGGTTGGATTGGCTGTGTTATGCGCCTTATTTGAGTGATCAACCAAATGTCGCACGCAAGCCGCTCACCGGTATGCTGCGTCAAATTAGTCTCACTCTAAACCGGCCTCTGCCGCAACAAATTATGGTGGGTGATACGCTAGCGGATATTCGAGCAGCTCAAGCAGCAGGGATGCGTCCCTATTTGGTTCGAAGCGGTAAAGGCGAACGAACACTTGCCGCGCATCCAGAGTTAGCCCAACAGCTGCCCGTCTGTGATGATTTAGCTGCAGTGGCAGCAGGCCTGCTCACGCAGTTAAAGGAGTAGTAGGTGAATAAAACGCGGGTATTTATTCGATCTTTGGTATTTGAAACCGGGCGGGTGAGTTTAACGCTGTTGTTTGCAGTATTTGGGCAGCTGCTGTGGTTGACGCCCTATCGCATGCGTTATTATCTATTAGGTTATTGGGCTCGTCTAACCTTGGCGTGGTTGCGTATTACCTGTGGCGTGAAGGTGAGCGTTATGGGCTTAGAACACTTGGACAGGCGTCAGCCGAGTATTGTGATGGCGCATCATGAGTCGGCATGGGAAACCTTAGCACTCCATGGTTTATTGCCCCGCCATACCTATGTTTTAAAACGTGAACTGATGTGGATTCCTTTTTTTGGCTGGACACTGGCCATGCTAAAACCTATTGCGATTAATCGTTCGGCTGGCGCAAAGGCACTCAAGCAGTTATTGCAACAAGCCAAACAACATATGCAAGAGCGCGGCGACTGGGTGGTGATTTTTCCTGAGGGCACTCGGGTGCCGACGGGTACAGTCGGCAAGCTAGGAAGTGGTGGGGCGAGATTAGCGCAGCAGATGCAAGTGCCCGTGTATTTTCTAACCCATAATGCAGGTGCCATTTGGCCAAAAAAAAGCTTTTTAAAATATCCCGGTGAGATTAAAGTAGCTATAAGTCCAGCAGTTAATGCAGCTGATTTGTCAATAGATCAGCTTAATAGCCACGCAAAAGAGTGGTTTGCAACAGGGTTGCAGCCCAAGCGAGTGCCAAAAGCGGAGTAAACAATGAATCGCGCGTCGACAATATTAGGCCTATTGCTAGGAAGTATTATTATCTCGTTATCGATGGTGGATTTTTCAACCTGGCAAATCATTTCGGCGTTTTTCAATTTACAAGGATTCCTTGTTGTCGTTGGTGGCACATTTGCTGCTGTATTGATTAATTATCCACTTAATCAGTTGGGTTGTGCTTATCATGGCTTTAAAAAAACACTGGTGTCTGATCAGGATGACATGCTGGAGATTATTGATCAACTCGTTGACCTGAGTAGAATGTCGCATAAACAGGGTTTGCTATCACTCGAAAAGACCATTCCAGACATTAAAGATGACTTTTTGCGTTACGCTGTAGGGCAGTTAATGGTGCACCATGATGAGAAAATGTTACAGCATTCATTAGAGGTTCAACAACTGCAGACCCAGCAACGTCATTTTAATTGTCAAGAAATGTTTCAAAACATGGCGTCCTATGCCCCAGCCTTTGGCATGATTGGGACGGTTATGGGGCTTATTATTATGATGACCAGTCACATGAGTGCTGATCCGCTGGCGATGGAGTCGGATGATATGTTAGCAGGCCTGCTCACTGGGATGGGTTTAGCACTGGTAACAACTTTTTATGGTGTGCTGATTGCCAACCTGATTTTTGTGCCTGTCGCCGGTAAATTGAAAACCCTTTCTGAACAAGAGCTGGTTACGCAAGCGCTCATTCAAGAGGCGATTATGTCCATCAAGCGCAGTCATTCGCCGATTTTAGTGCGTGAAATGATGATGTGTTATTTGACCAAGCAGCGCCAGCAAAAACTTGCCTAAGTCTGAGGTTAAGCATGTTGTATGTCCAAATTAAGTGAAAAACAAGCCTTGCTCCAAGAGCGAGTGAGTTTAGAAAACTATAAAAAATCACGTGGGTGGTTATTTGTATTTGTCGGTTTGTTTACGGTTTTGTTGGCATTTTATGTGTTAATCGTTGCGTTGGTGGAGTTTGAAGGAGTCAGTGCACAGCGTAGTTTTCAAAAGATTAATCATAGTTTGTTTTTAACGCTTGAAGAGACTCGAGCTGAGCAAGGCTGGGATCACGTCGAAATAGAAAATACCCTAGCCAAAGGGATTCGAATTCGTTTTAATACGGAAATTTTTGAGCAAGTGCCTTTGTTCCTTTCAGCACGGGCAGAAATTGAACCCGGCCATATCGAGACCATGAACCAACTGGTTGTGCTTATTGAGGCATTAGAGCTTCCTTTTGTGCGATCGCGTTTTAGTAGTTGGGTGGCCAGTATTGAAGCGGCAGGCTATGAGTTTAGTATGCAAGTGCGTGTCGAAGGTCATACTGACGGTGTGCCACTTACTCCAGGTTTTTTGTACCGCAACAATCTTGAGTTGAGTACGGATCGAGCCTTTCAGGTAAAAGACTATTTACGTGCGAGTACGGGCTTGCCACCAGAGTTATTTGCTATTGCTGGATATGGTGATTTTAGACCTGATACTGATAACCCGTTTGATATAGAAAATCGACGTATTGAAGTATTTGTAACGCCTTTAATGACTGTTAATACCGTGTTTAATCCGTTATGAGTAAAGTGTCCGACCTAAAAGCGCGTGGCAGTTGGCTTTTAAGCTATGCGGATTTGGTCACCTTGCTGATTACTTTTTTTATTATGATGCTGGCGCTTTATCATACAGAAATAAGCCGAATGCAAAACTGGGCAAATTTTAAAATGGACCAGTCTTTTCAGCAACTAACAGAGTTGATTGAATCAAAAGATTATCGTTATCTTGGTGTGTTTAGGTCGGGGCAGGGGCTGCATATCTACATACAGCATCCAGAAGCATTTGAGCAGGGAGGTTATCAGTTGGCTGAAAATCTAGCAGCAGAACTGGTTGATGTGGCTGAATATCTAACCGAGTTGCCGATGTTTGAAGCCTTTCTAAATCAGTTCGATAGTCAGGCGCCCCGAGATCCTATTATCCAACGCGCCAGTCTTGCGGGCCTTAATTTGCAAGCAGACGTGCGCATTGAAGGTCATACCGACGATATTCCAATTGCAGCTGGCTCAAGAATGCGTAATAACTGGGTACTGAGTACCCTGCGGGCGCAAGAGGTTATGCAATCACTTTATCAAGCAAGTGGTTTGCCTGCTGATACCTTTGCGATTGCCGGTCGCGCAGAGTTTGATCCGGTTGTGCCTCACGATAGCCCTGAAAACCGTGCCTTGAACCGTCGTATTGAGGTCATCATTACCCTGTATTTTGTTCGAGACTAAATCAAAACTAAATGCTTTTGCTCCAGTCAATCGTATCGTAGCCTTGTTGCATTAAGTAAGCATTGGTTTGGCTGAAAGGCTTGCTGCCCCAAAAACCACGATAGGCCGAAAGTGGCGAGGGGTGTACGCTGATGAGACAATGATGTCGCGGGTCAATAAGCGTTTGTAATTGTTGCGCTTGCTTGCCCCATAAAATAAAGACAAGGTTGTTGGGGTGTTGATTGAGCTGCCGAATAACCTGCTCGGTAAACCATTCCCAGCCTCGACCCTGATGGCTGTTACTTTGTTCTGCACGTAAGGTTAAAACACGGTTTAGCAGTAGCACACCTTGGGTGGCCCAAGCGGATAAATCACCGTTAAGTGGACATTGGCCTAAATCGTCTTTTAGTTCCTGAAAAATATTTTTCAATGACTTGGGTAGTGGCGACACACTCGCATCAACCGAGAAGCTGAGTCCATTTGCATGACCAGGAGTGGGATAAGGATCTTGTCCGACAATGACCAGTTTGACCTGATGGTAGGGCGTTAAATTAAAGGCTCGAAACCAGTGTTGCTGGCTAGGTAATATCGATTGACCTTGCGCTATCTCTGCAGATAAAAACTGGGTTAGTTCCCGCAGCTGATGGTGAGCTTCAAGTGGCGCAAGTCGAGATTGCCACGCTTGGTCAGTGATGAGATCGGTCAGATTGAAGTTTATCATTTAAGGCGATAGCCGCTGCCCCTGCCATGAACCCGTTGTATCGCGCAAAAAGTTGATGCGATCATGTAAACGATTAGGGCGACCTTGCCAGAATTCGATGCGATCAGGCATTAGACAATAACCTCCCCAATGAGCAGGCCTGGTGGGGGGCTGATCAGCATAGCGTTGTTTAAGATCGGCCATTTTTTGCTCAATTGCCGCGCGATTGGGCAGGACTTGGCTTTGCGCTGACACTAGCGCACCAAGCTGGCTATCCAGTGGACGACTTTGGAAATAGCGATCTGATGCTTCGGCACTCGTTTTACTGACCTTGCCCTCGATACGAACTTGACGCTCAAGTAAGGGCCAAAAAAAGTTTAATGCCGCAAACGGATTGTGGGCTAACTCTTCACCCTTATCGCTGGCATAGTTGGTGTAAAACACCAGGCCTGCTTGATCAAGTTGTTTTAACAATACGATGCGGCTGTGGGGGCGTCCCTGAGCATCGACTGTGGCAAGATTCATGGCAGTGGGTTCATCAACCTTGTGGTTAAAGGCATCATCAAACCAACTTTGTAGCAGCAACATGGGCGATTGTGAGATAAGGCTATCGTCCAAGGCTCCCATTTCATAACTTTTTCGCTCCGCATGGTAGTCACGGTTTGGCATGGCGCACCTCTAATTTTGATGACTTTTATAAGTGCAACATAATACTGAGACCGCTGACAAAATACTAGAGGCATCCGCCGACTCTCGTGTTTTTAGTCTATAATTTAACAAACTAGATTTAAGGAGGCGTGTAATGACCCAGGCATATAATGCAGCGGAAATCGAAGTGTTAACCGGGTTAGACCCAGTGCGCAAACGTCCGGGCATGTATACCGATACCACGCGCCCAAACCATCTTGCGCAAGAGGTGATTGATAATAGTGTTGATGAAGCCCTAGCTGGCTATGCCAACCGTATAGACGTGATTCATTACCCAGATGGTTCAATGAGTGTGGCCGATAATGGTCGTGGTATGCCGGTTGATCTTCATCCAGAAGAAGGGGTTCCCGGCGTTGAAGTTATCTTGACACGTCTGCATGCGGGGGGGAAGTTCTCGAATAAGGCGTATCAGTTTTCTGGCGGCTTACATGGTGTGGGTGTGTCTGTTGTGAATGCCTTATCCAAGCGGGTAGAGATCGAAATTCAACGTGATGGTAAGATTCACCATATTGCCTTTGAGCAGGGCCAGTTGGTGAGCCCATTAAGTGTGACAGGCAAAGTTGCTAAAAAGCAAACAGGCACCCGTTTGACCTTTTGGCCAGAGGCCGAGTTTTTTGATAGCCCAAAATATGCTTTATCAAGGCTTAAACATTTGCTACGGGCTAAGGCGGTGCTTTGTCCAGGCTTGTTGATTTGTTTTGAAGACCAGGTGAGTCAAGAGGTTGAAGAGTGGTTCTTTGAAGCTGGCTTGCAGGACTATTTAGTGCAATCGATTGCTGGACAAGAGGCCTATCCAGCTGATGGATTTGTGGGTGAGCATAGCGGAGATCAAGAAGCAGTTGAATGGGCATTAACCTGGCAGCTAAGTTCGGAGGTGTTGGCAGAAAGCTATGTGAATTTAATCCCAACCCCTCAGGGGGGAACTCATGTAAACGGTCTGCGGCAAGGGGCTACCGACGCGGTACGAGAGTTTTGTGAGTTCCGCAATATGTTGCCACGGGGGTTAAAGTTATCGCCTGAAGATGTATGGCAAAACGTTTCGTATGTGTTGTCTGCCAAAATGCGTGATCCACAATTTGCCGGACAGACCAAAGAGCGTTTGTCTTCACGCGAAGCGGCTGTTTATATCGCGGGGGTGGTAAAAGATGCGCTCAGCCTGTGGCTAAATCAGCATACTGATATTGCCGAAAAAATTGCCGAACTTGCCATTCAAAACGCGCAATCACGTCAGCGTAAGTCAAAGCAGGTGACGCGAAAAAAAATCACGACTGGCCCTGCTTTGCCCGGTAAGCTTGCGGACTGTACAGAATCTGACTTAACCCTCACTGAATTGTTTTTGGTAGAAGGGGACTCCGCTGGCGGCTCGGCAAAACAAGCGCGTGACAAACGATTCCAAGCGATTATGCCGCTGCGGGGTAAGATATTAAACACCTGGGAGGTTGCGTCTGAACAGGTGCTTGCATCACAAGAAGTGCATGACATAAGTGTAGCGATTGGCGTTGACCCTGGGAGTGATGATTTATCTGGATTGCGCTATGGCAAGATTTGTATTTTGGCCGATGCGGACTCAGATGGTGCCCATATTGCGACGTTAATTTGTGCCTTATTTGTCAAACACTATCCTAAACTTGTTGAGTTGGGTCATGTGTATGTGGCCATGCCACCACTCTACCGGATTGATTGGGGCAAAAATGTGTCTTATGCACTTGATGAGGCAGAGCGACAAGGAATCTTTGATAAAATTTCAAATCAGAAAATATCAGGTAAGGTTCAAGTTACCCGCTTTAAAGGTCTGGGTGAAATGAATCCGTTGCAGCTGAGAGAAACCACGATGGCTCCGGCCACTCGTCGCTTAGTTCAACTGCAACTAGATAATGATAGTGCTTTTGCCAAAATGGATATGATGCTAGCTAAGAAGCGTTCTGCTGATCGTAAAGCCTGGTTAGAACAAAACGGCGATCTCGCTGAGGTAGTATAGATGCAAAAAAAATCCCAAAAAATAGCCTGGACACTCTTGTTTAGCGGCAGTATTGCGTTTGGTGGGCTAGCAGGCTGTCAGGGTAATGCAGCAGGCATCCACCCTGTGGTGGCCAAGAGTGAAGAGCCAGTAGGTGAAACCGATAGCCGCATCAATCCAAGTTGGATGTATGACATTCTGGTTGCTGAAATGTTGGCTGGAAGGGGAGATTTTGTCAATGCATACCATGTCATGATGCGCGTGGCGAAGCAAAGCCAAGATGTTGCCCTGGCCGAGCGCGCATTTAATTTTGCAATGAGTGGTTATGAACCACGCGGTATTGAGCAAAGTGCGGCACTATGGCGTTCACTAGAGCCTACGGATGCCACACCCTGGCGAATTGGCTATATTATGGCATTACGAGCAGGTAACCTTGATGATGCATTGCAAAACTGGGATGCCTACCGTGCTCGTTCAGAGGACTCGTTAGCAACAGACTTAAAAAATGCGGCAACTCAAATAGGCCATGGTATTGAGGCAGACATTGCGCTCGCTTTTTTTGAGCGGCTCCATCAGCGTCATCAAGGCGAGTGGAGTGCTGGCTATGTGTATGGTTTTGTTGCAGATCACTACCAACAGCATGAATTAGCGGTCAGTATTCTAGAAGATGTGGTTAGTCGTTTTGCTGTTGATCGAGATGTGTATTTTGCGCTAATTAATATTTATCTTGAACAAGATTGGTACGAGCGTGGGCTTGATGTGCTTGCAGATTACATAGCAGAGCACCCTGATGACTGGACGATGCAGGAGCGTTATGCCAGGCTAGAAGTAAGGGCACAACGTTTCGATGCCGCCGAAGCGCGCTACCAACGTATTGTTAAAAATAACCCGCAGGCTCGCGCTTCACAGCTCTCATTAGCTCTTCTATTACTTGATCGTGGCGACTTTGATGCGGCCATTCCGCATTTTCATGCCTTGTTAAGGCAGCAATCTTACCAAGATGTAACCAATTATTACTTGGGGTTGATTTATCAGGATCAAAGTCAAAATAGCCTTGCTCGTCAGCACTTAGATAGAGTGGGCGAAGGGCTTTATTTTCTGGATGCGCAATTAATTCTTTCTCAACTAGACTTTGATGAAATAGGTCTAGATGCGGCGCTACAACGCTTAGCCGCACTAGACGCAGCTGATCCAGCGGAGCAGCTTAAGCTTTGGCGTGCAAAAGGGTCGTTTTATTCACAAGCTAAGCGCTGGCATGATGCGGCCGCAGTATACCGTCAAGCACATGCCCAAAATAGTGAGCTGTTGCCACTTATTTATGCCTATGCGTTAAGTTTATATAATGCCGAGTTATTTACTGAATATGAAGCTGTTGTTAAACAAGCGGTATTGAATAATCCTGATGAACCAGACCTGCTTAATGCGTTAGGCTATTTTTATGCTGAAAAAGGCATTAATTTAGCCGAAGCGAAAGAGTTGCTTGATCGTGCATTGGAAATCGCGCCTGATGCATTTCATATTATTGATAGTCGCGGTTGGTTAGCTTACCAGCAGGGTGAGTTTGAATTAGCCGAGAAGCTGATTAGCCAGGCCTGGTCAATGCAGCAGGATGAAGAAGTTTTGTTGCACTTAATTAAGGTGAAGTGGGCTTTGCGTAAGTTTGAGGAAGCAGAAGCCTTATGGCAGCGTTATCATCATCAATATGCCGACAACGAAGAGGTGCAAAATCTGCTGATTAAGTTGCGGGCTGATTCAAAAAAATCAGCCACCCCGTAGTCACCTCAGGTTGGACAGACTAGTTGACCTAAGCGTTCAGTGAGCTTCAGATTTTCCGAGTAGTCAACTGGACAATCTATAATGACGACACCTTGAGTCATTAACGCAGACTCAAGTGCTTGCTCTAGGCTGAAGTTTTCACTGACTTGTAGCCCCGTAGCACCAAAAGCATCGGCAAGCTTAACAAAGTCTGGGTTATTGAAAGCGATATTACTTTCGCGACCAAACTCATTGAGTTGCTTCCACTTGATTAACCCATAGCCACTGTCATTCCAAATTAAAACAACCATATCAAGTTGCAAGCGGACGGCTGTTTCAATTTCTTGGATATTCATTAAGAAGCCTGCATCGCCAGTAAGCGCCACCACTTTTCGTTCAGGATGTGCCAATTTAGCAGCCATGGCGCCAGGTAATGCAATGCCCATCGAGGCAAAACCGTTCGATATAATGCAGGTATTGGGTGCTTGAGCAGGATAGAGTCGCGCCATCCACATTTTATGGGCGCCGACATCACATATAACAATGTCTTGATCATCCAGTGCTTGGCGCAGGTCATAAATTGCTTTTTGAGGCTTGACTGGAAAACTGGCATCGTCAGCATATTGGCTTAACTCGTTATCAATCAGGCGTTTGATCGGACTCACATCGGTGATATGGGTGCGATTAACCTGTTGGCACAGTTGGTTGAGGCTTTCGTTTAAGTCGGCCACCACACCGACCGCCAGACTATAGAACTCATCCACTTCAGCGGGTTGCGAGTCAAGGTGGATAATGTGACAATCCGGATTGTGATTCCACAGGTGTGGGTGGTATTCAACAATATCATAACCAATACAAATAATGACATCGGCTCGATCAATACCGCAGGCGATGTAGTCACGCGCTTGCAATCCAATCGTGCCAAGAGCCAAAGGATGGCGGCAAGGTAAAATGCCTTTCGCCATAAAGGTATTAGTCACTGGGATCTGATGGCTTTCGGCAAATTTTGCTAAAGCCACACTGGCATTGTTGCGCACAATGCCATTGCCAGCAAGGATGATTGGATAACGAGCTTGGCTAATCAATTCGACCGCTTGAGCAATTTTATTGGGATGCGGGAAAGGCGCTTTTGGAGCTTGGGGCTTTAAGGGCAGTTTGTTAACGGGCATGGGTGCAATATTTTCGGGAAAGTCGATAAATGAGCAGCCAGGTTTTTCCATTTGTGCCACTTTAAACGCTTTGCGAACGACTTCAGGCACAATTTCGGGGCTTAAGATTTGTGTACTGTATTTGGTAATGGGTTGAAATAAGTTAACCAGATCAAGTACTTGGTGACTTTCTTTGTGCAGACGTGTTGTCGAAGCCTGACCTGCAATAGCGACGACTGGGGCATGATCCATATTGGCATCGGCCACGCCGGTGACTAGGTTTGTGGCGCCTGGTCCTAAGGTAGATAGGCAGACACCGGCTTTCCCGGTTAAGCGTCCATACACATCGGCCATAAACGCGCCGCCTTGTTCGTGACGCGTTAAGATAAATTGAATTGGACTATCCAGTAATGCATCCATAATATCGAGATTTTCTTCTCCCGGGATGCCAAAAATATACTCGACCCCCTCATTCTCAAGGCATTTTACCAGTAGCTCTGCTGCGTTCATGGTTAATGTCTCCAATAATCTATGTTTATAAATGTGCTCTAGAATTCTGTTTTAACGTTTAACCGTTTAACTCAGATGTGTTTAGGTACAGCTTAACCTAGCCTCTGTTAAAATGGTCATACTTTTCGCTATTAAATTGTGATACTAATTTGGCAAATCTGGTTAAAGCAACGTTAAGTGTCGGCGGCATGACCTTTATATCACGCATTTTGGGTTTTGTGCGCGATATGGTGATTGCCCGTTTTTTTGGCGCATCCGCAGGCGCTGATGCGTTTTTTGTTGCCTTTAAAATCCCTAACTTTTTTCGGCGCCTATTTGCTGAGGGTGCTTTTTCACAAGCCTTTGTGCCGGTATTGGCGGAGACTAAAGAGCATCGTGGCCATGAGGCAGTGCGCCATCTCGTCGCTGCGATTGGCTTGCGACTGGGTTTTATTTTATTAATCTTAACCCTATTCGGGGTGTTCGGTGCATCCTTGTGGATGACGGTGTTTGCACCAGGCTTTCGCAGTGATCCAGAAAAATTTGCCCTTGCGACCGCCATGTTGCAACTCACTTTTCCCTATTTGTTATTAATCTCCTTAGTGGCCTTGTCGTCGGCGCTGATGAATACCTATAACAAATTTGCTGTACCGGCCTTTACACCGGTTTGGTTAAATCTGGTATTGATTGGTTGTGCGATCTGGTTGGCGCCACAACTTGAGGAACCGGTGATGGCGTTGGCTTGGGGGGTGTTATTAGCAGGCCTGGTGCAGTTGTTGTTTCATTTGCCATTTTTGTGGCAGATGAATTTATTACCCAAGCCCACCTTGGCGTCGGATCCAGGTGTCGGTGAAGTTAAGCGTTTAATGTTGCCCGCCTTGTTTGGCGTCTCAGTGGCACAGATTAATCTATTAGTCGATACGATTTTAGCCTCGTTTTTGGTGACAGGTAGTGTGTCTTGGCTCTATTATTCCGACCGGTTAATGGAATTCCCGTTGGGAGTCTTTGGTGTGGCACTAGCCACTGTGGTATTGCCGGGCTTATCTAAAAAAGCGGCGCGGGCTGATTGGGCGGGTTTTAAACGTGACCTTGATTTTGCGCT
This sequence comes from Thiomicrospira sp. ALE5, assembly GCF_900112445.1. Taxonomy (GTDB): domain Bacteria; phylum Pseudomonadota; class Gammaproteobacteria; order Thiomicrospirales; family Thiomicrospiraceae; genus Thiomicrospira. Next base: position 651,568 of record NZ_FOYY01000003.1, on the reverse strand, counting down.
CAAGCTCGTGGTGTTGATTGCACTACCCGCGATGATCGGCTTGTTGTTGCTCGCGCACCCGTTACTGGTTACTTTGTTCTTTTACGGTGAATTTACCGCCTTTGATGCGCTAATGTCGAGTCACAGCTTAATGGCCTATTCACTTGGTTTACTGGGGTTCATTTTAGTAAAGGTACTCGCGCCCGCGTTTTATTCCCGCAAAGAGATGAAAACGCCGGTCAAAATCGCAGTGGTAGCCCTGGTCAGTAATATTATTTTGAATTTAATCTTGATTGGTCCTTTGGCGCATGTGGGTTTGGCCCTAGCGACGTCAATCTCCGCAATGCTGAATGCTGGGTTGCTCTATTATTTTTTGCTTAAACAAGGCGTTTTTAGTTTGCAAACTCCTTGGCGAGCTTTTTTGCTGCAAGTGAGTTTCGGCTTAATTGCGATGATGACAGTGATTCTGCTGATCAATCCAGAGCAGCAGGCCTGGTTAGCGTTTAATGCTTGGCAGCGGGTCAGTTGGTTACTAGGTATGATTGCACTGGCGATGCTGGCGTATTTAGTGACCATGATGGTGGTCGGTTTTCGGCCAAAAGCGTTTTTACGCCAGCTTAAAGTTGGCAAAGATAAGCCAGAAAACCTTGACCTGACGTGAATGCGAAAGGGTTACAGCCTGAGCTGAATCCGTTATAATCGCGGTTTATTTTTAAAGCGACCTGCCGTTTGCTATGCGTTTAATTCGTGGCCTTCATAACATTAACCAGTTTACTGCCGATTTTGCACAGGGCAGCGTGGTCACCATTGGCAATTTCGATGGCACTCACCTCGGTCATCAATGTGTGTTGGCGCAGGTAAAACAGCAAGCGCAAGCGCTGAATTTACCGAGTGTGGCGATGGTGTTTGAACCCTTTCCGATTGAGTATTTTCGACCGGAACAGGCGCCGGTTCGGCTGATGAACTTGCGCGAAAAAGTGCGTGCGCTGGCAGACGTGGGCATTGATTATTTGCTGTGTGTCAGCTTTAATCGCCAATTTGCCGCCCAAAGCGCGGTCGATTTCGTCACGCAGATTTTGCACCAGCAGTTACAGGTGCGCCATTTGGTGATAGGCGACGATTTTAAGTTTGGTTATCAGCGTCAGGGCGATTTTGCCTTTTTGCGCCAATGCGGTGCGCAGATGGGATTCAGTGTCAGCGCCATGCCGACCTTTAATCTTGACGGCGCGCGCGTGAGCAGTACGCGGGTACGCCAGGTGCTGGCCAAGCCGGATTTGGCCGAGGCCGCAAGGCTGATGGGGCAGGGATTTCGGTTTGAAGGGCGCGTCATTCACGGTCAAAAACTGGGGCGCACCATTGGTTTTCCGACCTTAAACCTGAACCCTAAGCGCTTGCAAATGCCCGTCAGCGGCGTGTTTGCCGTCAGGGTTGCAGGCCTGAGTGAGCAACCTTGGCCCGGTGTCGCTAATATAGGTGTGCGCCCCACAGTGCATGGCCAGCGGCCATCAATTGAAGTGCATTTATTTGACTGGCATAAAATGGTATACGGCGCCCACGTTGAAGTGCGCCTTGAGGCGTTTATTCGCCCAGAAATGAAATTCAGTGGTTTGCCCGCACTCCAAGCACAGATTGCGCAGGATGCCGAGCAGGCCAAATTGTTATTAATCAATTCAAATCATTCAATTTTGAGTAGCGAACATGACCGATTACAAAGCAACGCTTAACCTTCCCGAAACCGACTTCCCGATGCGTGGCGGTTTGCCACAGCGCGAGCCTAAGCAGGTGCAGGCCTGGTTGAATGACGATCTGTATCAAACCGTGCGTCAGGCGATGGCGGGGCGGCCCAAGTTTATTTTGCATGATGGTCCACCCTATGCCAATGGTGATATTCATATCGGTCACGCGGTCAATAAAGTGCTGAAAGACATGATTGTTAAATCTAAAGGCTTGAGCGGCTTTGATGCGCCGTTTGTGCCGGGCTGGGATTGTCATGGTTTGCCGATTGAATTGAATGTTGAGAAAAAACACGGCAAGGTCGGCGTCAAGCTTAATGAGCGTGAATTCCGCCAAGCCTGCCGCGATTATGCGCAAAGCCAGGTTGAAGGTCAGATGAAGGATTTTCAACGCTTAGGGATTATGGCCGATTGGAACAATCCTTATTTAACCAAGGCGTTTGATTTTGAAGCCAATGAAGTACGCGCCTTAGCGAAAATCATTGAAAAAGGTCATCTGGTCAAAGGCACCAAGCCGGTTTATTGGTCGATTGGTGGTCGTTCGGCGCTCGCGGAAGCGGAAGTAGAATACGACGAAAAACGCTCCAATGCGATTGATGTGCGCTTTAAGGTGATCGACGAAGCCGCGTTTTTTGAGCGCTGTCATCATATTGAAGACCACACAGGTGAAGGCCCCATTTCGGTGGTGATCTGGACGACCACGCCTTGGACCTTGCCCGCTAACCAAGCGGTGGCGATTCACCCTGAGTTGGAATATGCGTTGGTGCAGGTTGAAACCAAACAGGGCAAAGAACGCCTGTTCATGGCGGAAGCTTTGATTAAAGATGTGATGGCGAAATGTGATATCGAGCATTATCGTGTTGTGGCCTATGGTCGCGGCGATCAGTTTGATTTAATCCGCTTGCAGCATCCGTTTTATGAGCGCATTGTGCCGATGATTTTGGGTGAGCATGTCACCACCGATGCCGGTACCGGTTGTGTGCATACCGCACCGGGGCATGGTCAAGACGACTTTATTGTGGGCTTAAAATACGATTTAGAGGTGGATTGCCCGGTCGATGGTTCGGGTAACTTCGTGGCTGGCACACCCTTGTTTGAAGGCTTGAATGTACTTAAAGCCGATGAGGCGGTGTTGGACGTTTTGCGTGAGCGCGGTGCGTTATTGCATCATGAAGCGATTCGCCATAGCTATCCGCATTGCTGGCGTACCAAAACACCGTTGATTTTCCGTGCCACGCCGCAATGGTTTATTAGCATGGATCAACAAGGTCTGCGTGCCAGTGCGATGGAGGCGATTAAAACCGTGCAATGGGTGCCGGATTGGGGGCAAAACCGCATTGAAGGCATGATTGACGGCCGCCCGGATTGGTGTATTTCGCGCCAGCGTTTATGGGGTGTGCCGATTTGTATTTTTGTGCATAAAGTCAGCGGCGAAATGCACCCGCGCACCACCGAACTGATGGAGTTGGTTGCACAGCGGATTGAACAGCAGTCGATTGATGCCTGGTATGAGTTAGATGCCCGTGAGTTGTTGGGTGATGAGGCCGATGACTATGAAAAAGTACAGGATATTTTGGATGTCTGGTTTGATTCTGGCGTGACCCATTTTGCCGTTTGTCAGCAGCGCGATGAACTGCATGCGCCTGCAGATTTATATTTAGAAGGGTCGGATCAGCATCGTGGTTGGTTCCAATCGTCACTTTTGACTGGCATGGCGATGAACAATGCCGCGCCTTATAAGCAGGTGCTAACCCACGGCTTTACGGTGGATAAAGACGGCAAAAAAATGTCCAAGTCGAAAGGCAATGTGGTCGCGCCGCAAAAAATCGCCGATACGCTCGGGGCGGATATTTTGCGCCTGTGGATTTCGGCCGCCGATTACCGCTATGAAATGACGGTATCGGACGAAATTATCAGCCGCACAGCCGATGCTTATCGCCGAATTCGCAATACGGCACGTTTCCTATTGGCGAACTTGAATGGCTTTAATCCGGCTACGGATTTGGTCGCCTATGAGGATTTATTGCCACTCGATAAATGGGCGGTCGGCCATGCGCATCAATTGCAGCAGCAGATTGTGGAATCCTATGAGCAATATCATTTCCATCAGATTTATCAAGCGGTGTCGCATTTCTGCTCGATAGAAATGGGCGCGTTTTATTTAGACGTGATCAAGGATCGTCAATATACCTGTAAAACCGACGGTTTGGCGCGGCGTTCTGCACAAACTGCCTTGTATCACATTATCGAAGCCATGACGCGCTGGATTGCACCGATCTTGAGCTTTACCGCTGAAGAAATTTGGCAGTATATTCCGGGCGAACGTGAAAAAACCGTATTTGTGGCGACCTGGTATCAAGGTTTAACGGCGTTAGATGAAAGCGCTGAGATGAACTCGGCTTATTGGGCGCAGATGATAGAGGTGCGTTCTGCGGTCGCTAAGCGCCTGGAAGAGTTGCGTAATGCTGGAGAAATTAAAGCCAGCCTCACCGCACAGGTTAAACTCTATGCTGATGGCGCACTCTATAACGCATTGGCCAAGTTACAAGACGAGTTGCGTTTTGTATTGATTACCTCCTACGCGCAGGTCTTGCCGCTGGCAGAGAAATCCGCCACCGCCGTTGAATCGGAATTAGATGGCTTGTGGCTTGATGCACAAGCGGTGCAGGCCGAAAAATGCCCACGTTGCTGGCATCATCGTGAAGACATCGGTGTCGATGCTGATCATCCAGAACTGTGTCAGCGTTGTGTCGATAACGTCGTCGGCGACGGCGAAGTGCGTCACTTTGCTTGATATTGGCTTAAACCGCTGATTTCTGCGCGACTAGGTTATGCCCTTGCTCCTTCGGCTTTTTTCTTCGAAAAAAGAGGCGTCGCTAGAGCATAACCTAGCCTCTTGCAAATTAGAGCGAGTCGAAAGCGCTTAGATTGCTAGTCAACCTAGCCTCTTGCACATTAGAGCGAGTCGAAAGCACTTTGATTGCAAGAGCACAATCCAGCCGTTTACACGTTAGAGCAAGTCGAAAGCATAAGATGCAAATCTTGAGTACAACTTTATAGTCCAAGACAAAACTGCAAGACTTATCACGCAAGGTAATGAGATGCCGAATCTAAAATTAATTGTTGCGCAAACCGGGTTACGTTATCTGTGGTTAGCAGGCCTGGTGTTGCTGCTCGATCAAATCACCAAGTACCTGGCGGTTAGCTATTTGACCTTTGGTGAGCCTCTGGCAGTGATGCCACATTTTAACCTGACGCTGGTGTATAACTATGGCGCAGCCTTTAGCTTTTTAGCGGATATGGGCGGCTGGCAGCGTTGGTTTTTTGTCGTTTTAGCTATTATGATTAGCTTTGTGCTGCTGTTTTGGTTAAGTAAACTCAAAGCTAAACCGACCTTTGAAGTCTTGGGTTTGCAGTTAATTTTGGCCGGCGCGATCGGCAATTTGATTGATCGGTTGCTGTTTGGCAAGGTCACCGATTTTCTTGATTTCTATTATGGCAGTTGGCACTATGCCACCTTTAATATCGCGGACGTGGGCATTACGGTCGGTGCGGCGATGTTGATTATCTATGAGTTCTTTTTGCGTCCCAAAGACAAAAAATACCCCGGGAAAACCGCCGTGAGCAATACCTAGTGGTGTTGGCTAAATGGTCATTTACACTGGCAAGCTCAATATTTAGCCGCCTTGCCTAGTGATCACTCACAACGGTTTTTTCAATTTTTATATGACTGTTTTGAAAGGCACCACAGGCCTGGTGCTTAAAAAGTCGATGTTGTATTTGAGCGATGCGATATATTGCCAACCGATCATTGTGTCGGATTGCGTGCGAGCGTCGCTCCCGTTCCAGAAGGCAGCGACGACTATGGCTTAGCTTTTGGCTTGGGGCAACTCGCTGCGCTCAAACAATCCCCAAGCTGATCAAAAGCCTTCGCGCAGTCTTTCGCAACCCTTCTTCCAAAGTCGCTCAGCCACGCACCCAATCCGCTTATACAAAACGAAGTATCACCAGGCCTTGTGAACTATGCCGGTTTAACTTTAAACCAGGCGCTGTACAGAGCCGGCAAAAATAACAGTGTTAAGAGCGTTCCGACCGTAATACCGCCTATGAGAACATAGGCTAATGGCCCCCAGAAAGTGGAGGTGGTAAGCGGAATAAAAGCCAGCACAGCTGCAAGTGCAGTCAATACGACTGGGCGAGCTCGTCGCACTGTTGCATCGACCACGGCATCATAATCATTGAGTCCATGGCGTTTGTTGTCGTCTATCTGTCCAACGAGTATCAGTGTATTGCGCATCAGAATCCCTGCTAGACCAATTAAGCCCAGCGTGGCAACAAACCCGAAAGGTTGCGAAAACAGCAGTAACGCTGCCACGGCTCCAATCAAGCCTAGCGGTGCGGTTAACAAAACCATCAGGGTGCCACTAAATGAGCGCATCATCAGCATAATCAATGTAATCATCAAAATCACCATTACCGGCATTAGCGCTTGTATTGAGCTTTCAGCTTTTGCCGATTCTTCAATAGAGCCGCCAATTTCAATCCGATAGCCTGGTGGTAAGGTCTGATTAAGCGTTTCAAGTTTTGGCCAGATTTCAAAGGTCACATCGGGTGGCTGCGCACCGGATTTAATTTCACTGTTGACCGATAAATAAGGAGTGCGATTACGGCGTTTTAATACCGGGTCTTCATAGGCGATGACCAGTTCGGCGAGTTGCGACAATGGCAGGCTTTGTCCGGTGGGTGTGGTGACTAATAAACTGGCAAGTTGTTCGAGGTTAATTTCCTCGCGTTTATCAGCGCGTGCAACCAGTGCGACACTGCGGGTATCGATACGGAGTTCGGTCAGGCTTTGTCCCTGGAGCGCAAATTGCAGTTGCTGGTGCAGCGTTTGACGCGTAAAGCCAAGTTGTGCCAAGCGTTGTAGGTCAAATTCAAGTTGCACCACCGGGGCTCGTTGACCATAATCCAAGTGAGGTTCAAGCGTGGCAGGGTGGGCATCAACAACATCACGAACCTGATTAGCGATATCGCGCAAGACTAAAGGGTCATCGCCCATCACGCGAAAGGTTATGGGCCAGGCCACGGGCGGACCATACAGCAGGGGATGAACACGCACACGGGCATCAGGAAAGGCGCCGTCATTAATTAAGCTTTGCAAACGCGCTTGCAGCTGATCGCGTTCATAGCGGTCACCAGTGATGGCAATAATTTTAGCAAAAGCCGGGTTGGGTAATTCGGGATTAAGCGCCATAAAAAATCGTGGGGCGCCTGCGCCAATGTAGCTTGCCAGCGATTGTACCTCAGGTTGTTCATTTAAGATGGCTTCCATCCGTTGGGCAACCGCATCGGTGGTAGCAAAAGCCGAGCCTTCGGGAAGATAAATGTCGATCATCAGTTCAGGGCGGTCAGAGCTGGGGAAAAACTGTTTCTCAACTTTTTTGGCCATGCCGATGATGGCCAAGACAAACAGCACAAAGGTAAAGATTAGGATGCTTTTGCGATAGTTTACACAGCCTTGGACAATCCGGCGCAGTGCTTGGTAACCTTTGGTTTGGTAGGCTTGATCTGCGGCAAGATTGTTAGTATCAAGGTGCGTCGGTGCGCCAGGATGGTTTTTTAATAATTTCACCCCAAGATAGGGGGTGAAAATAACCGCAACAATCCATGACGCCACGAGTGAAATCGCGAGCACCCAAAAAATATTGCCGGCATATTCACCTACATTGGAAGCGGCAAAGCCAATCGGGACAAATCCTGCGGTAGTAATGAGGGTGCCGACTAGCATTGGCATGGCGGTCACCGACCAGGCATAGGAAGCGGCTTTAACCTTATCCAAGCCTTCTTCAATTTTAACCAGCATCATTTCAATCGCGATAATCGCATCATCGACAAGTAGTCCCAGTGCCAGGATTAACGCCCCAAGCGTAATACGATCTAAGTTTTTGCCAGTTAGCATCATAATAAAGAAGGTAATCGCTAAAGTCAGCGGCACCGCGAGCGCGACCACCAGGCCTGCTCGCAGGCCGAGTGCCAAAAAGCTCACTAGCATCACCACACCCAATGCCATTAAAAACTTGAGCTGAAATTCATCGACAGCCAAGCGGATAGCGTTGGCTTGATTGGTTATTTGCTCAAAAATAATGTCTGCAGGCAGTTGCGCTTGCAGGCTTGCTTCAATTGCGTGCAGGTTTTTGCCAAGAGTTAAACCATTAAAACCGGGTTTCATCACCACGCCAAGCATTAAGGCTTCTTGGCCCTGATCTCGAATGATATAACTGGGTGGATCTTGAAAAGCACGTGTCACTTCAGCAATCTCACCTAGGGCAATGACTTGATTGCCAAGTTGAATAGGCAGTTGGCGCAACTGGTTTAAATCACCCATGTCTTGATTAAGACGCAGATAGGTTCGACCGGCGGCGGTTTCAATGAAGCCGGCGGGCAGCAATTGATTTTGGGCAGCGAGGGCATCAAAAACGCTTTGCGGTGCGAGATTAAGTTGCGCTAATCGATCCAGGTTTAAATCAACCTGAACTTGTTGTGGCCGTTCGCCCAATAGGTTTACCTTTTGGACCCCCGGCACGCGTAATAATTGGTCACGCAGTTGTTCGGCTGGTTGAATCAGTTCATATTGCGGGCGATTCGCTGAAGTGAGTGCATAAAGACTAAAATAAACATCGGCAAAGTCATCGTTGACGACCGGTCCAATAACACCGCGTGGCAATCGAGGGGCTTCATCGAGCATACGTTTGCGCACTTCATAAAACACATTTTGTACTTCAGCGGCCGGCGTTTCGTCGAGGAATTGAATTTGCATGACCACCAGGCCTGGTCGTGCCGTGGTTTCAACGCGATCAAAAAAAGGCACTTCTTGAATGCGCTTTTCTAACCGGTCGGCCACTTGTTGTTGCATCTCTAATGCGGATGCGCCCGGCCATTGCGCGGACACGGTCATCACTTTAATCGTAAAGCTTGGATCCTCTGCGCGACCTAAGCTTACAAAGGCATATAAGCCAGCTAGTGACACGAGGATAATAAAATAGAGCGTGATGGCGCGTTCACGCACCGCCCATGCCGATAGATTAAAGCGTTCAAACATGTGCGAATTTCCTTTTAATCATTGAGGATGCGGACAGCTTGATCAGGTTGCAGGCGATGCACGCCATGCCGAACAATTTTGCTATCATCAGCTAAGGTGGGTTGGATAAGTGCCACCCCGTTATGCAGCCGAACTAGCGAAACTTCAGTGAGTTGCGTTTTATTGTTAATGATTTGCCAGACATGAGGGCCCTGACCAAGATCAATCAGCGCGCTGCCAGGTATTTGTTGTAATTGATTGGGTAAGGGTTGCTCAAAGGTGACCGAATAGCGTTCACCCAGTGGGAGCTTCGCTAGGGCTTGCTGCGCTACGGTATCATCAGGGCTGGCTTTATAGCGTACTGCAAATAGACCGGTTGCAGGGTCGGCTAGGGGTTCTTGCTCAAATAAGCGCAACTCAAATGCGCCTGTCGGGGTGTTGAGCTTAGCCTGTTTGGGCAGCGCAGCCATGCGATGCGCAGGTAGATGCGTGAGAACAATCAGTTTATCAGTTTGAATTAGCTCAAGTAGAATCTGGCCGGGTTGTATTTGTTGGCCGGGTTCAATCATTACTTGGTTAATGCGGCCTGAGACCGGTGCCTTGAGCTGGGTGTAGTCAATTTGACGATTGGCTAGGGCACGCTCTTGGTTGAGGCGTGCAAGTTGTGCCGCTAGGCTTTCGATGCGGGTTTCGATTTGATCGACATCTTGCTCTGAGACCAGTTCACGTTTAAGCATTGCCTTTAAGCGATCACGATCACTAAAAGCTAAACGCTGATCGGCTTCAACTTGTTTGATGCTAGCATCAAGACTATTGCGCTTGAGGACAAAATCCTCGGCATCCAAGCGTATCAGAGTGGTGCCTTGATTCACCTGATCACCTCGTGTTACAAGCCGTTCAGTTACCCGGCCACCAACTTCCATGCTCAGTAAAATTTGTTGTGCAGGCAGCAGTTGCCCAAGTGCTTGCCATTGCTCACGTTCAACAAATATCACATCACTGACCTCAACAGGGATACTGGTGTGCTGCTGTGGCATTGGAGCATCTGAATCCGTGTTGTTCTGCTCCCCATCTGAACATCCCGCTAGGGTAAGCATCAGTAGCATCACGCCGGCGGTTAACTTTTTAGTGGACATTCTGACCTCTCTAATCATCATGATTTAGCCTGGTGAAGGAGCTTGTTGTAGCAACTGTAGCATGCGCGGACTTGGAAAGCCGTCGGCTGGTAGTCCTTGTTTGACTTGGAATTGGCGTAATCCACCTCGGGTACGCTGTCCAGCAATGCCATCAGCGCGCCCAACATCAAAGCCGAGTCGGTTTAAGTGGTTTTGGAGCGCAATGACGTCGTCTCGACTCATAGCCGCATCATCAGCAGGTGCTTTTGCAACCAGGCCTGGTTGATGACGAATTTGGTCAGCAATCAAGCCGACTGCAAGGGCATAGTTGTTTGAGTTATTCCAACGTTTGATGACATTAAAGTTATGAAACACGAGGAAAGCAGGACCACGATAGTCGCCGGGTAGCAGCAGAGCAGCTGACATATCTGCTGGTGTAGCATCCGTCAGTTTGGTACCTGATGCACGAGTAATGCCAAGCGAGGCCCATTCCGCTATGCTGCGTTGCGTGCGGCCATCTGCAAGTGCATAATCAAAGCCTTTTGGTAGTCTAATTTCATAGCCCCAGTCTTGGCCTTCACGCCATCCCAGACGATTTAAAAAATGCCCAGAAGAGTGAAACACATCGTCGAGACTATTAAAAAGATCTTTGCGACCACTGCCGTCACCATCCACCGTGTAGTGAATATAATTAGATGGCATAAATTGGGTATGTCCCAAGGCACCCGCCCAAGAGCCTTTCATTTGGTCTAGGGTTAAATGCCCTTCCTCAAGAATGCGCAATGCATACAACAGTTGTTCAGTAAAAAACGCACTGCGACGTGGATCATAGGCTAGGGTAGCGAGGGCTTCAATAGTCGGGGTATTGCCGGTAAAGCCGCCAAAATTGGTTTCCATCGCCCAAAATGACAATAAATAGGCGTCTGGGATGCCATAACGTGCAGTGACAGTGCCCAGTAGTTCTGCATGTTGTTGCCTGAGTAATCGCCCGCGCTCAATACGAAGTGGGGTGACGGTCATATCAATGTACTGCCAGAAAGTACGCGTAAATTCTGGTTGACGACGATCGAGTTCGAGGACACGTTCATTGAGTTGAACATTCGCAAAAGCCATGTCAAAGGTTGCTTCGCTAATGCCGGCGCTGAGTGCTTGGGGTTTAAACTCTTGGATCCAGCGTTGAAAATCGGCTTGATTTTGTGCCACTTGCGCACTCACTTGCCAAGGCAGTAGTAAGCTAATTAAAACAAATCCGTACTGAATAAATCGCGTATGAGCCATAGACTGTCCAGTTTAATCACAAATTTTAATTGGTAATGACGCTTATTCTAACGAAAGCCAAAGCCAAAAAAGGTAAAATTAACACAAGTTTGTCAATCATTGAAAGTTAAGTAGGGTAAATGAAATTTTTTGCGACCGCGCCAAACGGGTTATCTGAGTTATTAAAAGAAGAGTTACAGGCCTTAGGCGCGCAAGCTGTCAAAGCACAACCACGCGGCGTCAGCTTCGAGGGCGGGTTGGTCGATGGTTATCGTGCCTGTTTATGGTCGCGCTTGGCCAATCATGTGTATCTAGTGTTGTTGGAAACTGAGCTGGATACCCAAGAGGATCTGTATGCCAGTGTTCGTGCGCTCGATTGGTCCAAGCACATGACCGCAGATCATAGTTTTGCGATTTCGTTTACCGGCAAGGGTATGGGAATTGATCATACCCACTTTGGCGCGTTAAAAATCAAGGATGCGCTGGTCGATTATTTTCGCGATAACACCGGCCATCGCCCGGCAGTAGACCGTGATTATCCCGATATTCAATTGCACGGCCATTTAAACCGTAATCAATTCACCTTGAGTTTAGATTTGTCCGGTCATAGTTTGCACCAGCGAGGTTATCGTGAAGGTCAGCAAGTCAAAGCGCCGTTAAAAGAAAACGTCGCAGCGGCGATTTTGATTCGCGCCGGTTGGCCAGAGCTGGCCGCGCAGGGTGCACCGTTATTTGATCCGATGTGCGGTTCGGGTACGTTTTTAATTGAAGCGGCCATGATTGCATCAGATACTGCACCAGGCCTGGCTAAGGCGCAAGATATGGGCTTTTTATCCTGGTTAGGTCATCAGCGTGAGATTTGGGATGGCTTGGTTAAGGATGCGGTGCAACGTGAAGCTGCAGGCCTGGTGAAGATTCCAAAAATCTATGGCTCGGATGCCCATCCCGGTGCGGTAAAAATTGCCCGCCAAGCAGTGCAGCAAGCCGGTTATGCCGATGTGATTGAGGTGAACGTCGCCAAATTGGGTGAACATGCGTTTGATACAGAGGTCGCAGTAGGTCGAAAAGGCCTGGTGGTGACCAACCCTCCTTACGGCGAACGCCTAGGCGAAGAAGATGAAGTTAAAGCCTTGTATGTGCAAATCGGTGAAACCTTAAAGCGTCAGTTTGTTGGCTGGCAAGCAGCGGTGTTGACCTGTAACAAGGAATTGGGCCTCTATTTAGGTTTAAAAGCCAAACGTGATCATGCATTTTTTAATGGTGCAATGGAGTGTAAGCTATTCCGTTTTGAGGTTGAAGAAGAATTTTTCCGCCAACCTGCGTTAAAAGCGGGGGCAGATTTAGCTTCAGAAGTCGAAATGTCGATGGCCGACTTAGCAAACACCGAAGGTGCGCAGATGTTTGCCAATCGGTTGCGCAAGAACTTAAAAACTCTGCGTAAATGGGCCGACCGTAATAAGGTGTTGGCCTATCGGGTCTATGATGCCGATATGCCAGAATATGCCTTGGCGATTGATTATTACCATACGCTTGAAGCCGGTGAATGGTTGGTGGTGAATGAGTATGCCGCACCGAAAACGGTGAATGCGGCGAAAGCCAAGCGTCGTTTGTATGAGGCGATGGCGGTCTTGCCAGAGGTGTTTGGCATAACCGCTGAAAAAGTGGTGTATAAGGTTCGCCAAAAACAAAAAGGTACAAGCCAATACGAGAAGCTCGAAGAGCGCAAAGATTATTTTACGATTATCGAAAACGACACCAAGGTGCGGGTTAACTTTACCGATTACTTAGATACCGGTTTATTTTTAGATCACCGCGATGTGCGCGCCCTGGTCGCCAAGCTCGCGAAGGGCAAGGATTTATTGAACCTGTTTTGTTATACCGCCACCGCGACCGCACAAGCGGCGGTGGCGGGTGCTAAAAACTCGCTCAGTGTCGATATGTCGAAAACCTATCTTTATTGGGCGAAGCATAATTTTATGACCAATAATATTGATTTGCACCATCATCAATTGCTACAAGAAGATGTGGTCGCTTGGCTAAAAAATCCGCCCGAAATGGCGCCGTTTGATGTGATTTTCCTTGATCCGCCTTCATTTTCAACTTCCAAGCGAATGGAAGGCGTATTGGATATTCAACGTGATCATGTTGAGCTGATAAAACAAGCCGGTGCATTATTGGCGGCGGATGGCGTATTGGTGTTTTCCAATAATATGCAGAAATTTAAACTTGATACCGAGGCGTTAAGTGACTGGCAGATTGAAGATATCACCCGTAAAACCCTGCCGGAAGATTTTAAACGCAGCCCGAAAATTCACCAGGCCTGGTTGTTACAAAAGGTTGGGGGTTGACCATGTTAATCACCTTGTTCGTTATAACTTTTTTGTTACTAATCTTGGCGGTTGCAGGATTGATCTGGCAGCGTCGTCACCTCGTGAAAATAAAAGCCGACCAGCGCGTGTATGAGGTTTTATTTGAGCGTTTGCGGGAAGGGGTTGTGCTTACTGATAAAGAAAAAAATATTGTTAGAACCAACCCAGCGTTTAGCAAAATCACCGGTTATGAGTTTGCAGAAGTGGTGAATAAAAACCCCAATGTCTTGAGTTCGGGTATGCAAGATGCCGGTTTTTATCAAAAGGTCTGGGATGCCATTAATCAACAAGGCTTTTGGGAGGGGCGACTTTGGAACCGTAACAAGCCTGGCGAAGCCTATTTGCAAAAAACCTCTATTATTAATTTGGCTTCGCTGGATCATCCAAAACTGGGCTTTATGGCGATTCAGTCTGACATTACCAGTCTCGTTACGCATGAACAAGAGCTTAATAAGTTATTACATTATGATGCATTAACAGGTCTGCCTAATCGTTTGCAGTTAACCAAACATTTAGAGGTGGTGCTAAAAAACGCGCAGGCCAATAGCGATATGGTTGCGGTGTTGTTCATTGACTTAGATGGCTTTAAGACCATTAATGATAAATTCGGTCACGAAGTAGGTGACAAAGTCCTGATTCAAACAGCCCAGGCACTCAAAACAACCTTAGGAGAGCATGCGATCGTATCGCGGGTAGGCGGTGATGAATTTGTTGCGGTGATTAGTCACCTTAAAAATGAGCATTTGCTTAATAATCTTTTAAACAGAGTGCAGCGTTCTATTAGCGAAGTGGGTTACAGCCAAGATGTGCTGCTTGAGTTGTCTGCTAGTATTGGAGTCACCCTCACCCCTGAAAATCAAAGTGAAGCAGAGCAGCTAATTCGGCACGCTGATTTAGCCATGTATCAAGCTAAACAGGCTGGCGTGGGTTTTATAAGGTTTTTTGATTTAGATGAGGATCGAGAAACTAAACTTTATCGTCGCATTTGGTTGGAAGTTGAAAATGGCTTTAAAGAGGGTGAGCTTGAACTTTTTTATCAACCTAAGATCAATATGCGCACGGGTGAAATTGTTGGGGCAGAAGCTTTAATCCGTTGGCATCACCCTCAAAAAGGTTTGGTTATGCCCGATAGCTTTTTACCCTTTATTGAGCGAAGTTATTTGTCAGAAACCTTGGATCAATGGGTGATAGGTCAGGCGCTTAATCAATTGAGTGCGTGGCGTTCAATAGGGCTTGAATGGCAATTGAGTATCAATATCACTTCACGTTCTCTACAAAAAGTCAGTTTTGTGTCGAACTTGGCAAAACGGCTTAAAGAATATGGCACTGAATTAGCGTCCTATTTGGAGATTGAGGTGCTTGAAACCAGTGCATTGGAAGATATGGAGCACGTCATTGCAGTGATTGGCCAGTGTCATAGATTAGGCATAAGTTTTGCATTGGATGATTTTGGCACAGGTTATTCATCTTTACAGTATTTACGAGATTTGCCCGTCGATAAAATTAAGGTCGATCAAAGCTTTGTCCGCAAAATGCTGCAAAATCCGAATGATTTGTCTATTGTGAGTGGTGTAATCAGTCTTTGTCGCGTATTTAATCGACAAGTTATTGCCGAAGGTGTGGAGACAGTTGATCATGCTGATATTTTATTACTATTAGGTTGTGATTTTGCGCAAGGATACGGTATAGCCCGTCCAATGGATGCTGGGGCATTGATGGTTTGGCAAGCCCAATGGCAAGTAAAACCTTTTGCACTAGTGCATAATCAAGCAATGTTTGGCCGAGGGGATACCAATTTATTGCGTACTGAAGTGATTCATCGTTTATGTGTTGATCAAGTCGAAGCTTACATAATGGGTAAGCACGAAGCGGCGCCTGAAGTAAATTCGAAACAGTGTGATCTTGGTAAATGGCTTGGTCATTACAGCTTAAAACATGACCAAATCTACCATGAGTTAAAGCAAGTGCACAGTGAGTTACTATTCAAGGCAGCTGAACTTATTAAACTATGCCAAAAGGGACAGCAGTCTGCTGCACAAGACCAACTCCCTAAACTATTTAATAGGCGAGATGGTTTTATTAAAGTCATGCGCAAACTGCACAATGCTGTGGTAAACAGAACCGAATAACCCAAAATTATAGGGGACGAGTGTGGAACAAGGAATTCAATTTGATGCGGACTTAATTAAACGTTATAACCAAAGCGGGCCGCGTTATACCTCCTATCCGACCGCAGTGCAGTTTGACGAGTCATTCGGTATTGCCGATTATGAAGCCGCCGCCGCGCGTTCTAACGCATCCGGGCGCGGGCTGTCGTTGTATTTTCATATTCCGTTTTGCGATACGATTTGTTTTTATTGCGCCTGCAATAAAGAATGGACCCGCGACCGTAAAAAAACCACGCCCTATTTAGAGCGTCTGTTTAAAGAAATCGAATTGCAAGCCAAGTTGTTTGATCCGAATCGCAAAGTGGAACAATTACATTGGGGCGGCGGTACGCCAACGTTTATCAATCACGATGAAATGCGTCAGTTAATGGCGAAAACCCGCGAACATTTCAATTTGTACGATGACGACAGCGGCGAATATTCGATTGAAATCGACCCGCGTGAAGCCACTGCCGAAACGATTAAACTTCTGCGTGAACTCGGCTTTAACCGCATGAGTTTAGGGGTGCAGGATTTTGATCCGAAAGTTCAAAAAGCGGTCAATCGTATTCAGAGTGAAGAAGAAACTTTTACTGTATTGAATGCAGCAAGAGCGGAAGGCTTTTTATCGGTCAATGTCGATTTGATTTATGGTTTGCCGTTTCAAACCCAAGACAGTTTTTTGCAAACGCTGGATAAATTATTAGCAGTCGAACCGGATCGCTTCTCGATTTTTAACTATGCGCACATGCCCAGCATGTTCCCAACGCAGAAAAAAATGCGTGAAGAAGACATGCCGAGCCCGGATCAAAAACTGGCGATTTTGCAGGCGACCACCGAACGTTTATTGCAAGCGGGTTATGTGTATATTGGCATGGATCACTTTGCTAAGCCAGATGACGAGCTGGCAGTCGCACAACGGAATGAAACGCTGTATCGCAACTTCCAAGGCTATTCCACTCACGCCGATTGCGATTTGATTGGCATGGGCGCGACTTCGATTGGTTTAATTGATAACACCTATTCACAGAACCGTAAAACCTTGGATGACTATTATGCCGCGATTGATGCGGGCGAATTGGCAATTTTCCGTGGCGTGCATTTAACTGAAGATGACGAGTTACGCCGTGATGTGATAACGCGGTTAATCAGCCATTTTCATCTGAATTTTGAAACGGTGAATCAGCAATGGGGTATTCGTTTTGACGAATACTTTGCTAAAGAATTGGTGGCGGTACAACAGTTCGCCGAAGACGGCTTACTGACGCTGGATGCGCAGGATATTTATATCACCGCTAAAGGCCGGTTATTGATTCGTAATATCTGTATGGCGTTTGATGCCTATATTAAACCGGGCACCACTAATCGTTTTTCTAAAGTAATATAGTAAGTAATTTTAGTTATATTTACACACACCCCTTAAAAAATTACGTATAATTAATAGGTAGTTTTATAGGGGTTTATTTTGTGTTCCATCAAAGTCATTTCATTTATTTTTGTGGTATCGCTAGCCTAAGCCTATGGCTGCTCACCGGTTGTAACACGACGCCTAGTCACAGCTTAGACGCTGAGCTTAAGTTGCCTAACGCCTTGCCCGCTACGCAAAATCTTCCAGATAATGCCGATCTCGCGGGGTCTATCGAACCCCCAATCAGTCCAAGATATAGTTTGCATTTACAAGACCAGTCTGTAGAAGATGTACTTCAAAAACTGGCTTGGATGGCAGACAAAGAATTGGAAGTCTGGCCTCATCAGGCGCCGACCATTACGGTCAGGGCAGATAATCTAACTTTAAATGAACTGTTACATCGTGTCGCTGTAGCGAGTGGGTTGCAAGTGCTATTACAACAACGGCGCATTATTGCACGCCCTGACCAGTTGTATTGGCAAGCCTATCCGGTTGACCTGCTTAATTTGCAGCGCTCAAAGGTCGATAAACTGGTCACGAACCTTAATATTGGCCAAGTGAGTCTTCTGGCTGCAACGCAAAATTCTAGTCAATCCAGTATGGAGCTAACTAGCAATACTGATATTTGGGGCAGCTTGGCCAGTCTTCTTGCACAATTATTAATTAATGATCCTTTTGCTAGTGAATTCTCACCGTCTCAACGGGTAATCGCGCAACCTGAATCAGGGCTGGTCATGGTACTGGCCAGTTATCAGCAACAACGACAGGTCGCAGATTGGTTGGTGCAGCTACAAGCAAGAACCAGTCGACAAGTACTAATTGAGGCGGTGATTGCTGAAGTGGCCTTATCGCAAGACTATCAAACGGGTATTGATTGGAGTTTGGATGGCTTGTTAAATCGCAGCGGTGTAAGCCAAGTCAGTCATGATCGTATATTTAGTGCCAGTTTAGGGGCGGTGGGCTTAGATGTAATGCTGGGATTGCGTTGGTTGGAAAACTTTGGTCAGGTCAGTGTGCTATCTAGTCCGCGTGTAATGGCGCTAAACAATCAGCCGGCGATGCTTAAGGTTGTAGATAATTTTGTTTATTTTACCATTGGTGTTGTGCGCACGACTAATCAGAATGTGACCGAAGTGACCTATGGATCAAACTTAAACTCGGTACCCGTGGGCTTGATTTTAAATGTTCAGCCGATGGTGACCGAGCAGCAGCAGGTATTGCTAAATGTACGACCAAGTGTAACCCGTATTATTGGCCAGGTTCAAGATCCAAACCCTGATTTAGCGGCCGTGGGGGTGAAAAACTTTGTGCCTTTGATTCAAGAGCGCGAAATGGAAACCTTGTTACGCTTAGATGATCAGGAAACCGTTATGATTGGTGGCTTAATTCAGCAACGTCAAGATGAGCAGCAATCTGGTTTATATGGCTTGTCGCGGCAACCAAGTCCGCTAGCGCGCTTATTTGGTTTGCAGCAAGCCAGTCAATCAAAGACCGAGTTGGTGGTACTGTTACGGGCAACCGTTATAGGGGCTGATGATGCGAGTCGATGAACAACAACGGGCGTATTTGTTGAATCATCATGTGCTTAATGATGCGCAGTTGACCCTGACCGAGCAAGCACAGCAGCTTCAAGGCGGTAGCCTGCTCGATAATAGTGTTAAGTTAGGCTTTTTAACTCGGGAGCAGGCCAGTTTTTATCAAGGCCAGCAACTCGGGTTAAGTTATTTAAGTCTCAACCAACTTGTTCCAGATCCCGAAGCCTTAACCCTGTTTGAGCCGGTATTGTTGCGTAAATGGCAAGCAGCGCCTATCAAATTGCAGCAGCAAAATCTGACTTTAGGCGTGGTAAATCCTGATGATCTCTGGGTTCAAGACCAAATTGAACACTACTGTACTGCTCGTTTGCCATCTTTTCAGCTTAATTGGGTCTTGATTAACCGTGATGAGTTGGCCGATTTTCTTGCGCGTAGTTATCAATATCAGCGGGCGATTCCTGCGTTGATTGACGAGGCACTCGAATTATCCCCGCAGCAGGCCAGTCTTAATGATCAGGATGATTTTCGTCACCCGATTGTGCGTTTGGTGGATAGTTTGTTGACTGAGGCAGTTAGACAAAGTGCATCTGATTTACATTTTGAGCCAGAGCAGGCGTTTGTGCAGTTGCGCTATCGAATTGATGGTTTGTTGGTGCTACAACACTACATTCCAAAAGTACTTTGGTTGCCCATTTTGGCGCGTATCAAGATTCTAAGTGGTTTAGATGTCACTGAACAGCGTCGACCGCAAGATGGACGTTTTGCGATGATGTTGCTGGGCAAGGCGATTGATTTTAGGGTAAGCAGTTTACCTGGGTCACAAGGCGAAAATCTGGTGTTACGGGTTTTGGATCAGCAGAAAAGTGTGTTGGATTTGACGGCATTGGGATTAGATGCTCCACGCGAACAGGCCTTGCGTCGTTGGTTAGCCCAGCCGGCAGGGGTGATTTTGGTTGTAGGGCCGACCGGGTCGGGCAAAACGACCAGTTTGTATGCCATGTTAGCCAGTCTTAATCAACCGGGTGTCAATATTATGACGCTGGAAGATCCGATTGAATATCGCCTAATCGGTTTGCGCCAGACCCAAGTAAATAGTGAGTTTGGGGTGAGTTTTCAGCAGGGTTTGCGGGCGATTTTGCGTCAAGACCCAGATATTATTTTAGTCGGCGAAATTCGTGATGCTGAAACGGCTCGTTTGGCATTTCAAGCCGCGATGACTGGGCATTTGGTGTTATCTACCTTGCACTGTGACCGTGCCAGCCAGGCACGCTATCGGCTGATCGACTTAGGGGTCAGTGAAACGGTGATGAATGAATGTTTAGTGGGGGTGATGGCGCAGCGTTTAGTTCGGTGCCTAGTAGCTGAGCAGGCCAGTCAATCTGATCCTGTTGAGTCTCGTCAATATGCCGGTCGGCAAGTCTTAATTGAAATGGTCTCACGTTGGCCAGCCGATCAACAAATCGGGGATTTTTATGATCACGGTGCGCAATTAGTGGCTAATCAACGTACTGATCAGGCTGAGTTGCAGCGGGTGGTAGGAGTAGGGCATGCCTAATTTTCGGTTTACCTTTACTACAACGGATGGTCAGGTGAAAACCGAGGAGCGGATGATGCCCTCAGAAGCAAGTTTACGCCAGCTACTAGACCAGCAAGGTAGCGTGCTGATAAGGTTGAGGCGATTGGATTTTGACTCGACACAGCGAGGGTTACCAGGGTTACTGCATCGAATTAAGTTAAGCCGTGGTGGACAGTTTAATTGCGTGCAACTGACTGAAGACTGGGTGGCCTTACTCGCCTCGGGATTGACGGTGAGTGACTCTATTCAAACGCTTGTGGAATGGCAACAAGATAGCGCCACCACTGCAAATTCAGTATTAGGTTCAGCATTACAGCAAGTGGCTAGGCAGCTTAATGAAGGCACGCCACTTGACCAGGCCTGGCAAGCATCAGGCTTACGTTTTGATCCCACTTGGCTATTAAGTATTAGGCTCGGTATGCAAACGGCTCAATTAGCAGATGTTTTGTGTCATTGGTTGGCCTTACAGCATTGGCGCAAGGGCTTTCGAGGGCGGCTTAAAAAGCTGTTGACCTACCCACTAATTGCTTCGAGCATTTTAATCTTGGTATTAGGTTTCATGTTGGTTTGGGTTCTGCCTGATTTGATTGGGTTTTTAATTGATATGAACGCACCCATTAATCAAGCCACGCGTTTAATGTATGGGTTGTCTAATTTGATGATACAACAGCCTTGGCTGTTGCTGGCCGGTGTGGTTGTGACTGGGCTAGTAACCTGGTTAGGGGTTAAATCAGTCGGTTCAAAGCGTATCCCTTATATCGGGCGGGTGAGTTTGGCGCTTGAGCGAGCCTATTTAATGCGTCAATTGCATTGGTTGCTCGCAGCGGGCACCACGCTCCACGATGCGGTAGGGCAAATGATCGCTAATAGTCCTTCAGCTAAGCGAAAAACTCAGCTGCAAGTCTTGCATGAGCAGCTAGCACAAGGTGTACCTATGCCGCAGGCTGTTACCAAAAATTTAGACTTACCTAGATTTAGCCAGAAGTTATTAAACTTAGCCGAAAAAACCGGACAGCTCGCACCGGTGATGCAGCAACTTGCAGACTATTTTGAAGCGCAAGCGAGGCAGCAATTGGATCGATTTGAGCCATGGATAGAACCTATGACGACCCTGATGCTTGGGGGAGTGGTGGTATGGATGATTCTGGCTATTCTAGGTCCGGTTTATGGGATGATGGCGCATGTCGTTTTTTAAGTTTAAGGTGTCTTTAGCTTGGTTTGATGGACGTGAGTTTAGCTTAGTTGATAAGTTAACATCTGATAGCAAACCATTAGTGGTGCTGTTGAGTAGTGACGAATCATGTCAGTGGCAAATGCGACCAAAATTGCCACTATGGCAGGCCTGGTTCTGGTCTCGTGCGCTTGTGCGGCGCGCGCGTTTTAGCCATAAAGATTCTGCTAATAGCCGTTTCTATGCGCAACCGATTATGCGTCGTTGGCAAGGGCAAGCAGTGTATTTGCAGCAACAATGGGAGCCGCACCAGGCAGATCTGAGCAACCTTAATGGTCAGCACGGCATTGGATTGTATGGTTTTAATCAATGGTGGCAGGCTTGGTGGCCACAAAGTGCCATCCAATCATTATTGGTTAAGTTGTCAAAGCCAGATTGGGTGATGGTGCATTTGGAATGGGCGCCTAAGCGGTGGGTACAATTTGCACATTACCAGCAGCAGGCCTGCTGGTGGCGAGTGATTAATCAACGTGATGCAATAAACTGGTCGTTTGAAGATCAACGCTTTGTGGATTATTTGCAACAACAATCGCTGCAGCCAGCCCAAGGTCCTGCCTGTTTAATTTGCATAGATCAAAATGGGTATCGGGTGGTGTCTAATGCTGATAGCGAAGCAGCGGCTGAGTTTTCGGTTGCAGCGCATGCTGTGCCACACGGCTGTGCATTCGATGATTCGAAGGTGCTAACTCGGTTAAAACGCGTCAAACCGATTTATGCGCTGGCACCTTGGTTTCAATATTATTTGACTCGGCTAAGACGCAGGCGTCTGATCAAGTTGAATGGCCTCTTAGCCACTTGGTTGACGTTATGGCTTGCGGCCTTGTTTGCATTTGATTCGTTTGGGCTTACTCATGTTTTGATGGGGCATCAAACCCAGCCTCCGATCGTTCAGCCTGTTCCACTTCAACCGTCTCTTACTCAATTGCAACAACAGCAAATCACGAGCGAGCTACTGGCTATTAAACAGCGTTACCAGGCCTGGCAATCCCAATCCCAATCCATGCATGAACTTTCGGAAGCTATGTGGCAACAATTGACTGACTATGGCATGGGCGTACAAAAATTGCAGTGGACTTGGCAACCTGCAGGCTACTGGGAGTGGCAGGTTGAAGCTGAATTAGCGGGGTCACAGCGTTATCAGTTAACCAAAATTTTAGATCACTTTGCGTATCAACAATCTTTAACAGGCCGACTAGAGCAATGGAGAGTGGATTTGCAAGGTTTAGAGGTTGAGTTGGGGCGTTTACATGACCCTCAGCAGAGTAGGATTACAGTCAGTTGGGCGTGGCAATTATGGCCCTAAAGACCTTGGCTAAACCACTGGCGGTTACCATTTTGTTGAGTAGTGGTTTAGCGTTATTAGCTAGTTGGCAGGGGTTGGCCTATCATCAGGCGCATGTCCAACAGCAAGCCGCTGCTCAATATCAACAGCAGTTAGTCGCGCAAGCCGAATATCAACAGTGGTTAGAGAAGGTGCAAGCCATGCAGCCCTGGCTCAGTATGTTGCAACAGGGTGTTACGGCCCATGATTGGTCAGCCGCATTAACCGAGTGGCAGCAGGCACATCAGCAGGCCTGGCCAGATCTTGAGCTCACCCAATCACAGCCTGCCTACAATTGGCAGCGATATCAGTTGCGCAAGCAGCTGCACATCAACGATCAGTCTGACTACCAGGCCTGGTTAGCCTGGCAAGACCATCCGTTTCACCCTGGTTTGTTACCTGTGCAATGTCGCTGGCAGAGCCAAGGTCATGTACTAACAGTTGGTCAGGATAGTCAAGCGTTTAAAGGCACAATTAACTGTACTTGGCAGATTGATACGTGGCCGCTGTTAAAGGGTTTGGCGCAGCCTAAGTCTGTGCCATTGTTAACACAACAGGATAATACTCACCAAGCGTTATCGTCCAGCGTGCCAACGGATCACCTTGCCGAATATTCAAAGGCTGCGACAAAAGTGCTCATTTCGGCCACACCTATTCCGGCAGCGATTTTTTCCGGAGTGGTCGCGGACGGACATAAGCAGTATGTCAATATTAACAATGAATGGTCGGTGTTGCCCATGATGTGGTGTGGGTGGCAAATTAACGACTACGATGGCTATGGGTTGTCACTGGTAAACCAAGCGAATGGAGTAGCTGCCCTACGTATTCCGTTAGGACAGCGCTTGCCAGATTGTGAAAGGCATTAAATCTCAAAACAGACGGTACGATGGTTGTCATCTGCGGTAAAACCACTTGCGCTACTGGATAACAGCGTGGTGTTGTGCACAAGACGCGCCCGTCCGCTGCCAAGCGTTTCATTGCCATCTACAAGGCGAATAAGGTGGTTAATATGGCTGTCGTCATTGATTTCTCCATAGCATAACGCCCAATTAAAGCTATTGCTGCCATTATTGGCAAGGTCGGCGCTCCCTAGAGTGCCGATGGGGCTGCCGCTAGTTGTACCATTTTTGACCAGGTAAATGGGGCCGCCTAAGTTATGTTGTGATTTGGGGGTTATAAAACCCGTATCGCTTAACTCAGTGAGTAGAAGCTGGCTTTTTTCTTGCCAATTGCTATCAGCTTGCCAGCCGTTACCGTCAGATTGGGCGCGAGTAAGAATATTGCCATAGCGTTGTTCATAGCTTACTAGCGCCACGGCATAGTTATTGACATCCTGAGCAGCCGTATTGATTCGCGCATTGGTGATGAGTTCAGCGCCTTTGGTAATGCCGGTTATTAATAAACCAATAATAACCAGTACGATAGCGATTTCAATTAACGAAAAACCGCGTTGGCGTTGTAATCTGCTGCGATGTTTATCATGAGTGATCCGAGTAGTCTTGGTCATGACCTTTCTCCATTGATTAAAATTAATAAGTGAAATTGCTAGTTTTTATTTTAATAAAAATTAAGTAAAAATACTAATTAAATTTTTAACGATGATCTAAATCAGCAGTGATAAATTTTACTGTTGAAGGTTAATTAATAGACTCAATCCTATTACCTGCGGCTAAGGTGGTGTTTTTATGATTAGCTGTGGTAATATGGAATTGTGGAATGGGGCGCGAGACCCTCGAGCCGATAAGTACTACTTTGGGGCCAGATGCCATTTGTGGTGAGTACCTCGCTTATGTCCGAGGAACCTAAACATATGGCCTAGGCTGCCACCTTGAACCTCCGGGTTCAGGGACCGCAGCCCCATTTCACTCCCTCTTTTCTAATGGTTAATTATGCGTTTTTCCCTTTCTCAGCTTCGTCAAATGATGCGTTTGGCTCGTCAAAACCTTAGCTTAGATGTTCAGAGACAGCATGCAGCTGATGCGTCGTTACATTTTCAAAACTATTGGCCATGGCTTAATCGACGATCTCATGCGGTCACTCAAAAGGTGTTGCTTGGTTTTATTGCGGCTGATGGTGAATTAGCCACTCAGCAGGTTTTGGAGTGGGTGCTAGCTGAACCGGATTGGCAATTAGCCTTACCTGTTCTGGGCAGTCGTCCTGGAGAAATGCATTGTGGTCTATGGGATGGGCAGGTGCCCTTACAACCGAATAGGTTTGGGATATTAGAGCCTGATAGACATCAACCCATTTGTGCTCTAGAGCAGATTCAGTGTGTCTTAATGCCTTTGGTTGCATTTGATAACCGGGGTAATAGGTTAGGAATGGGCGGGGGCTACTATGATCGCTTATTAGCCGGTGTTGCAGATTTGCCATCATCACAGCGCCCCTGGTTGGTGGGTTGGGCGCATAGCTTGCAGAAGGTTGATTATCTAATCCCTCAGCCATGGGATATTAGCTTAGATGCTTGCATTACCGAGCAAGCATGCCATGTTTTTACCGACTAACGTTCAAGTCGATAAATTAAGTCGATGGCATTACTCAGTTCTCCACTTTCACTTTTGATTAGCCAGTTGGGTGTCAGGTTAAAAAATAACTGAACAGCACTTTGTCCTACACCAGAAAGATTGTGGGCATAATTAATATATATTTGCTCGTTAATCGCACGACCAAGAATCAAGTTGCTCACTTCTCGATCTTGAACATCAAAGTAAATATCCTCGATACCTAAACCTTGGGTGAGATCATTAAGGATGGGTAGATTGTTTTGTAGCCCCAGCTTGTAGAGTGCGGTTAGCATTTGCGATTCGTAGTTTGGTTCATTTTGTAGATCACCTGCGCGGCCGAAAATTAATAAATTAACAATTCTTGCTTGCGATTGAGTGGGTGTTGAATAGAACACAAACTGTGGTCTTGTAGCTTGTCCCGTTATATTCAATCTTGCCGTGGTTTGATCAACGACGCGGAATAGGTTGACATCAAGGCGCGGGTTATCAAGTGGACCATTAAAAGAAAAACCCGATGGATCAATTTCAATGCGATTACGCCGGTCAATATTTAAGCGGCCGCGCTCGATACGGACTTGACCAAAACCGCGTAGTTCAGGCTGTTGCGGGGTTTGAACTAGGTTCAGTTCCCCGCCTAGCCAAACCCGGGCATCGAGTCCGCGAATCTGTACATTGTCGCCAAAACCGACCGTGAAGTCTAAGAATATGGGTAAGTTGGTATCCTCAACTTCAATTGGCTTACCCTGTGCATCGAGCAGGATTTCATCGCCACTGATCGCGGTGCGTGATTGCCCCGTTTCAAGAGCCAGATTAAGCTGGGTATTTTGTAATTTCACGCCCCCCAAAATTTGAATGACATTAGGGTGATAATTTAACCGGATGCCAATTTGACTGTTGATATCACCTAATGAGGTGTTCAATAACTGGAAGTTGTCACTATCGAGTCGAACGAAAATGGGTGCCATGGCCGATGGCGCATCAGGGGTCTGGGTCAGCAAGCTTGGATCATAAGTGATGGCTAAGTCCAATTGGTTATTGTCGGGTTGCAGCCAACGGCCACTGATTAATAATGGCTCGGTTGCCGGGATAGGATAGGTGATGTCACTGGCGATGCTGATACTTTGTTCACTCAGTCCAAGTAAGGGCAAATCGAAATCCAAGGCTAAACCAAGGTTCGCACTCAGTTGCGGGGCGTTCACTGTACCGTCTAAGTCGGCCTTGAAACTGAGGTTTTGTTGATGGATTGTAATAATATTTTGCCAGTCTTTAGCGAGGTAGAGATCAATAATATCGACTAAAAAGTGACCGCTTAAACCCGCATCAGACCAGGCCTGGTTAGCTGTTTTAGTGAGGCTGATCTGGCTGTCAAGTTGTCCATGTTGATTGAGCTGGGCTTGGCTGGTGAGATCGAGTTGATTGGGCGAGGCTTTAAGCTCATTGCGCCAGTTAAGTACGGTGAGCGGAAGGGCTACTTCGGGTGTTTGTACATTTATAAAAAAGTAAGGCCAATTAAGCGTGTTGTGTAGCTTCCAATCAAGTGTTTGAGCCTGATTACCCTGTGATTGGGTTAGGTTCCAATCTAACCGTCCCTGTATTGCAAATTCACCTAGTAGCGTGATGTTGTCAGGTTGGAAGGGCGCTAACCAGTCCTGCCAAGGTAGATGTTGCGCTTGCCACTGAATGCGTTGTTGTGCACTTTGAAGACAAAAAGAAGCCATGCTATCTTGTTGTAAACACAGCGGACTCAGCGTCAACCCCTTCTGCACCCCCTGCCAATTTCCCTGAGCAGGCTCACCCAGTTGCCAAGTACCAACAACTGGCGCAGTGAGTATCAATTCATCAAGCGTAAATCGGGGTTGTAAGCCGGACGTTTGCCATGCTGACCAATTAGTTAAAGCGTCTAGGTTAAGTGGTTCTGACCAGTGGTCGGTGAGGCTTAATGTCAATGATAAATCGGGTTGCGTCAACACCAGGTGGTTCTGGGTTTGGCTAGCATGGGTCGATTTATTGATGGCTTGACGGCTAAAGCTGAGCTGCTCGATGATCGGTGCGGTGGCCGTTTGTTCTGCTAGGTGTGCTAAACGTAACTCAATTTGATGGCTAAATAGGTTACCTAGATCCCCGTCGGTAGTAAATTGAGCTTCGGTAAGTTGCCAGTCCTGCCAGCCAAGATTATTAATTAGCCATGTTTGAGTTAATTGAGCTGAATCGACTAGCTTCAACCAGTCATCTGTTCTGGCAGGCTGATGCAATGTTACTTTGCCTTGCACTTCACCTGAAAGGTCAGGGTGAAATTGATCTAAGCGAGCGGCATTAAGCTGTAAGTCTAAAGTGAGGTCATCGCTAACCCTGGCAGATAATTCAAGTTGGTTATCTCCTAAATATAAACCTAGCTGGTCGAGGATAAGCTGACTGCGGTCTTTAGCAAGACTTAATGCTAGCTTAAATTGGCCATCAATATCGCCATAACGAAGCTCGCTTGTTAACCAGTCGAGTTGATAAAGATCAGGCTGGCTAAGACGGCTGAGCGCATGGCCACTAAACATTAACGGCTCAGCTAGGCCTTCAAGTTTAAGTTGGTTAATGTCTAAAATTAAGCTGCGTTCCTCCCAGTCTAGTAGCTGGATACCACTATCTAAGTTGAGTTTCCAGGCCTGCTTATCATCATTTTCGTTGCTATTTAGCGTGCCGGGGATCATAAAATCTCGCGTATTAATGCGCAAATGGCCGGTTTTATTGTCAAGGTTCCACAACATGACCTGGTGCAGGGTGCCGTGATCTTCAAGGGTAAGGGCACTTTGGGTATTGATTTCCGTTTGCTGGTTCACATTGGGGGTCAATCCAATCCTGTTTGCCAGCTCGATTTCAGGTAGGTTATGGCTTTGAATGCTAAGCTGTTGCTGGGCTTCAAGTGTTTGACCAAACCAGCTGCCCTGGCCATGACTACTAAACGTAAGTGATTGCAATTCAATCGGTAACTCAAGGTCGCTTAAGGGGCTTTGTTGATCGATGTTGATGGTAAGTTGTGTGTGCCATTCGAGGTTTTGATCATTGCCAGCAAGCTGTTGTTGCCACTTGAAATCAAGTGGTCCCTCTAGCGCCAATTGCGCCGTGATTTGTTGTTGCTGAGCCTCGAGTTGCGCACTCAATTGTATAGCAGGCAAGCGGGTATTAATCCCTTTAAGTTGTTCACTCAATTCTAAAGGGAGCCATGCAAAGTTTTGCCAGTGGTGTAGTCTTCCTTGCAGCTCTAGTCGAGTGTGTTGTGCGTGATGGTACTGGAGCAGGCCATGAAGTTCGACCTGGCTATTATAAGCGGTTAAATTTAACTGATTAAGGGTAAGCATTTGTTGATGCCATTTGAGTGCCACTAGCGCTTTATCCAGCGTCCAGTCTTGTTCGCCTTGTTGGAAGGTTAAATCATCGACGCGAAGTTGCTGCAGCTTGATGTCCCAATCAAGTCTGCTTAGGGGGGTAAGTAATTGATGAACATCTTCGGTATCAAAAGCCAAGTTTGCCAGTTCTTCCCAATCAAGTGGTGTGGCTGACTCTGATGGCTTTTGTTCTATCATGGCAATTTGTGGTGCCAGTATTAGCAGTTCTTTGATATTAAGTTCTTTATTGAGCAAGCGATGAGGACGCCACTTTAACGCTAGTTGCTTGATTGCGACTGTGCCTGCAAGCTCATGTTCTGCTGAAGGAAGAGGGTAGTATAGGTTTTGGAGGGAAATACCTTGGTAGAGTGGGCCTTCAAGTTTATCAATTACTAAGCCCTCTGGCCAATAATCAGCCAGCAGCGGTGACTCACTGGCCCAGTTATATAACGTCTGGGGTGCTTGTGGATGTGAAATGACCCACAAGATGGCTAAGCTTAGCAGGCCTGCTAGAATCAAAGTGACCGACGCTAAAAAGCTTGTCAGCGCTAACAGGGCGCGTAGGATGATTTTTTTGATATTTATAATCATGCCGTCATCGCTATAAATCTAAGCCAAGTGAGAAATGAATTCGATAGCCGCGTTCTGGCTCAGTAAGCGGCCAAGCGATATCGAGTTTTGCGGTGCCAATGGGTGTAAAACCACGAACCCCAAAACCGGCTCCCACTAAATACTGGTCTTTTGGAACGTCTTCATAGACTTGTCCTGCATCAACAAAAATGCCACTGCCAAGCCAGCGACTAAAACGATAGTCGGCTTCAACCGAGCCTTGTACCATATTGGCGCCACCCTCAAGTCCGCGCTCCGTGCGAATCCCAATCGTTTCAAAGCCGTAGCCACGTAAGGTTTCTCCACCTAGCAAATAGCGATAGGTGGCCGGGATTTTACGTAAGTCATCACTAAAGGTATAAGCGGCTTGAATCCGGCCATGTAAACGCAAAAAAGGCAGCGGTGAATAAATGCCGCGGCTGCCTAGTTCAACTTGTTGAAAATCGGCATTAGATAAAAATTGATCGCTACTGACTCTGAAACTAGCAGAGTGTCTGTAGCCACTATTTACATAGCCTTCTTGGTTAACCCAGCGGTATTGCAGGTTAACCCCGCCCAATAATGATTGAATGACCTCTGTGTCTTGATTAGCGTAATTGAAGCTCTCCGTTTCTAGCGAAACAAATGGGTTGAAGCGAAATTTGGGCGTAACTTGAAAGACATATTCGGGGGATATAAGCGTTCGATTTCGTTTGAGGGCCGATGATTGAGTTGCATCAACCCCTAGATTTACGTTCCAATACTGCAGCGCAGGGCGCTTACCTGGTAAGCGATAACGAAAGGTCGCATTCTGGGATTGCTGCCCGACGACGCTTTCAAACTCGTAATTGTGTCCCCAGCGATTAAGTAGGCGATTCTGAAAGCCAAGGGTTAAGCGCGCGCCCGTATCGGTACCATAGCCTAAGCCGACCGTATAGCGGTGTTTAAGATTGTCTTCAACCTCAATATCAATAGGAATGCGCCGGTCAACAATGCGATCAAAATCAGGATTAATCCGCACCATACCAAAATATTGACTAGATACCAGCTGGGTTTGCAATTCGGTTAAAGGCGCTTGTTCAAACTGTTGTCCGGGTTCGAACTCCACATAGCTTTGCATAAAGCGCGGATGCAGTTGTTCGCTGCCTGTAAAACGCACTTGGCCAAACTGATAGGCTTCGCCGGTATTGAGCTCGATGTTAATAAATACTTCGCCAGTATGAGGATTCACCCGGAATTCACGCTGAGTAAACTGCGCATCCAAAAAGCCATTATTGTGTGCTAGGGTGCGAAGGTCACTGAGGGTATTAATATAATGGTCGTGACGAAATATTTCTCCCTCGGTGAGACGTTGATTAAATTGACGATATTCGCGCCAGACATTTAAGCGCCGACCCTCGCCGCGAATACGGAGTTGATAGTCTTTAATTCGTACCGGCTCGCCAAGCGTCAGGGTAAAGCGTGCACGTGTGCGACCCTCAAAACGATTGAGTTGAGACGCTACTGTTGCTTGATAGTAGCCCAGGCCGCGTAAAATTTGTAAGATCTCATTTTCAGTGCGATTGAATAAAAAGTCGGTTTGTGCCGGGAATTGATCGTGACTGAGTAGATTTAAGCGGAGTTCTTGCAGTAGGCGTCGCTCAATGTCAGCATTTGGCGCATCAGTAAAACGAATTTGTACTTCTAGTTCGGGATGCGCTACCGCTGGCTGGCTGACCAGAAAGCTACAGGCAATACACCAAAATGCTATCAATAGCCGCAGATGAGGCGTCTTTAGTAATGGCAAGCTAGGTATCACGGTAACCTTGGATTAGTTTTCAGCCAGGGACTGGTGGGTTTCGCTGACTGGCTGGTCTTGCATCGCAATATTTTTCATCAGCGACTCTAATTGTTCTTCGAGGTGATTGGAATAACTTAAAGTATCTTGTCGAAGACGGATATAGTCGTAACATAGGTTAAGCGCAACCATCAGCACTTTATTTTCACCTTTTAAATGGGGTACTTGGTCTAATTTATCTTCTAATAGTGTTGCTGCCTGAATAAGAGTTGGACGATCCTCTTCAGTGCAGGGTACATCGAAATGGTGATTAAGCAGTGTTAACGTGACATGAGACATATTTTCAACCTATTTCGGTAGCGCCAGTAAAGGAACGAATGAACAAGCATATTCTAAATAAGATGCTATGTTATTATTTATCGTTTATTGAATTGTAACAAAAGACGTTTATTTAATGAGTACAAAGTTAGATTTTGATCACTACCATCAATGGATCGCCCCGATTTCACAGCTTGAGTCGCCGGCCTTTGTGCAAGGCTTAATGATTGGACAAATTTGCGCTGACACCAGTTTAACCGAAGCTTTATGGTTAAAGCAGTTTTTGACCGAAGCCGGGATAACTAAAATCAAAGAAAGTTGGCTGCATGACTTGCATCAGCTTTATGAGCAAACTCTACTCGGTCTTAATAGTGATGCATTTGAATTAGAGTTGTTATTACCCGATGATGCGAGCAGCTTAGCGCAACGTGTTCATCACTTAGGTTTGTGGTCAGAAGGCGTGTTGCATGGTTTAGGACTTGGCCAATTACCAGAACTGAATACCGAGCTGACTGAATTGATTCAGGATTTGAGCGAATTGGCAATGGTCGCGCCGCCAGAAGATGCTGACGATATGGCTGAAGAACAATACATGCAACTCTATGAATTTGCCCGTTTGGCGGCGATGATGTTTTATGATCAGCTGCACCCAATGGCGACCAAGGCACCGGCCAAAGCAGCGTCGGATGCAGCGGTCACATTGCATTAAAACATTGATTTAAAACGAGGTCATCTTAAGTTAGGTTATATATGAATATTGAGCCATCTCAGATTGCGTTTTCTTGCGCACAACGTCAAGCGTTACTGGCATCTTTACCGCCTTGCTCGATTTGGTTGGTTTTTGCCGGCCAAGAGCAGATTCGTAATCGGGATGTCGATTTTCCTTTTCGCCCCCAGAGTGATTTTTGGTACTTAACCGGATTCAATGAACCTGATGCCACTTTGGCGCTGGTCAGTGCAGATTTAATTGCACGTTTACCCGCTGAATGGCAAACCCAGTACCTAATCAACGATACAGCGCACAATGAAACAGCGCAATCTCAGGCCTGGTTGTGGCTTAGACCAAAAGACTCACTGCAAGAACGTTGGCAGGGTCGGCGTTTAGGCGTTGATGCCGCTGTTGCCGAACTAAAGGTGCAGCAGGCCTGGTCGCATGAGCAGCGTGATGAGATGCTCGCTCAGTTGGTTGGTTTTGCTGACCAAATTCATATAAGTTTCAGTATGATGGATTATTGGTCGCCTTATTTACCAGATTGGATGGCGAAAGCCCAGCGCAAAGTTCGTCAGGGCGGTCAAGTGCCCAGTCAAATTGTTAATGCCGATGACAGGTTACATGGCTTGCGGCTGATTAAATCCCCTTACGAAATAGTCCAGTTGCGTCAAGCGGCGCAACTATCGGTGCAGGCCCATTTAGCGGCGATGCAAGCCACGCGTCCAGGTGTGCAGGAGTATCAGGTGCAAGCTGCTTTGGAGGCCAAGGCGCACCAGCTGGGTGCAAGGCGCATGGCGTTCAACTCGATCGTGGCAGGTGGCGAGCGCGCTTGTATTTTGCATTACACCGAGAACCAGGCCTGCTTAAGTGAGGGTGAATTGGTGCTGATTGACGCAGGCGCTGAATGGCAGGGCTATGCGGGTGATATTAGTCATACCTATCCAGTATCTGGGCGCTTTATTGAGCCACAACGCCAACTCTATGAGTTGGTGTTAGCCGCGCAGCAAGCCGTTATCGCGATGATCAAGCCTGGTATTGCCTATGACACCCTGCATGAGACGGCGGCACGCGTGATAACCGAAGGATTGTTAAAGCTAGGTATCTTAACGGGTGAGTTAGAAGAATTGCTCAAAAGTCAGGCTTACAAAGCCTACTTTATGCATGGTACTGGACACTGGCTCGGCTTAGATGTTCATGATGTAGGGCCTTACAAATTGCAAGGCCAATCGATTCAATTGCAGCCTGGGATGCTGGTAACCGTGGAGCCTGGTTTATATATCGATCAGGATGCGGCTGAAGTAGCTGCTTGTTGGCGGGGTATCGGCATTCGTATTGAAGATGATGTGTTGGTGACTGAGCAGGGGTGCGAGGTTTTGAACCTTGGACTACCACGATCTTGTGAGGAGATAGAGCAATGGATGCAACAGAATCGTCAATAAAGGCTTCACAGGCTTTGCCGATGGTCATTGCCGGAGGCGGGCCAGTAGGCTTAAGCTTGGCATTGGGTTTGGTGAAGCAGGGCCATCAGGTCTGTTTGGTCGATCCGACCGAGCCACAACAGGTTTTAAGTGAAAGCTTTGATGGCCGGATGTTGGCCTTATCGGCTAGCTCTATCGAATTATTTCGTCAGGTGGGTGTTTGGGATGCGCTAAAGGCGTGTTGTACGCCCATTAAGCATATTCATGTATCGCAAAAAGGTTACTTGGGTTTGACGCTAATCCATGCGGAAGAACTTGGTTTAGCCGCCCTGGGTTATGCGATTCGTGCCGCTGATTTAGGGCGCGTATTATGGCAAGCGGTGTTAGCTGAACCAACAATTCAGGGCTATTACCAGGCACGGGTAACCGACGCTGAAGTTCAAGAAGAACAGGGCTTAGCGGTGATGATTGAAACCCCTGCAGGTTTAACAACGATTAGCGCGCAGATGCTGATCGGAGCCGATGGCACCGAGTCGAAAGTGCGCGAATTGATGGGCGTGGCGTTTGAAAAAACGCATTACCAGGCCTGGGCTTTTTTAGCGCAAGCGACCAGTCGCGAGCCTCATCAAGGCTGGGCTTATGAGCGCTTTACGCAGCAGGGTCCAGTTGCCTTGCTGCCTATTGATAGCCATGATCATAAGCTGGTTTATGTAGTACCCGACGCTGAAAAAGCGCGCGTAGCGGCTTTGAATGATGAGGCTTTTTTAGCTGAGTTCTACCAGCAGATGGGGGTTAGAATGGGTGGTTTTAGCCGTGTTTCGAGTCGCATGGCCTACCCGCTCACCGAAGGACGCACGACACAACTAGTTAAAGGGCGGATGTTGCTGATGGGGAATGCCTGTCACACCCAGCATCCAGTTGCAGCCCAGGGTTTAAATCTTGGCTTACGCGATGTCAGTGATTTTTTGGCTATCAGTGCCGATCATAAGCTGTCTTCCAGTGCCTTAGCCGACTATGAATCTACGCGACTGGCTGATCATCAACAAGTGATGCGTTTAACCGATGGCCTGATACGGGTATTTCAACATCCATCGCCTATAGTGGGTCATTTACGAGGCTTGGGTTTGATGGCCTTACAAGCGCTGCCGCCGTTAAAAAAACGCCTAGCCAAATTTGCCAGTCGTGGTCGCGCCGCGGTGAAAGTAAACGGGAGGGCTTAGTTATGCAATCAAATGCTTATGATGTCGTGGTGGTTGGCGGGGGCATGGTCGGTGCGGCCTTGGCTTTGGCACTTAAAACGCAGGCGCGGCTAAGTGTAGCGCTGATTGAGCAAGATCCGGGCAGTGAACATTGGCCTAGCACGGATTTGGCGGCTTATCCTACCCGAGTTAGTGCGATTAGTCGTGCGTCGGAAAACTTATTAAAGAATTTAGGCGTTTGGTCTTGGTTGCTTGAGCAACAGCCGCTTTATCCATTTGTCGGCATGCAGGTATGTGATGCGGACATGACGGGTGAAGTTCATTTTGATGCAATGGATATTGATGAACCTAATCTGGGTCATCTGGTCGCCAATCAAGCAATTCAAATGGCGCTCTGGCATGGCTTGCGTCAGCATGGCATCACGGTGATGAGCGGTCAAACTATTACGGCTTTAGCGGTCGATACCGAATGGGCGGAAGTGGGTTTTGCTAATCATGCCCCTTTAAATGCCAAGTTAGTCGTTGGGGCTGATGGCGCCTTTTCAAAGGTTCGTCAACTGGCAGGCATTGGGCTTGATCAGCATGATTATCAACAAATTGCGCTTGTCGGTTGTGTGCAAACTCAAGCGGATCATCAGCAGATTTGTTGGCAGCGCTATACGCCAACCGGCCCGTTTGCATTTTTACCCATAGCACCTAAGATTAGCTCGATTGCTTGGTATATGCCTGCCGATCAGCAGGCCTGGGCCATGTCGCTTTCAAAAGACGCCTTTCATCAGCAGCTGTATCAGGCGAGTGCCGGTCATTTAGGCGAGATTGTTGACTCCTGGGAGCGTGCCTCCTTTCACCTCAGTCGTCGCCATGCGCAAGCCTATGTTAAACCTCGCATAGCCTTGGTGGGGGATGCGGCGCACACGATTAACCCGCAAGCTGGCCAAGGAGTTAATTTAGGGTTTTTGGATGTGGCAAGTTTAGTGGATGTGATCATACAGGCGCAATCAGCGATAGACGATCCGAAACTGTTTGATCCAGGTCGTTTTAGCTTGCTGCGCCAGTATGAGCGTTGGCGACGGGGTGATAATGCCCTTATGCAGCGTGCGATGGAAGTGTTTGATTGGGGGCTGGGTCAACAAGCAGGCCTGGTGAACCAAGTGCGCCCTGAGTTAATGAAACTCGCCAATATTGCGCAGCCCGTTAAGAATAAGTTGATGCGTGAAGCGCTTTATGGGCGCCAGCCATATCCGCAGCTGACCAGCAATCCATAGACTAAGGTCAAATTAAACCCCATAAAGCTTTGACATTTGAAATTCAAGGTTTTATAGTTTGTGCAATAATAAAAAAATTTTATACACTTTGATTAATTCAAAAGTTAGATAAAAAATTTAACTACGAGTAGTTTACTAAACGAGGGATAGACGGGCATGGCTGATAGACGACTTCAAGTATTTCACACCGTTGCGAAAGTAATGAGCTTTACCAAGGCGGCAGAAACCTTGCACATGACCCAGCCTGCCGTCACATTTCAAGTCAAACAGTTAGAAGATTTCTTTAACACCCGCCTTTTTGACCGCACCCATAACAAGATTACTCTGACTGAAGCCGGTCGTATTGTGTATGACTATTCCGACAACATCTTGGAGATGTATGAAAAGATGAATGCGGAAGTGCGTGATCTAACCGGTGAAGTATCAGGTAGTTTGGTGATTGGTGCCAGTACCACTATTGCAGAATATATGCTTCCATTTTTACTTGGCGCGTTTAAAAATCAATTTCCTGATGTCACAATCCGTTTGCAAGTGGGTAACACCGATGCTGTTGTGTCGATGGTTGAAAACAATATGATTGATTTAGGCTTGGTGGAAGCGCCGGTTCACAATAAAAACCTAGATGTTGAGGTTTGCCGTATTGATGAGATGCAAATGATTTGTTCGGTCAATCATCCTTTAGCGAAGCGTGAAAAGGTATCGGTTGAGGATTTCCGTAAGTATCCATTTATTGTCCGTGAGGAAGGTTCGGGTTCGCGTGCGGTCATAGATAACTATATTCGCGAGCAGGGCTTAAGTCTGAGCGATTTAAATATTGTCATGGAGCTTGGTGCACCTGAATCGGTTAAAATGGCGGCAGAAGCCGAAGTTGGTTTGGCGATTGTGTCGCGTTCTACCTTAATGAAAGAGCTGAAGCTGGGGACGATTAAAGCGATTCCGTTAGATCCACCGTTGACGCGTCCATTTTCTCATGTACGTCAAAAACAAAAATTCCGCCACCGCGCAGTGGGTGAACTGCTAGACTTCGCAATAGATTATTGTAAGCGTCGTGCTTTAGAGTTTGGTTTTGAGGTGCCTAACCCGCCTAAAGATTTAAAGAAATAGTTTAGTCAGCTTAGGGTGATAAGCCAAGTATGCCAATTTTTTTTGGGTTGGCACAAGGGCAAGGTTTGGTTTTTGTTTGGGTTAATCACGACAAACCCGAGATGTTGATAAAACCGGTCTAGTTCAGGTTTTGCCATTGCATAGATTCGAGTGGTTGAATTATCCGTCATTGTACGTGTTAAACAAAAGTTTATTAACTGAGTCGCTAATCCATTGCGGCGTAGGCTTGGGTTTATCCATAATCCACGTACAAGCCAAGCGTCGTTAATAATGTCGTCGTCAGCTAAATCCATTGGTACCAACCGCATTAACCCCACTGGATTATTGTCAACAACGTCTTCTATCCAAAATACATTATCATGCTGTTGTGGCTTACGCTGTTTACTAGTCTTGCATAGTTTAGTTACTTGGGTGCTGAAGGGCGCACTTTCATGGTGTAATCTATAGTTTCGTTTATCAAGCTGAACAAGGTGGTTATGCGCAAAGTCTGTGATCATTGTCAATTACCTTTAAAAAGCTGTTTGTGCCAATGGACTCATTCTATTGACTATGAGTGTGATTGGGCGGTTTGGCAAGATCCTGCTGAAGCAAAGCATGCTAAAAACACCTTGCGTTTATTATCCTTATGTTGGCCAAAGCTAAAGCTTTTTAGATATAGCCAATTGGACGATGTGTCCCATTTTCAGCAATGGCTTGCGAAAGGACCTGTTTATTTAGTTTTTCCAGTAAATAAGGCTTGTTTACCGGGTTATCCGGCACCTAAAAGTCACCATCTAGACGATTGGTTATCATCGTTAACTCATTCTAACTCAACAGAGTGTATTAAGCCTAGGTTGCTTTTTATTGATGCTACATGGCGTAAGGCAACGGCTATGATTCTTCAACACCAAGATATCGCTTGTTTGCCTCGATTAAGTTTGAACCTACCCGAACACGCGCAATATGTGATTCGCAAAAGCCCGAATGCACAAAGTTTATCAACCTTTGAAGCCGTTATGGGTTGCTTGTCTATTTGGTGTCAAGCTAATCGTCAGTTGTCAGGAGGTTCGGATGAAGATGAAGTTCATTTGCAAAGATTATGGCAAGGTTATCGCGCTTGGCAAGCGAGTATTATGGCGTTTAGAAAAGCCGGTGAGATGGGGTGCCAGCACAAGGGTTAATGTGCTGGCTGTTAAAAGTTACTCCTATTTATACCTGTTCGACCTGTTTATCTTTTTGTGTCGTTGTAGCAGGCGTTTTTTTAGACTGCTCCTCTGACTCGGTATCTGTAGCTTCTTGGGTCGCAGTGGTTTGTACAGCAGCTTGGCTCTGTTCAGGTACGACAGGTGCCGGCGTTTCTGGGTTTGAACCTTGCGCATTCTCATGCCCCTCGCTAGCCTTGTTACTATCACTAGCAAGCTTAGTGGTTTCAGTGGCTTGTGGCACAACAGGGGATTGCTCATTTGGTGTCGTCGATAGGTCTTGAGATTCAGCCGACTCAGCACTGAAATCATGAATACTCAGATTTATTGCATCACGAGGGGCGCGCCTACGATTAAGTTGCGTCCGCGTGTTATAGCGACTACGGCGACGACGAGGTTGTGATTCGCTCGCATCAGGAGCTGATGTTTGACGAGTTGACTTCGTTTGAATGCCAGTATCTTCTGAACTCACATCACTATTGGTACGCGCTTGGTCAGTATTGTTAACTGAGGGTTGCGCTTCCGCTTGTTGTTGTTTGTCAGTAACATGAGGCTCGGTATTTGATCGATTGCCTTTTGGACGATTGCGTCGACGTGGCTCATTGGTCGCGTTGGAGTCTTCTTTGGCGTTATTGGGTTTTTCGATCGAATCAACCTTATCTGTTTCACCATGGTTACGACGACGATTGTTACGACGACGATTATTGCGACGCCCAGTTTCTTGGTTGTTTTGTGACCGAGATTTTTGTTGTTCTTGCTTCGAACGGTTTGGCTGTTTCGACTCTTCTGATTGGTCTTTAAATAACCATCCCCAAAGTTTGCTTAGCAGGCCTGGCTCCGTCTTAGCACTGGCAGTAGGACTCGCTTTTTCAGCGGGTGCTGGCATGGCCGGCAAGTTAACACTCTTAATAACAGGCTCTTCTTTTTTATGTTCTGTTTGTTCAAGAGCAGGTATGTCAGACGGTAGGATGGTTTTAGTTTGATAGCTTGTTTCACGGCCAAGCTGTTCACCAACACGTGAGCGCTCAATGATATATTGGGGCGTTTCCATGTGCTCATTCGGCACGATCAAAATATGCAGTTTGTATCGGTCTTCGGTTTTGATGATTTGTGCACGTTTTTCGTTTAATAAAAAGGTCGCTACATCGACTGGAATTTGTATCGTTATTCGTTTGGTACCCTCTTTCATAGCCTCTTCTTCAATGAGGCGTAAGATAGAAAGCGCTAAAGACTCTACGCCGCGAATAACCCCGACCCCTTTACAGCGAGGGCAAACAATTTGGGTTGATTCTTCAATCGAAGGGCGTAAGCGCTGACGCGACATTTCAAGCAACCCAAAGCGCGAAATTTTGCTAATTTGAACGCGTGCACGGTCGTTTTTGACCGCTTCACGCATTTGGTTTTCGACTTCACGCTGATGGCGTGATGAGTGCATGTCGATAAAATCAATAACGACTAGGCCACCTAGATCACGTAAGCGCAGTTGGCGAGCGATTTCGACCGCCGCTTCCATGTTGGTGTGGTAAGCCGTTTCCTCAATGTCTCCGCCTTTTGTAGAGCGGCTTGAGTTAATATCGATAGCGGTTAGCGCTTCAGTGATATCAATAACAATGACGCCACCAGAGGGCAGTATCACTTCACGTTGATAAGCACTTTCAATTTGAGACTCTATTTGGAAGCGTGTAAATAAGGGTACTTTGTCTTGATAGGGTTTTACTTTATTGGTATATTGCGGCATGACTTGTTGGATAAAGTCGCGGGCGCGGTGGAAGGTGTCCATATCATCAATCAAGATTTCCCCGATATCTTGACGCAAATAATCGCGAATGGACAGGGTTACAATATCAGATTCTTGGTGAATTAAAATGGGTGCTGCACTTTCTTGTGCGGCATGCTGAATCGCTTCCCAGAGTTTAACAAGATAATTGATGCCCCATTGTAATTCTTCCGGGTTTTTCCCTACCCCCGCCGTTCTGACAATAAGCCCCATTCCTTCTGGTATATCAATGTTGCGTAAGGTTTCTTTTAAATCTGAACGTTCATCGCCATCAATGCGGCGTGAAATACCCCCTGATTTTGGGTTATTCGGCATCATGACGACGTAAGGACCGGCAAGGGTAATTTGAGTTGTTAGAGCCGCGCCTTTATTGCCACGCTCTTCTTTTTGGACTTGAACAATGACATCTTGTCCTTCTTTCAATACTTGCTGAATATTGAGCTGAG
Organism: Thiomicrospira sp. ALE5; assembly: GCF_900112445.1. Taxonomy (GTDB): domain Bacteria; phylum Pseudomonadota; class Gammaproteobacteria; order Thiomicrospirales; family Thiomicrospiraceae; genus Thiomicrospira. The sequence continues at coordinate 611,156 of NZ_FOYY01000003.1, read as the reverse complement.
GGTCATAGTCTTTATTGGGGTAGTATTCTTCGGCAATTTCTTTGAAGGGTAGAAAACCATGACGTTCAGCGCCGTAATCTACAAATGCAGCTTCCAAACTCGGCTCAATACGAGTGATTTTGCCTTTATAAATATTGGCTTTTTTCTTTTTTTGTTGCGGTGTTTCGATATCAAGGTCGTATAAGTTTTGACCATCAACTAGAGCAACCCGCAGCTCTTCTTGCTGGGTTGCGTTGATCAGCATTCTTTTCATGCTCTTCTCTTTTGTATGTTAAGGGCATAGGCACAGGCAGAGTTGGATGCAAAAGAATGTTGCAAGGAAGGTCAACGTAATGACATCTTGAAATACTTATATATCGCGGCAGGTCACTGACACTGCACATAACCGGGTGGGTTGTTAAGTATGTTTCGTTTTTGTCAAGCTAATCGATTTTGTGCACTCGCTAGCTTTTAGTCTTGTTTTAGTTGATGCAATGCGTATTCATTCTAACTCGGTGATTGTGACGTCTTATATTCATGTTTAGCGATAAAATTGCGTGACAAATCGAAGAGTTGTGGGGAGTTGTGTGCCCCGTCTCATCCAAATAACACTGTGGCTTAGCCAGGTTATTAATCAATAATTAACTGTTTGTTTAATTCTGTATCTTTGTTTAGCATGGGCTATTTTTCATAGGTTTCATGCATTGTTACTGACTCGCTTTATTGGAATCAAAATAACTTTCTGAATATAGCACCCATTGATCCATAGCGCAATCTAAAAAATAAAGCTTAAGCCAAGTCAATCAGTTATTATAAACAAAATTTTTGCAGTGGAGTGTTTGAGTGGCTGGGGTGCGATTTATTGAAGTGGGCACGGAAGAGGCCGGACAGCGTCTTGATAATTTCTTATTAAAACATTTACGTAAGGCACCTCGTCCGCTTATTTATCGCATAGTTCGTAAGGGGGAGGTGCGAGTTAATAAAGGCCGTGCCCAGGTTTCGCAACGTTTACAAACCGGCGATGTGGTTAGGGTGCCGCCAGTAAAACTTGCGGACACGCCCGAACGGGTTACGCCTCCTGTTGCACAAGTACCGCGTATTGAGCAGGCCATATTATTTGAAGATGATGATTTGATCGTGATTAATAAACCACCGGGTATGGCGGTGCATGGCGGGAGTGGTGTTAGCTGGGGGTTAATTGAATTGGTGCGTAATGCTCGTCCATTGGCTAAGCGGGTGGAGTTAGTGCATCGTTTGGATCGCGATACGTCAGGTGCGATTATCCTAGCCAAAAAAATGTCGGTGTTGCGAGACTTACATCAACAGGTGCGCGATCATCAGGTAACGAAAATTTACTGGGCGCTGGTCAAAGGTCAGTGGCCCAAAGCACGCACGAAAGTTGAGCAGCCGTTACGTAAGTTTAATCTGCCATCTGGCGAGCGTCGCGTTGAGGTGCATCCCGCGGGCAAACCAAGTCTAAGCTTTGTACGGGTGTTAGCGGATCTACCCAATGCCAGTTTATTGGAAGTCAAGTTGGCAACCGGTAGAACACATCAAATTCGGGTTCATTGTGCTGCAAATGGTCACCCCATTGCGGGTGATGATAAGTATGGCGATGCTGGCTTTGATCGCTGGCAGCGACAACAGGGTATGACGTCTTTAGCTTTGCATGCCAGGCTGGTGAGCTTCAGACACCCAAAGACCGGCGAGCAGGTGACACTTACCGCGCCTTTATACCCCGATTTTGACAAGTTATTAATGAGTCAGCGTATTAACCAAAAGGATGTAACGTGAGTAGAGTGCAGTATCGCGGGGTGATTTTTGACTGGGATGGCACCTTAATGAACTCGGAAGCGAGAATCGTGGCCGCCATTCAATATGCTGCAAAAAAAAATGGTTTGCCCGTGTTAAGTGACCACGAGTCTAAACAAATCATTGGGCTGAGTTTGCAGAACGCGGTAGCGCGCCTTTATCCCGAGATTGCAGATAACAATGATGCCATTCAAGCGGTTGCTGATGCCTACACGGAGCACTTTCTTCATCAATCTGCTGTACCCATGATGCCGTTTCCGTTTGCCTATGAAATGCTAGAAGCTTTACTTGATCATGGCTATAAGTTGGCGGTCGCAACAGGTAAGAGCCGTCGCGGTTTGGATGAGGTGTTGAAGTTGACTGGGTTTGGACGATTTTTTGATATTACCCGCACTCCGGTGGAGTCGGCTTCTAAACCCGATCCATTGATGTTGCGACAGATTTTAACCCATTGGAATTGGGCGCCTGAGCAAGCTGTCATGGTGGGTGATACCACCTTTGATATGGAGATGGCGGCCAATTTAGGTATGGATCGTATTGCCCTGCATCACGGTGTTCATCAGCCTGCGCAATTAGCTGAATTTAAGCCGGTGGCGTCATTTAATGACTTGTTGGCGCTGCAGAATTACTTGTTAGGCTCTGCCGTTTAGTGGCAGTTGCAGGCCTGCTGAATTCAATAAATCACACAACTTAATGAGCGGTAGGCCGATTAAGGCGTTTGGATCTTGGCTGTGAATTGCGCTAAATAGCATGATGCCTAAGCCTTCTGATTTAAAGCTGCCGGCACAATCGTAGGGCTGTTCCTGTAATAGGTAGTTATTAAGGGTTTCAGTGGGCAGGGAGCGAAAGATAACCTCAGTAGGTTCGTGTGCATAATGATAGGTTTGTTGCTCAGGATTATATAGACACACCCCAGTATGGTAAATGAGCGTCTGGCCTTGTTGTTTTTTGAGTTGCTCAAGCGCTTGACCATGTTCATGGGGTTTGCCAAGGATGTCAGTACCAAGTGCGGCACTTTGATCCGATGCAATAATCCAACTATTTGGAAAGTGTGTGGCAATGGCCTGCGCTTTTTGTTGACTGAGGCGCGCCACAAGATCGGCAACCGACTCTCCAGGCTGGCGAGTTTCATCAATATTGGGGCTGTGACAGTCAAAGTTTGCAATGAGCTTTTTTAACAGCAGTTTGCGATAAGGCGATTGCGAGGCCAATATGAAATGCGGTTCAGATTGATCGAGTGTGTGGTTCATAGTGAATAAAATTTCATTTGTTAGGGTGTTGGGCATTTTAGAACATTTATGTCAGGGTTCAAGTTATTATTATTTTTGACAAAATTATCGACAAGAGGTATTATCTCGCGCCATGTTTACTAGACTTCCAGATTTAGTCGATCCGTTGTTTTATGCAGAGCAAAGACGACAGATAAAAGCCAAGGTTCCGCAATTTCAGTGTCCTAGGCTTTTAAAAGCCATTTCTGAGGCTAATGGTGAAATTCTAGTTGAAATGGATTTTTTTAGACAAAAGCAAACGGGTGCTCCTGCATTTGATTTGCGACTAAAAACGGAATTAAAACTAAGGTGTCAACGAAGTCTGCAAGTCTTTGATCTTCCGGTTGATGTCTGTATTCAAGGCGTATTTTTGCCCTCTATGCAGTTGGCGGATGAACTGGATGCAGATTGGGAAGTGTATAACTTACCTGATGATAAGATTTCATTACTCCCCATCATTGAAGATGAGGTGTTATTAGCTATTCCCATGGCGCCAAAATTAGCTGATGAGGCTATGCCATGGCCCGATTCATTGAAGTCGGATGAAGTCGATGAGTGTACCGATAAGCCTAATCCTTTTTCGGCACTAGCAAAATTGAAAAGTCAGTTGAAATAATTTTGACTGACTAAAGTTGTTTTAAATTTATTCTGCAGAATTTTCTGCTTTTTTAGGAGTAACTACCATGGCTGTTCAACAAAACAAAAAATCACCTGCTAAGCGTGGTATGCGTCGTTCGCATGATGCATTAACTGCAACCGCAATCACTACCGACCCAACTACCGGTGAACTTCACCGTCGTCATCATGTAACTGCAGACGGTTACTACAAAGGTAAAAAAGTTGTTCAAGATAAGGCCTAATTTCTCTTGAATATTCGTATTGCTATCGATGCGATGGGCGGGGATAAAGGCCTTGAGGTCACAATCCCTGCCAGCATAAACGCGCTAAATAAATTCTCAGATCTCCATTTAATACTTGTCGGCGATGAGCCGAAAATAAACCAAGTACTTGCCAATTTGGATGATTTTCCTCGCGAACGTCTTAGTGTTCAGTCTGCTTCTCAAGTTGTGGATATGGATGAACTTCCTTCCCAAGCGCTTAGAAGCAAAAAAGATTCTTCGATGCGTGTTGCATTGGACTTGGTAAAACAAGATCAAGCTCAGGCCTGTGTGAGTGCGGGCAATACGGGTGCCTTGATGGCTACGGCAAAGTTTGTGCTTAAAACCTTACCTGGTATTTATCGTCCAGCTATTTGTACGGCGATGCCGACGATGAAAAAACCGGTTTATATGCTGGATTTAGGTGCCAATGTTGGCGCAGATGGTGAGAGTTTAGCGCAGTTTGCGATTATGGGATCGGTACTCGCTAAAACACTTCATCCAGATATGGCGCCCCGAGTTGGCTTACTTAATATCGGTGAAGAAGAAATGAAGGGGCATGACCGTATTAAGCTTGCCCAGCAATTATTGCGTGATGCGCCTATAAATTATATTGGCTATGTTGAAGGCGATGATATTTTCAAAGGCGATGCCGATGTCATTGCTTGTGACGGCTTTGATGGCAATGTTGCCCTTAAAGCAAGTGAAGGCGTAGCTAAGATGATTAGTTATTACCTTAAACAAGCCTTTATGCGTAATGCGTTAACCAAGGTCGTCGGTTTAATGGCTGCGCCGGTATTAAAAGCCTTTAAAGCGAAAGTAGACCCACGTAACTATAATGGTGCTTCATTTTTAGGTTTGCGAAAATGCGTCATCAAAAGCCATGGTGGTGCAGATAGTTTGGCCTTTGAAAATGCGATTAAAGTCGCGCGCATTGAGGTTTTGCATGATGTGCCTAGTCGGATTCGTGATGAAGTCGCCCGGTTATTAGATGAGCAAAATCACACTACTCACAAGGACGGATTAGATGACTAGCTCACGGATAAGTCGGATTATCGCAACAGGAAGCTATTTACCTGAGCGGGTTATGTTAAACGCAGACCTTGAAGCCATGGTTGAAACGACGGATGCCTGGATTCAAGAACGTACAGGTATCAAACAGCGCCATATTATTGCCGATGATCAAGTCACCAGTGACTTGGCGGTGGCGGCTGCCAAGCAAGCAATAGCGCGTGCAGGCTTAACCCCAAATGATATTGATTTGGTATTGGTTGCGACCACTACACCGGACAAAATTTTTCCAAGTACCGCAACGATTGTCCAGCGCGAGCTTGGTATTACCAATAGCTGTCCTGCCTTCGATTTACAAGCCGTGTGTACTGGATTTGTCTATGCCTTAAGTGTCGCTGATCAATTTATCAAAACAGGCATGGTGAAGCGTGCGCTCGTTATTGGTGCGGAAAGCTTATCACGGATTACCAATTGGTCAGATCGCAGTAACTGTATTCTATGGGGTGATGGTGCCGGTGCGGTGATACTAGAGGCCGTTGCACAGCAAGATGGCCAGCCGGTAAAGTCTGGCATTATTGCGACGCACATTCATGCTGATGGTCAGTACGAGCAGCTGTTGCACGTCCCATCTGGACCATCGCGCGTTGCTCAAACCGACGATGTTGCCGAACGTACGATGACGATGAAAGGCAATGAGGTGTTTAAAGTTGCGGTGAATACCTTAAGTCGCATTGCAACTGAGACCCTAGCCAAAAATCAGATTGATGCCAATGAACTGGATTGGCTCGTTCCCCATCAAGCCAACTTGCGTATTATTAAAGCGACCGGTAAAAAACTAGGTTTAGATGATAGTCAAGTCGTGGTTACTGTTGATCAGCACGGTAATACCTCCAGCGCGTCCATTCCACTCGCCCTAGATCAAGCGATTACTGATGGGCGTATTCAGCGCGGCCAATTAATGCTACTAGAAGCCTTTGGTGGTGGCTTTACTTGGGGTTCAGCACTGATTCGCTACTAGGTTGTTACTCTACAATCTGATACCAAATTTTAATGTTAAACAGAGGGTTGTTATGAAAACTGCGGTCGTTTTTCCTGGTCAAGGTGCACAGTCAGTCGGTATGTTGTCAGATTTGGCGGCAGCAAATCCTGCGGTGAGTGAATATTTTGCACGTGCCTCTGCTGTACTGGGATATGACTTATGGCAGGTGGTCTCGGCAGGGCCTGAAGATAAGTTAAATGATACTGCGGTGACGCAGCCCGCTATGCTGGTAGCCGGTTATGCTTGCTACGCCAGTTTAAAAGCCCAGTTGCCTGAGTGGCAGCCCAATTACTTTGCAGGCCATTCGCTAGGTGAATACACTGCTTTGGTGGCCGCGGAGGCCTTATCGCTGGAGCAGGCTGTGGCCTTAGTTGCCAAGCGAGGTAGTTTGATGCAGCAAGCGGTTGCACCCGGTGCCGGTGCGATGGCTGCCGTACTTGGGTTAACCGATGAGCAGGTTGAGCAGGCCTGCTTATCAGCTGCACAGGGCGCAATAGTGTCGGCGGTTAACTATAACTCGCCGGGTCAAGTCGTGATAGCGGGTGAGGCGGCTGCCGTGGAGCGTGCCATGGCGCATGCTACCGAGCTGGGTGCTAAGCGGGTAGTCCCTTTAGCGGTCAGTGTGCCATCTCATTGTGCCCTGATGAAACCAGCTGCCGATGAATTAGCAAAAGCGATTGCGGACGCAGACTGGCAGATGCCTAGAATCCCTGTTTTGCACAATGTGAATACGCAGGCCTCAACCTCTATTGTGGATTTGCAAGCTGCATTAGTTGCGCAACTTTATCAGCCAGTGCAATGGGTTAAAACCATTGAATATTTGGCGGCAGACGGCGTGACGCAACTGGTTGAATGCGGACCAGGCAAGGTATTAGCCGGTTTAAATCGCCGCATTGATAAGAACATGGCGGTTGCAAGTATTTATGATTCTGCTACATTAGCCAACACAGTTAACGCAATAAAGGACAACTAAATGCTGGAAGGACAAATCGCATTAGTGACGGGCGCAAGCCGCGGTATTGGTAAGGCTATCGCACTTGAATTAGCGCAACAAGGCGCGACGGTTATTGGTACGGCTACCAGTGAAGCCGGTGCTGCGCAAATTAGTCACTATTTAGCAGAGGCCGGTTTGCATGGTGAAGGGCGTGCGCTTAACGTCACTGAGCCAGCGCAGATTAGTTCATTAATGGATTGGATAACGACCAGCCACGCTACTCCTACTATTCTAGTGAATAATGCGGGTATCACCCGCGATAATTTGCTGATGCGTATGAAAGATGATGAATGGGATGACATTATTCAGACTAACCTAAATTCAGTTTATCGGATGTCAAAAGCCTGTTTGCGCGGCATGATGAAACAAAAACATGGTCGGATTATCAATGTGGCTTCGGTAGTGGGCGTGATGGGTAATGCCGGTCAAACCAACTATGCCGCCGCTAAAGCCGGTATTATTGGTTTTGCCAAATCCTTGGCTCGAGAAGTCGGTACGCGTGGTATCACTGTAAACACCGTTGCGCCTGGCTTCATCGATACGGATATGACGCGTGATCTGGCTGAAGAACATCGTCAGCAATTAATCAATCAAATTCCACTCGCACGTTTAGGTCAGCCAGAGGACATAGCTAAGGCCGTGGCATTTCTAGCGTCCCCTGGTGCCGCATACATTACCGGTCAAACGATTAATGTCAACGGCGGGATGGTGATGGTTTAAAGCTTATAAGCGTTTATAAGCCTCTTTCAACCCTGCTATGTTTAGTCTTGTGATGACATAAAAATAAAAAGCTTGAAAAAAGCAGGCGAGCAGTACAAAATAAGCGAAATTTTTTCATTATTATTAATTCGGAGAGAAATCCATGAGCAGCATTGAAGATCGCGTAAAGAAAATCGTAGTAGAACAATTGGGTGTTGAAGAAGCACAAGTTACTCCAGATGCGTCTTTTGTTGATGACTTAGGTGCCGATTCACTTGATACTGTTGAGTTGGTCATGGCCCTAGAAGAAGAATTCGATTGCGAAATTCCTGATGAAGAAGCAGAAAAGATTGCGACTTTGGCGCAAGCTGTTGCTTACATCAACGAGAACCTAGAATAAGTTTCTAGCAAGCCTTGTTAAGAAAAGCCGTGAAAACGGCTTTTTTTTTGTCTAAAATCATAAAGTATCGCCTTCTAATCGGAAAAAAGGAGAACTGCCTTGTCAAAGCGTCGTGTAGTTATTACGGGTATGGGGTTAGTGACCCCACTTGGGTTAAACGTTGAGCAAACATGGCAGAATATTCTGGCCGGAAAAAGTGGCATCAGTAAGATTGAAAAATTCGATACCAGCGCCTTCTCGGTGGGCTTTGCCGGCATGATTAAAGACTTTGATGTCACTGATTATATTTCGGCTAAAGAAGCGAAGAAAATGGATCCCTTTATTCACTATGGTATTGCCGTAGGGAGTCAAGCTTTTGAAGACAGTGGACTGGTGGTAACCGAACAGAATGCCGAACGTATCGGTGTGTCGATTGGTTCGGGAATTGGCGGGATTGGCACCATCGAAGCGCAGCATAGTGTGTATGCGGCATCAGGGCCCCGTCGTGTGTCACCTTTTTTTGTGCCCAGTGCGATTATCAATATGATTTCGGGTCATGTATCGATTAAATATGGTTTAAAAGGCCCCAATCTTTCAATTGTAACGGCCTGTGCAACCGGTACGCACAGCATTGGGGATGCGGCGCGTTTAATTGAATACGGCGATGCCGATGTCATGATTGCGGGTGGAGCCGAGTATGCGACCACGGAACTCGGTTTGGCTGGTTTTGCTGCGGCACGTGCATTATCGACCCGAAATGATGATCCGCAGGCGGCAAGTCGTCCATGGGATAAGGACAGAGATGGCTTTGTATTAGGTGATGGTGCTGGCGCCGTGGTACTTGAAGAATATGAGCATGCTAAGGCTCGTGGCGCCAAAATCTATGGTGAAGTGCTTGGTTTTGGTCTCAGTGGTGATGCGTATCACATGACGCTGCCTGCAGAGGGTGGGGCTGGCGCCGCGCGCTGTATGGCCATGGCGCTGAAAAATGCGCAATTACGTCCAGAGCAAATCGGTTATATCAATGCGCATGGTACCTCTACGCCGGCAGGGGATGTCTGTGAAAATGCCGCGGTTAAATCGGTATTTGGTGAGCATGCCTATAAGCTAGCGATGAGTTCAACTAAGTCAATGATTGGGCACGCGCTGGGCGCGGCAGGTGCGATTGAGGCGATTTTGACTGCCTTGGCATTGCAAGATCAAATGTTACCGCCAACCATTAATCACGATAATCCAGAAGAGGGATGTGACTTAGACTATGTGCCTAACCAAGCCCGTGCGGCGCAGTTTGATTATGCACTATCCAATTCATTTGGTTTTGGTGGCACGAATGCCACGCTCGTGCTTGGACGAGTCGCTAATTGATTGTTCAGCCGTTAAATAGTGTTTGCGTGACGCTAGTCCGTCAACCTTGGGCTGCGCAGGATTTATTGCCCTTGCATCGACAGGCTCCGCAGCGCTATCAGCAGCTGCTAGAAAGTGTCGCTAAATCAGATGCCACGCTAGTTGACTCAGCCGCCTTAGGGCGGTTTGATATTTTATTCGCCTATTGTGAAGCGCCATTGCGTTTAGATGTGCTGGAGCAAGCGGCTCATTTTCGTCATAACTTTGAGCAGGCCTGGTTTTCTGAGCAACGTCAGCTTTCAAAAGTGGATCGTGAGTTGCTTGGGGATGTGCCTTTTTGGGGGGGCTGGTTTGGTTATTTTGCCTATGAGTATGCGGCGGTCATTGAACCCAGTTTAAAGCTCACCACCAGTGATTTGCCGCTAGCGTGGTTGGCTAAAGCACCGGCCGCGATTATCCTTGACCATGCTAAACATGACGTCATTTTTGTTGCGCCAATGGATCAACCCGCAATGTTAGCGCAGATGCAAGCGGATTATGCTGCGCTAACGGCACAGACCCAGACACCTCCATCATCGACCCAGCTTGTTGCCGGTGCGTGGCAGGAAGATCAGCCCGCGAGCTATACCGACAGTGTGTTAAAAATTCGTGACTACATTTTGGCCGGCGATGTGTTTCAGGTCAATATATCGCGGTTATGGCAGCAAGCTCAGGTGGACTTTACGCCTGTCGAGCTGTATGCCCAGTTGCGAGTACATAATCCGGCACCGTTTGCTTGCTTGGTCAACCTAGACCAAGCCAAGGGCCAGGCCTGGTCGATTATCTCCTCTTCGCCCGAACGCTTGGTGAGAGTGCGGGATCAATGGGTAGATACTCGTCCTATTGCTGGGACGCGCAAGCGTAGCGACTCTTTAGTGGCAGATCAGGCGCTGATGGCTGAGTTGATCGCGCATCCTAAAGAGCGGGCTGAACATATTATGTTGATTGATCTTGAACGCAATGATTTGGGGCGTATTTGTCAACCGGGTAGTGTTGAGGTCAATGAGCTGATGGTGATTGAAAGTTATCAGCATGTTCATCATATTGTGTCTAACGTACGCGGCAAACTACAAGCCCAGTTGACGCCATTGCAAGTTATAGAGGCGATGTTCCCAGGTGGCACGATTACGGGTTGTCCAAAAGTGCGTTGTATGGAGATTATTGCCGAGCTTGAGATGTCGCCACGTGAAGCCTATACCGGTTCGGTGGGTTATATTAATTATGATGGCAGTATGGATTTTAATATTTTGATCCGCAGTTTTATTCAGCAAGGACAAGCATTACGTTTTCGAGCCGGCGCGGGCATTGTTATCGACTCGGATCCGGATGCTGAACTTGCTGAAACTCGCCACAAGGCGAAGGGGTTATTGAAAGCCTTAAATGGTGGTGAGTGCTAATGAGAAAGTTTTGGCGGCAGGGGCGAGGATTAACCGATACCCAGACAGAATTACTCCAAAGTCGTGCCGGTCATTATGGTGATGGCTGTTTTACTACCGGTGTAGTGGTGCAAGGAAAATGGTTGGATGGTCAGGCGCATTTAGCCCGCATGGATTGGCAGTTGTCACGGTTAAAGTTTGCCCCTATATCCCAAGATCATTGGTATGCTTGCATTGAGCCGGCTTTGCAAGCGAGTTTAGTCAGTGAACAAGCTTATGTCATCAAACTTTGGGTGGCGCGACAAGGACCTTTAGGTTATATGCCAGAACCCAATAGTCAGGCAGATATTATGGTGAGCCTTGCACTTATGCCGCCAGAGGCTTCGGCGGCGGCACTGAAACTCGGTGTTTGTCAAACACCTGTTTCGGAAAACGCGGCCTTAGCAGGTATAAAGCACCTCAACCGCTTAGATAGCGTATTGGCGAGAGCAGAACTACCCGTTTATGGTTGGGATGAGGGCATTATGCTCAACCAACATCAGCAACCGGTTTGTGCCACGCAGGGTAATCTGGTCTGGTATGCGCAAGGGCAATTTTTTACCCCTGCGATTACGCAGGCGGGTGTGGCAGGATTAGGTTTACAGCTATGGCAGCACTCCGAAACGGCCAGTAATTGGCAGCAAGATTTAGTGGCGCTAGATCAGCTTTTTGAGGCGGAATGTTTGTGTGTTTGTAATGCGGTACGGGGTGTTCAGTGGGTCGAGTCCTTAGAATTGCCTAACATGACTACTCATAGTGAGGGCAGAATATTTTCAAAAGTATGGCCTGCTGAGGCACAAGATTTGGCCCAATGTTGGCAACAAAATTGGTTGCAAGCTCGCGCTGCAGCGCCAGCGCTAACCTTAAAATAATGCCTACATTTTTGCATTATGAGTCAATAAGATATTTCAAATCATGACAGATCCGAGTAACTCAGACGCAAACACAGATTCAGGGCAATCGAATAATGCGCCTAAGAAGCCTAAAAAACTGGCTTGGGTTAAACTGATCCAGTGGATGTTAGTTATTAGTGGATTACTGGTGCTACTAGCAGGCCTGGGAACCGCGATTTCAGTTTGGCATTGGTGGCACGCGCCGATTGCCGGCAATACACATTCTCAACAGCTAGATGACACTGAACTGGTACGCATTACACTGCAACCCGGCCAGTCTGCGCAGCGCATTGCTAATGAACTTGCCAGTCAGAATTTACTTGAACGTCCAGAATGGTTTGTCTGGTGGTTACGTTGGCAAGATCAAGCGCACCTAATTCGGGCTGGTGAGTATGATATCAATCCATACTGGACACCCGCACAACTGCGAGATGCGTTACTGGTCGGTGGCCGGGTGCGCCATCCTTTTACGATTTTGCCAGGGGAAACCTTGGCGCAAGTGCGGCAAAAAATACAAGGCTTGGATAATATTCGTCACACCCTAAACGACGAGGCGTGGTTAAAGCTAGGCGAACGCTGGGCTGCCATGGGCGTGACGCCTTTTCTAGAAGGCTGGTTGCTACCTGAAACCTATTTTTATCAAGCCGGCGAAGCGGATTGGCAGCTTGTTGAACGTGCAGTACTGGCAATGGTCGCCACCCTTAACCAGGCCTGGTCATCATCGAATGAGGCTGAAGGCCTGCCGTTGCGCTCGCCGTATGAGGTATTAATCTTGGCATCAATTATCGAAAAAGAAACCGGGGTTGCGCACGAGCGTGAGATGATTAGTGGCGTGTTTGTGCGGCGCTTACAACGTAATATGCGCTTACAAACTGACCCCACGGTGATTTATGGCATGGGTGATGCCTATCAGGGCCGCATTGGGCGCGCAGGTTTGGATACCCCTACACCCTATAATACCTACATTATCAGAGGCTTGCCGCCCACGCCGATAGCCATGCCATCTGCGGCAGCGGTCATGGCCGGGGTGAATCCAGATCAGGGCGATTACTTGTTTTTTGTCGCCAAAGGCGGTGGCGAGCATCATTTTTCGGTGACCTATGAAGAACACCGTCGAGCTGTGCGACGTTACATTCTCAATCGTCCATAATTAATTAGGCGCAAAGGAAAGAGATGACAGGAAAATTTATCGCGTTAGAAGGCGGCGAAGGCGCTGGAAAATCCACCAATGCGCAATTTATTAAGCAGCAACTTGAGGCGCGCGGTCTTGAGGTGCTGTTGACACGAGAGCCGGGGGGGACGCCACTTGGCGAAAAGGTGCGAGCGATTTTGTTGGATGCGACCTTACCAGCCATGACGCCGACCACCGAAGCCCTGCTGATGTTTGCCGCCCGCGCCGAGCATTATGCGCAAGTGATTGCACCGGCCTTGGCGGTGGGGCAGTGGGTAATCAGTGATCGATTTGTCGATGCCAGTTTTGCCTATCAAGGCGCGGCGAGAGGACTTGGCAGTCACAAAATCGCTGAATTGACCGACTGGACCTTGCCGAATGTGCAAGCCGATTTGACCTTGGTCTTTGATTTGCCGGTTGAAGTCGGCATGATGCGGGTGCAAGCGCGCGGTGGGGTCATTGATCGTTTTGAACAAGAGCCCCCCGCGTTTTTTGAGCAGGTACGTCAAGCCTATCTTGAGCGTGCAGCGAAAGCACCTAGCCACTATTGTGTGTTGGATGCCAGCCAAGATTTAAGCGCCGTGCAGCGGGTGATTGCTGAACAATTGGATCGCCTATGTCTAGGCTAGCGGCCTTAACAGACTATCCTTGGTTAACCCCGGCCTGGCAGGCCTGGTTACAAGCCAAAACGCGACTGGGTCATGCCTATTTGTTGAGCGGCTCGATGGGTATTGGCATGGATATCTTGTTGCGTCACATGGCGTATTCGTTGATGTGTGATCAAGTGGATGAGTCCGGCCATAAATTAAAACTTGATCAACATCCTGATTTTATGAACCTGATACCCCTTGAAGGTAAAAAAGAACTGACTATCGATCAAGTGCGCAACCTGCAACTCTGGTTAAGTCAAACCGCGCATCAGGGCGGCCGCAAACTGGTGGTCATTGAACAATTAGAGCGCCTTAATCTAGCGGCGTTTAACGCCTTGTTGAAAAGTCTTGAAGAACCTCCGGCTAATTGTATTTTTTTGTTATCTACCTATCAGCCTGGACGGTTGCCGGCCACGATTCGTAGTCGCTGTCATTGGCTAAAAATTGCCTCCCCCACAATGGAGCAGGCTAAAAAATGGTTAGCCATTCAGCAGCCTCATTCGGATGCTCAACTTGAACGCGCACTCTTAATGAATTGGCAAGCGCCTTTAGCAGCCTTAGCTTGGTTAGAGCAGGGGTTCTTAGAATTAGATGCGCAATGGCAAGCCGATTTAGCAGGCCTGGTGGCGCGCCAAAAACCTGTTACAAAAGTGGTGCAGAGTTGGTTAAAGTGGGATGAAAACTTTAATATCCTGCAGGCTTTTCAGGTTGCGGTACAACAAGCCTTATGGGCGAGTTTGGCGGATGAGGGGCCGCAGCAGGCCTGGTTAGACCTAGCGCAGCAGCTGTTGTGGGCCGAAAAAGATCTGCGCGGCAACGCCAATAAAACACTGTTGTATGAAAACATCACCATGGCCTACTTAATGGCTCACCATCAACCAACCCAGCCCTTAACTCGAATTGATTTTAGTCCTATTCCGAGTCAAGGTTTTGGGTTGTAAAGTTTTAGGCTTTGCAGCCAGCGAAAAGTGGTAGCCGCGAACATGCCTTAAGTTTACTGAATCAAGTGAGCGATAGCCCAGCGGAAAAACTAGCTCAGCTTGGTTGAGTGAGATTTTAATTAGCTTTTGCAATTGGAGGGTTAGAAAGTTAGTACTGAACCCAATTTTCAACAGGTAAGCCAACCACACGTTCAAACTCTTTGGCATTGTTGGTAATTAGGGTAGCCTGTAAATTTATGGCGTGTGCAGCAATGAGCAGGTCATAACCCCCAATAACCAAGCCTCTAGACTCTAAATCTGACCTGATATCCCCATAAATTGCAGATGCACTTTGATCAAATTCAAACACCTGTAAGGGAGATAAAAACGTATCAACGGCCTGCTTTAGTTTTTGGCTATTCTTCTTTTTAACGCCGTAATAAAGTTCGGCCGTCGTGATGGATGACACACCCAATGTGGCGGTTTTAGCCGCTAGCTCAAATTTATCAACCAACTTTACATCTTGTGCCTTGATGATATAGGAAACAATATTCGTATCAAGCAGGTAAATCAAAACAAGTCTCGCGTTTGCGGTGCGGGTTGTTCTCTGGTTAAGTCTAGGTTTTTTAACAAGGGTAGCGCTTTACGCATGGCATCCCAGTTATTTTGTAGAGATTGATCCACATCCATATTTTGAACACTGACTTCACCATCAGGCAAACGTTTAATAAATGATAGGAGCTGTTGCCAAGTTTCATCGTTATTGATTTTGAGTGTTAAAGTGTGCATAACTTTATTCTCCAATATTTAGTTTGATTTAATAATTTTAGCATAACAATTAATCTGCAAGCACAGTAAAAGCCTGCTCAATAACTTATGATAACTGGGTTTTTTTTCGAAAAAATCCACTTGAAAAACGCCGCATCCGAAAGCACCAAAAAACTGGATGCTAATGAGGTGGTTGAAATAATGAAACGTGCCGTAAAGCGCGAACTCAACCGCAAACGCGCGCTCGGGCAATATGCCGTGATTTGCGAAAACGGCGTGGTTAAGAAGATCCAGTTTTAGCCTCACAACCAGCAAAGGGTATTTTGACCGATTGCATAGAAATTGAACTTGTCATACACTGTAAGACGATTTTTTAGGAGAACAATATTATGGGTTCTTTAACGATTCGCTTGGATGATGAAACCGAACATTTATTAGACCATTTTGCACAGGTTTTAAATCAAAATAAGTCAGCTGTGGCGCGTGCCGGAATTTTGGATTATCTACAGCGTCAACAGCATCTTGAAGCGCAAAAGCGAGAGCTTGAGAACTCAATCAAGGTTTCAAGCATTGAGGCGGTTCAAAAACGCGTTGCGGAATCGGAAAGCAGTTGTCGGCTTTCCGATGAAGAGTATGAGCACTCCATGAATGAGTTTTTTGCTAGTGAGCTTGGCTTGGTTCGATGAACTTGATAAAAACGCGGTCTTACGTTGCAAGTTTGCAATCGATACTTCGTTATATTGCATTAGATAATCCACCTGCGGCACTGAGTTTTGAGCGTGAATTACAGGTCAAATTTGAATTGATTAAAAATCAACCGCTTATGTGCCGACCTTCCCATTACCTCAATGATGAAGCTTATCGTGACCTCATTCATCAGGGATACACCATCATTTATAAAGTCGAGCAGGATTCGATTGTATTGCTTGATATTTTTAAATGGCAACAACGTTAAATTTAACCAGGCCTGGCGGGCTGGTTGAAAATTAAAACTGCAGCCAAAATAGTTTGATTTTTGAATGTGAAGTTAAAAGTTTAAAAGCGAGTGTCCGCCAAGTAAGTCAGAAATTGTTCAATTTCAAGCTTACCCATTTCAGCAGGGTGACGCTTACTATGAAAAAATATAAATTTTTTAATACAGCCTACATAAGTATCCTCGGTGCGTAAGGAATAATACTTGGTTCAGATGCGTTCACGCACAAGGTTTAAAAAGCGTGGTTTAGTCGCCATAATTTATGCAGCATAAAACGGAAAGGATTAGGATCATATTCAATAATAACATACTGTTATGTTAATTAAACTGTAATCATCGAAAGGGCTTGGATAGTCAGGCTGTTAGATACTTTGGAGTTTTAAACTGTGAAACCAAAATGCCACCGTAAAGAAATTACAAATCCTGCTGTTAGCCTCCCCGAATTTTCATGATATCCGGCAGGGCGTTCTGATTAAGATTAACAAATTGTCATGACACTGTCACGACAATTGCGTTAGACACTTTTTTTCAGTAGTGATATCATATTTGATATTAAAGAGTGGGTTATCTAATGAAGATCGTATGTGACACCAATGTTTGGCTTTCTGCGTTGACATCTAATCAAGGTGCATCTCATGTTCTAGTGAAATGGTTATTTGAACAATCTAGCCAACTTCATTGTGTTTCTACCCCTTTTATTATGGAGTTGGAAGATGTACTGCTCCGCCCAAAAAATAGAGAGCGAATGCCTCAGTTTTTAGAGCAAGACTTGCGACGTTTTATTGATGACATTTGCTGTATTTCAAATCACCAACCCATTTATTTTTTATGGCGTCCGTTGATTAAAGACCCCAAGGATGACATGGTGCTTGAGCTTGCGGTTAATGCTCAGGCTGACTACCTCATTACCTTCAATATCCAGGATTTTAAAGCCATCGAAGGTAAGTTCAACTTTACTCTCTGCACCCCTAAAGCGTTTTTGCAACAACAAGGAGTTTTAAAATGAACTATGCATTAAGACTGCCCGACTATTACAAAAAAGAAATCGAAAACCTCAAGGGTGAGGTATCCATCAATCAATTTATCGTTACCGCAGTGGCTGAAAAAATAGCCTCACTTAAAACGGAGGATTATTTAATGCAGCGAGCGAAAAGCGGTAGCCGCGAACATGCTTTAAATTTACTAAATCAAGTTGGTGATGGCCCAGCGGAGAAACAAGACCAGCTTTAATAGGGTTCTTTAGGGTTACTGTGGATTATCTAGATTGCACCTTTACACTGAAAGTTTTTATTCATGATGAAAATGTTAAAACTGTTACAAATCTTGTACATGCTTGGTTAAAATGATAAAAATTCTAACCAACCCAGCCCTTGGCTCCAATTGATTTTAGTTAGCTTCCAAGCGAAGGTTGTGGCTTACAGAGGACGTTATGATTATCGATTCACACTGTCATTTAAATATTCTCGATCCAGAAGTGGTGGGTACCACCGAACAGGTTATTGCTCAAGCGGCTGATTTGGGCGTCCATAGAATGATGTGTGTCGCGATAGGCCCAGATGCCTGGGATGAGGTGCTGGGTTTGTGTGATCGTCACGACCCAGTTTATGCCAGTATTGGTGTGCATCCTTGTAGCGGACCGGAGGTGGTGGTCAGCGATGAGCAATTGCGCACAGCCTTGGCGCATCCTAAAGTCTTGGCGGTAGGCGAAGTCGGCTTGGATTATTTTCATCAAAAACCTGATGAGGTGGACTTGAGCTATCAGCACGCGCGTTTTCGCCAGCATATTCGGATGGCCAAAGAAGTCAATAAGCCGCTGGTGATTCATACTCGTGCCTCCACACCCGATGTGTTGCAGATTTTGCAACAAGAGGGTGCTGATCAAGTGGGTGGCATCATGCATTGCTTTGTCGAAGATTTAGCCACGGCTGAGGCGGCGATTGCACTGGGCTTTTATATTTCCTTCTCGGGGATTGTGACCTTTAAAAACGCCAAAGCGCTGCATGAAGTGGCGAAAGCCTTACCATTAGAGCGGATTTTGGTTGAAACCGATGCGCCTTATTTAGCGCCTGTTCCTTATCGAGGCAAAACCAATCAACCGGGTTATACCCGTTATGTGGTAGAGCAACTCGCGCAATTGCGCGGTGAATCATTCGAAACCGTTGCTCAGGCCACTACGGCCAATTTTGCGCGTCTATTTCGGCTGGAGGCCTAAACCATGAGTCAGTCATCAACGCTTAACATCAAAGACGGGCAAGTGACCTTAGCGGCTGATGCGATTGGTACGCAATGTACCCCGCCTTATTCATGGCAGCGCATTTTCGATTTAGTGTTGCAGCACAAGGGTTTGTTGGTTAAAGCGCATATTATTGCGATTTTAGCGACGCTGGCCACCGTGCCGCTGCCATTATTGCTGCCCTTGTTGGTTGATGAGGTGTTGTTAAATGATCCTGGTTGGATTGTAGCAGGCCTGCAAGCTATCGCACCGGAGAGCTGGTATGGGGCGATTTACTATATTGTTGCCATAACGGTGATTACCATTCTGTTACGCGCTATTGGCGTGGGTCTTGGTGTGTGGCAAATGCAGCAATTTACCGTGATTGCCAAGGATGTAACCTATCGTATTCGCCGCGATTTATTGGCGCGGGTGCAGGGCGTATCCATGGCGCAATATGAAACCTTGGGTACCGGTTCGGTGAATGCCACCCTGGTTAATGATGTCAATACCATCGACACTTTTATTGGCACCACGGTGGGCAAGTTAATTGTCGCGGTGCTCAGTTTGGTGGGTATGACGTTGATTTTGTTGTGGTTACATTGGCAACTGGCGGTGTTTATTTTGTTGATGAACCCGATAGTAGTCTATTTCACCATGCGGATGGGACGTCATGTTAAAAGCCTGAAGAAAAAAGAAAACTCCGCGCTGGATGCCTTTCAACAATCCTTATCAGAAACGCTGGAAGCTTTGCAACAAGTGCGGGCGGCGAATCGCGATCGTGCTTTTTTTGATCGCGTCCGTGGCAAGGCCAAAAACGTCAAGCAACATTCTGAAGCCTTTACCTGGAAAAGTGATGCGGCTTCGCGCTTGTCCTTTTTAATTTTTTTAGTCGGCTTTGATATTTTCCGTGGCGTGAGCATGCTGATGGTGGTGTTTTCAGATCTGAGCATTGGGCAGATGATGGCCGTGTTTGGTTACTTGTGGTTTATGATGGGCCCAGTACAAGAATTATTGGCGATTCAGTATAGTTATAACGCGGCAGACGGTGGCTTATCGCGAATTAACAGTGTGCTGAATTTACAACAAGAGGGTCAGTATCAACCTAAAGTACAGGCGTTTAATCAGGCAGATAAAACCAAAGTGGAAGTACGCGATTTGGTATTCCATTATCCAGGCAAGCAACACAAGGTGTTAGATGGGTTGAGTTTTACCCTCAATCCGGGTGAAAAACTGGCGTTGGTTGGGGCCAGTGGCGGTGGTAAAACGACCTTGGTGAGTATGTTATTGGGCTTTTACCAACCTGATTCCGGCCAAATACTTTATAACGGCCATGATATTCGTGATATTGGTTATGAGCCGTTGCGTGAGCAGGTCGCGACCGTTTTGCAAACGCCGATGCTGTTTAACCAGTCGGTGCGATTTAACTTAACCCTTGGCCGCGATTTGGATGACCAGGCCTGCTGGGACGCATTAAGAATGGCGCAGTTAGATGAAACCATTCAAGAATTGCCTGAGCAGTTAGATACCGAATTGGGGCGCAATGGTATTAAGCTTTCCGGTGGTCAGCGTCAGCGTTTAGCGATTGCGCGCATGATTTTACAGGATCCAAAAGTGGTCATTATGGATGAGGCGACTTCAGCACTGGATATGGCTACAGAGCGAGAGCTGTATCAAGATCTCGCACCGTTTTTTGCCCAGCGCACCACGCTGATTGTTGCACATCGCTTGAGTTCCATTAAGCAGGCGGATCGGATTTTGGTATTTGAAGATGGCAAAATTATTGAAACTGGCGACCATGAATCTCTGTTGCAGCAACAAGGGACGTATCATAAGCTATACCGGTAATAGATTGTCTTAACTAAGGAGTATTCGTGATGACATGGCAGCAGATTAAAGCAATTCCAGTGGTCACTGCGCTGAGCTTGGGTTTGGCCGCAACGTCAGTATCAACTCAGGTATTGGCTGAACGCAACTTTGTATTGGCAACCCCTGTTGTGGTGTTGATGCCACACGTGATGCCAAATGCTGATTTATTGGAGCTGACGCCTGAGCAACGTCAAGAAGCGCGCTTGATTGCGAATCAGATGAATCATGAGCGGGAAGATAACGAAATCCTGACGCGTTCATTGCGTCGTGAAATGTGGGAGTTGCTATCCAGTTCGCAAGCGCCCGATCCTGACGAGTTGCAAAAATTAGTCAAGCTAATTAGTGAGGCCGAGCAAGCCCGTGTCGCCATGAGCGTTGAGTGTGCCACGCGTCTGCGCGCAGTTTTAGACAACGATCAGTGGGAGTTGTTAGTTGATCTTGCAAGCGACTTGCAATAAGTCGCTTGCATATCATTAACGATATTGGCGTAAATAGAGTTTCTCAAAAACCCGCTTCGCATAATGCATGATGCGCAGCGGCGGTAACATTAGCGTACCTTTATCGGTGCGCTTAATCAGTATGCCTTTGTCTAAGGTATCGACAATACAAATCAGCTCGTGTTTTATTTTGGTCTGAGCAGGTTTTTGGTTCAGGTACTGGCTCAAGTTGATGGCGGCGGTTTTGGCCTGAATATCAGCAGCATGTGCTTGTTTGGGCTGCCACTCCGGCCCAGGGAAGCTGCCCGAATCACCAGCAACAAAGGTACCAGGGCAATCCACTACTTGGGTAAATTCGTCAGCTTGAATCATCCCACCGGGCGAGAGGGGAAGGTCGCTGTTTGCAAGCCAAGCGGGACCGGTCATGCCCGGCATAAATAAGATTAAATCAGCAGTAAAGCTTTCATTGGCTAATTGAACTTGTTTAGAACCAAACCCCATGACTTTTTGACCGAGCTTAGCTTCGATGCCGCGGTCGGTCATCATTTTGAGTATTTTTTGCGGTACTTTTTCACCTAGGCGCTTACCGGGTTCTTCAGCTGGATTAAAAAACACAATTTTGAATTTGTCACGACGGCCTTGGCGGCGTAATAGCGTGTCAATGCCAAATAAAAACTCAAACATCGGGCCGCCCCGCATCGCGCTGGGTTCTTTTGGATTGCCGCCAAAACCGATCGCAATGGTTCCGCCGTCAAGTTGGGTGAGTCTGTCACTCAACGCCATCACTGGGTCAATGCCTTCACAAGGGGTAAAGGCGTGTTCAATGCCGGGGAGTTTTTTGATAAAACGCCCACCTGATGCAATGATTAAGCCGTCATTGTGTAATTCACCAGCACTGGTCTGAATTGAACGACCCTGTGCGCTGACACCCGTCACGCTGGCTTCAACCCATTCAATTTGATTGCGGCTAAAAAAATTGTTTAAGTTGACAGTTAAATCACTCGGCTTGCGTAAGTCAGATGGTAACCAAATTAAACTCGGGTAATATACCAATTCATCACGCGGTGAGATGAGTTGAATGCGTGCCTGAGGTTGTTGTTTGCGTAGGTTTTTGGCGGCAGTCAGCGCGGCAAAGCCACTGCCGATGATGTGTAGAGTTGATGCTGTTGATGATGTCATAAGTTACCTTGGTATAGTAATGAACATTAAGCAATACGCGCTTTTAGAATAAGTTTTTTAACGGGTTTACTCGGTTGCCCTAAGCAGGGAAGGTGTGCATCTTGAGGCATAAAAATGACAAAATGATGTTGTGCTACATGGATCATTTGTCCCTGTAGATCATAAAGAGCAAAGTCTTGCTGTTCTTCGTAAGCTTGCACAGGTGTTTGGTCAGTTAAAGTGGCTACTTGCATCATTTCACTGCCATCAAGCATTAGCTGCAAATCGACAAAACGACGATGCGCTTCAAGATAGCGGTCTTGTGATTGTCCGGTCATATACTGATCAACAATGGCATCAAGCTGGGGTGAAATGGTTTGGCGACCAAAAGAAAGTTGTGCAATCGCACTTGGGTCTTGAATAAATTCAATCGCTTCGTCAATAGCCTTGTGCAGGCCAAGATAGTGTGATGCATGCAGCTGGTGATCAAATATCATAACGTAATCCAAAAAACTTACATTATATTATAACTTGCTTATCTAATGCAGTTGGTGCTGATTTCTGGGCTATGGTAGAATTTACCCTTTGAATTTTAATATCGGGTAAGTCCACATGCTAAGGCTGAATCGTTTATGGGGGTTGCTGTCACTATCGGCAGTATTTGCGCTTTCTGGTTGTGCGCAGGTACAAGTTCAGGATTTGACTCCGGCCTCTAGTGAAGCTTCGCAAGAAAAGCCACTTGAAACTTATCGATTAACCCAATTTCGTGATGCCGCACCAAGCAGTTTTGAAAGTCGCGCACTCCGCAAGCAGGCTGAGAGCTTGTGTCCAAATGGCTACAAAATCTTATCACGGCAAGCTTTTGCTCATGAGGTGCTAGCCAACCATCAAGCCGAGTGTTCGAGCGGAGCCTGTGCGCATCAACTTGAATGGCAGGTTCAGTGTGGTGATATTCCGCGAGAGCCATTTCGCTTTTTTGGTCGAATTGAATAAGGAAGAATGAACATGGTTGAGCAATCACAACGGATCGCAGCAGGCCAGCAAGTCGCTATAGCATTTGAAATAGCTTTGCCATCTGGGCAGGTGCTTGATAGGGCAGATGAAGCTGAACCTTTGGTTCTTGAATTGGGCGATGGTCAATTACACCCGAATTTGGAAGCCCTTATCACTGGCTTAGAAGTGGGTACTGAGGCAAAGTTTAGTGTGCCGCCGGAAGATGGTTTTGGTTATCCTGATCCCAATAATGTTTATGACATTGATAAGGTTGAATTTGCCGGGGATATGGATCTTAAACCAGGCCTGGTCATTGGCTTTACCACGCCGACAGGCGATGAGATACCTGGTACCGTTGTGGCGGTTGATGATGAGCAGCAACAGGTGAAGGTTGATTTTAATCACCCATTAGCGGGTGAAAACTTCGTGTTTACTGTTAAGGTCTTAGCTGTAAAGGGGCATTAATCGTCATCTACATCAGTGTAGGATGAATTAGGGGCGACCTTGGGACCTTTACGCATGTGGCCCTCCGAGCAATAGGTGTGACGTCCATCAAAATAGGCTTCTGATTGGGGGAGGTGGATCCCGCAGTGTGCACAGCGTACCATTTGTTGCGAATCCTCTAGTTTTGGCTGCTTGTCGGATGAGTTAAGTTTTTCGCGCGCTTCAACAATAAGATTGAGGAGCATGCGTAATACCAAAAACACCAGTATAGCTAGGCTAATGAACAGGATAGCTTGCATTATTTTAGACCCATATTTGTAATTTAATTTTTATTCTGATGAATTTAACGGTATTTTGCAATCAGTTATCGTCAGCTTCAATCTATTTAATTTTTTGCGTTTAGGAGAAGAGCGTTTCATGAATTTGCATGAATACCAAGCAAAAGCATTATTTTCAGACTATGGTTTGCCGGTGCCTGCTGGCCAGGTTATTAGATCGCTAACGGAACTAGCCGATGCTTATCAACAATTACCGACGGACGCTTGTGTGGTAAAAGCACAAATTCATGCGGGCGCGCGCGGCAAAGCGGGCGGGGTGGTATTGGCAAAGAGTTTGACCGATGCACAAGCCGCGGCCGAACGTTTGTTGGGCAGTGCACTCGCCACCCATCAAACTGCAGGTAAGGCCTTGCCTGTTGATGCCTTGTTGATTGAGCAAACGCTCGATATTGAACATGAATATTATCTAAGTTTGTTGTTAGATCGGGTGACTAAACGCTATTGCTTCGTATTGAGTTCTGAAGGCGGGATGGATATTGAAGAGGTAGCGGCTGAGCAGCCAGAAA
Organism: Thiomicrospira sp. ALE5; assembly: GCF_900112445.1. Classification (GTDB taxonomy): domain Bacteria; phylum Pseudomonadota; class Gammaproteobacteria; order Thiomicrospirales; family Thiomicrospiraceae; genus Thiomicrospira. The sequence continues at coordinate 586,967 of NZ_FOYY01000003.1, read as the reverse complement.
AAATCCACCGTTTTAGCGTTGATCCATTATTAGGTGTAATGCCCTATCAAGCCCGTGAAATGGGTTTTGCGCTTGGATTAACGGGCACCACTTTCAAAGCACTTGGACACTGGTTAAATCAGCTTTATACCCTGGCTGTTGAGCGCGATTTAATGCAGGTGGAAATCAATCCATTGGTGAGCACGGCTGACGGACAACTGATTGCGCTGGATGCCAAGGTCAATATTGATAGCAATGCGCTTTATCGCCAAGCAGGCCTGCTAGCCCAGCGTGATATGCGCCAAGAAGATGCGCGTGAAGCAGAAGCCTCCACCCATCAACTTAACTACATTGCGCTGGAAGGCAATATCGGTTGTATGGTAAATGGTGCGGGTTTAGCCATGGCCACCATGGACTTAATTCAATTACAGGGCGGTCAGCCGGCTAACTTTTTAGATGTAGGTGGTGGAACGACGCCGGCACGAGTTGCGGCGGCATTTAAATTAATTTTGTCAGACCCCGAAGTGAAGGCGATTTTAGTCAATATCTTTGGCGGGATTGTGCGTTGTGATTTAATTGCGGAAGGCATTATTACTGCGGTTAAAGAGGTGGGTTTAACCCTGCCGGTAGTGGTGAGATTAGAAGGCACCAATGCTGAACTAGGGCGTCAGATGTTAGCGGATAGTGGTTTATCCATTGAAGCGGCCAATGATTTAGCGCAAGCCGCGGCGCGCGTAGTGGAGTTAGCATCACAGGGAGGCGCGCAATGAGTATTTTAATCAATCAGCATACTAAAGTGATTTGCCAAGGATTTACCGGCAAGCAAGGGACGTTTCATTCTGAGCAGGCTATTGCCTATGGTACGCAGATGGTTGGTGGGGTGACGCCGGGCAAAGGTGGCCAAACCCATTTAGGTTTACCGGTGTTTAATACGGTTAAAGAGGCGGTAGCGACCACTGGCGCTCAGGCCTCAATGATTTATGTGCCGCCAGCCTATGCTGCCGACTCTATTATTGAAGCGATTGATGCGGGTATTGAGGTCATTGCATGTATTACCGAGGGTATTCCGGTGCAGGATATGCTGAAGGTGCGCGCGGTATTAGAAAGATCAAACAGTTATTTAATTGGTCCGAACTGTCCGGGACTCATTACCCCTGGCGAATGTAAAATCGGCATTATGCCGGGGCATATTCACCTGCCGGGCAAAATCGGCATTGTATCGCGTTCGGGCACCTTGACTTATGAAGCGGTTCATCAAACCACCCAAAATGGTTTAGGCCAATCAACCTGTGTCGGGATAGGGGGTGATCCTATTCATGGTATGAACTTTATTGACTGTTTAGCCTTGTTTGAACAAGACCCTGACACGGCTGGGATTATTATGGTCGGTGAAATTGGCGGGCAAGCTGAAGAACAAGCCGCTGAGTTTATTCAACATCATGTGACCAAGCCTGTTGTGGCGTATATTGCCGGTGTTACGGCGCCGGCTGGTAAGCGAATGGGCCACGCCGGTGCTATTGTCTCCGGAGGGCAAGGTACAGCAGAAGCCAAGTTTGCCGCACTTGACGCTGCAGGGGTGACTATTGTGCGACGGCCTACCGATTTAGGTTCGGCGATCTTGGCAAGATTAACTGAAATGGGCGCTCACTAAAATGTCGCACCTAGTCATTGTAATGGCGCAAATTAATCCGCTGGTGGGTGACATCGTCGGTAACGAACAACGTATTGTGGAGACTATTGCTCAGGCTAAAAAGCAGTATCAAGCCGATATGGTGGTATTTCCAGAACTGACTTTAATCGGTTATCCGCCAGAAGATTTACTGTTGCGTGATGGTTTATATTTGCAAGTGAATGCGGCGCTTATGCGTATCGCGCAACACACCCAAGATTGTGCCGTTATTCTAGGCGCTCCTTGGTGTAATGAATCTGGTCAGCGATTCAATGGTGCGATTTTGTTGGAAGGTGGCCAGTTGATGGCCCGCTATGCCAAACAGGTTCTGCCTAATTACAGTGTCTTTGATGAGCAGCGTTATTTTAGTTCGGGTACGGAACCCTGTGTGGTGCCCTGGCAGGGTATCAAGGTAGGTTTGGTCGTATGTGAAGATATTTGGCATCCAGAACCGATTGCCAAGGCGCAGCAAGCCGGCGCTCAGTTAATCGTAGCGTTAAACGCGTCGCCATTTAACGCTGATAAACATGAAGATCGTCTTGCGGTGGTGCGCGCGCGTATCGCTGAAGCAGGCCTGCCGATTATTTATGTCAATCAGGTGGGAGGCCAGGATGAGCTGGTGTTTGATGGTGCCTCCTTTGCCATGTCGGCAAAAGGGGAGCTGATGTGCCAAGCTGATGCCTTTGTCAGCGGACTTTACCCGATTAAGCTTGATTGTAATGCCAACCACTCTCAACCTGACCTCGGCGGAAGTCAGCACCCTTTTGCGCAGATACCTAAAGATGAGGCACGCGTTTACCAAGCCTTACAATTGGGTATTCGTGATTATGCGCTTAAAAATGGTTTTAAAGGGGTGTTGTTAGGCTTATCTGGCGGTATTGATTCTGCTCTTACGTTAGCCTTAGCTGTTGATGCTTTAGGTGCTGATCGAGTTACAGCAGTGATGATGCCATTTCACTATACCGCCCAAATGAGTATTGATGATGCTCAAGAACAAGCACAGCTGTTAGGCGTGGCCTTTGAACAGATTGCGATTGCGCCGGTATATGATGCGTATGATCAGCTATTAACTCCGATTTTAGGTGATGCACCGGCTGATATTACCGCTGAGAACCTGCAAGCGCGTATCCGTGGCACGCTGTTGATGGCGCTGTCCAATCGCTATGGCGCATTGGTATTGGCAACCAGCAATAAGAGCGAATCGGCGGTGGGTTATAGCACGCTGTATGGCGATATGGTCGGTGGTTTTTCGCCGTTAAAAGATGTACCTAAAACCTGGGTTTATCGTTTAGCGCGTTATCGCAATAGTCTCGCCGAGGTGATTCCAGAGCGGGTCATTACGCGACCACCCTCAGCCGAATTGCGTCCTGATCAGTGTGATCAGGATTCGTTACCTGATTATGACGTGTTGGATCAAATTATTGCGGCCTATGTGGAACAAGATTTGTCACCGAGCGAAATGCTGGCAGCGAATTTGGCCGATGCGGCGACGATTGAACGAGTTGTGTCGATGATTCAGCATAATGAATACAAGCGTCGGCAGGCAGCGCCCGGCATTAAGGTGTCAATGCGCGCTTTTGGTCGCGATCGTCGCTATCCGATTACCAGTGGTTATCAAGAAAAGTTAGAGTGAGTGCTCACCTGTGCAGCAGCAGATCCTGATTCACCTTGCAACCCAACAATTGCAACTGATTGAGGACGATCTGACGGTTGCGAACTACCCGATTAGTAGTGCCAAGCAAGGCGTTGGGCAGCAACTGGGCAGTATGCAAACGCCCTTGGGGGAGCATTATATTCGCGCTAAAATTGGCGCTGGCGCAGCAATCAATAGTGTATTTGTTGGACGACGTCCAACCGGTGAAATCTATAGCGCGGCTTTAGCCGCAGCCTATCCCCATCGCGATTGGATTTTAACCCGAATTATGTGGCTTTGTGGTTGTCAACCTGGCTTTAATCGATTAGGTTCGGTTGATAGCTTTCGTCGCTATATTTATATTCACGGTACTCCTGATTCAGGGCCAATGGGTAGGCCCGCATCCCATGGCTGTATTCGTATGCGCAATACCGATGTGGTGAGCTTATTTGATCGTGTTCGCTTAGGCACAACGGTGAGTATTCAATTATGACCGGATATCTTAGCCGTCTAGTCGTATCAACGTTACTGGTTACTTGGGTAGTCAGTAGCCTAGTGTTTTTATTGATTCATTTGGTACCTGGTGACCCTGTCGCCGTAATGCTAGGTGAATGGGCCAGTCCTGCGGATGAGGCCGCGTTGCGAGCACAGTTAGGTTTAGATCAACCGCTGTGGGTGCAGTATGTTCAGTATTTTGGGGGATTATTACGATTAGACTTAGGGCAATCGCTTTATTTTGAGCAGCCTGTAAGTCAAATTCTGGCGGAGCGGATTCCGTTAACGGCTTATTTGGCGGTTATGGCGTTATTGATTGCTGTGTTGATTGCTTTTCCCTTGGGGATGATTGCCGCCTATTATGCTGGCCGATGGCCTGATTATGCCGCCATGTCTATTTCACTCCTAGGGGTGTCGATACCTAATTTTTGGTTGGGTCCGCTGTTTATTTTGTTGTTTGCTATTGTGTTGGGCTGGTTGCCGGTGAGTGGCGCGGCACACCCGCTTGCATGGGTTTTGCCGGCGCTGACCTTAGGCACGGCTTTGGCGGCGATTTTAGCGCGCATGCTGCGTTCATCCTTACTCGAAGTGTGGCATGAAGACTATATTCGTACTGCGCGAGCTAAGGGCTTGTCGGGCGCGAGGGTTTATGGTGTGCATGCATTACGCAACGCATTGTTACCGGTGGTGACTATTCTCGGCTTGCAGCTTGGTACCCTGTTAGGGGGAGCGGTTATTACCGAGGTGGTATTTGATTGGCCTGGTCTAGGTCAGCTGCTTGTCGAGTCGATTCAGCGTCGTGATTATCCAGTGGTGCAGGCCTGTATCCTTATTATCAGTTTGGCCTATATTGTGGTGAATGCGCTAACAGAGTTGGTCTATGCGTGGTTAGACCCTAGGATTCGTTTAGCATGATCAAGTTAGCACTCGCCATCGTTTTGTTATGGGTGTTGATGGCGCTATTGGCCTTTGGTTTAGGTGAAGGTGCCAATGCGGTTAATCTTGACCAACTCTTAACGCCGCCGCACCTTGGTCAGTGGTTAGGTCATGATGAACTTGGACGGCCGGTCTGGCAGCGCCTGATGTTAGGCGCCCAAACTTCGTTGCTAGTGGCGATAGGGGTCGTGACCTTGTCGGCTATCATTGGCATTAGCCTTGGATTATTAAGTGGCTATATCGGTGGTCTGTTTGACCGCATGATGGTTAAGGTTATTGATGTGTTTTTGGCTTTTCCAGGCCTGCTGCTGGCGATTGCCTTGGCCGCCGTGTTGGGCCCGGGTATTGAAAATGTCATTATTGCCTTAGCGGCAGTGGGCTGGGTAGGTTTTGCGCGCCTTACGCGCGCCCAAACGCTAAGTGTTAAAAATCGTGAACATGTGATGGCGGCACGCGCCTTAGGGGTTGGCTCGCCGACCATCATGCGTCGTCATATTTTGCCACTCGTTAGTGCACCGCTGTTGGTTGAGGCGACCTTTGGCTTTGCCGGTGCAGTCATTGCCGAGGCTGGCTTGTCTTTTTTGGGTCTGGGTGTGCAACCGCCAGCCGCCTCCTTGGGTAATATGATACGAGAGGGCACGCGTTATTTATTGGTGGCACCGCATCTGGTGCTGATTCCCGGTTTAGCCCTGTTACTGATGGTGTTAGCGATCAATATTTTAGGGGATAGATTGCGAGACCGTTTTGATGTGCGGGATATATCAAGACGAAAGTGAAGATAACAACAGCAATCAAGCGATAGGGAGCAGGTGTTTGGCGAGTCAATTAGGGTATTTGATGATAGGTATTGCTGGGCCAAGATTGAAACAGCATGAGCGAGAATGGTTAGCCCATCCAGCGGTGGCTGGGGTTATTCTATTTCAGCGTAACTTTGAATCAGTCAATCAGCTACAAAGTTTATGTGCAGACATTCATAGCATCCGACAACCACGCTTATTAATTGGCGTAGACCATGAAGGAGGGCGAGTTCAGCGCTTTACTCGTGAATTTACACGCTTACCGCCGATAGCCGCATTAGGTGAACTTTATGCAAAAGATACGCGTGAAGGGCTTGTTACTGCTGAGCAGCTTGGCTGGTTGGCCGCGACCGAGTTATTAAGTTGTGCTATTGATTTGAGTTTTGCGCCAGTCTTAGATATTGACTATGGCCATAACCAAGTGATTAGTCATCGTGCTTTTGCTGCAAGCGGTTATGAGGTATCTGAGTTAGCTTTAGCGTTTCATCAGGGTATGCAACGAGCCGGCATGGCGGCTGTGGCGAAACATTTCCCTGGGCATGGTTATGTGAGTGTCGATACGCATTTAGGTGTGGCAGAAGATTCGCGCAGTTATTTAAGTATTGAGCAGCAGGATATGCAACCTTTTGTTGCGTTAGTCAATGCAGGTGTATCTGCGATTATGCCCGCACATGTAATTTATTCAGATTGTGATGCTGAGCCTGCAGGTTTTTCGCATTTTTGGTTACAGCGTGTGTTGCGAGAGCGTCTTGGTTTTGAGGGTGCGATTATTAGTGATGATTTAGGCATGCAGGCGGCGGTTGCGAAAGGTAGCCTTATAGAGCGAGTAGCCTTAGCGCTAGAAGCAGGATGTGATTTGGTTTTGGTCTGTAATGACTTAACAGAAATACCCAAGCTATTAGATCAGGCTTCAGATAAAGCACAGGATCCACTGTCACAGCTTCGCTTGATTCGTTTGCATGGTCGTAAAGGTGTTGGGCGCTTTGATAAGCTCAAGTTAAATAGCGATTGGCAAGCGGCTCAACATTCTCTTCAGTCTATGCAGACAAAGTTAGCCAGCTTTTAAGCGCATCCGGCGCAGGATAGTGGGGTTTAAATTAGATTAACTTCAGGTTCTAGATGAATACCAAACTGGTGCATAACCTGGTCTTGAATCTTATGTGCTAAGTTTAAAATATCATGGCCACTCGCTCCGCCCAGGTTAACCAACACTAGAGCATGCTTATCTGACACTGCAGCGCGCCCTTCGGTGAGTTGGTTAGCACCACTTCGTTCTATTAGCCAGGCAGCGGGAATTTTAATCTGACCGTCAAGTGTGCGATGGTGAGGTATAGTCTTGAACTCATTGAGTAAACTTTCAAAGTAGTCATTGTCGATAATCGGGTTTTTGAAAAAACTACCCGCGTTACCCATGTATTTAGGATCAGGGAGTCGTTTTTGTCGAATCGCAATGACGGCTTCAAAAATATCACGTGGTGACAGGTCAGGTTTTTCTAAACTATGAACCGCTATTTTTAGCGGTTCATAAACTAAGTTGGCCTGCCCAGCATGGCGTTTACGCAATCTAAAAGTAACCCGATGTAATAATAGGCGGTTTTGATATTCTTGTTTAAAAATACTGGTGCGGTAACCAAATTCACAGTCACTATTGCGAAATTCAATACGTTCACCATCAAAAATATTGAGTGCTTGCACACGTGTGATGGTATCACGCGCCTCAGCACCATAAGCGCCAATATTTTGCACGGGTGCGGCTCCAACCGTGCCAGGGATATAAGCTAAGTTTTCAAGCCCCCACCAGTCCTGATTGATGGTATATTCGACTAATTCGTGCCAGTTCATGCCCGCACCTACCGATAGCCAGACCCCGTCTTCATCCTCTTTTACTATTTTGATCTTATTATAGCGACAGCGTAAAACAACCCCTTCAATATCGTGGGTTAAAAGCACATTACTCCCATCGCCTAAGATTGTCCAAGGCAAAGAAGCGAGTTTTGGATCTGAGCGCAGCACGCGGATATCACTTTGTTTATCAAGCTCCACAAGGTAGCGTGTTTTGGCTTTAATATGAAAGCTATTAAGTTGAGTGAGAGGAAAATTGGCTTGAATGTGCATGGCCGTATGAACTTGTTATAAAATGCTGTTAAAAATGCAATTATTATAAAGGAAAAGCCATGGCGCAAACGAAAGTTTCCATCCCGGTTTGGTCATCACAATGGGTGTTTATTATGGCCGCTGTGGGATCAGCGGTGGGGTTGGGCAATATATGGAAGTTTCCCTATATTGCTGGGGATAATGGTGGTGGCGCATTTGTTTTAGTTTACTTAGCCTGTATTGTGTTAATTGGCTTACCTATTTTAATTGCAGAAATTAGCCTGGGTCGTGCAGGTAAGGCAAATCCTATTCAGGCCATGCTAAATAATGCTTTGGCCAATAAAGCCTCTAAAGCATGGGCGGGTTTAGGGGCTAATGGAGTCGCTGCGGGTCTATTAATTCTTTCTTTTTATGCCGTCATCGCGGGTTTGGCTTTAGCTTATTTTGTTAAAAGTGTTCAAGGTGGTTTTTTAGCCATGGATGCCAGTGAAGCTCAAGCACTGTTTGATAGTGAAGTAGCCAGTCCTTGGGTGTTAGGTTTTTGGCACAGTGTATTTATATTGCTTACGGTACTTATTGTGGCCCGCGGTGTTCAAGCGGGATTAGAAAAAGCGATTAACCTAATGATGCCCGGGCTGATGCTGATTTTGCTGATCTTATTGGGTTATGCCACCATGACGGGCAGCTTTGGTCAAAGTGTCAGTTTTATGTTTCGTCCCGATTTTAGTCAGCTCACTTGGAATGCTGTTTTGGTAGCAATGGGGCATGCTTTTTTTACCCTGAGTATTGGTTTGGGCACGATGATGGCCTATGGCGCTTATGTCGGTCGTAAAATGTCAATCGTCCAAGCCAGTGTATGGATAGTTGTGATGGATACCTTAATTGCTATTATTGCTGGTTTGATTGTGTTCTCAATTGTATTTGCCAATGCACTTGAACCCGGTGCTGGACCAGGTCTGCTGTTCCAAACCTTACCAATCGCGTTTGGTCAAATGGCGGGGGGTTGGTTTTTTGGGAGTTTGTTTTTCTTATTGGTTGTGATGGCAGCGTTATCCTCATCCATTTCACTACTTGAACCTGCGGTTAGTTGGGTGGAGCAGCAAGGGCGTTTGAGTAGGATTCAAGCTACGGCATTGCTTGGTGGACTAACCTGGTTTGTTGGCTTGGGAACGGTGCTTTCATTTAATTACTGGGAAAGTATTTATATCTTTGGTGAGCGTAATATTTTTGGAACACTGGACTTTTTAACATCAAGTTTAATGTTGCCATTAGGTGGATTATTAATTGGCGTTTTTGCCGCATGGACTTGGCAAAAAACAAAGCGCAAAGAGGTGGTTCGTTTTTCGAGTCAACTGGCAGAAGGTTTGTTTGACATGAGCCTGCGCTATATTACGCCATTTGCAGTCTTGGCAGTCTTTGCGTTTAATTTAGCCTTAGGCTGGGTGTGTACATTATTGATCTTAATGATAGGTGTGCTGGTGTATTTGGGTTACGCTTGGCGGTGCCACCAAGCGCGGGTCAACTAATCTCGCGATAAGCAGGCCTGCTAGTTTATCAGTCAACAGATGATTACATGTATTGGTTGGTCACAAAGCGACTCATTTCCATGAACTGGGCGTTCATATCACGCTGTAGTTGATGTGAAGCTCGTAAAATTCCCCGCATCAGGTTGAAAACCAAGCGTGGTTGGGTGTCAATCAGAGGTTCAAAGTCTTGGCGTTTAAATTTTAAGACTTGCGCCTTCTTCTGAGCGCGAAGAGTTAGGGTGTGGGCATCGCCATCAATAAAACTTAACTCGCCCGCTAAGGCACCTGGTTTTAGGGTCGAAAGCACCATTTCGCCCTTTAAGCCAGCGTTTTTAACTACTTCTAGTTTGCCTGTAAGCAAAATATAAAGCGTATCACCTTTTGTTTCGGCATGAAAAACTACCTCATTCTGATTATAGTCAGTCGGATGAGTCAGCTCAATCAGCAAATCAAGCTCAGTTTTTGAGAGCTCTTTACCCCAAGTGGTTTGAGCGATAATATCCACTGGATTAGTTACATCTATACTCATATTAGTCCTCGCAGAATAAGTAATGGTTGAAATGTTAATAAAGAGGTTGTGGCGCAAACAACATATCAAATGCGGCCGTCATGCCAAAAATAAACAAAAAAATTAATATAAACACAATGATCAACGATAAGGCTTGCTTATTTTTAATAAACTTTTCTTTCCAGTTCTCATCACGAATCATCGGCCAGACCAGCCAAGCAAAACCAAGTACTGCTGCGATTTGAATAAATATAAGAAAAATCGTAACCCAGCCAGGTGTTTCCATTTATACCGCCTTTACCAATAAATTGACGAGAGTATGATAGTAGATATCGGTTAACTGGTTTAGGTCAGCTACGCTTACACGCTCATTAACCTTATGAATGGTGTCATTTAGGGGGCCAAACTCAATAACCTGCGCACCGGTCGGGGCAATAAAACGACCGTCAGATGTCCCGCCACTTGTAGAAAGAGTGGGGCGATATCCCAAGCAGTGTTCAATTGCATCACTGGTGGCTTGAATCAGTATGCCTTCTGCGGGTGTGATAAAAGGTAATCCCGATAAATTCCAGTTAAGTTCATAGTCTAAGTCAAACGCGGCTAAACAACCGATGACCCCTTGTTTGAGTGTCTCTGGTGTATGTTCAGTTGAAAAGCGAAGGTTAAACATGACTTGTAAGTCGCCCGGAATCACATTGGTGGCACCGGTGCCGGCGTGAATATTAGAAATTTGTAAGGACGTGGGTGGAAAATAGTCATTGCCCTGGTCCCATTCAATTGCGGTTAAGGCGGCCAGTGCCGGCAAGGCTTTATGCACCGGGTTATCGGCCAGTTGTGGATAGGCTATGTGACCTTGCACACCTTTAATCGTCAGGGTGGCATTGAGTGAGCCTCGGCGGCCATTTTTAATCGAATCGCCAAGTTTTTTATCACTAGAGGGTTCACCTACTAAGCAAAAATCAATTTTTTCTTGGCGTGCTTCTAGCGTTTCGATCACTTTAACCGTGCCATCAACAGCGGGGCCTTCTTCATCACTGGTGATTAAAAAGCCAATCGAACCAGGATGATCGGGATAGTCATGGATAAAGCGCTCGGTCGCGACCATAAAACAGGCGATAGCACTTTTCATATCGGCGGCGCCACGAGCACAAAGCATATCTCCATCAATTTGGGCACTAAAAGGCGGGTGCTGCCACTTTTCAATCGGTCCTGTTGGCACCACATCTGTGTGGCCAGCAAACACGACCAGAGGCGCCGTTTGTCCACGACGAGACCACAAGTTGGTTACCTCACCAAATGGCATGGGGTCGTTATTGAAACCTAGCGGTGTTAAAAAATCAGCAATGATTGTCTGGCACCCTTTATCTTCCGGTGTAACAGAGTCAATACGTAATAAAGTTTGTGCAAGGGTGATGGTAGCCGTTTGATTCGAGTTCATAGTTGTTGATACTCACTGGCATTAAAGCCGATTAGTAATCCAGACCCGGTATCGAGTAGCGGGCGTTTAATTAGAGTGGGGTGTTGACAAACTAGTTGTAGATCTTGTGATTCAACAGCCTGTTGCTCTAATTCGTTGAAGCCTTTCCAAGTTGTGCTGCGCTTGTTGATCAGTTTGCTGTAATCGGTATGCGTTAACCAATCTTGTATCATTTCGGCGGTTAAGCCTTCTTTACGAAAATCGTGAAAAAGAAAGGAGTGTCCTGCTTGCTCTAGCAGTTTTCTGGCTTTGCGAACCGTGTCGCAATTAGCTATGCCGTAGAGAATCATAAGCGTCCTCAAATATGGTTTAGGCGTTGTTTTACGCCTAAACGATTGCATGAGAATAGATCAAAGGTATTAAATATCGCGTAAAAGGTCGTTAATGCCCACTTTACCAAGGGTCTTGGCATCCACTTTTTTCACAATCACAGCGCAATATAAGCTGTATTTACCGTCTTTTGATGGCAAGTTGCCTGATACCACAACCGAACCGGCCGGTACGCGGCCATAATGAATTTCACCGGTTTCACGATCATAAATACGCGTGGATTGACCGATATAGACGCCCATTGAAATCACCGAACCTTCTTCAACGATTACACCTTCAACAACTTCAGAGCGTGCGCCGATGAAACAGTTGTCTTCAATAATGGTTGGAGCAGCTTGTAATGGCTCTAACACACCACCGATACCTACACCGCCAGATAAATGGACGTTTTTACCAATTTGTGCGCAAGAACCAACGGTTACCCAGGTATCAACCATCGTGCCTGAGTCAACATAGGCGCCGATATTGACATAGGAAGGCATTAAGACTGTGCTAGGGGCAATATACGAACCACGACGAGCCATAGCGGGTGGGACCACGCGAACACCAGCCGCTTCAAAATCTGCTTGTGAATAATCGGCGAATTTTGAAGGGACTTTGTCAAAATAACGTGTTTCAGATGAATTCATCACCACATTGTCTTCGGTACGGAAAGAGAGTAGTACCGCTTTTTTTAACCATTCATTAACGGTCCATTGGCCTACGCCTTGACGTTCAGCGACACGCATTTTGCCAGAGTCAAGTAGATGTAATGTTTCTTGAATGGCGTTTTTGGTTTCAGTATCGACATTTTTAGGTGTAATTTCGGCACGACGTTCAAAAGCTGATTCAATGATTTGTTGCAATTGGTTAGACATAACAATCCCTAGTTAGCGAGAGTAGATAAAAATTTATTTAGATATTGTAACATTGAACCGAAAAAACCGAAAAGCATAATCACAGGAGCGGACTATGATTACGGGAATCCATCATGTTAGTTTAGTTGTTAGCGATGCAGAGCGAGCGCTGGCCTTCTATCAGTCGGTGTTGGGTTTGGCGCAAGTACCACGACCGGAATTAGGTTTTCCCGGTTATTGGCTGGATTTAGGTTGTGGTCAAACGTTACACCTATTGGAAGTCGAAGACCCATACCAGTTTGTTGAGCGACCACAACACCCAGGGCGTGATCGTCATATCGCTTTGAGCGTGGATAATTTAGACGATATTTGTACAAGGTTGGACCATTTTAAAATTGCGTATAAATTAAGCCAATCTGGGCGGGAAGCCATATTCTTTATGGATCCAGATTTAAATGTAATTGAGTTAACTGAAGTCTAATGCGTATGTGTGCGCACTATACTTATTTGACGGGTTTTATTCGTTTTTTTAAGTAGATAGTATAGCCTCCTAAAGGAGTGAATATGGAAAGAATGAATATTATTGTTGCGCACCCTGAGCGGCTAGTTGGTCAAGCAGTAGCCGGTCTTCTTCAGTCTAAGTATGACAGATTAAGTGATTGTCACATACATTTGTATGATGATATGACAAGGATCCAAGCTTGTATGTTTAATCAACAAGCTTTAAATCTATTAGCGCATTTTGATGTGCAATTAAACTGGCTTTTGATTGTGGATCTGAACGGATTTTTACCCAAAGCTAGTGGTCAAAGCATGGCTCGTGGCTTAGGTGTTTTTTTATTACCAAAGGTTGCTTACAACGCGGGTAGTCTTGTTGTAGCGGCGGACCTGCTACCTTTGGGTGAATTATCTTATAACCTCAATAGCAAAGACTTTTTACCCATGCTGCGTGATTTAATCGCACGCATTCCTTTTCTCATAGCCTCTGAAACCACGTATTTTTCTAATGAGTTAAATAGTATTAATTGCTTAGAAGTGGCTGATAGTGTTGGCTCTAGTAATTTGAAATCAAGAGTTGGGTTACAATAGCAGCTTTAGTTTAGACACATTGAGAACCCTTAAGTATGAGTACTGTTGTATCTGCCCGTAACCCCAAAGTAGGTGTTGTTAGTTTAGGTTGCCCGAAAGCAACGGTTGATTCTGAGCGTATTTTGACCCAATTACGCAGTGAAGGGTATGAGCTGACCAATTCTTATGAGGGCGCGGATACGGTGATTGTTAATACCTGCGGGTTTATTGATTCGGCGGTACAAGAGTCGCTCGATGCTATTGGTGAAGCGCTGCAAGAGAATGGCAAAGTAATCGTTACAGGTTGTTTGGGTGCGCGTGATGAAGAAGTACTGGAACATTATCCTCAGGTGTTGTCGGTTTCAGGTCCACAGGCTTATGAGACGGTACTCAATGCCGTACATGATGTGGTAGAGCCACCTGAGCACAATCCATTTATCGACTTAGTGCCACCTCAGGGGATTAAGTTGACGCCGCGCCACTATGCCTATTTAAAAATTTCTGAAGGCTGTAACCATAATTGTTCGTTTTGTATTATTCCTTCAATGCGAGGCAAGTTAGTGAGTCGACCCATTGAAGAGGTGCTAGATGAAGCTAAGCGTCTCGTTGAAGCCGGGGTGCAGGAATTACTTGTCATCTCACAAGACACTTCGGCTTACGGAGTTGATGTCAAACACAAGCTTGCCTTTTGGAATGGTCAGCCGGTTAAAACCTCGATGACAGGACTGGTCAAAGCGCTAGGTGAGATGGGTGTCTGGGTGCGTTTACATTATGTCTATCCCTATCCTAATGTTGAGGAAGTGATTCCGCTAATGGCTGAAGGCAAGTTATTGCCCTATCTGGATATGCCGCTGCAACACGCAGACCCGCGCGTGCTTAAAGCCATGCGTCGCCCAGGTAATATTGATCGCCAATTAGAGCGGATTCAACAATGGCGTGAGCAGGTACCAGATTTAACTTTGCGTTCAACCTTCATTGTCGGCTTTCCCGGCGAAACTGAAGAAGAGTTTCAGCGTTTATTGGACTTTTTAGAGGCGGCGCAGTTAGATCGCGTTGGCTGTTTCCAGTATTCGCCGGTCGAGGGCGCGGCGGCAAACGAGATTGCCGAGCAGGTGCCAGATGAGATTAAGCAAGATCGTTACGACCGTTTTATGCAAACCCAGCAAGCGATTAGTGCGCAAAAAATGCAGGCTAAAATAGGTCGTGTTTACGACGTCTTGGTGGATGAAGTAGATGAGGAGGGCGCCATTGCGCGTTCTCAAGCCGATGCGCCCGATATTGATGGTATGGTATTTATCCCGGATGGTCATGAGTTGTCACCGGGTGATCGTCTCAAAGTAAGGATTTTTGCTGCAGATGAATATGATCTTTGGGGTGAACAGGTTGACCTAGATGCTAAATAGTTTTAGGCTTTTAGATTAAATATTTATATACCCATAGTTTATTTTTATCTTATTAAGGAGTGTGTTGTGAAATCAGGTTTTATTAAAGTTGTTAGCTTGTGTGCGTTATTGGTTTTGGCCCCTTTTGCTAAGGCACAAACGCTGAATGCTATCGAGTTTGAAGATCAGCATGGTGCACCTATTGTTCTCAATGAAAGCGTTACTTGGATGATTTTTAGTCATCACAACGATGGGGCTAAGTTAGTTAAAGAAGCGATAGACCGTGCCGGTTTGACGAATTTTGCGCAATATAACGGCTTGTATGCCGCTGATATTTCGCGGATGCCTGCACTCGTGACGCGTTTATTTGCGATGCCTGCAATGCGTAAATATGAGTTTAATATGGCGTTGGATCGTGACGGTGATTTAACTGAGGGCTTACCACGTGAAGCAGAACAGGTTACTTTGGTAAAGCTAGATAACCTTAATGTGGTTGAGAAAAGCTATGTTAGCTCAGTAGATGAGATTCTCGCCTTCATTAACGCTAACCGATAATCACACTTGTTAGCGCGCATGAATCTATGCAGTGTCATAGCTTAGCGCCTGTTGTGCCCCAACCCGCTGTGATGCGGGTTTTGATTTTAGGCTCCATGCCAGGTGAAGCCTCGCTGCAGGCGCAGGCTTATTATGCCCACCCACGCAATCAGTTCTGGCCCATTATGGCGCAATGCCTAGGGGTAAAAACCTGGCCGTCTCATCTACCAACGCGTTATCAACTTCTGGCTGAACAGGGTATCGGCTTGTGGGATGTGATTGCTCAATGTCAACGCCAGGGCAGTCTAGATAGCGCAATAAAAGCCGATAGTATCACCCTTAATCCCATATTGTCGTTACTTGAGCAACAGCCTAACTGCCAGCTTATTATGTGTAATGGTCAAAAAGCAGGCCAGCTATTTAAACGTTATCTTGCCGCGTCGGTCATTGAAAGCTTTCCCAATATCGAATGGTGTGTGATGCCTTCAACGAGTCCTGCCCATGCTGCGCTAAGTTTTGCTGACAAATACCAGGCCTGGCAAGACAAACTGATTAATTTCCGATAAAATAAGTCGGGAATTTTTGAGGGGACTCCACGCATGTTTAAATCTGAACTCTTATCACCCGCTGGCACCATGAAAAACATGGAATATGCCTTTGCCTATGGTGCCGATGCTGTTTATGCCGGCCAGCCTCGTTACAGCCTGCGCGTGCGTAATAATGAGTTCGATCACGATAACCTTGCTAAAGGCATTGCGCGCGCGCATGAACTGGGTAAAAAGTTTTATGTGGTGACCAACATTGCCGCCCACAATTCTAAGTTAAAAACCTTTTTGAAAGATATCGAGCCGGTGATCAATATGAAACCGGATGCATTGATTATGTCAGACCCCGGCATGATTATGATGGTGCGTGAGCACTTCCCTCAGCAAGAAATTCATCTATCAGTACAATCGAATGCGGTGAATTGGGCTACCGTTAAATTTTGGCACCAAATGGGCATTACGCGAGTGGTGTTGTCGCGTGAGCTGTCAGTGCAAGAAATTGCCGAGATACGTGAGCAAGTACCTGAAATGGAATTAGAAGTTTTTGTGCACGGCGCTTTATGTATTGCCTACTCGGGGCGCTGTTTGTTATCAGGTTATATCAATAAACGTGACGCCAATCAAGGCACCTGTACTAACGCTTGCCGCTGGAATTACAACACCTATGAAGGCAAGGAAAATGCAGCGGGCGATGTGGTCGGCGTCGAGCGGATTACCGATTTAACCGGTACGACGGACCGTCCTGCGCCCAGTGTTAATGAATTAGCAAATCCGGAGCCGACCTTGGGTGTCGGTGAGACCACGGATCGCGTCTGGTTGCTTGAGGAGCAGGGGCGTCCAGGTGAATTGATGCCGGCCTTTGAAGATGAACACGGCACCTATATTATGAACTCAAAAGATTTGCGCGCCGTTGAGTTGATCCCCGACTTGGTGAAGATGGGGGTGCACTCCCTTAAAATTGAAGGTCGCACGAAATCGCATTACTATGTGGCGCGTACGGCACAGGTCTATCGTAAAGCGATCGATGATGCAGCGGCCGGTAAACCGTTTGATTCAGATTTATTATTACAACTTGATGGCTTAGCCAGTCGTGGCTATACCGAAGGGTTTTTGCGTCGTCATGTGCATTCAGAATACCAAAACTATGACTATGGCGTATCTAAGTCAGAATATCAGCGTTTTGTCGGTGAAGTTATTGCGTCAACGGATGAATGGCTGACTATTGACGTAAAAAATAAATTCTGTGTCGGTGATTCAATTGAAATTATGACACCTGCCGGCAATATGACCATGGTGCTGGATCAGCTGCTCGATAAACACGATCATCCGATTGATGCGGCGTTAGGTTCCGGTTGGATTGCCAAAATTCCGAATCCGTTTAAAGGACTGGCGGCCGATGTGTTGGCGTTTGGCTTATTAATGCGTAACGAAAGCTGGGGCGGTGATCCGGTGCGTGATCAAGCCGCTGTTGCGGCTTCGGCATAAGTATAGCTATTCTTAGCCAAACTTAAGTGTGATTGAGGGCAGGTATCGATGGCATTAAAAATTTTATCCGGTTGCATTAACTGCGATATGTGTGAGCCAGAGTGCCCCAATCAAGCGATCTCGATGGGCGAGAAGATTTATGAAATCAACCCTGACTTGTGTACCGAGTGCGTGGGGTTTTATGACAAGCCCACCTGTATTAGTGTTTGCCCAATTGATGTGATTATTACCGATCCGGCGCATATAGAATCGAAAGAATCCCTGTTAGAAAAATTTACGCATTTGGTCAATACTGATCGAATTTGATACATCTAAACGAGGTGCTAGCTATGACAACTCCTGCGATTCCTAAACTTAAATTAATCAGCTTTAAGCTTTGTCCTTATGTGCAGCGTACCGTGATTACCTTGCTCACTAAAAACGTGCCTTATGAAATTGAATACATTGACTTAAATAATCCACCAGAGTGGTTTAAAGCCCTCTCCCCCCTAGGCAAGGTGCCGGTCATGCAGGTTAATGACGATCAAGTGTTATTTGAATCGTCGGTGATTCAAGAATATGTTGATGAAATTACCCCGCCAAGTTTGCATCCGGTTGATCCGTTGGTTAAGGCTAAAAACCGCGCGTGGATTGCGTTTGGGGGGGAGCTAATGGGTATGAATGGCTTGCATGGTATTGTTCATGAACAAGATCAGCAGGCCTGCGATAAGATTATTGCGTCGATTCGTAGTTTACTTGAGCGCTTGGAGCAGGTGCATTCGGGTGCGCGCTTTTTTAATGGCGAAACATTCAATTTGATTGATGCTGCCTATGCGCCGATGTTAATGCGTTTTGAATTGCTAAAAAACCATTGTGATTTAGATGTGCTTGAAGGACTGCCTAAATTGCAGGCCTGGCAGCGTGAACTGATGACGCTAGAGGCGGTACAAAGCTCAGTGGTGCCTGAATTGCCGCAACTTTATCGCGGCATGATTAGTCACTATGACGGCGTCATGGCGAAACGTTTAAAATAACAGTCTAATCCTGCCTTAATAACTTCTGTCTTAATGACGGCGAAATAAACTTTCGCCGTCTTGTCGATCGTTTTTAGGTCGATACATTGATTGCGCAATCCGTAAAATCTTCTTACGACTCCATAACAACTTCCAACGACTGCCGCCACATTGCCGCCATAAAATCGCCGAGCGAATGCCTGCTAGTAACAGTGCCCGGATTTTATTGGCATTATGGGTGTTTTGTAGGTGACCATGCTGTCCTTTAACCATGATGCGCGGCGAAAGTTCGCTGACATTTTTGGCATAGACATTAGCCAATGATGCAATGACATTTTCATGAAAATCATCAAATAATAAGCGTTGTTTTCCGGCTTGGCTTAAACCCTGTGCGATTGAGCCTAATACCCCATCGGCCTGATGAACACTGCGTTCTAAGGTAATCAGATTAATAGCATAACGGGTGATTTCTAAGTTGCGGAGTTCTTCTGTGCTACTGCTACCCATCTGCGCAAGCAGGGTTGAAACCCCTCCCTGCAAGTTAGCCATATCACCGCCATAGACATCAAGGGTGTTATCAGGATTCATAATGAATAGCGAGTTGATTGCCGTTTTAAAAGCCAGATCATCGTGTTTACCGGTGGTAGCGATGTCATACACACATTTGGCTACTTGGTAAATACCTAGCAGGGCTTGAGTGCGGTCTTGTTCAGTGTAATAGTCGGCCATGAAAACTCTACCTTCTGTGTTTAATTTATATAGGTGCGTTTGAATCTAGACGCAGTGCTTGCCAGCTATCATGGCGTGCGTTGATAACACCGCCACCTAAGCATAGCTCACCATCATAAAACACGATCGACTGCCCTGGGGTGATGGCTTTTTGTGGCTGTTCAAACTCTACAACAATCTGTGCTTTGTTTTGGTCGTCAGGTTGAATATCACGAATCCAGCAGGCCTGCTCGTGTTGGCGATAGCGAATTTTAGCAGTGAGGAGTCTATTTAAGGCTGGCGCTTCACCCGATACCCAATCTAAATCTTGCGCCGATAGGGCGCGGTGATACAAACTAGGCTGTTGATCACCCTGGGCGACAATCAGTTGATTCGTCGTGAGGTTTTTGTCAACCACAAACCAGGGTTCACCGGACTCGCCGTGACCACCACCAATCCCTAAGCCTTTACGCTGGCCGAGTGTGTAATACATTAAACCTTCATGCTGACCCACCTTGTCACCTTGCTCGTTAACAATATCACCCGGCTGGGCGGGTAAGTAGCGCTGTAAAAAGTCCTTGAATTTGCGTTCACCAATAAAACAGATGCCGGTGCTATCTTTTTTATTGTGAACCACCAGGCCTGCTGCCTCGGCTAACTGACGCACCTCAGGTTTAGGTAAATGACCAATTGGAAACAGGGTGTGAGAAAGTGCATACTGCTGTAAGGTATATAAAAAATAACTTTGATCTTTATTGGGGTCTAAGCCTTTTAATAGTTGGTAATCGCCATTAGTGGATTGCTGCACCCGCGCATAGTGGCCGGTGGCAATTTTGTCGGCGCCCAATGCCAGCGCGTGATCTAAAAAGGCTTTAAATTTGATTTCTTTATTACATAAAATATCGGGATTCGGGGTGCGGCCGGTTTGGTATTCGGTTAAGAAGTGTTCAAAAACATGTTGCCAGTATTCTTGAGCAAAGTTTTCAACATGCAGGGGAATATCAAGGCGCTCGCATACCGCAAAGACATCTTGTAAGTCTGCCGCGGCAGGGCAATAATCATCGGTATCATCGCCTTCCCAGTTTTTCATAAACAGGCCTTCAACCTGATAGCCTTGCTGTTTAAGTAACCAAGCGGTGACTGACGAATCAACACCACCGGACAGACCGACAATCACTTTAATGGTTTGGTTAGCTGGGTTAAACATAGATACCTAATCGTTTTATATAAATACGGGCATTATTTTAACAGATTCAGTAGGGGTGCAAACTGCCATTCACCGGGGGCTAAATTGTCTAACTTGTATGGCCCTATTTGATAGCGAATCAGGCGTAGAGTGGGAAGGCCGACCGCAGCGGTCATGCGTCTTACTTGCCGATTACGCCCTTCGCTAATCGTTATACTGAGCCAAGCAGTGGGAATGCTTTTACGTTCACGAATCGGTGGGTTTCGTGGCCAGAGTTCTTTAGGTTCAGCTATTAAAGTGACGTTTGCCGGTAGGGTTGGGCCATCTTTTAGCGTCACGCCCTTGCTTAATGCGTTCAGCGCCTCTTCAGTGGGTGAGCCTTCTACTTGCACCCAATAGGTTTTAGGCAGTTTAAACTTGGGGTGGCTGATTTTATGTTGTATCCGACCATCATTGGTCAAAAGCATTAAGCCCTCACTATCACGGTCAAGGCGTCCGGCAGCATAGTAACCCGGTTGATCAATAAAATCGGCTAAGGTCGCGCGTCCTTGTTCATCGGTGAACTGACATAGAACATCATAGGGTTTATTAAAGAGTAGGATGGGCTTGCTTGGTGTTGGCATTTTTATTGCTTAGATTGCTTCAATTAAACAAATTATAACGCATCCTTAACGCTAATTAAGGCAGGAATCCATATGCTGGCACAACAATTTGATCTCACTAAAGACTATTTTGCCGTGTTAGGCGTGCCTTTTGAGGCATGTGATAAAACCATCAAAGCGGCTTATCGCAAAATGGCACGACGCTTTCATCCCGATGTGTGTGTGCAAGAGGATGCGAAAACACGCTTCCAAGAAGTCGCTGAAGCCTATGAGGTATTATCTCGTCATAAGCAAGCTTATACGCGAGCTCGAGGGCAACATCAGTCGCGCACGAGTCAAAGTCAGCATGACACATTTTATCGTTCGCAGTCATGGCGTGCAGGCAGTAGCCCCATAAGAGGGCGTGATCGAGTCATGACTTATCCGCTAACACTACGTTATGCCATTCGCTTATTACATCAAGGTTATTTTTATTTGCCTGGCATTAAAGTGAAAATGAAGTTTAATCGTGATGCTTTTGAGGGCAAAACTTTCCGTATACCCGGCAAGGGGTATCCGGGTCTGTATGGCGGCGCTTCGGGTGATTATTTGGTGAGGTTTAACATCAGTAAGGAAAGTCTGAGTTGGCGGCTAGAGGGTGCAGACTTGTATGGTGAGGTCAAGGTGCCTGCGTGTTTATTAGTACCCGGCAAAAAAATTCAATTTGAATCGCCTGTTGGCCGATTGAGTTTAGTGGTTCCACAAAATTATCAACAAGGTAAGCTTGTTCGTCTTCAGAATAAAGGTTTGCCATGCGAAAAGCATGGATTGACTGGGCATTTGTATGCTAAGTTAGTCGCTGCCTAGTCAATAAAACTATTCAATTATATTTCTAAACATCCAACTATGACTGATGCTGTTGTATTAAGTCCTGCTAAGCAGGCAGTGAAGCCACCCAAACGATATAAAGTGGTGCTACTTAATGACGATTTTACCCCAATGGACTTTGTTGTCGATTTGTTGATGAAGTTCTTCCGAATGGATTATGATAAGGCTATGCAGGTTATGTTAGCCATACACCATCATGGCAAAGGGGTATGCGGTATTTACACGCGAGAGATTGCAGAAACCAAGTGTTATCAAGTTAATCGCTATGCACGAGATCACCAACATCCATTGTTGTGTCAAATAGAAGCCGAATAATTTACCTTTAATACGGAAGATGCCACTATGTTAAGCAAACCCGTTCAAATGTCACTTAGTAACGCTTTTAGCGTTGCACAAGAATATGAGCATGAATTTGTGACGCTTGAGCATCTATTGCTTGAGTTGCTCAATCTTCCTGACGTACAGGAACTTCTCAACGCCTGTGGTGCCCACATTGACAAAATAGAACTTGATATAGAACGTTACCTTGAGACAGAGCCCAAACAGCCACAGTCAAGTCAAGCCTTAGAAATTCATCCCACTATGTCATTCCAACGTGTCATTGAGCGCGCTATCTATATGGTGCAATCCAATGGTAATAATGAAGTATTGGGTGTGCATCTAATCGCGTCTATGTTTGCTGAACCGGATTCTCATGCTGTTTATATTTTAGAATCCAATGGCGTTGAGCGCGTAGATGTTAAAAGTTATTTGGCTCATGGTGTGGTTACTGATGGTGAGCAAGATGACCTCAATCAAGATTTGCAACAACAAGTCGATCAAGATGGTGATGAGTCAAATGAGTCAGCAATAACTAATTTTGCGCTTAACTTGAATAAGCATGCATTAGAAGGCCGCATGGATCCTATGATTGGCCGTCAATGGGAGTTAAGTCGTACCTTAGAGATTTTGAGTCGCCGTCGTAAAAATAACCCACTGCTTGTGGGTGAACCTGGTGTCGGCAAAACGTCTATTGCCGAAGGTTTGGCCTACAATATTGTCCATGGTGAGGTGCCGGAGTCTTTAAGTGATGCGGTGGTGTTTAGCTTGGATATGGGGGCTTTATTAGCCGGCACACGTTATCGTGGTGATTTTGAAAAGCGCTTTAAAGCCTTGCTCAATGAATTAGCCCGTCAGCCTCATGCCATTTTATTTATTGATGAAATTCATACCATTATTGGCGCAGGAGCCGTGCAAGGAGGCGCAATGGATGCCTCGAACTTGATGAAGCCAGCATTGGCCAATGGTCAGCTGCGTTGCATTGGCGCGACGACCTATGAAGAGTATCGCGGTATTTTTGAAAAAGATCGCGCCTTGGCACGACGCTTCCAAAAAGTAGAAGTACGCGAACCGAGTGTGCCCGAAACAATCCAGATTTTAAAAGGTTTGAAGGCGCAGTTTGAATCTCATCACGAAGTTAAATATACCCAGCCAGCGTTAAAAGCAGCAGCTGAGCTCGCTGAGCGTTACATTACTGATCGTCACTTACCTGACAAAGCAATCGATGTAATTGATGAAGCCGGAGCCAAGCAACGTTTGGTGCCACCTAGTCGTCGGCGTAAGCAGATTGGTGTGCATGAAATTCAGCAGATTGTGGCCAATATTGCACGGATTCCCATTGCAAATATCACGCAAAAGGAGCGAGATAGCTTATTTGATTTGGAATCGCATTTAAAGCGGGTGGTATTTGGGCAAGATCATGCGATTAGTCAAGTTGTGTCAGCGATTAAACTTGCGCGGTCTGGGTTGGCTAATCCAGACAAGCCGAGTGGGTCATTCTTGTTTGCAGGCCCAACAGGAGTGGGTAAAACAGAGTTAACGCAACAGCTTGCTAAGCACCTTGGTGTAGAGCTGGTTCGTTTTGATATGTCTGAGTATATGGAGCGTCATACGGTTTCACGTTTAATTGGTGCACCGCCAGGCTATGTTGGCTTTGATCAAGGTGGGCTACTCACTGAAGCGGTTAATCGCCAACCTCATTCAGTGGTGTTATTAGATGAAATTGAAAAAGCCCATCCTGATGTATTTAACCTTTTGTTGCAGGTGATGGATCACGGTACGTTAACTGATAATAACGGCCGTAAAGTTGATTTTCGAAATGTGGTGCTGATTATGACCTCCAATGTCGGGGCCGAGATGATGTCGCGTTCGAGTATTGGCTTTACCGAACAAGATCACAGTCAAGACTTCGAGTCCGAGTTAAAGAAAATGTTTAAACCCGAGTTTCGCAACCGTTTAGATGCGGTGATTCAGTTTAATCGTTTAAGTGAAGCTTCAATGGGTTCAGTGGTGAATAAGTTTATTTTTGCCCTTGAACAAACCTTGTCTGAGAAAAAGGTGTCGCTAGTATTAGATAACGATGCTCGCGACTGGTTAGCTAAAAAAGGCTTTGATCCATTGATGGGCGCACGACCGATGTCGCGTTTAATTCAACAGCAAGTTAAGCAGCCGCTGGCTGAGTTGCTCTTGTTTGGTGATTTACAACAAGGTGGTGCGGTTAGAATTAAGCTAGACAAGGCGACTGATAGTTTAAGTTTAGAAGCCGAGTCGGCGAAGCAACTAGCTGATGCCTAATCCTTGCTTGAAGTAATAAACAAGAAACCCAGCAACGGCTGGGTTTTTATTGGCTTAAACGGGCTAAACGAAGCTAGGGTTTATTCGTAAGTTACACCGTATTTTTTAAAATAGACGATATCTGGATCAATGTCATAAGTCCAAGGCATGCCAGAGTTTTTCCAACCATTCACTAAGCGGAAGCCTTTTTTGTCGCCTTCGCGAACCACGCTGCCTTCAAAACCACCTAGCAGTAGGTACACATTTTTATAACCGTATTGATCTAAAATCCGTGCCATCGGCGCCGCGCGCTCAGACGCGGAGCGGCACATAATAATAAATTTGCTATCTTGATCAGCATTTAAGTCCATTAAGCGCTCTTCAAACTCACCAATCCAGTTTGGATGCGGCGCTGGCATATAACGTGGCATATTTTGCACGGTGTCCATTTGTGAGTAATCAAACATCACCGATGGCAGCATAATTTGGGCAAGGGGTGAATAGCCAACAAACATCCATTCTTCCGGAGTACGAACGTCTACTAGAAAG
This sequence comes from Thiomicrospira sp. ALE5, assembly GCF_900112445.1. GTDB lineage: Bacteria > Pseudomonadota > Gammaproteobacteria > Thiomicrospirales > Thiomicrospiraceae > Thiomicrospira. The sequence continues at coordinate 562,177 of NZ_FOYY01000003.1, read as the reverse complement.
GCATTTTCATCCGCTTTAACCATTTCATAAGCTTGTTCAGGTGTGATATATAAACCCTGTGGGATTTGGTGTGCTTCACGTTCTGGCGCAGGCGACGGCGAGTTAGGCAGCGCATTAGCCATTAGGTTGGCGGATGTGATCATACCGGCTGATAATAGCAGGCCTGCTAAGGCGTTTTTAAGTTTCATTGTGCGAATCCTTATAGGTAAAACGATTAAAAGTAATTAAAAAACAAGTGCTTGCGATGTTTTTTTATATTGCATGAAAGTATAAGCATTTGCTTATATTGAGTCAAGGGTTTTGTCGCCTGGATCCTAATCGCTAGTTCGATCCAGATGTTCTACCTTGTAACCCACCACTATGGTAGAGAATGATTCTGCTCTGTTCGGGAAAACAGGCTTGTTGTAGCAGAGTATCAAAGGCATAAATGAGTTTTGCGGTATAAATTGGTTCGAGTTGTAACTTATGTGTTTGTTCAAAAGACTGTTGGGTGGCCATAATCTCAAGCGTGGTTTTGCCATAACCGCCACCATGAAACGCAACCTTGCCAGCCTGACTTAATAGCCGCCAATTAGTCTGGTGCTGGCCAATCCAAGCTTTAATTTGGGGTATTAAATATTCGGCTTGTTTTAAGCTAGCAATTCCCCATATCTGCTTGTCCGGTGCCGCTTTAGCCAGGCCTGCTAGGGTCGCACCGGTGCCTACTGCGCAGACTAGATGGGTCCAATCGGGGCATTGCTGATTAATTTGTTGAACCACATCGCTCATCGCGCTAACGGCTAAATCATTACTGCCGCCCTCAGGAATGAAATAATAATCAGGGTATTGACTGTGCAGCTGCGCCAACCACTCAGGATCGTGACGGTATCGGTACTGTTGGCGGCTAACAAAGTGCAACGCCATGCCTTGTAGCTCAGCTTGGTTAAGTGTGGGTGACCAGGCCTGCTGCTGATTAGCTAGCTCATCACCACGAATAATGCCAATTGATTTCAAGTTGAATGCCAAGGCGGCAGTGGCTGTCGCGGCAATATGGTTAGAGTAGGCGCCTCCAAAGGTCAGTAGGCCGGCACAGCCGGCTTGTTGTGCTGCAACAATATTGAAGCGTAACTTATGCCACTTATTACCTTGTATAACCGGGTGATTAAGATCATCTCGCTTAATCCAGGCCTGCTGGTAAGTGCCTAAACCGGCCCAATATACCGGTTGCAGCGGTGTTAAAGGGGGTTTAGTCAAAACTTTATTCGTCTCTAAGGGGGTTTGATACAATACGCACCTATTTATTGAGTGGACATTCGCATGCAAAAACTTTGTGTAGACCAACTATATCGTCAAACCCAGATTGATGCACAAGCATTTGAACAAAATGAAATTAGCACCGAAGCTTTTATGCAACGCTTCCACCCGCGTGCTTATCAGTCATTAAATTTTGGTCTGCACCTAAAACGTAACCATAATCATATTTTTATTATGGGTGAACCCGGTGTGGGTCGTATTGGTATGACCAAAGCCTTGCTCAATAAAGCGGCAGCGGCAAAGCCCATGCCCGATGATGTTGTTTTGGTGGCTGATTTAAAGGAGTCGCCCAAAACGCGTTATCTTTACTTTCCGGCCGGTCAAGGTCATGAGTTTAAAGTGGCTATAGAGCAGTTTATTGCCCAGATTAAACATCAACTGCCGTTAGTCTTTGATGGACATGGGTATCAATTACGTTCGCAACAGCTTGAGCGCAAAATGGCCGCCCAGCAAGAAGAGGTGCTGCGTCCGGCTTTCGAATTGGCTGAACAACTCAGTATCGATATCTTGCAGACAGAAAATAATTTTGTGTTACATGCAGTGGTCGATGGCAAAAAGATGCGTTTGGCAGAACTTAAATCTTTGCCGGCTGATGACCAAGTTCGTTATACCGAAGCACTTGATTTAGTTGAAGCGAAACTCAATGAAGGTTTAACCCGTTTTCCAACCATTCAGCATGAGTTTATGGAGGAAGGAAAAGAGCTAAATACGCAGGTCGCTAAAGAGCAGGTCATGCCGCTGGTTAAGGAGTTGAAAGCGCGTTATGACTGTAAAAATGTTCAGGCTTATCTAGACGATTTAGCTCAAGCGGTATTGGCAAAGCTGCATTTGTTTTGGGATCAAAGTGCAGACCAGGTCACAACATCCAATACAGGCAGCGCTAGCTCTGTTTCCTCGCTAGAAGAACTGATTGCAGATCAGCAACAAAATTTAAGTCAGTTTAATGTCAACTTGCTAGTTGATCATCGTGGCTTGGCACATGCGCCAGTTATTTATGAGCAGAATGCTAGCCTGCCAAAACTGTTCGGTTATGCAATTCAATCTGGGCATCAAGGTCTGGGTGGCGACACCCTTGGTTTGGCTATGAATCACCAGGCAGGCCTGCTGCAAAAAGCGAATGGCGGTTTTTTAATGCTTAGCATGGAATCGATACTAAAAGATCCTGAAATTTGGTCAAGCCTTAAAGCGGCGCTGATGTCGCGTCAGTTGAGTTTTGATGTCCCCTCTAGTAATAGCGTGGTGCCTTATCATTTAGCCGATTTCCCATTAAATCTTACGCTCGTACTTTTCGGGCAGGCCGCGCATTTTTACGCTTTACAAGAAATTGATGCGCAGTTTAGCCGTTTATTTAAAGTGCAGGTGGAGTTTGAGGTGGAGTTAGATCGAACGCCTGAACATGAGTTGGCACTTGTGCAACAGCTGGCGAGTGAAGTAGCCGATTGGGATGACTTGCCTGTCGAGCTGTCGGCGTATGAGCGCCTGACAGAATATGCCTCTCGTCTTGCTGAGGACAAAAACCGCCTATACACAAATAAAGCCATTTTGCGTGATGTGTTAGCTGAAGCCAATGCATTTGCGCGCGCAAAGGGTGAGTTTCAAGTCACACGAGATACGATTGAAGCCACTATTGCTCAGCGTGACTTTCATACCGGGTTAATGGAAGACTACTACCATCGCGCTATCATCGAACAACAGGTATTAATATCCTTAACCGAAGAGCATGTCGGCCAGGTCAATGGTTTGACGGTTATGACTGTAGGACGCCAATCTTTTGGTCAGCCGGTGCGAATTACTGCACAAGCTTCAGCAGGCGATGATGGTATTGTCGATATAGAGCGCGAAATTGAAATGGCAGGCCCGATTCACTCCAAAGGCATGTTAATTTTGTCTGGTTACCTTCGTGGTCGTTATATGCGTTATCGATCGCTTGGCTTTAGTGCATCAATTGTTATCGAACAAACCTATGATGGTATTGAGGGTGACAGTGCCTCTTCCCCAGAGCTTTACGCGCTGCTGTCGGCCATTGCTCAGGTGCCTATGAGACAAGATCTAGCCGTGACGGGTTCGGTGAATCAGTTTGGTGAGATTCAGCCTGTTGGGGGTATTAATGAAAAAATTGAAGGGTTTTTTAAAGTCTGTAAAGCACGTGGATTGACGGGACGACAGGGTGTGGTCATTCCTCAGGCTAACCTACGTCATTTAATGCTGAATGCTGAGGTGCGTGATGCGGTTGATCAGGGCGTGTTTCATATTTACGCCATTGAACATGTTGATGAAGGGCTGGCTTTACTAAGCAATCTTGAAGTCGGGGAGCTAAACGAAGAAGGTCACTATCCTAGCCATAGCTTTAACGGTCAGTTGCTGCAAGCATTAGAACGGATGAATGAAAAGCCAAGCGACAGTGATTAACGCAATCGCAGTTAAGGGTGAATTTTAGACTTAACCGCGTGGCTTTTTATAATCGGTTTGTTCTTCCCGTTGGCGCTGTCTTGAGCGCCAACTTAATCGCACTTGTAATTGCCAAACCAGTTGCACCAGTAAGTAACCCAATGTTCCGGCACTGATACCAACCACCAAGCTACCCAGCATTAAGGGTTGCCAGATCGCGACAAAGGTGTGGCCTATCCAGGCCCAACTCATTTCAAAGGCTAAGTTTTCCTTGGCCGCTTCGCCCAAAAGCACCGACCCTAACCAATAATTAAAATACCAAATGAGTCCCATCGTGATAGGATTACTTATCCATACCAGTAAAACACTTAGTGTTAAGTTGGCTTTAAGGCCAATGGCGCTGATGGCGGCGACCAGCATTTGCCAAGGCATGGGCATGGCAGCCCAGAAAGGCCCAATAAAAAAAGCCTTGGCGACAGAGCTGCGGTTTAGGTGCCAAAGATTGGGCTCTTGTAACCAATGCGCAATCCGTGCCAAGCCTGGCTTCTCAAGTAGTTTACCTGGATGAGGTGTCCATTTTTTAAAGAGTTTTTTTGCCATGTTTGTTTGGTTTGCCCTCGGCTGGATCGCCGTCACCCTATGGTTATTTCAACTGCCACACTTGCCATCACCGGTCATTTTTGTGGTTTTTTTAGTGTGGGGTATTTTAGCACAGAGTTTTAATTGGCAACGCCTAGGCCAAGGGTTAATTGGGCTGGCTTTAGGAGGGCTGGCATTGGTGTTGGTGGAGCGTTGGACAGCGCCTTTGCCCTTAACAGCGGTGTCTGATCAAGCGATGATTACGGGACAGCTGGTCAGTCTAGTCACCGAGCAATCGCGTTTTGGGCGTAGCCAGCAGCAAGCGGTGTTTGCGGTGCGTCAGATTGAAGAGATAAATGGCGCAATGCAAGTGCGCTATAGACTACGGCCACGCTATGTCCAATTAAGTTGTTGGGATTGTCCCAATTTACGGCCAGATCATATTTATCGTTTGCAGGTGCAATTGCAGCCAATGCGGGGTTTAAGTAACCCGGGTGGGTTTGACTATGAAACTTGGGTTAAACAGCAAAATCTAGCGGCTCGTGCTAGGGTGCGCATGGATGCAGCAGCCTGGCAGGACGGCCAGTGGGATCTTGGTGCAACCTGGGGTTGGCATCGCTACCGTGATGAGTTAGCCCAGCGGATGCGCAAGCACTGGGGAGAGTCCGAGTTTGCCGGGATTTATTCTGGGTTGCTGTTAGCGGATCGTGGTGCGATTAGTGAAGCGCAGTGGCAGGTGATGCGCGCAACCGGAACGATTCATTTGATGGCGATATCCGGTTTGCATCTGGCACTGGTGGCTGGCATGGGCTATGCACTGGGGGCAATTATCTGGTGGTTCGGTGTGAGACTGCTAGGTTGGTGGCATAGCTGGCCACGGGTCTGGATAGCGGTGCCGGTAGGTTTGGTGTTCGCAACCGTCTATGCTGTTTTAGCGGGTTTTACCCTACCAACGCAACGTGCTTGGTTAATGGTGTTAGTGGTGTTGGTGTTTTTGTTATTGCGGCGTAAACGTCAACCCTGGCCATTATTGTTATTAGCAGCCTGGCTTATTGTGCTCTGGCAACCGGCGAGTGTATTAGCACCTGGGTTTTGGTTGTCATTTTTAGCGGTGGCGATTATTTTTTTATGGCTAGGCTTACCTCGAAAACCGCGTCAAGCCGCTGCTCATCATCCTATTGCGCATAGTCTTCACCAGGCCTGGTCAATACAATGGCTTATTTCATTGGGTCTAATCCCGGGTTTGTGGTGGTTTTATCAGGCCTTTCCTACCTACAGTGTGCTGGCTAATTTGGTTGCGGTGCCGTTTGTCAGTTTTATTGGTTTGCCCTTGGTGTTGCTGACCGCGACCTTGGCAGAACTCGGAGAGTTATTGAGTTGCTGTAATGCGGGTTTAGAGTGGCTGTTAAGGCTATTAATCCGACTGGCTGATAGCCTGTGGTGGCTACTATGGTGGGGTTTGGAAACAGTGGCGGCCTGGCCGCATAGCGAAGTCTGGCTGCCACCGCCAAGTTTGTGGCAGGTGGTGGCGCTCTATAGCGTGATGTTTTTGTGGGTCGCCGGTCAGCAGCAGGCCTGGTGGTGGCGAGCACGCTGGATACTAACCGGCCTAGTGCTTGTTTTGGTAGCCTTAGTGAGTGGGTTTAATTATAAAAATGGCCTTATCAAACAAGAGACCCTTCGGCTGGGTGAGGCACGGGTAACCATTTTAGATGTCGGGCAAGGTCAAGCGGTTGTAATCGATACTCGCAACCATCGGCTTATTTATGATGCTGGCCCGCGTTTTGGGCTCCATAGTGATGCCGGCGAAAGAGTGATTGTGCCTTTTTTAAAACAACGACCTGTTAAAGATAGTCAGGGTTTAATTATAAGCCATGCGGATTTGGATCATGCCGGTGGGGTGGCCTCTTTGCGTCGTGAGCAAACATTCGCTTTGCGTTTAACCGGTGAACCAGCGCGCTTGGCTGAGCAATATCAACAGGATGACTTTGCGTTATGCCAAGTTGGACAGCAGTGGATTTGGGATGAGGTGCAGTTTAGGATTCTCGCACCTGGATATTTTCCGGTGTTGGATCATAACGATGCCTCTTGTGTGTTACGTGTTCAGGGCGGTGCTCAGGTAGTGTTGATTACCGGTGATTTAGGGCGAGCACATGAACGTGCCTTAGTCCGTTATTATGGTGAAGAGGAGGTCAAAGCGGATATTCTGGTGGCTGGGCATCATGGTTCACGTCATTCATCTGATCCGCAGTTTTTAGCAGCCGTCGCACCTGAATGGATTATTTTTAGTGCCGGTTTTCGAAATCGCTTTGGAATGCCGCACCCGGATGTGCTAGCGCGAACCGAGCGTTATACCCAAGCTAAGCCTCTGAATACGACTTGCAGTGGTGCGATAGAATTTACCCTAAACCAAGCGTGCCTGGTACCGCAGTTGTGGCGTGAACGGGCCAAACGTTGGTATCATGCGCCCTGTGATCCATGATAAAAATTCTATTTTAGCCTATTAATTTTAGTTAAAAGCTATAAAATTCAATAGGTCAAGTTAATAACCTTACATCAAAATCCCATTAAGAGGTGAAGCATGAAATTTGTGGCGTTGGTAGTGATTACCTCAGCTGAGTGTGAGTCAGAAGTTAAAGCGCTTGCAAAAGAGGCAGGTGCAGCAGGTGCAACCATTATCGAAGCTAAAGGAAGTGGCGTTGAAGAAAATAAATCTTTTTTTTCGTTAACCTTTGAGGGTAACCGTTCCATTTTATTGTTTGTGCTGGAAAACGGCTTATCAAGAAAGGTGTTACGTGCCTTAAAGCAATATTTTGAAAGCCCGGATAACGATGGCTTAGCTTTCACAGCACCAATTGACCATATCGTTGGTCTTGATAAGGCATTATTAAGTAAATTTGAAATCAATATTGAACAAGAGGAACGTTTGTAATGAGCATGCCTAAAGTACTCGTCAAAGACGTGATGAAAACCAACGTTATCACTATTAAACCTCATGCTAGTCTAAAAGAGGCGATGCAGTTGATGAAGCGACACGGTTTAAAGTCATTAGTGGTTGAGAAGTGTTCAGCGAGTGATGCCTATGGCATTGTCACTAATTCACAAGTGCTGAAAGCTATTTTGGTGGAAGAAGGCGATATTGAGCTATTGAATGTATTTGATGTTTATAACAAGCCGGCTTTTTCGGTATCAGCTGAAATTGATGTGAAGTATGCCGCCAAAATGATGCTTGAACTCAATATCAAGCGCGTCATTGTCAGTGACAATAATGAGTTAAAAGGAGTGTTGAGTGTCACCGATTTAAGTGACTATTTGTTAGCGATGGTCGAAGAAGCCTAGTGTTGTTATGAACGAAATCCTAAAACAACTGCAACACGCACTGTTGGAGTCTGCCCGCAATATCTTGCCAATTTTGATCATTATTATTGGTTTTCAATTGCTGGTTTTTCAAACCGTACCGGATAACGTTATATCCATTGCGATAGGCTTTGCGATAGTTGTTATTGGCGTGGCGTTTTTCCTGGTTGGTCTAGAAGTCGGGGTGTTTCCGTTAGGGAACTCGCTGTCTAACGAGTTTCTGCAAAAGCGCTCGGTGGTGCTGTTTGTATTATTTGGCTTTGCGATTGGTTTTTCCGCCTCAATCGCCGAACCAGCGATTATCGCGGTCGCGCTGCAAGCCGAAGAAATCACCCAGGGGGCGATTGATGCCTTTACTCTGCGCTTAATTATTGCCTCGTCGGTGGGTGCGATTACCGCCTTTGGTATTTTGCGAGCTTTGTTTGGCTGGTCGGTGTCGAAGATCATTATTACGGGTTACATTATCGTATTGGTCATTACCGCTTTTACCCCGAAAGAAATTATCGGCTTAGCCTATGACTCCGGCGGGGTGGCGACCAATGTGGCCACGGTTCCGCTGATTGTCGCGATAGGTATTGGTATTGCCTCCTCGATTCGTGGCCGCAGTGTATTGCGTGATGGGTTTGGTTTTGTCGCGCTGGCGGCGATTACACCGATGATCAGTATTCAGCTCTATGGTATTTTTGCGCTGGGCGACGACTTGAGCATGTTGGGTGTCGGTTATGAAAAACCGATTGAAGAGGCCTATACATTGGCGGACTTTGCGCCTATGGCGATTTTAGCGGGCATTTTCGATACCTTCTTAAATATCTTGCCGATATTAGCGACGATTTTTATCTTCCAATTTTTGGTATTACGTAAGCGTTTACCAAATTTGCCGCGTGTGGTGATCGGTTTTGTATTCTTGGTAATCGGGCTTTATGGCTTTATTCTAGGGATCAAACTGGGCTTATTCCCAATTGGTGAATCCATTGCCGGCAGTCTGGTAGATATGAATAGTGTGTTCTTTATTCTGTTGTTTGCGTTTTTGGTCGGCTTTGGTACCACCATGGCCGAACCGGCTTTGGTGGCGGTGATTAAGCAGGCGGATAGATATTCAGAACTGAGTTTAAACGTGACCTTGATTCGTATCTTGGTAGCGGTAGGCGTTGGTTTTGGTATTTTGCTCGGCACCTATAAAATTGTCCACGGCATGGATATCTGGTTGCTGATTACCTTGCTTTATACGTTTGTGGTGGTGTTGGTGTTTTTCTCGCCGAAAGAAATGCATGCCTTTGCGTTTGATTTGGGTGGGGTGACCACGTCCGAGATTACCGTACCGTTGATTACCGCGTTTGGGATTTATCTGGCGACCAATATTGAAGGCCGAAATATCTTAATGGATGGCTTTGGTTTGATTGCATTTGCTTCGGTGTTCCCAATGATTACGGTATTGGGTTACAGCATTATTGCGCAGAAGATGACAAAACGCCGCTTGCGAACGCCTTCAAAACCCTAGTTAGGAGTGGTTGTGACTGAATCGACCCAGACAGCAATTAGCAAACAACCGGATGATAACCTATCTAATTGGCATGCTAATAAGGCTGATAAAGCCTTGGCGCACTTTAATAGCAGTGAGCAAGGGTTAAGTTCGGAGCAAGTGGCAGACCGATTGGCGGAGTTTGGGCCGAACCGCATCGAGACCAGCCAACGCAGCGGGCCACTGGTGCGGCTGTTGCGTCAGTTTAATAATATCCTGATTTATATCTTGATCGCGGCGGCGGTGGGTACGGCGTTTTTAGAACATTGGGTGGACACCTTTGTTATTTTGGCCGTGGTGTTCATCAATGCGAGTATTGGTTATGTGCAAGAAGGTAAAGCTGAGCAGGCATTAGATGCCATTCGTAATATGCTATCACCCCAAGCGGTGGTGTTGCGAAATGGGCAGCGTCAAACTGTTGAAGCGGATCAACTGGTGTCGGGTGATATTGTTTTACTTCAAGCCGGGGATAAAGTGCCAGCGGATTTGCGCTTGATTGATACGCGCAGCTTGCGTATTGAGGAGGCGGTATTGACCGGTGAATCGGTGCCAGTCGAAAAACGCACTGAACCGGTCGCGACCAGTGCCTCTTTAGGTGATCGATTATCCTTGGCTTATTCTGGCACCCTAGTCAGTTTTGGGCGCGGGCGCGGCGTGGTGATTGCAACCGGTCAGCAAACGGAAATTGGTCGGATTAGTGCCATGCTATCTAGTGTGGAAACGATTTCGACACCATTGTTGCGCCAAACCGCCGAGTTTGGGCGCATTTTATCGATCATTATCATTTTCTTATCGGCACTCATTTTTGCTTTTGGGTATTGGGTGCGAGATTACGCTGCGGCCGAGATGTTTTTGGCGGCAGTGAGTTTGGCAGTATCCACCATTCCTGAAGGGTTGCCAGCCATTATGACCATTACTCTGGCCATTGGTGTGCAAAAAATGGCTAAGCGTAACGCGATTATTCGCCGTCTACCAGCGGTCGAAACCCTGGGTGCCGTCACCACCATTTGTTCTGATAAAACCGGGACCCTAACCCGAAATGAAATGACGGTGCAGGCCTTGGTGACGGCTGATCATGAATATCAACTTACCGGGGTAGGCTATGCACCGCAGGGTAGTATTGAACTGGCAGGACAGATGTTGGAACAGGATCAACTGGAACCAGCCTTGGCGATGGGTTTAAAGGGCGCCTTGTTATGTAATGATAGCTGGTTGGTTGAAAAAGAAGACGATTGGCAGGTTAATGGTGATCCAACTGAAGGGGCATTATTAGCGGCTGCAATGAAAGTAGGGCTCGATCCGCAGACGGAAGCGGGCCTCTGCCCTCGTACCGATTTGATTCCATTTGAATCCGATCACAAATTCATGGCCACTTTGCATCATGATCATGAGCAACAGGGCTATATTTTTATCAAAGGTGCGCCTGAAAAAATACTGGCGATGTGTCAGCAGCAGCGTACTCAGCAGGGCGATGTGCCGATTGATGTGGATTTTTGGCATCAGGCAATGGAAAAACTGGCGGAGCGTGGGCAGCGAGTTTTAGCGATTGCGGTAAAACCTGTACCGGCTAGCCAGTTAGAGCTGGGCTTTAATGATGTGCAAGACGGGGCGATATTGCTCAATTTATTTGGCATTATTGATCCGCCAAGAGAAGAAGCGATTGAGGCCGTCGCAGAATGTCATCAAGCCGGTATTCGGGTAAAAATGATCACCGGTGATCACGCCGCCACTGCAAAAGCAATTGGTTTGCAACTTGGCATTGGCGATGGTCAAACTGCGGTGACAGGTCAAGAGATTGAGCAAATGGATGACCAGACCTTGCAAGAGGTGGTCACTCGGGTAGATATTTTTGCGCGTACTAGCCCGGAACATAAGTTGCGGTTGGTGGCGGCTCTGCAGGCCCAAGGCCATGTCACTGCGATGACCGGTGATGGGGTGAATGACGCCCCGGCGCTAAAACGAGCCGATGTCGGTATATCCATGGGGCGCAAAGGCACTGAAGCCTCAAAAGAAGCGTCTGAGATGGTATTGGCTGATGATAACTTTGCATCCATAGCGCGTGCGGTTAGAGAAGGTCGAACGGTGTATAACAATATCCGTAAATCGATTTTGCACATGCTGCCCACCAATGCCGGTCAATCCTTGACGATCATATTTGCGATTTTACTCGCGCATCAATTACCTTTGACGCCGGTGCAGGTATTGTGGGTCAACATGGTGACCTCGGTCACGCTGGCGATGGCGTTAGCTTTTGAGCCTACCGAACCGGGCGTGATGCGCCGCCATCCGCGCCGACCTGATATGCCGTTATTATCTGGATTAATGCTATGGCGAATTCCGTTTGTAGCATTACTGCTGTGGGCGGGTACCTTTGGTCATTTCGTTTATATGGATATGCAGGGTGTGATGGATGAATATGCCCGAACAGTCGCTATTAATACCTTGGTAGCGGGTCAGATATTTTATCTATTTAATTTGCGCTACATTGATCAGCATGTTTTTAGTATGGATGGTTTGTTTGGCAGTAAGGCTATGTGGATTGCAGTGGGTACTTTGGTGGTGTTGCAGTTAGCATTTACCTACGCGCCTTTCATGAATACGCTGTTTGGAACCACGCCGATTGCGGCTGAAGACTGGATTCGTATCTTGATGTTTGGTTTGTTGGTGTTTATTTTGGTTGAAATGGAAAAATGGGTGCGCAGACGCTATTTTACGGCAACATAAGCTCAATTAAACACTGAAATAAGCCTGCGCTAATAGGCTTATTTTTGCTAGAATCTTACATAATTCATTTCAAAGCCACCGAGGCAAACTAGCATGCTAGAACAAACCTTGACCCAAGTTATTATTCTGCTTGGGTTAACTGTTTTTATTATTCTGTTGTTCAAGCGTTTGCAGATACCTGCTAGTTTGGGCTATCTTGCTGTAGGTGTCTTATTGGGTTCCTACACGCCCGGTCCGGTTATTGAAGAAGAATTTATTCGTCTGATTGCTGAGTTTGGTATTGTCTTTCTGCTATTTACTATCGGGTTGAGTTTTTCGATGGCGCAAATTTATGCGTCACGCCATACGATTTTGGGCTTGGGTACCGCGCAAGTTGTACTCACGACAGCAGTGGTCGCCGTGATCTTGTGGTTAATGGGCGTCCCCGCTATCGCCGCATTTGTAATTGGTGCGGTGTTTGCCCAGTCATCCAGTACGATTATTATTAAACAGCTAGCGGAGCAGGGCGAAGGCCAAACGCGTCATGGTCGCTTAGGCACAACCCTGTCAGTGTTCCAAGATATTACCGCGGTGCCCTTTGTGGTGGTGATTCCTGTGCTAGCGATTGCCAGTACGCAAGCCATGGCGATGGATTTAAGTTGGGCATTATTAAAAGCGGTGTTGGCGTTTTTATTAGTGTTCTTTTTAGGTCGCTATTTGTTTAAGCCATTTTTTCACATGGTGGCACAACGTAATTCGGCGGAGTTGTTTACGCTAACTGTGTTGTTTGTGTCCTTGGTCGCGGCTTGGACGACCATGAGTTTGGGTCTATCCATGGCATTTGGGGCCTTCTTAGCGGGTATGATGCTAGCGGAAACAGAATTTAAACATCAAGTTGAATCGACCATTCGTCCGTTCAAAGATGTCCTGTTGGGCTTGTTTTTTATTAGCATTGGTATGCTGTTTAATCCTTTTTCGCTACCCGATATTTGGGTTGAAGTCCTGCTGGTCACCTTAGCTATCTTTGTGATTAAAATTTTATTAGTTACATTGATTGTCAGAGTGTCTGGCATTGATTTGCAAACCGCGATTCGCACCGGCTTAATTTTAGCGGTTGGGGGTGAGTTTGGTTTTGCCTTATTGGCTATTGGTATTGATGCCAGCATTCTAGAAGATCGCATGGCGCAGATTGTTCTTACTTCTGTGCTATTCTCAATGATCTTGGCACCTTTTTTAATTCGTTATAATCAAACGATTGCTAGTTGGTTTAAACCAAGAAAACCTATATTGGCAATGACAAGTGATTCGGAATTAGCGCCTACTGCTTCTGAAGAGCATGTGGTCATTTCAGGCTATGGTCGGATTGGTCAGATTGTCGGGCATATGCTTGAAAAAGAAAAAATTAATTATGTGGCCTTGGACATGGATGCTGGACGGGTTAAAGAAGCGCGTTTGGGCGGTGAGCCGGTTTATTATGGGGATTCGTCTGATTTAACCGTGCTGGAAGCGGTAGGCGTGCCAAAGGCGAAGCTGTTACTGATTTGCCATGATGATTTGCCGGCCACACTTAAAACCTTAAAGCTAGCGCGATTACTCAACCCTGAAGTGCCTATTTTAGTTCGCACCCGTGATGAAATTCATGTCGAAGAGCTGCGTCGTGCGGGAGCCACTGAAGTGATTCCAGAAACCTTCGAGGCTGGCATTATGTTGAGCTCACATGCAATGTTGGCTTTGAAAATGCCCCTAGCGAAAGTCGCGCGAACCTTGCAAGACTCGCGCGTTGACCGCTATCAAATGATGCGTGAGTTGTTTCGAAGTACGGTGGAGATTAACGACTGTATTAATTTGCCTGAATATTTGCATTCGATTGCCTTAACCGAAGGCAGTTCGGCGATTGGCAAGCGTTTAGACGAGTTAGACCTGGAAGGGGATCAAGTTGAGCTAAATGCGTTGGTTCGAGATGGTGAACGCAACTTAAGCCCACAACCCGATACGATACTCATGCCGGGTGATGTGTTGGTGTTATTTGGCACGCAGGAAAATTTAACCAGGGTCGAAAGTCGTTTAACCAATTTGTGTGTTATTTGCTGATGAGTTGGCCTGCTTTTTGGCTTAAAGATGATTGGCGTAGTAGGTTGCTTAGCCCTCTGGCGGCACTGGTTGCTAGGGTAGCCACTAAGCGTTATCTAGGTTTTAAGCAAGCGAAGCGTGCAGCTGATACGAGTCAAGGTCTGGCTAGTCCAGCCAGTCCATTGGTATTAGTGGTAGGTAATTTAGTGGTCGGCGGTAGTGGTAAAACACCGTTAATCAGTTGGCTGATTCCATTGTTTCAAGCGCAAGGTTGGCGAGTCGGCGTGATTGCCCGAGGTTACGCTAGTGCAACGCGGTATCAGCCGGAGCGGGTCACGCCTGTCAGTGATCCTGTTCAAGTTGGCGATGAACCTTTAATGTTGGCACAAGCCTTTGATAATCCGATTGTGGTTTGTCGAGATCGCGCCGCAGCCTTAGCAGGCCTGCTAGCCATCGAGCCGGTTGATATTGTGATTAGTGATGATGGTTTGCAGCATTATGGTTTGGCGCGTGATTTGGAACTGGTTGTATTTGATGCGAGTCGCCCCAATGCGGGTATTGGTAATGGCCGATGTTTACCTGCTGGACCCTTACGTGAATCCTTAGATCGGCTGCAAGACATTGATTTTGTGTTATTTAATAGGTCTTTGTCCGATGTTTCCTGCACACCACCCGCCTGGCTTAAAGAGGGACCGCGTTGCTTTGATTTTCAGCTGCAGCTCGGCGATGCCTATGCTTTAACAAAACCGAATCAGACGCAAAAATTAACCGACTTTATAGGTCAGCCTGTCTATGCGGTGGCTGGAATGGGACATCCTGAACGGTTTTTTGCTGCACTTACCCAGGCGGGGTTAGCTATCGAACCCCATTCGTTTAGTGATCATCATCCTTTTACTGAACAAGACTTTGCTTGCTTTGATCCGGCAAAACCCTTGCTTATGACCAGTAAAGATGCGGTAAAATGTCAAAAATTTGCACGATCGAATTGGTGGGTATGCCCTGTAGAGGTCAAGATGGCCGATGATTTTGCCGCAAACCTGTTACAGGCCATTAGGCAAGATCCACGATTCGTTCGTTAATATCAGTCAATAAGGCGAGGAATGCTATGAGTTTAAATCCCAATCTACTCGATATTTTGGTATGCCCGGTAACTAAAACCAAGCTCTATTATGATAAAGACAAACAAGAGCTGATCGCGACGGCCGCTAACCTTGCTTATCCGATTCGTGACGATATTCCGGTGATGTTAGAGGACGAAGCTAGAGTGATTAGTGCTGAGGAAGCTGAACATTATCGCAAGTTAAAAGGCTAGTGCTATGGCTTTTACTGTCATTATTCCTGCTCGTTATGCCTCGACCCGTTTGATGGGTAAGCCATTATTGGATATCGCCGGCCAACCGATGGTGTATTGGACGTGGCAAAATGCCATTAAAAGCGCCGCAACTCGGGTGGTAGTCGCTACTGAATCCTTTGAAGTTCAGCAGGCCTGCTTAGCCATGGGTGCCGAGGTTTGTTTAACCTCAGATCGTCATGAATCGGGTACAGAGCGTATTGCTGAAGTGATTGAGCGACTTTGCCTTCCCTGCGATGAGGTGATTGTTAATTTACAAGGTGATGAGCCTTTGCTGCCGCCGGAGCTGATTGACCAGGTTGCGCATGCCTTAATGGGGCGGCATGATGTAGAAATGGCGACCCTATCGGAACCCATAACAGATTTAGACACTTTGTTTAGTCCGCATGCGGTGAAAGTGGTGACCAACGCTAAGGGCTTTGCCATGAGTTTTAGTCGTGCCCCCATGCCTTGGGCGCGAGATGAATTTGCACAAGAGCCCAAACAATGGCCAACTTGGCCTTATCGCCGTCATATTGGCCTCTATGCCTATCGCGCTGGATTTGTAGAACGCTATATAAAATGGCCGCTTTGTGAGCTTGAAATGCTTGAGCGTTTAGAGCAATTACGCGTTTTGTGGCAGGGTGAGCCTATCCTGGTATTAGATGCTTTAAAAGATGCGGGTATTGGCGTTGATACCCAGTCGCAGCTTGATAAGGTGCGTGTCAAAATAGCAGGCCTGCTAAATGCTTAAGTTTTTGGGTTTGCTGCTGGTTATTGTTTTTTTCGTTTGGTTTATAAAGTACAAATGGGAACGTAAGAAAATGCAGTGGCGGGGCGAAGCGTTACCAGAGCAAAAAGGCATTAAAGGTTTACGTCCTATTACGTTATTAAGCGGCGTGTTTGTGGTGATGTATGGCGGATATATTATTTGGTATGTATTGGATGCTTGGTTAGAGTTTTAGGAGGGATGGCGTGCTAGCATATATTCATGGTTATCAATCAAATGGTTTGAGTTTTAAAGCGAGACACTTCAAGCGAACCTTTGGCACCAACCAGGTTTTTTGTCCTTCCTTGCCGGACAACATATCGTTAGCTATCAATACGCTAGAGCAGTGGTTAGAAACACAAACTCAGCCGGTGGGGCTTATCGGCGCGTCATTGGGTGGATTTTATGCCTTATATTTAGCGGAAAAGTTTCAGATTCCGGCCGTACTGATTAATCCGGCTATTCCACCTTTGGCGCCTCTTGGTGATGTGACTGATCAGACCAGTCAAGACCAACGTTTTATCTGGACAGCTGAAGTTTGCAAAGCTTTGGAACCTTATTTTATGGCGCAGCCGTCTGAACGCACTCTCCAAAGTGTATTGTTATTACAGCAAATGGATGATGAGGTGTTAGACCCGAAACGCGCATTAAGTTATTTGCAAGGGGCATCGATTCATCGTGCGGTAGGTGGCGGGCACAAATTCGAAAAAATAGGTCTATTTGATAAACAAATCAGCCAGTTTATGCAACGTCATGGTGTCAGCGTATCACTGGTTGAGTCTTGTGATGCGGATTAAATAAAGAGAGAAATCATGCCCCAACCTGTTAGTCTTAAAGGCTCAGTACTATCGTTATCTATTTTAAAGGTAGCGAGTGCTGATATTGATCAAGTAACGCAAGCTTTAGCAGACACAACAAGTAAAGCGCCTGCTTTTTTTAAAGGTCTACCAATTGTCATTGAGTTAGATGTCACTATTGAAGACCCGATGTTTCTGGCTTTGCTAGTCGAGTTTTTACATCAACAAGAACTTGTGCCGATTGGCGTGCGTACTCAAGAAAAGGGCGTGATAGAGCAAGCAAACTATGCCGGGTTAGCGGTGTTTGATCCAAAAGATAAACCGCATGTTGACAAGGCGCTAGATTCGGCTGCACCAGTTGTTGATGCTGAAGCCAAATCGTTACCACAAACCGCAATGATGGTGCGCGGAGCGGTGCGTTCTGGCCAACAAATTGTGGCCAAAGATCGCGATCTTGTGATTAAAGGGAGTGTTAACCCAGGCGCTGAAATTATTGCCGATGGTCATGTCCATGTTTATGGTGCGATGCGTGGCAAACTTTTTGCTGGTAGCAACGGTAATGTAAATGCACGCATTTTTGTGCAGAAATTCGATGCGGAACTAGTCTGTATTGCTGGTTTCTTTTTACTAGCTGATGACATTGCGCCTGCATATCGTGGCCAAGCCGTTGAAATTTATTTAGTGGACGAAAATGTTCGTTTTGAGATTTTAAGCTAGTTTTTTTTAATATTTATTTATTGATGTTTGATGAAGGAGTAGATGTGGCACGTGTCATTGTAGTGACTTCTGGAAAGGGAGGCGTGGGTAAAACCACAACAAGCGCGAGCGTCTCAGCTGGTTTAGCGGCTCGTGGTCATAAGGTTGCTGTGATCGACTTTGATGTGGGTTTGCGCAATTTAGACTTAATTATGGGCTGTGAACGTCGCGTTGTTTACGATTTCGTTAATGTTGTTCAGGGTGAAGCGACGATTAAACAAGCCTTAATTAAAGATAAGAAAACACCAAATTTATATGTCCTCGCTGCATCACAAACGCGTGATAAAGATGCATTAACTCAAGAAGGTGTTGAACGCGTTATTGACGAGCTAAAAGCAGATGGTTTTGATTTTATAATTTGTGATTCGCCTGCCGGTATTGAAAAGGGCGCTCAGTTGGCACTGTATTTTGCTGATGAAGCCATCATTGTTACTAACCCAGAAGTCTCTTCAGTGCGCGATTCTGACCGTATTTTGGGCATTTTACAGGCTAAATCACGTCGCGCTGAATTAGGTGAGGCGGTTAAAGAACATTTAGTGTTAACGCGTTACAATCCAGCACGTGTTGAGGCAGGTGAAATGCTAGCGATGAACGATGTCGTTGAACTATTAAGCGTGGACTTATTGGGTGTTGTTCCAGAGTCACAAGATGTATTACAGGCTTCGAATGCAGGTACGCCCGTCATTTTACAAGAAGGGACAGATGCGTCCGAGGCTTATAAAGATATCGTCGCGCGTTTTCTGGGTGAAGAGAAACCACAGCGTTTTTTAACCGTTGAGCATAAAAGTCTTTTTAGAAAGTTATTTGGGAAGTAGTCATGAGATTATTGGATTATTTACTCGGACAAAATCGCAAAAGCTCGGCTAATCACGCAAAAGATCGTCTGCAAATTTTATTAGCACATGAGCGATCACAATCAAAAGCACCCGATTACTTACCTAAAATGCGTCAAGAAATTTTAGAGGTCATTAGTCGTTACGTCGATATTGATGAAGAGAATTTACAAATCTCGTTGGATGCGGATAACGGCTATGAGGTGCTTGAACTTAATTTAATTTTGCCCGATGCTAAACGCGGTGCTTAACAACCAGGCCTGCTCATAAGTGGGCCAGCTTCAGCTACCCATTAACCCTCAGGTTGAGTAACGCGGCTGACATGAATCAACACGCCAAATAACGGGTGGTCGACATAATGGAGTTCACCCGGTCTTACTCGTCTCGATTCATCGATCATAAAAGTCCAACTGTCTGGTAGGAATTCAAGTGCTATGCCTTGGTGCTCGGCAAAGCGTTCACGCAGTCGCACCGGAATACGTCTATCTAGCTCTAATTTGATTTCAACATGGTTAAAGCGTTCTTGATAAGCGCGTACTTGACCATAGATGGGTGCGGTTTCGTGGCGGCGTTTTTGCAACTGGCTATCAATAATTAGCGGTTGTGCTGTGTTTCTATTAAAGGCGGGTTGTTGCCAGGCAATATGCGCTAATACATCATAACCACGGTCGGTTGTCATTCTGCTGCGTTCCTCTGCAAGCTGCAAATCTTCAGCTGCGACTGGGGTCGCCCAAGGTGTGGTCTCTAAATTACCCAAACGATTGACATTGTTTTCTAGCACCAGGCCTGGCGTTAAAGGCCAATACTCTTCTGTCCAGCCACGTTGTGCCAAACTTTGAAAAATAATAATTTCAACGTGAACCTGCGGCGTGTTTTGCGATTGCGCTGGGTTAGGTGTTAAAAAAAAGAGGCCGGCAAACAGCAATAGGACCCAATAGCCTTGCGGTTTGATCAGTGTAAGCAAGCGGTGATAAGGCGATAGAAATGGCATAGGATTATATTCTCATTAATCAAGTGCTAGCATGGCTTTAAACGGGCTTTAAATGGCTAAGGGTAAATTGCAGTTGTTTAACCCGATTTTCAACAGATTCCATCTTATCAAAAATCTTTAATTCTACCTGGCCTTTCAGCTTATAGCGCTGTGGGTGGGTTTGAATCAGCTGAATCAGACGATCAGCAGCAATGGTCGGTTGCGCATTAAATTGGATGCGTACCATTTGGGTACTCGCATCAATTTTGATGATGCCCATCGGTTGCGCAAGCAATTTAATTTTGGTGGCACTAAATAGGGTTTTAACTTGATCGGGCAATAGCCCGAAACGATCTATCATCTCGATTTCAAGCTCGTGCAACTCGGCATCGGTTTCAGCGCTAGCAATGCGTTTATAGAAAACCAATCGCGTGTGTATATCGGCTAGGTAATCTTCAGGAATCAGTGCCGCACTGCCCAAATCGACCTCGCAATGCGCATCGAGCTCTAGGCTTAACGCGGGTTGCTTGCCTGATTTGAGCGCTTTAACCGTTCGCTCTAATAACTCATTATACAAGCCAAAGCCAACTTCTTGAATCTGCCCTGATTGACCTTCACCGAGTAGTTCACCGGCGCCACGAATTTCTAAATCGTGACTGGCGAGCATAAAGCCGGCGCCCAGGGTGTCGTGCTTGCCAATGGCATCCAGGCGTTTGCGCGCATCATCGGTCAGGCTGTTGGGTTCACCGGTGAGCATATAGGCATAGGCTTTGTGATGTGACCGGCCCACCCGACCACGTAACTGATGCAGTTGCGCCAAACCAAATTTATCCGCACGGTAGATTAAGATCGTATTGGCGTTGGGGACATCAATCCCGGTTTCAATAATGGTCGTACACACCAGTATTTGGCTGCGGCGATGGTAAAAATCCTGCATGACTTGTTCGAGTTGGCGCTCATTCATTTGGCCATGGGCAACCGCGACCTTGGCTTCAGGAATCAGTGTCGCGAGATCATCGGCCATTCGGTCAATCTTATCGACTTCATTAAATAAAAAGTAGATTTGACCGCCGCGGCGTAGTTCTCGCAAACAGGCTTCGCGAACGGTTTGGGGTTGCCAGGCCTGCACAAAAGTTTGCACTGACAAACGTTTAGCCGGTGGTGTAGCAATGATAGACAGGTCACGTAACGCATTCATCGCCATACTGAGTGTACGCGGAATGGGCGTCGCGGTCATGGTTAGAATGTCTACTTGGGTGCGCCATTTTTTTAGTTGCTCTTTTTGCCGCACACCAAAGCGATGTTCTTCATCAATAATTAATAGGCCAAGCCGGTTAAATTTGACATCCTTTTGAATCAGTTTATGAGTGCCTATAATAATGTCGATGCCACCCTCGGCAAGTTTTTCTAGGGTGAGTGTTTGTTCTTTGGCGGTCTGAAAACGAGATAACACGGCAATATTAACCGGCCATTCGGCAAAGCGATCACGAAAGCTTTCAAAGTGTTGTTGAGCCAGCAGGGTGGTTGGTACCAAAATCGCGACTTGTTTACCGGCGTAAGCGGCCACAAAGGCGGCTCGCATAGCCACTTCGGTTTTACCAAAGCCGACATCGCCACAGACTAAACGATCCATGGGTCTAGGGGATTGCATATCGGCTACAACCTGCGCAATGGTTTCAAGTTGATCGTCGGTTTCTTCAAACGGAAAGGCGGCACAGAATTGTTGATAGGCTTGTTCACTGAGCTCAAATGCCATGCCCTGTTGCGCGGCGCGTTTGGCATAAATTTCTAATAGTTCGGCAGCCACATCACGGGCTTTTTCAGCCGCTTTGCGTTTGGCTTTATCCCATTTATCGGTGCCTAATTTATGTAAAGGGGCATGCTCGGCAGACGTACCGGTATAGCGACTGACTAGGTGCAGCGAGGTAACCGGTACGTAAAGCTTGTCTTGGTTGGCATATTCCAGCACCATAAACTCACGATTTTCGCCTTGAATCTCTAGGGTTTGTAAACCTTGATAACGCCCGACACCGTGATCATAGTGCACAATCGGGCTGTTGATTTCGAGTTCAATTAGATTGGCGATGGCCTGATCAAAATCCTGATGGCCTTTTTTGCGCCGACGTTTTTGTTCAACACGCTGACCTAATAACGCGGATTCGGCAATCAAACAAACAGGCCTGCTATGACTGCTGTTTATAACCGGCGCAACCGCCAGATTTAAACCATGAGAAGGCTGTAAATCGACCAGACTTAGATGACCTGGCAGTGCCTGATCAATAATTTCAACGTCGAGCGCATGTTGGCGCAATAGTTTAAATAAAGCTTCACGACGCCCTAAGGATTCGGCACAAATAATCACCGGTTTGGCAAGGCTGCTTAACCAGTCCTGCAGCGGCGCAAGCGGTTGTTTAACTTGATGATTAATCTGTAAAGTAGGCAGCGGCAAGTTATCAAACTGTACATTTAATTGCGTCACCGGACGCGATTGTTCATTGGTGTGCATGCGAATGCGGTGATAGTGTTTAAGTGCCGCAAAGCAGGCCTGGTTCTCCATCAGCAAACTTTGTGGCGGTAACAGTGGACGTTGGTTATCATGGCGCCCGATTTCATAGCGCTCAAGATAATCTTGCCAGTTATGCTCCAATGCCGCTTCTAGCTCAGCATGTTCAATAAAGAGTGTGTTGGCAGGTAGATAATCGAACAGAGTAGCCGTGTGTTCAAAAAACATCGGTAAGTAGTATTCAAGGCCGCCCGGGTTTTGATAGTCACTGATTGTTTTGTAGAGTTGAGAGGTGCGTACATCGCCACCAAAAATTTCACGCGCTTGCAAACGGAATTGGCGAATACCCTCTTCAGAGAAATCGTATTCCTTAGCGGGGAGCAGATTAATCTGTTCAATCTGGCTTTGGCTAATTTGGGTGTCTGGGTCAAATAAACGAATTGTTTCAAGTTCGTTATCAAACAGGTCTAGACGAATCGGTGCTTGGCTGCCAATAGGGAAAAGATCAATGAGTGCGCCGCGAACTGCAAGTTCGCCAGGCTCCATTACTTGGTTGACCCGTTGGTAGCCAGCTTGCTCAAGGTGGCTTAAAAACGCGCTAATATCAAGTGTGTCGCCCACAGCAAGTTGTAGGCTTTGGCGTTGCACATAGTCTGTTGGCGCTAGCCGCTGTACCAAACTGTTTATTGGAATAACCAGACAGCCTTGCTGGAGTTGTGGAAGCTGGTAAAGACTACTTAAGCGGCTCGCGATAATATCCTGATGCGGCGAGAAGCGATCATAGGGCAGGGTTTCCCACTCGGGTAAATTAATAATTGCCTGATCGGGTGCACAAAAAATCGTCAGCTGTTCCGTGAGGGTTTGAGCTTGCGCACTATCTTGGCACAGGCAGACAATTAATCCATGATGTTGCGCCAACAATTGACTGATGCACCAGGCCTGCTCGGTGAGGTTTAAATAGCCCCAGTCAGAGCGGTGGCCGGTGAGTTTGGGTAAGCTAAAGGGGAACAATGATTGTTTAGACGCACTGACAGACATAACGATTTCAAAAGGTCAAAATAAATGAGGGATTATTCTAACCTGAATCATCATTTTCTTTGTAGGCTTTTGCCGTGCTTTTAATCTGGCTGAATGGGTGCGTTTTGGTGAACGACTGCGTATAATTGGCGCACTATGACCTTTATTGACGGCATTTTTTATCTTGATTTACTGGGCACGCTGGTGTTTGCTATCACCGGCTTGCTGGCGGCTGTCCGCAAGCAACTAGATCTGTTTGGGGCGCTGGTATTGGCGACGGTTACCGCAGTGGGCGGGGGTACGATTCGTGATTTGATTTTAGATACCCCGGTATTTTGGACTCAGCAGGTCATCTATTTGTATGTCATTTTATTTGCCAGTGTGTTCACCTACATCTATATTCGCTTTTTTACCTTCCCTAACAAATTATTATTGTGGTTAGATGCGTTAGGATTAGCGGTTTTTACCATTATTGGCGCGCAAAAAGCGCTTGATTTTGGCTTAGCCATGCCAGTGGTTGTATTAATGGGGGTGATGACAGGTGTATTAGGCGGTATTATTCGTGATGTCTTGGCCGGCGAAGTGCCGCTAATCTTCCGTAAAGAAATCTATGCCACGGCGTCAGTGTTAGGCGCCATTGTCTATGTCATTGCGCTGGAATGGTTTGCCGTGATGGAGTGGGCCGCCATCCTAGCAATTGTTTTAGTCTTTAGCTTAAGGGTGTGGGCGATACATGCTCAAGCCAGTCTACCGACATTTGGTAATCCTAATCAGTCGGGTCAATAAGGAATTTTTGTATGTTTAAGATGCCAGTCGAATTATTATTAGGCACCCGATACATTCGTGCCAAGCGGCGTAATGGTTTTATTTCGTTTATCTCCATGTCATCAATGATTGGCATTGCCTTAGGGGTGATGGCCTTGATCACCGTGATGTCGATTATGAACGGCTTTCAACATGAATTGCGTGAGCGGATTCTAGGCATGACAGCCCACATGACAATTAGTAATCAACCCAGTTATTTAGCCGATTGGCAGACGACAAGATCCATAGCTTTGCAACACCCTCAAGTAATTGATGCCGCCCCAAATATACAGGAGCAGGCGATGTTGAGTCATCGTGATCGGGTGCAAGGCGTGATGGTGCGTGGCGTTTTGCCTGAGTTAGAGTCTCGAGTAGCCAATATTGAAGATATCATGACCTTAGGTAGCTGGGATCGGTTAATACCTGGCGAGTTTGGGGTGGTATTGGGGCGCGATTTAGCAATTAATTTAGGTGTAGCCGTTGGTGATCAGATTACTCTATTGGCGCCACAGGGTGCAGTAACACCAGTAGGCGTAGTGCCGCGAGTTAAACGCGTGACAGTAACCGGTGTGTTTAATGCCGGTATGTATGAATATGACTCGGGTGTGATTTATATGCATCTCGATGACGCGTCGGTGTTGTTTCGCTATCGGGATGGCGCGGTATCCGGTTTGCAGTTGAAAGTAGCGGATATGTTTCGAGTATTTCAAGTTAGACGTGATTTTGCGAGTATAAGTGGCGAGAACTTCTTTATTCGTGATTGGACGCAACAACACGCCAATTTTTTTAAGGCGATTCAACTTGAAAAGCGCATGATGTTTATTGTATTAGCGCTGATTATTATGGTGGCAGCGTTTAATATTGTGTCCACTATGGTGATGGTGGTCACCGATAAGAAAAAAGATATTGCCGTTTTGCGCACGCTAGGTGCAACGCCGGCCAGTATTCAAGCGATTTTTATTATTCAAGGATTAATCATTGGCATTATTGGCGCTACCCTAGGACTCATTTTAGGGGTGCTGTTATCACTAAATATAGATGTTATTGTGCCGTTTATCGAAAACCTGTTTGGTTTTGAGTTTTTTCCTGCCGATGTCTATTACATCAGCCAAGTCCCTTCCAAACTACTTTGGAGCGATGTCTGGTCGGTTTCAATATTAGCCTTTGGCTTGACCCTCATTGCCACGCTTTATCCAGCCTGGCGTGCATCACGCATCCAACCTGCGGAGGCGCTTCGTTATGAATGATTTACCGCAACCCGTCCTGCAAGCACAGGGTATTAATAAAGTATTCAAAGAGGGTGTCTTAGACACCCCCGTGTTACACGACATTAACTTTTCGCTTAATCCAGGAGAGCGCTTAGCCATTGTCGGTGCATCGGGTTCGGGTAAAAGTACGCTGCTACATCTGTTAGCAGGTCTGGCACAGCCCACTGAGGGGGAAGTGTTTTTACAGGGGCAGGCATTTGCAAGTTTGTCCGAGGCGCAGCGCAGTAAACTGCGTAATCAGCATCTTGGTTTTGTCTATCAATTTCATTACTTACTGGCCGAGCTGACGGCATTAGAAAATGTCATGCTGCCGCTGCGCATAGCACGGGTACCAGCGAAACTGGCACAGCAAAAAGCCCAGGACTTATTGGCAGCAGTCGGTTTGGCAGGCCGGGTGGCGCATAAACCGAGTGAGTTGTCAGGCGGTGAACGCCAACGCGTTGCAATTGCACGGGCATTGATCACTGAGCCAGCGTGCATTCTCGCCGATGAGCCAACGGGCAACTTAGACTCAAAAGCGGCTGAACAAGTATTGCAGTTAATGTTGAACTTAAATGAACAGTTTAATACCGCTCTATTGGTGGTGACTCATGATTTGCAATTGGCTGAGAGCCTAGGTAGCAAAATTGAATTGGTCGATGGACAAATCCAGCGAGGCGTTGATGCTCACGCTTGAAAAGGTTCAGCTATTTGCCGGTACCAAATGTCTATTAGATCACGCGTCGATGACTTTGCACCCTGGCCAAAAAATGGGTGTTGTGGGGCGAAATGGTGTGGGTAAATCGAGCTTATTTAGAGCCCTATTAGGTCACAGTCATTTTGATGCCGGACAGATGCGTTTACCGAGTGAATGGCGTTTGGGGTATGTTGACCAACAGGACGACCTGCCTGAGGTAGCCGCGTTGGATTTTGTGATGACCGGTGATACCGAGTATGCGCGTTTAAGCACAGCGCAGCAGGCCTGCGAAGCACAACTCAATCAACCCACTCTTAGTGATAGCCTGCGCCATGACGCCCAGCAGCGGTTAGTTAGCCTACATGATGATTTAGATCGGATTCAGGCCTATCTAGTGCCGGCTAAAGCGAAACAACTCTTAATGGGTTTGGGTTTTAATGAGACTGATTTTGTCAAACCGGCACCGCATTTTTCAGGCGGCTGGCGGGTAAGACTGAAATTAGCACGCGCCTTGATGCAACCGGCGGACTTGTTGCTGTTAGATGAACCAACCAACCACTTGGATGTTGAAGCCGTCGCTTGGTTAGAGCAGTGGCTAGCGAGTTATCCTGGCGCCTTGTTAGTGATTTCGCATGACCGGCATTTTTTAGATCAGGTGGTTGATCATATCCTGGTGATAGACCAACAAAATCTGACCAGTTATAAGGGTAATTTTGCTGCCTACGAGCGTCAGCGGGCCGCGGCGATTATGCAACAACAAGCCTTGGCCGATAAGCAAAAGCAAAAAATGAAGCAGTTAAAAAGTTTTATTGCGCGTTTTAAAGCCAAAGCCAGTAAAGCCAAGCAAGCGCAAAGTCGCGTTAAGGCGCTGGCCAGGATGGATGACGTTGCCCCTTTGCAGGCACTTAATCCGTTTCAATTCAATTTTGCCAGTCCTGAATACTGCCCAGATCCAATGGTACAGTTTGAAAAAATCGACTTTGCCTATCCCGAATCACCGCCACAATTTATTGATGTAACACAAACCCTCCGTGCCGGTGACCGAATTGGTTTAGTGGGAATTAATGGCAGTGGTAAATCGACCTTTATTAAACTCCTAGTCGGTGAGCTAAAACCAGAGTCAGGGCACATCCTGCGAGCAAAAGGGCTAAAAATTGGCTATTTTGCCCAGCATCAAATTGAAACCCTAGAGCCGTCTCATACGCCTATTCAAGCGATGCTGCGGCGTTTTCCGGATTTAACTGAACAGCAGGCGCGTGATTTTATCGGCGGTTTTGGGTTTGGTCAGGAGATGGCCGGACAAACTATCGCGTGTTTTTCGGGCGGGGAAAAGGCTCGGTTGTGTTTAGCGTTTATTGTCTATGAACAGCCGCACTTAATTATTTTGGATGAGCCAACGAACCATTTGGATATGGATAGTCGCGATGCATTAGAACATGCATTACAAGATTTTAACGGTGCCTTGATTATGGTGTCGCATGATCAACTCCTCTTAGCAGGCCTGGTAGATCAATATTGGTGGGTCCATGAACAACAAGTAACCCTGTTCTATGGTGATTTAGATGCCTATTTGCAACAGCGTTTAGCGCTGTTAAAGCAGCAGAGACAAGAGCAAAAACAACAAAAACAAGATAAGCTCGGTGTAAAAAATGATGTCGCACCGGTGATGCAGAAGAATAAAAAAGAACAACGTCAAGAGGCGGCGGCGTTACGTCAACAGCAGCAAGCATTAACGCGCCCTTTAACTAAACGAATTAAACTGCTTGAACAACAGATGAACGATTTATCAAGTCAATTGGCCGAATTAAATCAACGCTTAGCAGATCCGACTCTTTATGAAGATAGTCAAAGCTCAGTAGTTATTGCAGACCTATTACAACAACAGGGTGGCGTGCAGCGAGAGTTAGATGAAGTTGAAATGGAGTGGTTAGCTTGTCAGGAAGAACTGGAAGCCTTGTTAGCGAGTATCGCTGTGAAATGACAAAAGCGCCTGAGGCGCTTTATGTCAAGATCGCTTTACGCCAATATTTAACGCTTAAACTTCACGTTTGGTGAAAGGTGAACCGTGCTTTAGACCTAGTTTTCTAAGTACCAGTACCATGGGACAAAAGCCGGTGATGCTGGAAAAAATCAAGTTGGCACCAACAAATGCGGTTAAAAAGAACCAGTAAGGGTGAAACATTAAGCCTAAAATTAAGCTTAATAACACCATTGTGCCAGCGACCATCAATACGATACGTTCAATATTCATTAAATACTCCAAAAAGTGTTGTTAATTATTAACTTGGTTATATTAACGGATTTAGTGACGAAAAGCGATGGGGCTTATTAGGAAATTCTAATATTTGCAGGCTAAATTCGAATATCTATTAACTGGAAATCCTGTTGCAGTTTCAAAGGATCGGGTGCCTCGGATAAAAGAT
Organism: Thiomicrospira sp. ALE5; assembly: GCF_900112445.1. GTDB lineage: Bacteria > Pseudomonadota > Gammaproteobacteria > Thiomicrospirales > Thiomicrospiraceae > Thiomicrospira. Next base: position 534,122 of record NZ_FOYY01000003.1, on the reverse strand, counting down.
ATACTCTGGCAAGATTAAAACCCTGATCGTCAAGCATATCAGCAAGTTGGTCGGTTAGCGCCATAAACTGATCTCGCCAAGGTTCCAAATCACTAAATATGCCCAAAGTGAGTTTTGTCGGCGCATACCAATCGAGTTGCAAGTAATGACGTTTTCCATCTACAGGGTGGGTTGAATCCATATGCATTTCCAAGATAACTTGCCAGTGGTGATGCGCCTCTGTTTGGCTCGGGTTTCTAAAGTAAAGCTGTACTAGATAATCCGATTTCTCTAGAGCCAATAAATGCTGGCTAATCCAGTTATAACCCTGTTCCAACCATTGAATCTGCTGTACTTTTACTTGATTTATGGCACCGTCTATTTGTCCGAGCAGGGTGCCAATGAGTGTATGCTTGTTAGCAGGCGCGCTAGTTTGCCATTGCTGTAAAGCCTGGCTTAATCGCAATAAAGCGGCTTTTAGATTGGTATTCGGATTGGCTTGACCATTCAACAACTGTGTTTCTAAATTAGTCGTGTTTTGATTAACAGCTTGTGCCAGTTGTTGACTGGTTGGAGGTTGATTTTGTAGGCGCAGCATGGCCAATAGCTGCTGTAAAGGTTGTACAACGGGCGCTGGTAAGCTGGTTTGTATTTGCACCAACTGAGTGAGCGCATGTTGAAGGTTCACTTGATTGGGTAACGCCTGGCGCAGTGTTTCAAGTTGTACTGGTGGGCTTGGCGATTGAATTTTTAGTAGAATCTGCCCGGTATGATTGGTTTGTCCCTGCACTAATAGTGTTTGGCCTGGTTGCAACCTTAAATCCGTTTGCGCTACAAGGGTTTGACCATTTAGATTAATTTTCACCTGGGCTAAAGCAAATTGAGTCTGAGGTTGTACCTGCAGCACTTCAACTTTGAGTAATGGGCCTAAGGGTAAGTTTAATTTTGTTGCCGCCGTGCCGAGTATTTGTAGTTGTGTACCCGTTGTCGTTAACGGGTTAGAAGGCGGTATTTTAAGCATCGCAAGCCACCATATTTTATTCTTTATGGGTTTAAATGGTTTAAACTACAGCTAGAATAAAACATTTAGACTTCAGTCGCTATGTTGGCTGGACAAATTTAACCTGCGGTTTTTAGGAAAGCTTGTCATGAGTGGAACAGAGTTTACTTTTACCGACCAAGATTTTAAACGCGTGCGAACGCTGGTGTATGAGTTTGCCGGTATTGATTTAAGTGAATCAAAGCGCAATCTGGTTTATAACCGCCTTGCTAAACGCATCCGGTTTTTAGGCCAAGACAGTTTTAATCAATATCTAGATTATGTCGAAGCACAGGGTGAAGATGAGTTTGTGATGTTAATCAATGCCATTACAACAAACTTGACCTTTTTCTTTCGCGAAAATCACCACTTTGACCACCTGGCTAATACCGTTATTCCACAATTACTGCAGCAAAATGCAGCCAGTAAAAAGATCCGAATATGGTCAGCAGGCTGTTCTACTGGAGAAGAGCCTTACTCAATCGCTATTGTGCTAAAAGAGACGGTACCTGCTGGTTGGGATGCCAAAGTTATCGCTACCGATTTAGATACCAACGTGCTTGATACCGGTCGACAGGGTGTATATGCCATTGACCGTCTTAAAGGCGTAGAACATGCAAGAGTAAAACGTTGGTTTTTGAAAGGGGTGGCAGTTAATGACGGTTTGGTAAAAGCGAAACCAGAACTGCAAGATATGATTAAATTTGGGCAAGTGAATTTGATGCAAGACTGGCCAATAAAAGGCCCGGTAGATGTTATCTTCTGCCGTAACGTGGTGATTTATTTTGATAAGCCAACGCAAACGCGTCTTTTTAATCGTTATGCAGATCTTTTAGTCAATAACGGACATTTATTTATAGGCCATTCTGAATCACTCAATAAAGTAAGTGACCGATTTGAATTACTGGGCCAAACGATTTACCGAAAAATAAAATAGTCGAGGGTGCTATGAAAAAAATCCGCGTCTTAGTGGTAGACGACTCACTACTAGTGCAACAAATGTTAACGCAAATGCTTGATGCAGACCCAAGAATTGAAGTTGTAGGTGTGGCAGGCGACCCATACGAAGCGCGTGAGCAGATTAAAAAGCTCCATCCTGATGTATTAACACTCGATGTTGAAATGCCAAAAATGAATGGCATTAGCTTTTTAAAAAATTTGATGCGTCTGCACCCAATGCCGGTTGTGATGATTTCAACTTTGACGGAGCGGGGAGCGGATATTACCTTGCAAGCGCTTGAAATCGGTGCGGTCGATTTTGTCACGAAACCCAAAGTAGATTTATCCAATACGTTGGATAAGTATGAATTTGAAATATGCCGAAAGGTTAAGCAAGCAGCGAAGGTTAATTCAACGTCCTTAGCGGAACAGTACCAACGACATGCTTCCAATCAGACTCAAAAGCCGCGAGTAGAATCATTTGCGACGGCTAAGGTCATGCCTAAGTTAAGTGCGGATGCCGTTATCAAAAAAACAGCTGTGCCAAGTAAGTTCCCTAAAACGCAGCAAAAAATTATTGCATTAGGTGCATCTACAGGGGGTACTGAAGCGATTAAAGAAGTTTTAATGCGCCTGCCAGCTGATACACCGCCGATTGTGATTTCTCAGCATATCCCTGCGGCCTTTAGTGAACCTTTTGCCAAAAGAATGGATACCGTTACACCTATGACGGTTTTGCATGCCCAACAACGGCAAAAGCTCGCAACAGGCCATGTTTATATTGCGCCTGGAGATCGTCATTTAATTGTTGAACGAGAAGGTAGCCAATATTTTGCTAGCTTAAACGACGGCGCCCCTGTAAATAGGCATAAACCTTCGGTTGATGTGATGTTTCGCTCTGTTGCGCAAGCATGTGGCCCCAATGCAGTGGGTATTTTATTAACCGGTATGGGAGCGGATGGGGCACAAGGTTTGCTTGAGATTCAGCAGGTAGGCGCGCATACTATAGCGCAAGATAAAGCAAGTTCCGTTGTTTGGGGTATGCCGGGTGAAGCCGTTAACCTCGGTGCTGCTGATCAAATTGTATCGCTAGACAAGATACCTAGAACCCTGTTAGAAGTGTTAACGCTGATGAAGTAGCAGCTAGATCAAACGATTAAAGAGGAAAAAATGACAGAATTTATCAAAAACTTTTGGCTGGCATGGTTATTAAGCTTAATTACCGCTGCCACACTTTTTTGGCCGCTACCTTGGCTAACATTTGGCTTGCTGATAGTGACGACTGTAGTTTGGTCAGCTTTAGCATGGTCCAAAATGCAGCAGCAGATGGAGGCAGACAAGACTGAACCTGCCGCAACGGTCGCTGCTGAGGAACCTGATACGCACCTGACCACCACGGCGCAGCATGACCCGCAGCCATCGGGTTACCACGAACACCTGCACAACGCCCATCAACCGATGGTTTCAGTGGTGCAAGATATGGATGTGGCCATTAATGAAGAAGTGGCATTAGTGACCACCGAGCTAAACCAAGCAAAAGAATTGGTGGCAGAGTCTATTGTGACTCTTAACAATAGCTTCACAGGATTACATGAACAAACCAAACAACAGTTTGAGGTTGTGTCGTCGTTAATTGCCAACCTGGGTGGGGGGTCTGATAGTGGTATGACGATTCAAAAATTCTCGTCAGAAACTAAAGATGTGTTGGAACAATTGATTGATATGATCATGAATGCCAGCCAGCGAAGCAGTGTTACGGTTGTTAAGATAGATGATATGGTGTCACAGATTGAAGGCATTTTTAATTTGTTGGAAGATGTAAAAGGCATTGCTGATCAGACTAACCTTTTAGCATTAAATGCCGCTATTGAAGCCGCGCGTGCGGGTGAGGCTGGACGAGGCTTTGCAGTAGTAGCGGATGAAGTACGCAAACTATCTTTACATTCAAATCAACTTAACGAGCAAATTCGATTGAAAGCGCAAAAAGCGCGTCAAACGGTTGATCAGGTGCATGGTATTGTTAGTGACATGGCCAATAAAGATGTTGAGCAGGTATCCACCTCTAAAGCACGTGTGGATAACATGTTGGTAGACCTAGAAAATATGAATGAAACTATTTCAGGGCGACTGGGCAACATGTCTCACTTGATTAAGGGCATAGAAGTAAGCGTATCAGATGCGGTACGCTCCTTGCAGTTTGAAGATATAGTACGACAGTTAATTGAGCAGGTAATTACTAACTTGGATAACTTAAACGACTTTTCATCGGAAATTAACCAGTTTATGGTGAACTATCAGGAAAATCCGGCAGAAAGTTTTGAAGAGTACCATCAACGTATGTCGTCATTCATTCAGGCAATACAGCTGAAGCGAGAAGAAATAGAACATAAACGTGTAAAGCGTGTTTCGAGTAACTCAATGGATGAAGGGGATATCGAACTCTTTTAGAGCAAAAAGGCTTAGGGTAAGGGCTGTTAATTCAGCCCTTCTTGTTAAGTTTGATTTATTACGCCATGCCGCCAAACTGGTGATTCCATAGGCTGCCAAATATTAAACTGGCAAAAATACCAAAGCCCAGTACGAAGTACCACATTTTGCGCCATCTTTTGTCCTCTAATGCTTCCGCCGAGTTTTCATCCCAGTCCTCAGGACGGTCTTTAAAAAATAAATACATAATGCCCATGGCACCTATAAAACCGGCTAGATTAGCGTAATAGACAATACCGGTGAAATAAGACAGCATCGCAAGGGTTAAAATAGTGATATAAGTCAGGGCAATTTTCATCATTGGGGTGAGTGTCATAGATGGCTTTCCTTTTATTTAAGCTTGCCCTATTGTAGTGAAATTTTAAGGAGGTAAAAAGGTGTCTAGCTATAAGTTAATCGTTTTTGTACCCCAAGCATCGATTGATCAGGTCAAATCAGCGCTATTTGCAGCGGGAGCGGGGCGTTTGGGAAACTATGATGAATGCAGTTGGCAGGTGTTGGGTGAGGGGCAGTTTCGACCTTTAGCGGGAAGCCAGCCTGCGATAGGTCAGCAGGGGCAGGTTGAGCGGGTGGCGGAATATCGACTTGAAACCCTAGTGGCTGAAGCAGATTTAACGGCGGTAGTTGCTGCATTAAAGCTGGCTCATCCTTATGAAGAGCCAGCTTATGAAGTGCTGCAACTAGTGAATATTTAGTGGTGACGGTGCATTCCATGACCGCCTTGGTGACCTTGTCCCATGCCCATGCCCATGCCCATAATTTTACGCACTGGCGCTTGCAGCGTTTTCTCACTGCCATCAGCCATGACAAGAGTAATATCAACCAGATCACCTTCGGTGAGTGCACGAGTCGGGCCAATCAGCATCACGTGAAGGCCACCGGGTTTTAGTTCGGCCTGCCCCATGGGGTCAATGGCGATTTCGGGGATTTCACGCATGCGCATAACGCCACCATCGTTAATATGCGTGTGTAGCTCCACGGTATTTGCGGCATCGGATTTGGCACGCACGACGGCAATGCTGCTATCACCGGTATTAATTAAAGTCATAAACGCACCAGTCGCTGGCGCCATCGGTGGCATTTCTCTAACAAAAGGATTATCAACTTCTAATTGTGCCGCCTGATTAGCCATAACTGAAAAACTGCTTGCCATAAGCAGGCCTGCTAAAGCGAAAGTCTTACGAGAGAATAGCGATTTCATAATTAAATCCTTTCTAGGTGTTGTAGGATGGTTTGATAATAAAACTCGGTGCCTGCGGCATGGGGCAGCTGGGTTTGCAGCTCGCCCTTATGGTCAATGACATAAGTAAAGGCGGAATGATCAACCGCATAGTTTTCACTGCCATCATCGATTTTTAAATAGACCGCACCATAGCGTTGGGCGACCTCGGCAATGGTGCTGGCATCAGCAGTTAAACCCAACATATCGGCATCAAAATAATTGACATATTGGCGTAATCGAGTGGGGGTGTCTCGCTCAGGATCAACCGAGATAAATAAAATTTGTACCTGCTGCTGCTGCTCAGGTGTAAGTTGTCGATAAGCAAAAGACAGCTCACCCAAGTTGGTAGGACAGATATCTGGGCAAAAGGTGTAGCCAAAATAAGCTAATACTAATTGACCTTCAAAATCACTTAAGGATACTGGCCCCAGATCCGAGGTTAAAGTGAAGTCGCCACCCGGTGGCGCGTCCATGCTGACTGACTGCGCACTAGGGTGGGTTGATTTCGGTTCTAATGTAAAGATTAGCGCATAGCTGCCAGCTAAAAAGACCCCGAACGCCAGTAACAGTAATAAAAAGGCTTTGTTTATTTTGCGTTGCTGCATGGTGAACTCCTATTATTAAGTGCCTTTATTTTACCCAATTTTATTAGCAGGCCTGGTTAAAAGCGTGCGTTGAGTTTCGCCCAAACGCTGCGACCGGGTTCATTAATTTTATCCAGGGTGTCGCCCGTTGTAGGGTCGTTACGGTTTATATGGTTAAAATAGGCCTTATCAAAAAGATTGTCTACGCCAGCTTGTAGGCTAAATGTTTGATTGATTTGATAGCCAGCATAGAAATCAAGTGTGCTCCAAGCAGGCGTTTCACGTTCATTGAGAAGTGTGTTAACTTGGCTTTGCTGGGTCGCAAAATTGGCACGAAGCCCGGCATAGCCTTGGTCAATGGCATACTCCGCAAAAACTTGACCATTTAGCGGCGCCATACTACTTAAGTTGCGGCCATCGGTTAAATTACGCCCTTCGGTAAAGGCAAGGTGTCCCCCGACCAACCAACGGCTATTGACCAGATAGCTCAGATCAAATTCAGCACCATAGATTTCTGCATCGATATTGACGTAGATGTTGTTAATGCCAGTGTTATTAGGAACGCCATTTACCATAACAGGCCGAGCATTAGCTGAATCTTGGTTTCTAGCTTGGTCGCGCAAAATATAATCGGTAACACGGTCGTAATAGACACTCGCCGACCAATTTAATGCGGCACTGGTATGACTTATACCTAAATCCACTTGTGCATGACGCTCAGGGTTCAAATCCGGATTACCGGTCCAGTCAGCACGTGCCATAAAACGTTCAGTTTCATCAGCGGTGCGCGTGGTGAGGCTCAAACCACCAAACCAGGCGAGATTTGAATTCAAACTTTGTTCGTAGCGCAATAAGCCGTTCCAGTTAGTTTCATTAATGCGGGATTTTCCCGAATAGTCGGTATAGGCGGCATTATAAAGGTTTACAGGTTCTCTAGTAATATTGCTTGGTGCTGGTACGGGCGCATTATTATCCGGTGCCTTGTTCGCATCGCGGGCATTGGCTCGAACGCGATCAACGCGCACACCATAAATTAAGTTTTGTGTGTTTGATAGTGCGGTATTCGCTTCAACAAATAGGCTGTTTTGCTCGGTAATAGTATTGGGCCACATCAAAAATTGCGAATTATTTAATTGCATCCCCGGAGAACGATTAAATAACGTCGCTTGTTTCTCAATGGTTTGCAACAATACCCCATAATCAACAGAGGTCTGGCCAAGATTCGAGGTTAAGCGGAGTTTGCCACCTTGGGTCGTCACCTCACTAGGTACTTCATTTCGCGTACCACTGTTCGGGCGCAAACTAAAATTATTCATCACATGATCTACTTCAGAGCGATAGACTGAGATCTCAATGCCGTTTACCAGGCCTGCAAGTTCGTCCGCCTCATAACTTAACCGCGTCATGGTGCCATCAGACTTGGGGGAATCCATCCCCGCACCTTGAAACAATGCGTCAGCGGTATTAGCAATTTCATGGGATAGCTTGATGTGTTGATTAGCGGTGGGATTCCAACCTAAATCGATATGCCCTTGCGTGGTACGATAACTGGAACGTACCTCATCGCCATTGCCATCGCGGTAGTTTTCGGCATCCTTATAACTGCCTTGTAACCGAATATACACTTGATCGTTACCGGCGGTCACCTCGGCACCATAGTTTTCGCGTAAACCATTGCTGGCCGTACCGATATACGCCTCACCCATAATGGATTGGCCTGGCGCAAATTCTGGACGGTCACGATGCAAAATGACCGTCCCACCCGTGCCACCGACACCATATTGCAGTGATTTAACACCTTTAACAATTTCGATGCGATCAAAACTACTCAGTTCAGTGTAGGCTGTGGGTGGGTCCATGCGATTGGGGCAACCCCCTTCGATTTTGCCGCCATCAATTAATACATTCACCGCTGATTGTCCTTGGCCGCGAATAATCATATCTAGACCATGGCCACCTAAGCGTTGGCCATCGACACCTGAAAAGTTGCGTAATACCGCACCTGATTCACTATTGCCTTGGCGACTGAGCAGTTCGTTAAGCTCGGGTGTGCTATCTAGCTGACCAGACACGGCAATCGCCGGTAGGGTGGGCGTGTCAGTAGTATTGGCCTGCGCAAAGACAGGCGTGGCTAATAAACTGGTAATGGTCAGGTGTAATAAAGTTGGACGCATGATGTCATCTAGCCTCGATTTGATTGAAATTGCGCATTAGTTTAGACAGGTTTTTACACAAGAGTATTGAGAGAGTATTGAGATGTGTTAAAAGTGGGATGAGTGCAAAGTGGCTACCAGTTAATCTCACTATTTGACTCTTTTGACAGCTGCGCTAAGTAGGCTTTGTGCGCTGCCAATTCTTCATCGCTAGGATGGATAAGCCGCAACTGTTCAACTAAGCGTGATTGCGATAACGAACTCGACAGTGTGCCAGGATCGAATTGTGACTCCTGCTGTGTTTTCAAGCCTAAGCTAACTTGGCCGCCGGTCATGGCCAGATAGACATCAGCGAGGATTTCAGAGTCCAGTAAGGCACCATGTAAGGTACGATTACTGTTATCAACCATTAAGCGTTTGCAAAGGGCATCTAGCGAAGCGCGTTGGCCAGGATACATGCGCCGTGCCATTTTAAGCGTATCAGTAATTTTGCAATGGTCTTCAATTATGCCCCAATTGTTGGGCGTTAACAGGCTGAGTTCATGATTTATAAAACCCACATCAAAGGGTGCGTTATGAATGATTAATTCTGCGCCTTTAACAAAGTCTATAAATTCGTCGACTATCGCTTGAAACAAGGGTTTGTCCGTTAAAAATTCATTGGTTATGCCATGAACATCAATCGCTTCCTGCTCAACTTCGCGTTCAGGGTGAATGTATTGATGGTAATAACTACCAGTGATTCGGCGATTGATAACCTCAACAGCCCCTATTTCAATAATACGGTGGCCTTTTTTGGGATCAATGCCGGTGGTTTCAGTATCAAGGATAATCTGGCGCATGGTCTATTCCAAATCGAGTAAAATAGCTGTTATTTTAACACGCTCAATTGTTTATATACGCTGCAAAGGAAAGGTTATGCGAATTAAAAAAGGTGCAAAAGTCACATTTCATTATGAGTTACGTGATGACAAAGGTGAGTTATTAGACTCCACATTTGACACGGATCCAGTGGTATACATTCATGGTGAAGAAGAAATAATAGAAGGCCTAGAGAGCTTTATGGATGGAGAAGATCCTGGCTTTACGGGTAAAACCACTATTCAACCAGAACAAGCCTATGGCGTTGGGCGTGATGACTTAATAGTCGTGGCTGGGCCAGAAAATTTCGATGATACTGTTGAGTTAGCCGAGGGCACTGTTGTGCAAACTGAAGACCCAGACGGACAGATTGTTAACTTTAGAATTACCAAAGTATCGGGTGACAAGGTGTTTTTAGATGGTAACCATCCACTATCAGGAAAAACGCTAAATTATAAGGTTGAAGTCGTATCCGTTGAATAGGAGGAAAGATGTTCCAAATTCAAGATATAGATCCAAAGGTTTATCGTACCAACACCCGCAACGCAACTATTCGGATTATGGCGTTGTTTATTTTAGTGGGTTTTAGTACCTCTTATGGTTTTTACAGCTTATTTGATAATCCGCATAACCCATTAACGATTCAGATTATTGGCGCATTGATGGGGCTGGTTTTGGTGTTTTGGATTACGGCTAAGTTCTTTAAAGATAAGCCTTGGATGAAAGAAGCGATGTATGGCTGGAAGTTAAAGCGTAGCCTGATGCACATTACCAATGCCATGCGTCAACTACAAGAAAAAGTGGCCGCCGGTGATCAAGATGCGATGAAAATCATGCGCTTCTACCATTTAGGTGTTACCCAAATGTATACACTCGAACAAAACACCAGTGGCTTAATTGATCTTAAAGCCGAAAAAGAGCAGCTTGAGGCGCAAATGCGTGAGCTAGGTTTGGATGTTGAGCAAACGACTTTTGAGCTTGCCAAGCTTAAAGCGGTTGTGGGTGATGCGTCAGCGGCAAAATGAAAAAACATTTAACAACAAGGAGTATTTTATGAAAATTGTTCGAGTTCAAGACATTATCGGTACGGAGCGTGAAGTGACAGGACCGGGTTGGACAAGTCGCAGGATGCTACTAAAAAAAGATGGTATGGGCTTTTCGTTTCATGAAACTATTATTCCCGCCGGCGCTGAACTTAACCTGTGGTACAAACACCACCTAGAAGCCGTGTATTGTGTGGCTGGTAATGGGAAAATTCTGGATAAAGCAACCGGAGAAACCCATGACATCACCGATGGAACACTTTATGCGCTTGATCAACATGATCAACACACCCTATATGGTGGCACTGAAGACATGCGCTTAATTTGTGCATTTAATCCACCTGTAACAGGTCGTGAAGTGCATGACGAAGACGGCGCTTACTTACCAGATACCATTGAATAACAATTAACTTTATTATGACTGGTTAAAAAACACCGATCATCATCCTTTGATTGCCAGCGCGGTATTTCATTATGAGTTTGAATTTATTCATCCGTTTGCCGATGGCAATGGGCGCATGGGGCGTTTGTGGCAAAGTTTGATTTTGGCGAAGTGGAATCCGTTGTTCGCTAACTTGCCGATCGAAAGTTTGGTGCATGCCCATCAAGCGGATTATTATCAGTCAATTGGGCAAAGCACCGAGCAAACCGACTGTGCGCTCTTTATTGAATTTATCTTGTCGATTATTGAGCAAACTTTGCGCGAACAATTAACCGAGACCCCGCAAGCTACCCCGCAAGTTTTGCGTGAGATTCTGCAGCAACAACCAGGCCTGGTGGCCTATTGTCAAACACCAAGAACACGTGCAGAACTGCAACAATTCTGCGGTTTAAAAGATCGCGAACATTTTAGAAAAGCGTTTTTGAATCCCTTGTTAGAGTGGGGTTGGTTGCAGATGACCCAGCCGGATAAACCTAAAAGTCCAAAGCAAAAATATTATTGTTCCCTCTAGATTGACAAAGATAGATTGACGGAAATTTAAGGCTAACACTGACGATTGAATGAACGAATGGATTAAGGTTTAATGTTGTACAATATATTGTCATTAATCAAGCGGGGTTGATAACCATGCAAGCAGTTACCTATTCTTGGGCGCGCAACCATTTAGCGGAAAGTATTAACCAGGTGTGTGATAATCATGAAGCGATGGTGATCACCAAAAAAAATGATCGTGCAGCGGTCTTGATGTCACTTGAGGACTATCAAGCGCTAGAAGAAACCGCTTACTTGCTGCGTAGCCCGAAAAATGCCAAGCGTTTAATGGATTCGATCCATGAGCTTGAAAGTGGACAGGGTCAAGCGCGGGCATTGGTTGAATGCGATTAATATTTTCAGAGCATGCTTGGTCTGATTATCTTTATTGGGAAACGCAAGACAAAAAGACCCTCAAGAAAATCAATGATCTGATCCATGAAATTCAACGAACGCCTTTTGAAGGGCGAGGTAAACCAGAACCGCTTAAACATGCATTAAGCGGTTATTGGTCGCGCCGTATTAACCAAGAGCACCGCATTGTTTACAAGCTGGTGGAGAATGATCTTCTCATTGCTCAACTTCGCCATCATTACTAAATTTAAAATACTCATGTTCTCATTTCCTAAAAATCCAGCTGAACTTTTCCCGTTGATAACGCAAGCGCAAAGTCGTGATCAGTTTCGATTAAAACGTGATTTAAAGCGGTTAAACCTGAGTGCTGACACCGAGCAAGACAAGCAGGCCTGGTTGCGTTGGTGTGAAAGATTACAGCAATCGTTGGATAAGGTGCAAGCACGCAAAGCCTTGGTGCCGACCATCAATTATGATGCCGCTTTACCGGTGGTGGGGCGGCGTGATGAGTTATTGGCACTGATTAAAAACCATCAAGTGGTGGTGATTGCAGGTGAAACCGGTTCGGGCAAAACCACCCAGATCCCCAAACTCTGTTTAGAAGCCGGACGCGGTGTGATGGGACGAATTGGTTGTACGCAACCGCGACGTTTGGCTGCGCGCAGTGTCGCGGAACGTTTGGCAGAAGAACTCGGTTCGAGCTTGGGTGAGTTGGTCGGTTATCAAGTGCGTTTTCATGATCAGGTACACGAAACCAGTTTAATCAAAGTGATGACCGACGGGATTTTATTAGCTGAAATCCAAAACGACCGTTTTCTCAGTCAATACGATACGATTATTATCGACGAGGCGCACGAGCGCAGCGTCAATATTGATTTTCTGCTCGGCATACTTAAACAGCTGCTGCCCAAGCGCCCGGATTTAAAAGTGATTATCACCTCGGCGACCATTGATACCGCACGCTTTGCTGAGCATTTTAAACAACCCGGTCGGGTGGTGCCGATTGTCGAGGTGTCTGGGCGCACCTATCCGGTGGAAGTGCGCTATCGTCCGTTGGGTCAGGTCGAAATGGACGATGGCACGGTGATTGAGCAGGATTTAACCGATGGCATTATCGAGGCGTTGGACGAATTGGCGACGCATGATCCGTTTGGCGATGTACTGGTGTTTCAAATCGGCGAGCGCGATATCAAAGAAACCGCCGAGGCACTACGTAAACAAAATTTAAAAAACACCGAAGTCATTCCACTTTATGCCCGTTTGTCGATGAGCGAGCAAAACAAGGTGTTCCAAACATCCAACAAGCGCCGGATTATACTGTCCACCAACGTCGCCGAAACCTCACTGACGGTGCCGGGCATTCGTTATGTGATTGATCCAGGCCTGGTGCGCATCAGCCGTTATAGCGTGCGCTCAAAAGTCCAGCGACTGCCGGTCGAGAAAATCTCGCAAGCCTCGGCCAATCAGCGTAAAGGGCGTTGTGGGCGTGTGGCGGACGGTATTTGTATTCGCTTGTATTCCGAAGAAGATTTTAACGCGCGCCCTGAATTTACTGACCCGGAAATTCACCGCACCTCGTTATCCTCGGTGTTATTGAATATGGCGCAGCTTAAACTCGGCAAGGTGCAAAGCTTTCCATTTATTGAGCCGCCGGAAGAAAAAGCCGTCAATGACGGTTATCGTCAATTGATTGAAATTGGCGCGTTGGATGACAAAAAACAACTGACTGCCTCTGGGCGTGATTTAGCGCGCTTACCGCTCGAACCGCGCATTGCCAAAATGGTATTGGAGGCGGAAAAAAACAATGTGCTGGCCGAGGTGTTGATTATTGCCGCCGCCATCAGTATTCAAGACCCGCGGGACATTAATGAACAAACCATGCAGGCCGCGCGCACCAAGCACAAGCAATGGGAAGATCCGCGTTCAGACTTTTTGTTTTTCCTCAATTTGTGGCGGTTTTATGAATACCAAGCGCGTCACCTCAGTCAAAACAAACTGCGCAAACTCTGCAAAACCAATTACCTATCGTATTTACGTTTGCGCGAATGGCATGATTTATTTCACCAGCTTAAAGTCAGCTTAAAGTCGATTGGCTTAAAAGTCGGTGAACTGCATTTATATGAAGAAGTCACTGAAAATGGCCAAACCCTTGAACGGCTGAGTGATTTGCATAGCATCAATCTGCATCGTTCGCTTCTAGCAGGCCTGCTTGGGCAGATTATGATGCGCGATGATGCGCAGGGCTATCTGGGTGCACGCGGCACCAAGCTGTTTATTCATCCGAGTTCGGTGTTGTTTAAACGCAAACCGAAATGGCTGATGTCGGCTGAAATGGTCGAAACCAGCAAGCTTTACGCGCGTACCAATGCCGAAATTGATGTGCGTTGGGTCGAAGACTGTGCGCCGCATTTAATAAAACGCAGTTATGCCGACCCGCATTGGCAGAAAAAAACCGGTCAGGTTGGTGCCTATGAATCGGTGACCCTCTATGGTTTACCGATTGTCAGCCGTCGTGTTTGCAACTACGGGCCGATTAACCCAAAAGATGCGCGTGGCATTTTTATCCGTGCCTTGGCGCAACAAGAGGTGAACACCCGTGCCGCTTTTTATCAGCATAATCTCAAGCTGATAGAAAATATCGAACGCTACGAAAGTAAATTGCGTCGGCCTGATTTATTGGTGGACGAGCAGGTGTTGCAAGATTTCTACGCCGCACGGATTCCTGAACACATTTATAACCAACTGGCCTTAGAAAGTTGGTTGAAAAAGGCCGATAAAAAGCAACATGAGGCATTAAAACTGACTGAATCTGATTTATTAAAACAGGATTTAGACCGTCAGTACGAGCGCGATTTTCCTGATCAAATTCAACTCAGCCAGCGCATCCCCTTGCAACTGGATTATCGTTTTGAGCCGGGCAAACAACAAGACGGTGTGGTATTTAAAATTCCATTAGCCGGTCTGAACCTGGTGAATGAAAGCCAGTTTGAATGGCTTACTCCCGGATTTATTAAGGAAAAAATAACCTGCTATATCAAAGCCCTGCCAAAACAACTGCGCAAACAGTTTGTGCCTGCACCTGCGGTGGCCGAGCGCGTGGCGCAACATATCAGTGCCGAGCAGGGCGAGTTTGCGCCTCAGCTAATTCAAGCACTCAATCGCAGCGCACAGCACAAAATCGGTCTCGATGATTTTAACGCGGTCAGCTTGCCCGCCCACCTATTGCCTTGGTACCAACTGCTGGATGACAAAGGCAAGTTGATTGCCGAAAGTGCCGATTTGGCCGAACTCAAACGACGTTATCAACATCTGGTTGAAGCGAAAATTCAGCAAAGTGGTGGTGAGCAAAAACAGGCGGTCACCGAATGGAATTTTGGTGATCTTAAAGACAATGAAACCATTAAATCCCACGGCAAGCAATTACAAGCCTATCCAGGCCTGGTGATGGAGCAGGGGCGGGTGTTTTTAACCCGCAGCGGCGACGAACGTCAGGCAAAAAAACACCATGGCTATGCGGTCTGGGCGTTGTTAAAAATGCAGCTGCACGACAAGGTCAAATATCTGCAAAAACATCTTAATCTCAAGCAGGCCTGCTTGTGTTTTGCGCCCTATGGTTCCTGTGCCCATTTAACCGAGCAGATTATTGATAAATCGCTGCGCCGTCTCGTGCCGGAACCGCAAGCCATACGTCAACAATCAGAATTTGAAGCTGCCTTGGCTACCCTCAAAGCCGACTGGGTGGCCGATGCGCAAACCTTAGCAGGACTGGTGACGGAAATTTTAACCGGTCATCAACAACTGGCTAAACAAGTGAAAGGCAAAGTGAATCCGCGTTGGTTGGCTTCGATGGACGATATTAAAAGCCAGTTGGATGGTTTGGTGAATCTGAATTTTGTGCTGGAAACCCCGGATACCTGGCTCAAACAAATGCCACGTTATCTAAAAGCCTTGCAATTGCGCCTGGAAAAACTGGATTTAGACCCGCAAAAAGATCAACACACCCAACGCCAAATGCTGGGTTTACTGGCCGATTATGACACCCTGGCACAGCGTTATGGTGCGCATCCGCCGTCTGAATTAATCGAGCTGCGTTGGATGCTGGAAGAGTTGCGCATTTCATTGTTTTCACAACCGATGAAAACCATCCAAACTGTGTCGATTACCCGGTTAGAGAAGGCACTAGCCAAGCTGTAATAAAAACGCACTCGCGAATAGTCATTCTGGCAAAGTTTGTGGTATTGTTAGTTGGTGCAAAACTAAATTTAGACTCAGGAGAGACTTATGCGACTCAATAAACTAACTGCAACATTTTTTGCTGCAACGCTGGCTGGTTCATCATTAATGCTAGTTGGATGTGGTTCTGATAACTATTCGGATGCAGAAAAAAAGGTTGATACCCGCGAAGTAGCTAAACCTGCAGAACCTTCAATGCCAAGCTTGTCTAGCCGTGTTGAAAGTGACATTCCCGCTACTTTTACGGGATCAACTGATTCACAAGCCATGCCCGAAACAACCACTAGCCCAGGCCAACCTCCTATGATGGCAGAAGAAGTACCTGAAACATTAACAGAAGCGACTGAAACAGTAACGCAAGTAGCCGCGGCGCCTGCTGCCAATGGCCAACAGCTTTATAGCACCTGTATGGGATGTCATGGCGCCACAGGCGGCGGTGGCGTGGGTCCAAAACTGCAAGGTCAAGACCGTGACGACTTTATAAGCAAAATGAACGCCTATCGTGCGGGCGAGCAGGTCGGACCAATGACGGCGATGATGGCACCGATGGCTGCAAATCTAACCGATGCAGAAATCGAAGCACTAGCGGATTACATTGTGACTTTCTAAGTTATTGCGCTTATTTGCGGCCTGAAGGGCTGTAACTCGATAACCCTCTTGTGCGTTTGTACAAGAGGGTTTTTTATTGGGTTAAATTAGGGTTTAATACCACCTTAACTAAGATTAATTAAGGTGGCTTAATGGATAAGGTGATTCGACTTAATAAGCTCAGTCAATATTTGCAACAGTCTAGCGGCCCGATTGGATTGGCCGAAATTGCCGATCAATTTGACTGCTCTACCCGCACCATTCGGCGCGATCTAGAATTACTTGTTCAAGAAACAGGTGCGCCGTTTTTTATTTCAGATAACCGAGTTTACCGCGACAAAAGCCATAGCCAAAAAGTGCCTATTGCCGGGTACTGGTTAACGCCAGAAGAACTGCAAGCGCTCTTAATTCTAAGCAACAGTTTGAATCAGTTACAAGCAGGCCTGCTCGCAGAACAACTGGCGCCTTTTAAGACGCAAATTGAGCGCAGGCTGGGTCAGCAAGGGCAAGCTAACCCAGCGCTTAGCGAAAAAATCAAAATTATTCAAATGGCCAGCGGTCCTTTAAACCAACACATCTTCACTCAAATCGCCCAAGCCCTGGCCAACCAAAAACGGCTCAACATAACATTCTGGAGCCGGCAGACTAATGAAATCAACGACCGAGAGATTTCACCGCAACAACTGATTCGTTATCGCGATCACTGGTTTCTCGATGCATTTTGTCACCACCGCCAAGCGATTCGCAGCTTTTCGTTAGAGGGCATCAAGCAGGCCTGTCTACTCGAGCAAGCCGCGCTCGAGGTCCAGCCTCAAGACCTATCCGAACACTTTGAAACCAGTTACGGTATTTTTGCCGGTCAAGCCGACCAACAGGCCGTGCTCAACTTTAGCGCCTACCAAGCACGCTGGACACAATTTGAAACTTGGCACCCCGAGCAGCAGGCCTGCTGGTTAAACGACGGGCGCTACCAACTCACCATTCCCTACAAGCACGACACCGAACTCATTCAAGACATCTTAAAACACGGCCCCGAAATCGAAGTGATCGAACCGCCCGAACTCAGGCAGAAAGTAAAACAACGCCTAGAAGCAACACTCAAGCAATATTCCAGTGACAGGATCTGACAACGAGGGGTGGTAAACTTCAACTATCCGGATTAAAGCGCTAGAATTATGAAAGGAAGCGATATGCTGCGTAGAACACCAAAGTTATCTGAACCCACACATCAAGAATCATGCAATGCTGTTTTCCCGTTAAAGGCGTGTTTGGCAAAAACTTGGAAGCAAACGGATGGTAGTGTTTTAGCCGGGCGTGATGTTTTTACCCATTGTTTAATTGTCGGGCAAGTCGCTCAGTCCTTAATTGAGCAAATGCCAGAATGGTTGTGTGACGCGTTTTTTCCAAAAGGTTCAGCGTTGGTCGTCGCGTGCCATGATGATGGCAAAGTGAGTCCGACCTTTCAGCGCAAGATATACGCGAATCTGACGCAAATCCCTGCAGAACGATGGTCGAGTATTCAAGACGCAACACTCGATGAAAACAAGTTATGGGGTGGTCATGCAGGTGTCAGTCAAGTCACTTTAGAAGAGATCAAGGCGGGCCAATATATCCCTGAAATCGCCGGACAACATCATGGTTGGTCACCAAATACTGGTGCCCGCCAAGCGAAATCAGAGGTGTTCGGTGGTGAAGCTTGGTTGGCGCAACGTATTACCTTAATCGAACAACTTAAAAAGGCCTTAAACCAAGATTTCCCAACAATTGAAAGCCCGTTACATGCAAAACTGATTGCCGGTTTAACGACAGTGGCCGACTGGATTGGGTCGGGCAGCTTGTTTGACAGCCCAGCGGAAGACTGGCAACCCAAAATTCAGCAAGCGATTGAAGCGGCAGGATTTATTGCGCCCAAAGTGAAGCCCAATCTGACCTTTGAGCAGGTGTTTGGTTTTCAGCCGCGCGAGGCACAAAGCCAGTTATTTGAGCTGGCCAATCAGCCAGGCATCTATGTGCTCGAAGCGCCTATGGGGTTAGGTAAAACCGAAGCCGCGCTCTATGCAGCCTATCAACTGCTTGTGCAAAACAAAGCCACCGGTATTTATTTTGCACTGCCCACACAACTCACCTCAGAAAAAATCCATGAACGGGTCGGCGAGTTTTTAAACAAGATGCTCGAAGACGATTCGCTTCATGCCAGCCCAATTTTATTGCACGGCCAGGCCAGGTTAAAACAGCAAATGGGCGAAGAGGCGGCACCGGGCGGACAATGGTTCAGTCAAGGAAAAAAAGGCATTTTGGCACCATTTGCGGTCGGCACGATTGATCAGGCGTTAATGGCCGTGCTTCATGTTAAACACGGCTTTGTGCGCACTTTTGGTTTGGCTGGCAAAGTGGTTATTTTGGACGAAGTTCATACTTATGATGCCTATACCGGTACGGTGATGGATGAACTGGTTGATGAGCTTCGTAAGCTGCATTGCACCGTGATTATTCTCAGTGCAACCCTCACCCAAGATCGCCGCCAAGCTCTACTAAAAACAACCGTGGTTGAAGAGGCCTATCCCTTGATTAGTGGATTAGCCAATCACACACTCACTGAAATTGCGATTCAGCCTGCTGAGCAAAAAACAGTCGAGATAAAAATCGAATCCGATACCGAAAACGCGATAGAAGAAGTCCTCATTCGCGCTGAACAAGGGCAACAAACTCTCTGGATTGAAAACACTGTGGCCGAAGCGCAGGAACGTTTTTTAACCCTTTCTGCACGTGCTTCTGGTTTAGACATTGATACCGGTTTGCTTCACTCACGCTTTACTCAAACCCACCGCCAACAAAACGAACAGCTGTGGGTCACCTCGTTTGGTAAAGCCGGTTGGCCGGAACGTCGTGCCAAGGGACGTATTTTAGTGGGCACACAAGTTTTAGAGCAGTCACTGGATATTGATGCCGATTTTCTGGTCACGCGTCTTGCCCCCACCGACATGATTTTGCAACGACTTGGTCGTTTATGGCGACATGAAAACCCCCAACGCCACCCGCAAGCAAAACAACAGGCCTGGTTATTGGCACCAAATTTAGAGGAAGCGATTGAAAAGCCGGAAAAAACATTCGGTGTTTCTGCCAAAGTCTATGCGCCCTATGTGCTATGTCGAACACTAGAGGTTTGGCAAAATCGAACGCAAGTTAATTTGCCACAGGATATTCGCCCGCTGATTGAAGCGACTTATCAAGCACGCGCTGAACAAGACAAGTTAGCACTCTATTTGCACGACATTGAGAAAAAACGAACCACCTTGCGGAGCTTGGCGTTACAAGGCATGAGTGCGATAGGGCGTGCTAAACCGGATGAAGCCGTGACTACACGTTATTCGGAGCAAGAAACGGTTGAGGTTTTACTGTTCAACCAGGTCGAGCTTAACCAACTGCATCAAAACCAAAAAGGTACTTGGCTGACCTTTAGCGACGGACAACGCGAATTTTATCCACACAATGGTCGTACGTTTGGTCACACAAGGTGGCGTGAACTCGCCGCTAAACTGCAAATGAATTTGGTCAAAGTCGCCACGCATACCGCGCCTAATGCAATGTTGCAATCATCATTAAGTTGGTTAAAAGATTATGTCTATTTAGGGCATCCAGAACAATCGGATGCACAAGTCCGAGTCGCCGTAATTCGTGAAGACGACCAACTTAGCGCCCTCGACGGTAACACGCAAATAAACGATAAATATCAACTGAGTTACAACGACTGGTTGGGTTACCAATCCCAAAAAAATACTTAGGAGAAACCATGACAGAAAACCGATTTAATTTAATTGATGAACCCTGGATACCTGTGGTGGATGTCGGGCGGGTTAGTTTAAAAGACATTTTTAGCAATCCCAATTTAAAAGCGCTGGGTGGTAATCCGGTGCAAAAAATTGCGCTCACTAAGTTGCTGTTAGCGATTGCGCAAAGTGCCAACACTCCAGAAAACGACCAGGCCTGGTTGGAACTTGGGACGGAAGGATTGGCAAAATCCTGTTTAGCTTATTTAGAAAAATGGCACGACTGTTTTTATCTCTACGGCGAACAACCTTTTTTGCAAATGCCAGCCATTGCAAAAGCGGCGATTCAACCTTTTGGTGCGGTATTGCCCGAAATCGCCACAGGCAATACCACGGTGCACACCCAAATCCAGCAAGAAAAAACACTGGACGATGCTGACAAGGCTTTGCTTGTATTGCAATTGATGGGGTTTGGATTGGGTGGCAAAAAAACGGATAACACGGCTGTTTTAACCCAAGGCTACCAAGGCAAAACCAAAGAGAATGGCAAGGGTATGACTGGTAAACCGGGAAGCTCAATCGGATTTATGGGCTTTTTGCATAACTTTCTACAAGGTCAAAACTTGCAGGGTTCAATTTGGCTCAATTTGTTTACTCAAGATCAAATCAATCAAATGCGTGTGTTTGAAGCGGGATTAGGTCAAGCGCCTTGGGAACAAATGCCAGCAGGCGAAGCAGATACAACAGCTAAATCACTTAGCCAATCTTTAATGGGGCGTTTGATTCCCTTGAGCCGTTTTTTGCTTCTGAGTAAAGAAGGATTGCATTATTCAGAGGGGATTGTTCACGCAGGTTATAAAGAGGGTGTGAGTGATCCAAGTGTGTCGGTGAACTATTCAGGCAAAGACCCGAAAGCCATTTGGGTGGATACTGAAAAACGCCCGTGGAGGATGTTAACGGCTCTATTAAGCTTTATGGCCACGCAAACCAAGGAGGTTTTTACCTGTCCGCAATTGGAGTTTGGTTTGACGCGCGGTGCAAAACAGTTAAAGCAAATTGGGATTTGGTCGGGTGGTTTGCGTGTCAGCAGCAATGCAGGGGAGCAATATGTATCGGGTTCAGATGATTTTTTGGAATCGACCGTTTCTATCCCAGCAGAATGCATTGGTGCGACTTGGTTTGAACATTTGCAATCAGAAGTGTCCGAATTGGATGCGTTAGCCAAAACCCTGTATGGCTGTGTCATGAGTTATTACAAGCATCAATTAGTCGAGGGTAAAAACCAAGCAGCACGTGCTACCAACTTATTCTGGCAACTTTGCGAAGGCCGTTTTCAGGAACTCGTTAATGGTGCAGATAACGCTCAACAGCGCTTCGCTTTACGTAAAGTGTTTGCCGGTTTTGTGTATCAAGCGTTTGAACTTTATTGCTCTAAAGAAACGGCTCGCCAATTGGATGCTTGGGCGCAGTCACGCCCCAATTTAAGTAAATATCTCGCGCAACCCAAACAGCCTGATCTCGGGGCGGTGGGTCAAGAGCAAATTAAAACAGTTTAAGGAGGTGATATGAGTGAACGAAGTCAAAAGTTTGTGGATTACATTATCCAACGAATCAAAAACAACAAGGGTGACGCCGCCGCATTACGCCGCGCCGATAACCCCAGCACCGAATATCAGTCATGGGAAATATTGGCTGGTTTTAATATCAAACTCGATAGCGAAAACGAACGTTTGCCATTTGCCACGGTTGCCGCCGATTTGGCGCGTACCAAAGCGGAGGCGAATGGCAAAACCTTAATCGGCCAAGCGATTGCCCGTTGCTATGAAGACGGCAATCAAAGCGAGCAAGCCAAAGCCAAATTGCGCCGCTTGTTAGCTTGTGATACCACCGCAGAAGCCTGTCGAATTCTGCGCCCATTATTGACGCTCGCTGAGTCTAAAGGCGTTGCACCCCTGAATTACGCCGCCTTGCTGGATGATTTACTCTGGTTCAGTCACGATGAATCTCGTCAAAAAATCAAATCCCGCTGGGCGCAAAACTTCTATGGCAAGCAAGCTGAGGAGGGCGTCGATGAATAATGACGTTTTGGCTTATGCCTCGGTACTGCGTTTAAGTCGCAGCGACATCAAAACTCTGAAAATTACTGATGCCTATTCCCTGCATAAACAGGTTTATGGCCTGTTTGATGATATTCGCAGCGATGCGGATAAAGCCAACAGCGAATCAAGCGGCATTTTGTGGGCGGACAAGGGCGGTGATTTTCATTCTCGGAACATCCTCATGCTTTCCACGCGCAAGCCACATCAAACCCCACAATTTGGTGAAGTCGAAACGCGCATTATCAAGCCGGACTTTGTGCAACACAATCGCTATGGATTTGAAATCACCCTCAACCCAAGCAAGCGCAACAAACACACAGGCAAAATCGAAGCCCTTCGCAAAAGAGACGGGATTGCGTTGTGGGCCATCGAAAGGGCGCATAAAAGCTGGGGCTTTGTAATCCATCCTGACCATTTGCAAGTGCAGATCAACCCGGTTTTGCAGTTTGAAAAAGGCGGTAAAACCATTACCCATAGTTCCGCGCATTTAAAAGGTGAATTAAACGTCACCGACCGCGCGCAATTTACCTACAGCTTTTTACAGGGCATCGGGCGCGGCAAAGCCTTTGGTTTTGGTTTACTGCAAATTGTGCCTTTAATTGACTAATTTATTTAAAACTTAATTTTTACCTTGGAGTATCCAACATGAACAACGCTAACCCATTAAAAAATACCCGCATTGAATTCCATATTTTGCAATCCTTCCCGGTGACCTGTTTAAACCGTGACGATGTTGGCGCCCCTAAAACCGCCATGGTTGGCGGTGTGCCGCGTGCGCGAGTGAGTTCGCAAGCCTGGAAACGCCCTGTGCGTTTGGCGATGCAGGGATACGGTGCTGTAAACTTAGGTTCAAGAACTAAATTTGTTTCTGCGTTAGTGCAAGCCGAATGTAAAAAGTTAGGCGCAACAGATGAGCAGGCGAAAGTTTGCGGCGATTGGTTGGAGGGCGCTTTCATTAAGGCAAAAGAACCTAAGAAAGGCAAAAAAACTGAAGAAGTTGAGGTTGATGATGCAAAAGAATCTACTTCTGATGCCTTGATTTTTTTATCACCTAAAGAGGTGACTAAATTGGCTGAGTTATTTGCCGAAAACGGCTTTGATGCGATTAGTGTTTTAAAGCAAACTGACCAGAAAAAAAGAGCAAAAGAAGTTGCTTCAATTTTAGATAAATCAAATATGAATGCAGTTGACATTGCGCTCTTTGGTCGCATGGTAGCGCAAGCCGCTGAATTAAATGTGGAAGCAGCCTGCTCATTTGCACACGCCATTTCAACCCACAAAGTAGCCAATGAAGTCGAATTTTTTACCGCTGTCGATGATGACCCTATGGGTATTCGTGAAGATTCGGGTTCAGCTCACATGGGCAGTTTAGAATTTAACTCCGCGACCTATTACCGTTATGTCAGTTTAGATTTAGGCCAACTGTACCAAACACTCAATGGTCAAAATATGGCGGGTGCGATTGAATCCTTTGTTAAGGCACTTTACGTTGCCGTACCTACCGCACGCCAAACCACCATGACCGGTTTATCCGCTTGGGATTACGCCAAAGTCTTCGTGCGTAAAGGCCAAGCTCTGCAAGCCAGTTTTGACAATCCGGTAAAAGCCAAAAGCGAAGGCTATCTTGCGCCGAGTGTTGAAGCACTGAATGCCGATTTAGACAAAAAACAACAGATGGCGGGTTCACTGTTTGGCAAGTTAGATGAAATCGAATTGCCACCGAGCAATATTGACGACCTGATTGCCAAACTTGTCGCGCATTTACCAGCCGATGCGGAGTAAGTTATGACCCAACCAAATACTACAGACCCCTATCTGTTGCTTTGGTTTGAAGCGCCCCTGCAATCATGGGGCGCGGATTCCAAATTTGGCCGGCGCGATACGCTGAAATTCCCCACTAAGTCTGGGGTACTAGGTTTAGTGTGCAGTGCTTTAGGCGCAGGTGGCGAACAAACAGAATTGTTAGCCCGTTTTGCATCACTAGATATGCAGGTAATCAGTTATCGTAAAACCAAACCGAATGGTCAAAAGCGCGACAAAGAACCTCTTTTACGCGATTTTCAAATGGTTGGTAGCGGTTATGACGAAAAAGACCCATGGCAGAATTTACTTATTCCTAAAAAAGCAGACGGTAGTAAGCCGAATGGTGCAGGCACAAAAATGACTTACCGTTACTATCTGCAAGATGCCGTTTTCGCGGTGGCTTTGCAAGTCCCCACTGATTTAACCGAATCCATCGCGCAAGCTCTGCAAAATCCGAATTGGGATATTTATCTCGGTCGCAAAAACTGCATCCCCACCGAGTTAGTGTTTCAAGGGCAATGTGATGATTTTGACAGCGTGAGCAACCAGGCCTGGTTGTTAGCAAAACAAAAAAACTTGATTGAAGATTTTCGAGTCCTGCAGGGAGAAATTGAAGGCGATGAACATCTCACCCTCAATGATGTACCGATTCAATTTGGCGAACACAAAAAATACCGTGATCGCCAAGTGACAGTGCTTTACATCCAAGAGGAAGCAGTGGATGGCTGAACAACAACCCGCCGACAAACCTGAAGTGAAACGGTTATTTATCAAAGTCACGCGCGACAGCTTGCCGCAAGTCAAAGATAAATATCCGTTTATTTACCTTGAGCGCGGCAGGCTGGAAATTGACGATGCCAGTGTTAAATGGATAGACAGCACCGGTAATGTTATTCGTTTACCGGTTGCGACATTAAATTGTTTGTTACTAGGCCCAGGAACCAGTATTACTCATGAAGCCGTAAAGGTAACGGCGGCGGCGAATTGCAGTATTTGTTGGGTGGGGGAGGATAGCTTGTTGTTTTATGCTTCCGGCCAAACGCCCGCATCCGATACCCGCAATTTACGTCATCAAATCGAACTCTCGGCTGTTCCTGAAAAATCAGTTGAAGTGGCACGGCGCATGTTTTCACGGCGTTTTCCTTCAGCAGATTTGGCCGAAAAAACACTGCAAGAAATGATGGGCATGGAAGGCTACCGTGTGCGCCAACTATATGAACAAAAAGCGCAAGAATACGGAGTCGGCTGGCAAGGTCGCAAATTTGTACAAGGCAAATTTGAGTTAAGCGACATCACCAACCAAATTCTTACCGCTTGCAATGCCGCACTTTATGGCATTTTAAGTTCATCAGTTCATTCACTGGGGTACTCGCCTCATATTGGCTTTATTCATTCGGGTAGTCCCTTGCCGTTTGTTTATGATTTGGCCGATTTGTATAAAGAACACTTGTGTATTGATTTGGCGTTTTCTCTAACCAAAGACATGGGCGGGCGGTACAACAAATATAAGGTTGCAAATAAGTTCAAAGATCGTGTAATCGAAATGGATTTACTGCAAACGATTGCAAAAGATATTGAATCGGTATTGGGAGAAAAAAATGCTCGTCGTCATCGCAAATGATTTGCCCCCTGCCGTGAGGGGGCGCATGAAGTTGTGGTTTATTGAACCTAGACCGAATGTGTTTGTTTCAGGCGTGAAAGATTCGGTGGCGAAAACGGTGGTCGAATATTTGTATGAACATTGTCCCGCCGAAAGCGGTTTAATGATCTTTCGGCGCACACCCAAAACGCCGGGCTATGAAATCCGCGGTATCGGTGATCACAATCGGGCGATTACTGAAATATCAGGCCTACAATTGGTTGTTGAAAAGCAATTAAGCGATAGTTAAATTTTGTCAAACACGAATTATTGTGTTTGAATAAGCGCTCATTAACAACTTATTGCTGTCTTCCCCACGCCCGTGGGGGTGTTTCCCAGCTTTTTAACCGGTATCCGTAGCCGACATTGTCTTCCCCACGCCCGTGGGGGTGTTTCTAAT